>CP051187.1:0-619166 GCA_038087035.1 Gloeotrichia echinulata CP02 | reverse complement strand
GATTACAGGTGCAGGCTTTGCTGTTTTTGTCGTGGGACTGATGAGTTTGATTGGCTTGTCAATATTGCATGTGAAAGCAGCTTTAGCACTAGCAGTTTTGGCGGGATTTATGAACTTAATTCCCAACCTTGGACCTACCATGAGTGTAGTTCCAGCATTGGCGATCGCTCTATTAGATGACCCCTGGAAATGCCTTGCTGTTTTAATTCTCTACATTTTTATTCAACAGGTTGAAACCAATTTCATCACGCCGATTGTGATGGCGCATCAAGTTTCACTGCTACCAGCAATCACTTTAATTGCCCAGCTATTTTTTGTGACTTTCTTCGGCTTTTTAGGATTATTATTAGCCTTACCATTAACCGTTGTTGCTAAAATTTGGTTACAAGAAGTTTTAATTAAAGATGTTTTAGATGAATGGGGACATAGCCATACAAAAGAGGCTGAGTTGGTGATAGTTTCTGAATCCTCTGCAGGGGATGAAAAGATTGATAGTTTGCGCTTAGAAACTCCTGCTAGTGATGATAATTACAGCAATTTTCATTGATTTGAACCACAGATCCTCGTAGGGGCGCAAGGCCTTGCGCCCCTACATGGCTACAAATGGTGATGAATTTGTCTTTTTGAAACTCACTCCTCAAGAAACTCCACTGTATGACATATCACGGACATTTTCTCTATTTCCCCGACGACATGAGTTAGCTGAAGTGTTGCGAATCCTCAAGCGATTGGGACAATCTGTACTGACGCACCCTACCCTATCGGCTAACTGAGCAGTTTTCTTTATTTATAGCAACCGCCAAAGTGCTTAGGACATTAACTGATGATAAAACCTAGACACAATCAGACTTGTAACCCAGTCCCCAGCGATGCACTGAGCTTGCCGAAGTGTCCCCAGTCCCCAGTCCCCTGCTATACTTGGTAGCCAAGCACCCCATAATGAATATGTCAAGTCGCTACGTTGAAAATGCGAACTATTGCCGAAATTAACGATAAAATCAACCGTAAACGTGCGGTGGTTTTGACATCTGAAGAATTAAAGACACGAGTAGCAGCAGTTGGTGTTACCAAAGCCGCTAAGGACGTTGATGTAATTACCACGGGCACCTTTGAGCCGATGGAATCAAGTGGTGCAATTATTAACCTGGGACATACTGACCCGCCAATCAAAATTCGCCGCTGTTGGTTAGATGGTGTGCCAGCCTACTCAGGTTTTGGTGCTGTAGATTTATACCTTGGTGCTAGTTGTGGTGTGGAGGTGATGGAAGGGGAAGAAATCCGGGAACGCGGCGGTGGTCATGTGATTGAAGATTTGATCGCTGGTAAGGCTGTACCAGTAAAAGCCCAGGGACAAGTTACAGATTGTTACCCAAGGGCAGCATTTGAAACGACAATTACCCGTGAAACGATCAATCAGTTTTATTTATTCAATCCGCGTAATTTGTACCAAAATTTTATTGTGGGGGTGAATGGAGGCGATCGCCCACTTTTCACTTATCTGGGACCTTTACAACCGCGTCTCGGAAATGCTGTCTACTCAAACCCTGGTGCAATTTCCCCTTTATTCAACGATCCTGATTTGCAACTTGTTGGCATTGGCACGCGGATTTTTTTAGGCGGTGGTATTGGTTATATTGCCTGGGAAGGTACTCAGCACAACCCCTTACAAAAGCGTTTACCCAATCATACCCCAATTGGACCGGCTGCCACTTTAGCTTTAATTGGTGATGCGAAGCTCATGGATGCTCGTTGGGTGCGGGGTTGTTACTTCAAAAGTTATGGTCCTTCGTTGATGTTGGGGGTAGGTATACCATTCCCCGTCTTAAATGAAGAAGTAGTTGAACGTTGTGCTGTGCAAGATCAAGATTTAGTAGCGCCAATCGTGGATTTTTCGATTCCTCGGCGCGTGCGTCCCACCTTTGGGTTGGTGAGTTACGCCCAACTCAAATCTGGGCGCATCACCATTGAGGGTAAAGCAGTGCGGGTTGCTCCCCTAGCCAGTATGTTTCTTTCTCGCCAAGTCGCGTTAGAGTTAAAACAGTGGATAGAAGCAGGCTTATTTACCCTCACAGAATCAGTTTCCCCAATTCCAATGGAGCGCTCTTTTGTACCCCAAGACCGTTGGATGGATTTGTGATACTGGGGATTAGGGATTGGGGATTAGGGATTGGGGCGTGTTTTCAAACTATTTGTTTAGCCGGATAAATTTTTAGATACCCCTAAATCCACACGATATGATACCAGCTGTAGGGGCACGGCATTGCCGTGCCCCTACGTGAAATCTACATGTGTCAGCGTTTTAGTGGTATTGTATAAGACTTTGAAAACACGCCCTAGAGATTAGGGATTGGGGATTGGGGATTGGGGAGAATCATTCCAAACTCCTAACTCCTAATTCCTAATACCATTTCACCAAAACTCTGATACATATAGATTTCCCGTAAGGGCACGGCAATGCCGTGCCCCTACCAACGTATTTGTATCATACTTGAAGTGAAACGGTATAACTCCTAACTCCTAACTCCTATTCCCTATTCCCTTACTCTGCGGGTGGTTTGGGCTTTTTAATCGGTTTAGGAGCGGGGTTTTTTGGTATAGGTTTTGACACCGCTGAGGGGTCGCCGCCTGTTTTTTTGATGGGACGTGGGGTTTCTCCAGTGCGTCTGGGGGGGAATGGTTTTCTACCACCAGCACCGCCAGCACCGCGAGGACCACCACCGCCTCTGAAGGGTGGTTTGCGTTTTTTGGGTAAGTCAGCGATCGCCTCAGCATTTTCTACTATTAATACATCACCTTCTCGCTTGACTTGGAAGTCCCAAAATTTCCCCACTGCTTTGGTCGTTAGCACGCCCCGCAGTTTCAACTTAAAATACTTGGATTTGTCCGTTGGTTTACGTGGAGCCTGTTTGATTTTGACTACCAAGTTCTTGGTATCAAAAGACTGATAAACTACTTCACCACGAACGGAAAAACCACCATCAGGAATTTCTGAAGAGGGTTTGAGGTTATTTGTAGTTGGTGAGGATCTGTTAACTACATCACCGGGTCTGATTAATGCTTCTGGTTTTGACTGTAGCTCATCCTCATCTGTCGGATTTTTCGCCAGTTTTTCTGGCTCCCAAACCCCTACAATTTGGATGTGTAAGGTGTCATTTTCCTGTCGGGTGCGGGGATAAACGACCCACAGATGTTCTTTTTCTAAGTCCAAGTGATTTTTGACTAAACTCATAATCCGCCCTAGGAGAACGGAATTGAGTCCTACGCCATCTGCGGTCAGTAAGGTTCCTTGAGTAAATTGTTCCTCACTGGCTTGGTAGCGACCCCGGACTAACCCAATGGCTCGATACTGCGTCGGTTCGCTGGGAGGTGGAATCGGTTGTTGCCGATTGGCGAAGTTCCCATCATCAGCAGTCTCGCTAGGGTGATCGGGGGGATTCTCAATAATAGAGTCCTCGGCTGCTGGTATTTCAACAATAGTGGCTACCTCTATTTGAGTTTGGTCTTGAACAGAGGTACAAGAAGAGTCGGGAGATTCAGGTGACGGCATCAGGTCGGAAGTCATAAAAACTCCTTGCGGCGGAGACACATCCCATTGAGGGATTTTAGTAGGGCAGCTGAAAAGAGCGTTTGTGGAGAGTCATGAAAGTTATTTGCTTTCTACCCAGTCACAAGCGATCGCTCTATATAAGATTGTAAAGGCGCAAAATTTTGCGTTTGTACACTAAATAAGTAATTTAGCGTCTTTACACTGGTTTCGGAAGCATATCATAGTTATAATTCTGACGGCTCCTCCTAAAGTCATCACTTACTTTAGCAGTGTGAATAGTTATTTGTTATAAAATTCACAGGTATTTGGTAGTATTCCGCAAAGTTTTGGAAATTGTTAATTTTCTAATTTATGTGAATGTTACTGTCGTTAGAGTTCAATCTAAGGAAGGTTTTGTGTCTCAACCGCGCAATCGCTGGATGGTTCAGGTCGTGTTGGCACTTGCAGTTGTTGCTTTTGTCGGGGTTTCGCTAGTTCCGATTATTGAGGCTTTTAATAATCCCCAGCCCTCAACTCAGAATACCGCCAGCACCAGAGGCAGTTTACCTTCCTCTGAGCAAAAATCAAAATTGCAAGATGAAGTCCGGGGTTATGAACTGGTTTTGCAACGGGAACCGGAAAACCAAACCGCTCTCAAGGGTCTTTTACAGGCACGACTACAACTTTTGAGTCAAAAACAAGGTGACATTCAAGGAGTCATTGAACCGTTAGAAAAGCTCGCCAAGTTGAACCCAGAACAGACAGAATACGCTGTACTCCTGGCTCAAGCAAAACAGCAAATTGGTGATAAGGAAGGTGCAGCCCAAGCTTATCGCACTGTTTTGGCAAGCAACCCAGGCGACCTCAAGGCTTTACAAGGTATGGTGACTCTGCTTTTAAATCAGCAACGTCCCGAAGCTGCTATTGGCTTATTACAAGATACTCTGTCCGCTTCCACTCAAGCAAATAAAGTTCAACCTGGCAGTGTGGATACCATCGCTGTACAGGTGTTATTGGGAACAGTTCATGCATCCCAGAAACGCTACACTGAGGCTTTCTCTGTCTACGACCAAGCAATTTTGAAAGATCCTCAGGATTTTCGCCCAGTTTTAGCCAAGGCGTTGCTATTGAAGCAAGAAGGTAAAGCCGCAGAAGCAAAACCTTTGTTTGATAGCGCCTCGGCTTTAGCACCTGCTCAATATAAAGACGAAATTAATAAAGCAGCAACTGTTTCCCCCACTCCTAGTAGTACTACTGCTCCGAGTGCAGCCCCCGCACCCTCAGCGGAAACTAAACCTAAGCCATGAGCGGCTGTGGGTATTTGATCAGCAGCAGGGGGAACATCAGTTAACAGTTAACAGTTAACTGTTTTCTCCCCCATTTCCTCACGCTCCTTGAATTGCAGCCACGACACCAAAGATGAGAAATAAGCAGCCGCCAATAAAGGTAATTTGACGTTCAGAGATGCGTCCGGCTATCATTTTGCCACCAATAACGGCGATCGCTGCACAAATGGCGTGTCCTAAAACAGCACCTACTGTCACCCCAATCGGATTATTGCCGGCGGCTAAGGCGATGGTGGCAATTTGTGTGCGATCGCCCCATTCGGCGATAAATGTCAAGACAAAGGCTTTGATAATAATTTTCCAGGAGCTTTTATGGTTTGTTAGTTCTGAATCTGCTTCTTCTACCGCTGCTTTTGCCTCTTGTGCTACTTCTCCATTATTTGCAGAGGACATTTTGCTAGCATCGTACAGCAACTTGATACCAAAGGCAATAAACAAAGCTATTTCGGCGTAATGAATGTAGATTTTGGGCAATAAAGACACCAATTGTCCAAATATCACCGAAAGAATTGTCATCGCAGCTAAGGCGGCTGTCACACCGATAAACACCAATCGCCGCGAGTGACGCATTGCCAAAATCACAGCGATAAAAAAGGTTTTATCGCCTAGCTCTGAAACTGTAATCAGTAATAAACCTGCTGTAAAAGCTGTTAACACTCTCTCAAGCTCCTGAAGGATTTTTTCCTGTGTGAAGCTTGATGAAAGCCAAAAGACCTCACCGAGCTTCACACATTTTCTTTTGTGTGAACTCAGTGAAGGTCTCGCTCTCAAATATTAATTATTTGCTACCTGAACCAGGGCTTTATCGCCCAGTATGTTGATTCAGATGCGCTGGCATTGTAATCTTTACTTACTACCAGCTAGCTACTCCCCTTCTACGTGGAATTAATTATACCTTTGTCACAGGTGAAAGTCAAGGGGGATGAGGGAGATTTTATTTTTCACTACGCCCTTACTGAAAACGGATAATCTGTATATCCTTTCTCAAAACCGCAGTTCTCGACTGAATCATCGCAGGGATTTGCATAAAATGTCGCTGGATCGGCTTGATTAAGGGGCGCATCTAAGCGGAAACGCTCCGGTAAATCTGGGTTAGCTATGAACAAACTACCGAAGGAAACCAAATCAGCATTGTCCTCGGCTAAGACAGCAGTTGCAGTTTCTTTGGTATAGTAAGTTGCATTCAGGGTAGTTGGCACCCTCTTTTGTCCACCACCAGCACGGCTACGGGTCATGGGTGCCATGATAATCCGATTACCCAGCGTCAGAGCGCCGAGTTCAAATGGTGTAAAAAGGTTGATTGTTTCGTTCATTTGTAGATGACTTCCTAATTATGACGAGAATGCAAACTGAATATTGTAAAATATTTTGATAACGTTTACGAAACTCATGGGGATGGGAAACCATAATTGATGAAAATTGAGTGAGTTCCTTCTGGGTGATTTAGATCGGTAAAAACTCATCATCTGTTACTTTTGATAACTCGTAAGGAGAGATTACAGGAAATGATTCTAAGGGTAAACCTGTTTCCGCTTTTGCTTGCTTAACCGCTTGGGTATAACACTCAGCAAAGATATTCTCAAGATAGGGCTTCAAACTAGGCGAATCATCCAGAGCTTCTTTAACACGTCTTCGATGTTCTATAATACTTCCTTCCCAGCTACCGCTTCTTTTTTCAGGTTGAAATTGCCATTTGAGCAAATGCACCAGAATGACGATGAAGTTACTTTTCAGGCTTTTGCGTTCACTCCTTCCCATATCGGTAATTTCTTCTATTAAGTTTTCCCAGTCCACATTTTTATAGTCCTGACTTTGCAATTTTTTAATGGTGATTTCTATCCATTGCAAGTAGTCAGTTTCATATAGGGTTGGGGAATTTGCCTTTTGGGAAGACATGGCTATTTCCATAGGGAATGTTTAGATAGTCTTGAGCATATTTTTATTATTGTAGTCTGACAAAGTGCGTAGATGCATCCATTCCACAATCACCTCATTCATCTGTAACATTAAGGAAAGGCATAAGTTCTAATAACGTGAAAAGTTAGAAATTCAACCAGCCAAAAACCTGTTCAACTGTCAGTTCCAACTCAAGACCATTAAGTATTGGTAACTGAGAAGTACCCTCATACAATTCCACCCGCTGTCCAGGAAACACCGCCAAAATACTTTCCGTTTCTGGGTCCATCAACCAGCCTAATTCAGTGCCATTGCGGGAACAATATAACAAGTTACCAAGTACTTTTGTGTGTCTTTGACCGGGAGATAAAATTTCAATCGCCCAGTCAGGATGAACCTCAAAACGATTAGCAATTCTCCCGTTTGCACTTTTAGGAATTCTTTCCCAACGAAACACAGCTACATCAGGGATGATAGAATTACCGCCAAAGGTACAACGCAATTCAGGAAAAGCGTAAGCAATCTTTTGTGTTTCACCTATTTGGTTAATCCCGGTGCAAAATTTAATCTGTAGTCTACTATGTTCACCTTGTGGCATAGGTTTCTGAATAATTTCTCCATTAATAAATTCTGATGCTGGTTTAGTCTCTGGCTGTTGCAGAAAATCTTCTAAGCTTAATTTGGGTTGACTGGCTATAGTCATAGGTTAATTATCTAGGGTTATGGTGCATGACGCATGAAAAGATAGAGGGATGAGGGAAATAGGGGGTGATGGTAGAAGAGGAAGCAATTGTTTCAATCCCCAATCCCTAATCCTTCCCGATTTTAATACTTGCGCTCCTGTGGCTCAAACATATTAATCACCACTGGGCGATATTGAATATCAATTCCTGCAGGTGAATAATAAGCCATTGTGTGCTTCAAGAAATTACCATCATCTCTGTGGGAATAATCTTCTCGAAAGTGGGCGCCGCGACTTTCTTGACGATTTAAAGCTGAGGCTAATATTGTCTGTCCAACTACCATCAGACTCCGCAATTCTAAAGCTTCAACTAGTTCTGTATTCCAGCAAGTTCCTTTGTCATCTAAATAAATTTGTGGATATTGCTGTTGTATTTCTGCTAGCTTCTGCAAACCCTCACTCATTAACGCCTCGGTGCGAAAAACGCCACAATACTCAGTCATGCAATCTTGGAAGGCTTGACGCACTTGGTTAATGCGGTATTTTCCTGGCTGTTCGAGCAAGGCTTGGATTTGTTGTTGGGCTTCGTTGATATAAAGTTGCTCATCGACGGTGGGTAACTTGCGATTTTGGACAAAATGTGCTACTGAAGCCCCGGTTCGCCTACCATAAACGACACATTCCAGCAGAGAGTTACTACCCAGACGATTGGCACCGTGAACAGAGACACAAGCTGTTTCCCCAGCGGCAAAAAAGGCTTCAACTAAGCCCTCACCACTACTGCGGACTTGTCCATCGGTGTTGACTGGGATACCACCCATGCAATAATGATTTGTGGGGCGGACGGGCATAGGTTGAGTTACCGCGTCAACGCCGACGAGGCGGTGTGCTTCCTCCCAGCAGAAGGGAACGCGGCTCATAATTTTTTCTTTGCCCATGTGGCGCAAATCCAGGTAGACAAAGGGACCGCCTGCGCTACCATCGGGATGGACACCACGACCGGCGCGGATTTCGTAGGCGATCGCCCGTGAGGTAATATCACGAGGAGCCAGTTCCATGCGGCTGGGTGCGTAGTTCGCCATAAAGCGATCGCCTTCGCTATTAATTAAATATGCTCCCTCGCCCCGTACCGCCTCGGAAATCAGCACTCCGACTGGGTATAAACCAGTGGGGTGAAACTGGACAAATTCCATATCTTCCAGAGGTAGTCCGGCGATCGCCGTCATTGCCAAACCATCACCAGTAGAAGCATAATCATTGGATGTGGTGTTATAAACGCGACCATAGCCCCCCGTGGCAAACATCACCGCCTTTGCCCTGAGTACCTCAATATGTCCATCCAACAGGCTGAACATCACCACACCTTTCGCCTGACCTGCTTCTAAAATCAGGCGCATTACGTACCATTCTTGGTAGATTTGCACACCATAGCGCCGCAGATTGCTGACCAATTCGTGCAAAATCGCGTGACCAGTTTTATCAGCGGCGTAGCAGGTGCGGTTGTGGGAATGTCCACCAAAAGCCCGTTGGGCAATGCGACCATCGCTTAAGCGCGAGAATAAAACGCCCATGTGTTCCAGGTCAATCACCACATCCGGCGCTTCCTGGGTGAGAATTGCCACAGCATCTTGGTCTGCCAAATAATCAGAACCCTTGACAGTATCAAACGCATGTGCTTCCCAACTATCTTCTGGGTCAACATTTTTCAGCGACGCCGCCATCCCACCTTGAGCAGCGACTGAGTGAGAACGAATCGGGTGAGTTTTGGCAACCACAGCCACATTTAAACTGGGGTCAATGCGGGCAATTTCCACAGCCGCACGACATCCAGCTAAACCGCCCCCAACTATAATTACATCATGTTCCAGCATAATTTACTAGCACCTGAGTGCAAAAAACTCCCTGCACATTCAATTTTAGATTTTGAATTAGGGATTGGGGATTGGGGATTGGGGATTGGGGATTGGGGATTGGGGATTGGGGTCCCCCATTCTTCAACTGGTTGCTTGTATAGGTCTTTGCTCAGAAACATTACCAGGTATAGGTTCAGTCTTTGTTCCTGGCTCTACCGCAGTCACTTCAATGTGATTTAACAACGTGGTGACGAACGCAAACAGCAAGAAAGGCAAGGATAGCAGAACGACAAGCCCCACCGTAACTAAAGCATACACTGGTCGTCTGGCACCCATCAACGCCAAGGCTGAGGCCAAACTGACTACAATTGTGATTAACCAAACAATTATTTGACCGTAGATATCACCAAAAGTTAGGGTACAGACAAACCGATAGTTTTGAAGATTATTTCTGCTCATCACATTTGCCTCAATTGTTTCCTATAAGTTCTACGTTAAAGCTATGTTTGGCTTGTAGACAATTTCTAAATATTTTTGAAAGTTTTGTAACATCACTTCATAATTGACATAATTTTTTATTAGGGGTTGGTATTGCTGGGCTATTGTTTATAGCGCTTCCCATTCAAATGAAGTACAAAATCATATCACGCTGTGTAGGGGCACGGCAGTGCCGTGCCCTTACCGATGTACCTCACGCTTGTCGATAAATGCTATATAATTTTTCAGCGGTGAGATATATTTTCAGGTAAATATACCACGGGGTAGGGGCACGGCAATGTTCCCTACAGGACGCACTCGCGTTTGCGTGAGATAAAAATCATCCCATCAATCAGCAACGCAAACTATTTTAATTTAAATTCATCAAACTTAATAACCTCAGATTCCGGTTTGCGGGTATCAAAACGATAGCTGCTTATCGTCCCTGTTCCGGTGTCAAAGATACTAAAAACAGTGATGTTATTACTAGCAATATACGGCATTGGCTGACCATCTTCACCCAACAAAGGCGCAATTGTGGGAACTACTGGCTGCAAACCATTAGGATCACCAAGTGGAGTATAATTTTCTTGATATCCAATTGGCACTTGTCGCTTTTTATTACCCCAAGCTGCACCATAAGAATTGCCGACATTAGATGTTTCGAGAAAATGCATTCCACCTTCACTCACAAAGCGGTTCCATAAATGGGAATGTCCATACAATACGAATTGTACATTCGCCGCTTCAAGCATTGGCATAACATCGCGAATCAGATAATCTGCATCCTTGGGATACTCGTAACGCACAGCTTGAATATTACCATCATTATCCCGTTCAATTATTTGCACCGGGTCGGTGTAAGCTGGGACAATATTATCTCCCAAAGTATGGGGTGGATGATGGAACATCACTACTTTATATTTTGCTTGCTGAAACTCAGGACTTTTAAGTTCTTGCTCTAGCCAATTATACTGCTGACTACCTTTAGCAATTGGCTCAAAAATCATCTGACCATAACCCCAATTTTCCGGGTTGTTTAAATCTTTTTCAGCTTCGCGATATCTCCCCCTAGCCATTGCATCTAAATTGGGAGTCCGCCACATATTTGTAGCGTACAGTACGACCAAACGCACATCACCAAAACTGACTGCATAATACCTTTTTCCACCCTCTTTAGTTGTTGGTAGGGTAAAAATTTCTTCGTAGGTATCGGTATTAAAGGAATTATCTTTTAAAGATTTACCGCTATATAATCTTTGAGCGATCGCACGGGGAATAGCATCATTAAATTCATCATCTAAACTTTCTTTCCTCGCGAACCTTCCCATGACTTCATGATTACCAATAGCAGGAAACATTGGCGCATGTTGAATTATTTGCCCGCCAGAATAAAATGTTTTAACACCGTTGTGGTCAATAGCATATTTAGCGCGACCTTGCAAACCGGGAAATAATGCACCACCGCGATTATCATCAAACCATTCACTGGCGCGGTCTGGAATATTAATTAAATCACCAGCAAACAAAACTGCATCCACTCGTCCCACTGTCTGGACCACCTTTTGGAGATTTGCTGCTGTCATCGGCTTGAGTTGATGGTCAGAGGTCAGTAAAATTTTCAATGGCGTACCCGGTTCTGGGTTAGGCGCGAGGGTAAAAACATCACTGCTGACACTCTGTCCATCTTCCCGCACACTCGTAACGCGATAATTCACCCGCACACCAGGAGTTAAGCCAGTCACCTCAGCTTCATGTCGCCAAATGTCACGCTTTACGGGTTGTTGATCAACTTGCCCATTTTCTGTCTGATTGGCTACATATGATTTCTGATCTTCTCTTGTGCGACTGAGTTTATTAGTGCTTGCCCAGCGGTTTTTTTCTAGATTTTCTCCATAGTTGACTATGTGTTTATTACCATCAAACTCTGTAAACCATACTACTCGTACTGATGTTGCCGTTGGCAATTGCAAAAATGGGTCTGTCAGTAATTGAGGTGCTGATGTCATAATTGTTCGCCCCAATGAACGCACGCTTACTAGGGTAAAGCATATAACCAGCAGAAGTACTAAGAGTGGTGTTTTAAATTTATTCTCCCTCATCCCCAATGCCCAATCCCTAGAGTGAATAAAATTTCCTCACAAGTTTCTCATATTTTTCGTGTAATTTCAAAATCGAGAGCATAGATGAATAATAGTGAACAGCAAGGAGGAATCATGAAAACAGTTTTGCAACTTACTTTTCATAATGTTCCATCATCGCCAGCGGTGGAGGAAAAAATTAGTGAACATGTAGCGAAACTAGAGCGCTTATATGACCGAATCATAAGTTGTAGAGTTGTTGTAGATATTCCTCATCGAAATCATCACAAGGGTAAGCTTTATCACATCCAAATTGATTTAACTGTGCCGAATGGAGAGATAGTAGTAAATCGCAACCCTTCCGACGAACCAAGTCATACAGATATTTATATTGCCATTCGTGATGCTTTTGATGCAGCCAAGCGTCAGCTGCAAGATTATGTAGATTTACAAAGGGGTGAAGTTAAAACACACACCTCACAGCAATCTGAATAAATAGCCCTGATGAGACAGGGATTAGGGCTTACTTCCCATGCTCTGAAACTCCACCCACAAGGGGGTGGAGTTTTTTATTTGTCTGAAAATCTCTGTAACAACACGGTGTTCAAATTGAGTGCTACAACAAAGGCTGATAAACCTCGGTTTTTATACTGATGACGATAATTTTAGTCAGTATATTCTACGTGAGGTGACATTAAACACTTCATAAATAGCCTGCCAACTTACAAAGTAGTCTCATGAAATACATATCTTGGAATACTCTTGCTAAAACTGCCTTGATTGGGTTCTACACCTATGGGCGTGGTGCTGTATACTTCTCCAAGGATGGTGATGTGTATTATAATTGCGAATCGCGCTTACCTTTGGAGGTTTTATATTATGACCCGAATACGGAGTTCGTACTGACAAAAGAGTGGTTGAACACCGAAACGCAAATCACTCATGTTGCTACCGCTGTTATGCCTTTGGGGTCTAATATAATTTTGCTAAAGTGACATACTCCTACACGGAACCGAAACGGTTACAATGTAGGCTGCCAACAGCGCGATGAAGGGTTTGCAGCATTTCCTTAACGCTCTGAGGCTAGAAGTCACTGGCTCACAAACAAAGCCTGCTTCCGCAGGCTAGTAAATATGCAGCTTCATATCGAAATGGTATCACTATATGATTATTAGGGATACCACCCTTGATAAAATTGTTGTTCAATTCACAGATAACCATGAGTTTCAACCAGAGCAAGAAAATAATTTTTACTGTTGTAAAATATATATCTACAGTTCTGATAGTTAGTGCCATTGTTTGGGAATTAGGGAACATTTACGCCGCTGTCAATCACCAGCAAATACCCAGTAATCTCAATTTTATTTTTTGGGTAGAACGTTTTGCTCTGATTGCTCATTTCCTGGAAGGAATTATAGCAGCTTTGTATGCACCTTCAAAAAGAAAAAATCCAATCCAATACAGTATTTACACTTTTTTTGTAGGTACAGTAGCTTTGTGGGAATTATTTAATGAAACAACCCAGGATACGCCTATTTAATTTAATAGTTACATGACTTACGAAACTGTCAAAAGTCAAAATTCCAGGTTTTTTGACCCTTGACCAAGCCAATTTTAGATTTTAGATTTTAGATTGTTTCGGTACGAGCAAGGCTCCTTGTGGGCGGAACAAATCCAAAATCACAAATCCAAAACCCTCGAGCAAGGTACCCTTGTGGTCGGGGTCAATCCAAAACTTGTACTGAGCGTACCACTACGTGGAAGCAAGCTACGCGCAGCGTCCCGCTCTTAAGTCGTTGGCGTAGCCTCTCGTAGAGAAGTATCCAAAACTTGTACTGAGCGTTCGCGCAGCGTCCCGCTCTTAAGTCGTTGGCGTAGCCTCTGTCTGCGACACGCTACGCGAACGTAGAGAAGTATCCAAAATCGGTTGACCCTTGAATCCCATGAAAAACGATAGGGATTTGAACACTTTTTTCTCCAACATCTCATGTCCCAATTACCAAAAATTACTGTTGAGTTTCACGATGTAGGCTTCTCGATTAATCACCGTCCCCTATTATCTCACTTAAATCTCACCATCTACCAAGGGGAAGCGCTAGTATTATTAGGACGCAGTGGAAGCGGGAAGACGACGACATTAAAATTAATCAATCACCTCCTTATACCCACCCAAGGAGAAATTTTGGTAAATGGTCGCCCTACGACTGACTGGGATGCAATTAAATTGCGACGACGGATAGGTTATGTCATTCAAGAAACCGGCTTGTTTCCCCACTTTAGCGTCAAAGAAAATGTTGGACTTGTCCCTTCTCTAGAAAAGTGGACACAACAGCGAATTGAGGCGCGAGTCGATGAAATGTTAAACTTAGTTGGTTTAGATCCTCAAATATTCGCGCAACGTTATCCCCATCAACTATCTGGTGGTCAACGTCAGCGTGTAGGTGTCGCGAGGGCTTTAGCTGCCGATCCGCCGATATTATTGATGGATGAACCTTTTGGCGCACTCGATCCCATCACGCGCCTAGAATTGCAACAACAATTCCAATATTTACAAAGACAACTAGGAAAAACCGTCATCTTTGTCACCCACGATATTCAAGAAGCTTTCTTCCTGGGGACGCGAATTGGGTTAATGTATGAAGGGAATTTAGTTGCTTTGGGAACGAGAGAAGAATTCCTCCAATCTCAGCATCCAGAAGCGCAAGCTTTTATTGCTTGTTTGAATGCTTGGGAAAATCGGGACAAAGCTTAATATGAGGAGATAACCTTGTTTTTAACCCAATACGCCCCTGAAATTCTCCTTCATACCGGGGAACACTTGGTATTAGTGGCGATCGCAATGGTGGTAGCCATCTCGATTGGTATTCCTCTCGGTATTTTTATTACTCGTCAACCGCAACTCGCCCAACCAGTTCTCGGTTTAGCTAACGCTATTCAAACTATTCCTAGTTTAGCTATTTTTGGGTTTTTAATTTCTGTGCCATTTATCGGTGGAATTGGCACAATTCCGGCTGTTGTCGCCCTGATTCTTTATGCGTTACTTCCCATAATTCGTAATACTTATATCGGGATTAATAGCGTTAATCCGGCGATTCGAGAGGCGGGAAAAGGCATGGGAATGACGGATTTACAATTGTTATTTCAAGTAGAAATTCCCCTGGCTGTAGGCGTGATTTTGGCAGGTGTCAGGGTCGCAACCGTTATTTCTGTAGGAATTGCAACTATTGCAGCAGCGATTGGCGGTGGTGGATTGGGTGTGTTTATTTTTCGGGGAATTTCGACGGTTAACAATGAATTGATTCTTGCGGGTGCCATACCTGCAGCTTTCATCGCTTTAGGTGCAGATTTTGGCTTGGGATTATTAGAAAAGCGTCTGACACTACAAACAGATAAAAAGGTAAAACTTAATCGTAAATTTGCCGTCACTTTAGGCATATTAACATTAATGATTTTGGGATTAATCGCCTTTACCTATCAACAAAAACCACCGACAATTATTATTGGATCAAAAAATTTCACTGAACAAGTCATTTTAGGAGAATTACTAGCCCAACAAATTGAATCCCATACAAAATTAAAAGTAGATCGCCGCTTTAATTTAGGGGGAACTTTTATCTGTCATGAAGCAGTGAAAGCAGGTAAAATAGCTGGGTATGTTGAATATACGGGAACGGCGTTGACTGCAGTTTTGAAAGAGAAACCTATTACTAGTCCTCAATTTGTTTATGATCAAGTCAAACAAAAATACGACCAGAAATTTAAATTAGCAGTCATGCAACCTTTAGGATTTAACAATAGCTTCGCGATGATTATTCGAGGTGAAGATGCTAAAAAGTTGCAAATCAAAACACTTACCGAAGCTGCTAAATATACCCCTCAAATGCAAGCTGGATTTGGGTATGAATTTATCGAACGACAAGATGGTTATCCAGGTTTAGCTAAAACCTATGGCTTAAAGTTTGCTAATTTTAAACAAATGGAATTAGGATTGATGTATCAAGCCTTAAAGGAGAAAAAAGTAGATTTCATCGCAGCCAGTGCTACAGATGGCTTGATTCCTGTGCTGAATTTAGTCATTTTAGAAGATGATAAAAAATATTTTCCTCCCTACGAAGCTGTCCCTGTATTCAATGAAGCCACGCTGAAAAAATATCCAGAATTAGGGGAAGCCATTAATCAATTAGCTGGTTTAATTTCCAGTGAAGAAATGCAAAAGATGAATTATCAAGTTGATAATCAATCGCGTCCCGTTGAACAAGTTGTTAGTGAATGGATTAAGTCTCATTGAAAGTTTCATTGGAAGTCGGCGGGAAACTCCATCCCCAGGTGTCTTTCGAGGGACAGCACAACGACCGCTCAGTGACCACCGCCCGCCGACTTTGGGCATTGGGCATAGGGCATTGGGAATCTTTACCATGCCCCATGCCCCATGCCCCATGCCCTAAAACTCCATCCCCTTGCGATGCACTGAGCTTGCCGAAGTGTGGGTGGAGTTTTTCATCATTTACCATCCGATTGTTCCTGCTTCACCTTTAAATGGACCGACAATATCAGAGGTAATCCATCCCCCATAGAAACCACCTGGTTGCGGTGTCACTAATTCATCATTGACATAACAAGCATCCATTAAACTGACATAAAAAGCGTAATATTCTTGAATGTCCACAAAATTAGCACTTGGCTGAATATATCGCCAAGCAGCATGAGTTACATGCTTATCACCAACGCTGACATCATAATATTGACACCAGCCTTTCCATTCACACCAAGTTTTTTTCGGCGTTGCGATCAAATGTTCTAACTTAATATCTTCAGAAGGGATGTAATATCCAGGAGGATGGCTAGTTTCTAATACTCTTTTAGCTTTGTTTGTTTCTGCCAATACAATATCATTAAAAATCACCCGAATCTGTTTATTCGTGTCTTGTAAAACAGCGGGACGCGGGTAATCCCAAACTGATTCTTGACCTGGTTGTGGGGGAATAGGATTTGGTTTCATTTTTTCATGCAGTATTTTTACATTTGTAGGGGCGCAACGCCTTGCGCCCCGGAGATTGCATATTTCTTTAATTGCTATAGCACTTCCTATTCAGATGAGGTACAAAATTGTATCACGCGATGTAGGGGCACGGCACTGCCGTGCCCTTACCGATGTACCTCACTAGGGCGAGAAACGCTATAGTAGTCTGTCAATTTTGTTTTGAGGGATTTTTGGTAGTGTGAGCGTCTCGCTCACGCGGGCAAGATGCCCGCACTACAGTCCATCATTTTTATCTTGACAGAGTACTAGTCCCTTATTGAACAATCCGAAAGCCGGCGTGCTGATAAAAATTGGGACGGAACCAGTTGCGGTAATATTTCAAAGCTTCTGTCCCATTAGTTATCCAACACCCCCCTAACATCATATAATGTTTGGTATCAAAAAAGATAGCAGAATTGTCTTCATACAAAAAATGGGGTTGATATCCCGCAAGGGGGTTTAAGTGATCACTCAACCATTCCCACACATTACCCCGTAAATCGTATAATCCAGCGGGACTTTTTGCGGTTTCTAACATCCCCACGGGACTGGGTGAGCCAAATTTTAAATTCAGATTATAATTCTCTACATCTTTTATCAAACCGTTACCATAAGTTGCTAAATGGTACTCAGCTTCACTCATTAAACGAGTATCTCTACCTCGCAAACGACAGTAAGCCATTGCTTCATAATGATTGACTTCCACAGGCCAATCTAGGGGTAAATCTATTTCGTCAAACATGGCGCGATATTTGTAGCTACCATTTTCATGTAACCAAAATTTAGGACATTGAATGTTGTATTGTGTTTTCCAATCCCAAGATTCTGCATCCCAATAATCTTGATTTTCGTAGCCACCAGCCTTGATAAAATACAGAAATTCGGCATTAGTAATCAGATATTTACTCGCTAAAAAAGGTGCAACTTCAACAGTACGTGAGCCATAATCAATATCCCATCCGTAGGTCGGATCATCAAAGGCTTTCCCCAGTTTGACTACCCCACCAGCTACTTCCAGCATTTCATTTTCAGGAGTGTAACCATTAAAAGGAGCATATTTCCAGTTTTGGGGACGTTTTACTCTCTCTACAGACAGTTGGCGAATTAACATCGAAGAAGTTTCAATGTGAATACGCTGGTGTTCAATCCCCATCATCAACGCCCATAGGGGATGACTCGGATGAATTGGTAGAGTAAATGGGGTGGTTTGAATTACTTCACAAATTACCGAATATGCTTGTTCTCGATACTCCCAAGTCTGTGCAACTTCCGGCCATTTTAGATGAGCTATTGCTTGATTCAATTCTTCTGGTTTTTCTGGATCAACCCCAATTTCAAAGAGTATTTCATAGTCTGGATTCAGGCGGTTTTCTAATAAGCCAACCCGAATTAATTTATTGATGTAGAAAACAGCCGAATGTCCCAGATAAAAAATTAGAGGATTCCTCAAAGGGTCGGGATTGAGATAAAACGTATCTTCCCCAACCAAACTTTTCATCAAAACATCTTCCAGTTTCCAAGCATTCTCAAAATAATCGAGAATTATTTGGTTATTGCAATTAACCAGGTTTGGAGGATAAGTAGATTGTAAACTGTTCATAATGTAATTGAATTGGTGTTATACAAAAATTAAACAAAATAATCGTAGGATGGGTCAGACTCAATGCTCTCAAGTATATCACTTGCTTTGTTTACTGCACCACCCTACAAAGTTAGGGAATAAAGATTTTCATTTTAATTATTTATTGCATTCCGACTAGTGCTATATTTTTCCGGATCTGTTCTTAATTCCACATACAAGAAATCAATACCCTCTTGCTCTAAGAGTTCTAAAATTGCTAGGTTTAAGTTTTTTTCAGCCTCAAAGTAGAGATTTTCATCATTCACAAAGGCAACGACTTTAATGACACGAGCATTATTTTCAATTTTGCTAAAACGAACTATTATTTCTTTGGCTAAACCATTAACAAATGATGGTATTTCTCGAATACTATCACATATTGTAGCAGTTTGTTTTGCAGAAATTCCGTCAATTTTTAGAGTTAAACTAACTCCCCATTTTAATTCTTTGCCAGGATTTTGTGACCAATTTTCTACAATTCCAGAAATCATCTTAGAATTGGGCATTTTCAGAATCGAACCCCACTGATATATATGTAAAGTTGTGGTTCTAAATCCAATATTCATTATCTGCACAAAACCCTCTACTCCTGAGATTCCTACCCAGTCACCTTCTCGATAAAGATTATCTGAGTAGATAATCAATGTACAAAACCAATCATAAACTATGTCTTTGAACAACAAACCTAAAGTGATACCAGCACCACCGAGTAGACCCACAAGTGCAGCTGCTGATTGTCCTAAAAATAGCTCACTCAGCTTAATTGCTAATATGATAATTGCTGCTGATTGAAAAATTTTCGGCATCAAAGGTCTGAGCAATTCATCAAGTTCAGTTTCAGTGTGTAACGCTACGTTAGCTATTACCTGTCCCAAAATTGAAGAACTGCGGTAAACAACATATGCAATTATGAAAACCATTACTAAATTGAGCGCCTTACCAATTGTTTGGCTCAATTGAATTCCTATGTTATCTGCGAGAATTTCCTTAACTAGCCAAAATCCACCAATCAGAATCAACCAGCTTAAGGATGGCTTGAGAATCGCAATTAACTCATCATCAAGTTTGCTTTCAGTTTTGCGAGTAAAGCGCTCAATACTTTTAATAATACCTGAAACAAAAAACCGTCTCAACGTTTGTGTCAGGGTCAAAATGAGGATCACAATGAGAATTTTGGCAATAGGAATACCAGCGTAATTTAAATCGATATTTTTCAGCGTGTTCCAAACTGCTTCCATAGTTAGCCTCAAAGGTAATTGAATATTTTCACTTCATGGGGAAAGTTATATTCTGATATAGCGTTTCCCGGTCTAGTGAGGTATATGATAAATAGCCCCCTCCTCGCCTATGTTGAGGGGGTTGGGGGTGGTTTTCTTGTACCTCACAAGGGCTGAGAATCGCTATATCTTAGCCCATGAAATTATGGTGTCAACAGGTATATATTTGCCCCTGGTATCTTCTCCCTAGGAGGAAGTAAGATTTAAGCTTGGCAAAGAATTAACCCAAACCACTGATTGGGATCTGTCCAGGTTTTCAGAGTGTTAAGTCCATGTGACTCAAGTTCTTGTTGGAGAATTGCTAAATCGAATTTGCGAGAAATTTCGCTGAGAATGCTTTCTCCAGCTTCAAAGAAAACTTGTAAATTCAGTATATCCAATGACACCCAATGACTTTCAAGACTATGGAGATACATTTCTATCTGAGTATTTGCTTCATTATAAATTGCTTGATGAGTGAATAAATTGATATTAAAATTTCCTTGGAAACGCCAATTTAAATGTGAAAGCATATTTAAATTAAAAGCAGCCGTGACTCCTTGACTATCGTTATAGGCTGCTTCTAAAATGTCTTTGGGTTTTTGTAAATCAATGCCGAGTAAAAAATAATCTCCTGGTTGTAACGTCTGAACAATTTGGCTCAAAAACCTGTCACAATCTTGTGGAGTAAAATTACCCATGCTGCTTCCCAAGAAAAAAATCATGCGCGACGGCGCAGAAATTGATTCTAGTTTTGTCAAGGCTTGCTCGTAAGTTCCGATTAAGCCCTCTATCGACAAATTAGGATATTGTTGTTGTAGCTGAAGCGCACTGATTTTGAGAATTCCCGCACTCACATCAATCGGTACATATTTACAATTACCAGGCATTTTTTGGTAAGCGTCTAATAAAAAACGGGTCTTGGTAGAACTGCCACTACCTAATTCTACCAGTTCACAAGCACCTGTGATCTGAGCTATTGCATCGGCACATTGGCGCAAAATTAAGGCTTCTGTGCGTGTTGGGTAATATTCGGGTAACTCACAGATTCGTTCAAATAGTTCCGACCCCCGATCATCATAAAAATATTTTGGGGGTAAACTCTTTGGGGTTTTAGTTAATCCTTCAATCACATCTTCACCATCATTGTTGAAAGTTTGGGTATGATTGTTAAGAAATTTTAAGGATGTGGTTAACATTTTTCCTTTCCTCTTGTATTATCGGATGTGACAATATTCCTGTTCGAGTTACCAACTGTAATCCTTTTTTATGAGATTTTAATAAGTTATTTATGAAATAAAAATAAAATTTATTTTTATTATAAAAACTATGCTGATACCACAATATATGAGGCTTCAGGTATATAGGACTTACCTAATATACAAATTGGACATCATGTGCATTAAAATTGTCATTTCAGGCTTTTGGGAACTACCTTCGGGTAGCATAGGTGTAGTCCGCCGCAAACGTAGCCTCTAATTTATCGCTTGGCTTGATGGTGTATCATCATCCTTTCGGTAGCAGTTATATTTAAATTGTTTTACAGCCATTTTCAGGTAAATAGACCATAGGGTAGGGGCGCAAGGCCTTGCGCCCCTACGAGGATCTGTGGTTATTGCGTGAAAATTGTTTGCATCCCTGGTTATCGACGAGTCTGTCAACCAATTTTGGATTTTAGATTTGCGTGCTTCGTAGCGTAAAGCCTACGACATAGCTGCGCTTAGAGGGACCTAAGAGCGTCTTTTGGATTGACCCCGACCACAAGGGGAATGGGTGTTACGCCCAATTCGCCAGCAGTATCCTTTAGGTTGAGCAGTGTCCAGTAGTTTTCCACCTTCCAACGTCCAAAACTCGTTGTGTGACAGTTGAGCGTGCGGAATGTGGCTGATATTGGGTTGACACAATCACGGTATCTTGAGAAATGAAATTCTCAGGAGTGCATTTTTGATGAAAAATAAGCAAGTTTTACTGACAGGTGGTACTGGTGGATTAGGTTTAGGTGTGACACCAGCGGTTATTGCCCAAGGTTGCGAGCTAACAATGACTTATCGTAATCTCAAAGAAGTTGAACGCCTCAAAGAAATTCTTTCACCCGCTGATTTTGCCAGAATTCATTTTATACCCACTAATCTGGAGGAGGAAGCATCAGTAGACAAAGCTATCAGTCGGATGATCCAAGTGGATGTGTTAATTCATTTGGTGGGTGGCTTTTCGATGGGGAAAACCCACGAATACAGTTTTTACAGTTGGAAACGTGAGTTAGAATTAAACCTCAATACAACTTTCTTGGTTTGCAAATATAGCCTGAAAAATATGTTAGAACATGGCTATGGACGCATCGTTACCGTAGCTTCAAAAGCCGCTGTAGAACCGGCTGGACAATTAGCAGCCTATTCCGCTGCTAAAGCCGGTGTGGTAGCTTTGACAAAGGCGATCGCAGACGAAACCAAAGGCACTAATATTACTGCCAATGTTGTCCTCCCTAGCACTATTGATACCCCCAAAAATCGGCAAGCAATGGGTGCAGAAAATGCTGACAAGTGGGTCAAACCGGAATCCCTAGCCCAAGTAATTTGCTTTTTAGCCTCCGAATCTGCTCAAGATATTCGCGGCGCTGCAATTCCTGTCTACGGTAATATTTAGCATGAACTACCTCTAGTTGGCTCCGCCTAAACTAGAGGTTGATACCTGTTCAGTTTTGCGCTTACAGCTTTTCTCAGATAAATAGACCACGGGGTAGTTTACATCTTGCACCTTTAGGCATAGAATATGAATCGACAAAAATCATGTAATTTATTTTACCTATAATTAATATGTGTTTCAGTCCTCTTATAGAGGACTTAAGCTAGGAGACAGGGACTGTAAGTCAGTGTCGGTAAGTGTGACGAATTCACAAAAAAAAGGGAACAGGGAACAGAAAAAACTAATGAATCTATACTTCGCCTATTTGTAGGTGAGATTTTTTTATCATTTAACCTACTTTTCCCATCTTACCCACAGTCTTTACAAGGGATTTCATGAGATATACTGACAACGAAGGATAAAGTTTTATTTTGTGAGACCTACAATTAATCACTCCTAGCAATTACCGTTAAGCGGAGAACACGTATCCATATGCTTAAGCACACTATACATTGTTGCCTATTCGCGAAGGGTTGCTACAGATTAAGTGTCTAGAAGAGAAGGGAAGGGTAACAGGTTTACAATAAATAATAAATATTAATTTATTTTGTCCATAAAAATAACTATGTGAATTCTTCTTCCCCAAGCAAATCGAATGCTTATCCCAACACCACAATGAAACACCAACTATTAGAGCGTATTTTTAACAAACCTTCATTTCCACGCAAATTTGAACGCTTGGAACTGGATGAGCATTTTCGGATTGTAGATATATCTGAGCAAGTGCAACGGTTTGCTGATCGCCCTGAAGAGGTGATGCTGCTAAAAGATATTCGATTAAGTTTTCCAGAATTTATCGGGTTAGAAGATATCCTGAAATCTATTCTGTCAGGGGAACAGGAACTGTTTCAATTAGAAAGCATTGGACGAGGTGCCGAGTATGAATCGGATATATATATGGATATATATATTCTCGGCGAACAAAGGGAAATAACATCACAAAGCAGATTAATTATCCTGATTGAAGATGTCAGCGAAAGGATGGCTTTACAACAAAAATTAGTACAGAGATCCAATGAAGCTAATCTGCTCTCAAGTACATTAATGGCATATAAGAATTACATGGATCAAGTTATCAGTTCAATGGCAGATGCCTTGGTGGTAACAAATAATGATGGTAAAATAAAAAAAATAAATTACGCAGCTCAAAAATTATTTGGTTTTAGTGAAGCAGAATTAATAGATCAGCCAATTTCTCTGATAATCGATGGGCATGAATTTTTGCAGAAAGCAATTTCACAGCATTGTTTATATAAACAATATTGCCAAAATATAGAAATTGTTTGTCGCACTAAAAGAAAAGAAAAGCTGTTAATTGCTTTTTCTTGTTCAGTAATTGATAAGAAAATAGCAGGCTTAGAAGATATTGTCTATATTGGTCGGGATATTACAGCACGCCAGCGCCGAGAACAGCGTATCTGTGCCCAGTATGCTATAACCCAGATTTTATCAGAATCCCAAACCATTAAACAGGCAATGCCGAAAATTTTGCAGGCAATTTGTCAAACTCTAGGATGGGATTTAGGGGAACTGTGGACACCCAGTCAATACATCACGACATCGGTACACCGAGACAGTACCAATGTTGTGTTAAGGTGTGTAGAAATGTGGTCAAGTCGAGCTGTTTCCATCCGCGAGTTTAAAGGCGTCACCTGGCAAACTACTTATAACTCTGGTGTAGGATTACCTGGTAGAATCTGGAATAGACGTTCGCCGCTTTGGATCAGAGATATTGCAGATGGTCAAGACTTGCACCGGTCGCAATCAGCCGCCGCAGTAGGATTACACACAGCATTTGGTTTCCCCATCCTAGACGATAATGAAATCTTAGGGGTGATGGTTTTTTTGAGTCAGGATGTACAACCAAAAGACGTAGATATCATACAAATGATGGTTTCTATTGGCAACCAAATTGCCCATTTTATTAAGCGCAAACAAGCAGAAGCAGCTTTAGTAGAAAGCGAAGAACGATATCGAGATTTATTTGAAAATGCTAATGACCTGATTCAATCTATTAATTGCTATGGTCGATTTTTATATGTGAATAATGCCTGGGTAAAAACCTTGGGATATACTGAAGCTGAAATTGCTAATATGAATGTGTTTGACATCATTCATCCTGATTTTAGAGAACCATGTCGCGAACAATTGTATCGCGTCATGTCAGGAGAAAAGCTCGAACAAGTTCAAACCGCATTCATTACCAAAGATGGTCAAACCATCTTTCTCGAAGGGAACATTAACTGTAAAATTGTCGAAGGAATACCAACTGGAACTCGCGGCATTTTTCGCAACATCACCCAAAGACTAGCAGTAGAAGCAGCACTACGTCATCAACAGGAACAAACAGAACGCCTGTTACGAAATATGTTACCAGAAGCAATTTCTAACCGCTTAAAACAACAACCAGGTAGCATTACCGAAGACTTTGCCGATGTCACAGTTTTATTTGCAGATATCGTCGGCTTTACCGAAATCGCTGCTTCCATGAGTGCGATTCAACTAGTAAACTTACTCAACCCAATTTTTTCGGCTTTTGATCGTCTCAGCGAACAATATGGTTTAGAAAAAATCAAGACAATTGGCGATGCTTATATGGTAGTTGGTGGATTGCCCAGTCAACGCCCCGATCATCCTCAAGCGATCGCCCACATGGCCTTGGATATGCAAACCGCGATCGCCATCTTTAACGCCGAGAATCAGCAAAACTTCAATATCCGCATCGGTATCCATAGCGGACCTGTGGTCGCGGGAGTTATCGGCTTGAAAAAATTTACCTACGACCTCTGGGGAGATACGGTTAACATCGCCGAACGTATGCAATCTCACGGTTGCAATGGGCGAATTCAAGTTTCCGAAGATACCTATCATCGCTTATCTGATGAATTTTGCCTAGAAAAGCGCGGTGAAATCGAAGTCAAAGGGAAAGGAACAATGACAACTTATTTTTTGATTGCTAGGAAATGAGGCTTCCTTCGCCAACAGCGCTAAACCCGCATTTCTCACAAGGAGAGAAGGGATTGAACTTGGCAGATTGAACTCTCCCAAAGCGCGAACCTCACGGGCGAAGTAAGAAGTAAGATTCATTACTCATTACTCATTACTCATAACTCATAACTCATTACTCATTACTCATTACTCATTACTCATTACTCATTACTCATTACTCATTACTCATTACTCATTACTCATTACTCATTACTCATTACTCATTACTCATTACTCATTACTCATTACTCATTACTCATTACTCATTACTCATTACTCATTACTCATTTGTCATTACTCATTACTCATTACTCATTACTCATTACTCATTACTCATTACTCATTACTCATAACTCATTACTCATTACTCATTACTCATTACTCATTACTCATTTGTCATTACTCATTACTCATTACTCATTACTCATTACTCATTACTCATAACTCATAACTCATAACTCATTACTCATTTGTCATTACTCATTACTCATTACTCATTACTCATTACTCATTACTCATTACTCATAACTCATAACTCATTACTCATTACTCATTACTCATTACTCATTACTCATTACTCATAACTCATTTGTCATTACTCATTACTCATTACTCATTACTCATTACTCATTACTCATTACTCATAACTCATAACTCATTACTCATTACTCATTACTCATTACTCATTACTCATTACTCATTACTCATTTGTCATTACTCATTACTCATTACTCATTACTCATTACTCATTACTCATTACTCATTACTCATAACTCATTACTCATTACTCATTACTTATTTAATTATTTAGATGTGGTGAGAAATTCGGGTAAAGCCCAACTACGAACAAATCAATTGACCAAGTATTTTTAGCTTGGTAGACTACTAGCTTCAATAATTTTTGTATGAATAGTTCTATAGCGTTTCTCGCCCTAGTGAGGTACATCGGTAAGGGCACGGCAGTGCCGTGCCCCTACATCGCGTGATACAATTTTGTACCTCATCTGAATAGGAAGTGCTATAACAGTTGCATTTTTGACTTCAGTATGTATTCTGGCTTCAATCACCACAACCACCATGAGAATTTTATTAGTTGATGATGAAGTTGAACTGACCGATCCCTTAAGTCGCGTGTTAAGTCGTGAGGGTTATAGTGTAGATGCGGCTTATGATGGGACTAATGGCAATCACCTAGCACAAGTAGGCAGTTATGACCTGATGATACTAGATTGGATGCTGCCAGGAAAAACCGGCTTAGAGATTTGTCAGCAATTGCGACGCCAAGGTAAAACTACACCCGTGTTATTTCTCACAGCCAAAGATACTCTCGATGACCGAGTGGAAGGCTTAGATGCTGGTGCGGACGACTATTTGGTAAAACCATTTGAACTACGGGAGTTATTAGCACGAGTCCGCGCCTTGTTGCGTCGTTCTGGTGTGGAGGTATACACCACCACCAGACCGCTGACGGTAGCTGATTTAGAACTTGATTGTGAAAACCAAGTAGCCTATCGTCAAGGACGGATAATTGAGTTATCCCAGAAGGAAAGTCAGCTGCTACAATATTTTATGGAACACGCTGGACAACTACTCACTCACGCCCAAATTCTAGAACATTTGTGGACAGATGACGAACCACCAAGTAGTAATGTCATAGCGGCATTAATTCGCCTACTGCGACGTAAAATTGAGGCTACTGGTGAAATGCAATTGATTCATACTGTTTACGGTAAAGGTTATCGGTTTGGCATTAATCCAGTCATCAGTCATCAGCAGACGACGGGCTAAGTCCAATAATTGTGCGTTTCCCATGACAATTGCTATTTCGGTGAGGTACACAGCAAGGTTGACATAACAGATAATTAATGCAGTGGACTTAGCTTGAAAAGGGAGTAGCAGCAATTTGCCCAATGTATGGAAAAATTAGGATAACTCCAAAATTATTGACACAATGGGTAAAAAGTATAAAATATACTTCGATGTCTGTTGTTTAAATCGTCCATTTGATGACCAAACACAGCCGGGTATTCGCCTAGAAACTGAAGCAATTTTAGAAATTATTAGCCGTTGTCGAAGGGGAGAATGGGAATTATTGAATAGCACAGCCTTAGAATCAGAAATTGCTAGAACCCCAGATTTAACTAGAAGAGAACAGGTACAAGAAGCATTAGCTATTGCTCAACGGAAAATTTTAGTAAATACTGAAATTAAAGAGCGAGCCAATTATTTAACAACTTTTAATATTAAAAATTTTGATGCGCTTCACATTGCTTGTGCAGAGGGTAACGCTGATGTTTTCCTGACAACTGATAACCGTTTACTATCCAAAGCAGTAAGCTATAAAAATAACTTAAATGTGATTGTTGCCAACCCAATGATATGGTGGGCAGAAGTTATAACCAATATTTTAGAAGGAGGATAAAATGACCCCAATTGAATTATACAGGAAAGGATTTAAGGCGTTGGTAGATGCTTTGGGATATGCTGATGCTATCCGATTTATTCGTCAATTCGACGATGGTAGTGGAGATTATACTGTCGAGCGTCATCAATGGCTCGACTTACTAACAATGGATGAAATACTGGCAGATATTGAACAACGACAGAGTAATGACAATTTGGGGAAGTAATAGCGATCATATAGTAGGGACACTCCATCCCCCCATATCCCTAGCCCCTAGCCCGATTAATTTGAATTTGCAGTTTTTCGCGTAATTGTT
The DNA here is from genome assembly GCA_038087035.1 of Gloeotrichia echinulata CP02. Lineage (NCBI taxonomy): Bacteria > Bacillati > Cyanobacteriota > Cyanophyceae > Nostocales > Gloeotrichiaceae > Gloeotrichia > Gloeotrichia echinulata. The sequence goes on along the minus strand of CP051187.1, from coordinate 591,018 downwards.
GCGCTTGACGATAAACTGCAGCACGTTCATTAGTGGCGTTAGTTTCCACAGTTTCTAAAGGCTGAATAAAGTAACGTAGACGAGTTTTCATCGCCCAAACTCCCATTGAGGGGAAGAGAATCAAGACAAACATCAAAGGCGATAAAGGTAAGAATGGTAATTTGACTAGTCGCTGCAATTTTTTGAGATTGACCGTCCAAGGGTGCAAGAATTCATTACCGATGCAAACTACTGGCAAAATGGGAACATGATAGCGATCGCTCAACTTAATAAAACTTATATCAAACTTTTGCAGTTGATAGCGTCCTTTCCAACCTTTCACAAGACCGCGTACACCTTCGGGTGCATAGAGAATCACTTTACCCTGTTGTATCGCCGCTTCAAAATCAGCTAACTCTGCACGCACACCACCTAAAACTTGTGACCATCTAGACGGTAGCCACCAAATCATCCAAGGATGCTCAAACAATGATACCTCTGCTAGAGGTTGCACTACCCAACCGCGTTCTTTATTTAATAGATAAGCCAAGGTCAAAAAGTCCCAGGGAAAACACATCCCCGCATGATTCATCGCCACAATCATTGGCGCTGTCAATGGCAAATTTTCGACTTGTCGTAATTCTCCCCGAAAATAGTATTTTACAATCGGAGCGAGAATTTCTTCACCGAAAGCTTGTTGATAACTGGGGTCAAATTCACCTAATTCTTCGCGGGGAGAACGACAACCAAGTCGCAACCAGCGACTGAGTAAAGCGAGATAAAATCCCCCAGGAAGTAAAAATAATCCATATTCCAGCCACTTCCACCCATCGGCATCTTGATGATAATGTTGCCAGTGGCGATTAAATAAAATCAGCCAGCCTGGGGGATACCACAAACAAAACCAGTCAAACCAGCTAAATTTATAGCCCTCTTTTGATATCTCTTCTCGTTGAAGATTTAGGAGGTTTTCAGAGTTTTGATTAAACACAAGGGTTGAGCAAGGCGATAATGCAAGAACTGGTGTTATTAAATAATATAGCCTATGTTGAAAAAGTATTTCCTCCTCACGGTATATATTTCAAATATTCCAGGACTTACGCTAGTGTCACATTTAAAGAATGGTGCGTGACGCCACAAGTCTTGTGACTACGTACAATATTTATCGCTGCGTCACGCACCCTACAATTATTATTGTGCCAGTCCATTTGTTTATTTATTATATGCATTTTTTAAATAAATTCTGAAGGGGAGACACGGTAAACGCGCCCCTATTGTTAACCGAGAGACTCAATTAACTTGATAACCCGTTCCTTGACTTCATCACGCACACGGCGAAATGTTTCTATTGATTGTCCTTGAGGATCATCAAGTTGCCAATCTTCAAATACTTCTCTTAATACCCAGGCTTCCGGTAAATTCACCCCACAACCACACAAAGAAATTACCGCATCGTAATTTTCAGGATTGAATTGGGTTAAAGGTTTAGAATTTTGATTGCTAATATCAATGCCAATTTCTGTCATCACTTCCACAGCAAGGGGATCTACCTCGCCAGTTGATAGACCAGAACTATTAACGCAAATTTTCCCTTCTCCTAAAGTCCGAGCAAAACCCTCAGCCATTTGTGAACGACGAGAATTTTTCTTGCAAACAAACATTACGGTTTTCATGATATTTTTGATTAATACATGAACAAGAGAAGCCTTGCACGAACCTCGATTACCATTAACTTCTAATGCACTATTTGCTATGCTTTCCTGTATTTATTGGTAAGGAGTAAAATTTGCGATCGCCCGCCTAAATAAATAAAACTTCTCTCGCAAATTTAACCCCTCAAACTCTCTAATTTCTGCTTAAAAACCTAAGCACAACATGACTTATTTCCACTTTGAGCAGCCACCAAATTCTTTTCTGGCTCTGTATCACCAACTTTCACCACAAACACTTCCCATTTATTACCATCCGGGTCTGTTACCCATACCTTATCTTGCAAAGCGTAGCAACAATTAGTATTTTCCTCGGTAAACAAATTCAATCCCGCCTCTGCAAATCTTTGTATAGAAGCATTGACTTCTTCTATACTTTCAACCTGCACACCCAAATGAGATAATCCACCACCAGAATGCACGCTAGCAGCTAAATTCAGAGTTAAATTTAACCCTGGATTAGCAATATCAAACTTGGCATAGTCACTCTTATATTTTACAGGTTCTACACCAAACATTGCCCGATAAAATGACACAGATTTCTCAATATTGGTGACATTCAACGCCACATGAGTTTTCAGAACAGCCATAATTTTGCTCCTGATTGATTCTTTTCAAGAATAGCTTGATTTACAACACTATTGGCGATGAAACTCTGAAAAATTGCTTTCTGATCCAGAAGGATAAACTGACCAAACTAATTAACACAGGAACTTCCACCAATGGACCAATTACCGTAGCAAATGCCACACCAGATTTAATCCCGAATACTGAAATAGCAACAGCGATCGCTAATTCAAAGTTATTCCCAGCCGCCGTAAATGCGACACTTGCAGCTTTTGCATAGTCGGCTCTAATTTTCCAGGCCATGTAAAAACTAGTCAAAAACATGAACAGGAAGTAAATAATTAGCGGAATCGCAATGCGGACAACATCCATTGGAATGTGAACAATTAAATTGCCCTTTAAGCTAAACATTACCATAATGGTAAATAACAGAGCAATCAAAGTAATTGGACTAATTTTAGGAATAAACTCCTGATGATACCACTGCTTACCTTTAGCTCTGACTAACAGAACGCGAGTGATAAATCCGGCAAGAAAGGGAATACCTAAATAGATAAAAACACTATGAGCAACTTCCCCAATACCAATATTAATCACACTTCCTTTTAAGCCAAATAAAGGTGGTAAAATAGAGATGAAAAACCAGGCATAAACGCTGTAAAACAGAACTTGGAAAATACTGTTAAACGCAACCAATCCGGCTGTATATTCAGCATCACCTTTAGCCAATTCGCTCCAGACAATTACCATCGCAATACAAGGAGCTACACCAACCATGATTAAACCAGTCATATATTCTGGATAATCATGTAGAAAAAGAATGGCAAGTGTAAACATCACTACCGGAGCAATCACCCATGTCTGTACTAAAGACAGCGCGAGAATTTTAGTATTGCGAAATACATCTCCTAACTCTTCATATTTTACCCTTGCTAAGGGCGGGTACATCATGAGAATTAAGCCAATGGCGATGGGTATGTTGGTAGTTCCTACTTGGAATTGATTGATAAATGCTTCTAATTTCGGGAAAAAATAACCTAGACTAATACCAATAGCCATCGCCAAGAAAATCCACAAGGTCAGAAAGCGGTCAATAAAGGAAAGGCGTTTTGAGGTAGATTTTGTCATCAAGATTCCTCTGTTTTTAGTCACCGTCTCCGGCTTTCCAGGCGATCGCTTTACTTGGTTGAGGATTAGGTAACTTCAGAGTAATCAATCCCGCTGCTAATACAAAGAACATAGATGTCCACAAACAGCCCACCAGTCCATAAAACTGATATATCAACCCTGATAAAACAGTACCGATCAATCGACCACCAGAGTTAGCCATGTAGTAAAATCCGACATTCAGCGCCACCTTATCATCATCGGTAAACGCCAACACTAAGTAAGAATGAACTGCTGAGTTAAAGGCAAAGACAACACCAAAAATCAGGAGTCCACCAATAATCGCAATATTTGCAGGTACACCTAATTGTAAAGCCAGAGCGATCGCACCGGGAACTGCTGTTAAAGTAAATGTCCAAAACTGGATGGTTTGAGATTGTGGTGGACGACCAGAACCAAATCGTTGCATGAGCATTGGTGCTGATGATTGAATAATACCATAACCAATCACCCAACAGGCGAGGAATCCACCCACCTGATAAAACGACCAGCCTAAAACACTGCGTAAAAATACAGGCAATCCGACCACAAACCATACATCCCGCGAACCAAAGAGAAAGAATCGCGCCGCCGAAAGAATATTAATTTCTTGGCTCTTAGAAAACAGTTCACTAAACTTGACCTCCTTGTTGATTTTGCCCATACCTTGAGGCAACATTAACCCAGAGAACAGAATCAAGAACAATCCCACCGCCATAATCAACAGGGAATTGACAAAGCCAACCCCAGTCAAAAGGGCGCTACCAACAAAGAAGCCAACCCCCTTAAGAGCATTCTTGGAACCTGTAAGAATTGCTACCCACTTAAACAAAGACGACTGAGCATCCTGGGGGACCACCAAGCGAATGGCGCTTTTAGAACTCATCTTGGTTAAGTCTTTAGCAATTCCAGAAAATGCTTGCGCCACCATCACATAAAGAACAGCAAACCATTGCACCCAAGCTGGATTGAGGAAGGACAGCATCACCAGAGAAAAAACCTGTAATCCAATACCACTATAAAGAGTTACCTTCAGCCCAAACTGAGAGCCAATCCAACCGCCTAAAAAATTGGTGACAACGCCAAAGACTTCGTAGAACAGAAACAGGAAGGCAATTTGTAGGGGAGTATAGCCAATTTTATCGAAATATAGCAACACCAACATTCGCAAGGCACCATCGGTGATGGTGAAGCCCCAGTAAGCGACTGTTACGAGAATGTAGTTCTTGAAATTGCTGTTAGAAGCTGTAGAAGGAGTCATGAGGGAGGGGAGATTTAAACGCAGAGGTACGCGGAGTGAGCGCAGAGGTACGCAAAGTGTCTAATGTTGTATCAAGCTTTCAGGGTGTGAGCGACTTTCCGAGCGAGTTCAACCATGCGGTTGGCGTAACCCCATTCATTGTCATACCAAGCAAGTATTTTGACTTGCGTCTGATCGACTACCATTGTGGAGAGGGCATCAATGATGGAAGACCGAGGGTCGTCTTTGTAGTCTATTGAAACTAAAGGACGCTCTTCGTAGCCTAAAATTCCCTTGAGTGGTTCCTGGTTTGAAGCTGCTTTGAGTAAGCTATTAATTTCTTCTACTGTGGTGGGGCGGGTAACTTCAAAGACGCAATCTGTTAAGGAAGCATTGAGTAGTGGAACCCGCACAGCTAAACCATTCAGTTTGCCGTTGAGTTCAGGATAAATTAGTCCTATGGCTGTTGCTGAACCAGTTGATGTGGGAATCAGAGATAGGCTGGTAGCCCGCGCCCGGCGCAAATCTTTATGAGGTGCATCGACGATAGTTTGAGTATTTGTATTGTCATGGATTGTGGTAATAATTCCATGTTTAATACCCAAGCCTTCATGAATCACCTTGACAACGGGAGCTAAACAGTTGGTTGTACAGGAAGCCGCAGTTAGGAGATGATGTTGGTCAGGCTGATAAAGTTGGTCATTGACTCCCATGACAATATTTAGCGCCCCTTCTTTGACTGGAGCTGCAACAATTACCTTCTGCACACCCCGCTTAAAATAGGGGTCAAGGGTTGCAGTTGTCCTAAATTTACCGGAGCATTCCAGTACTAAATCAACGCCGAACTGTTCCCAAGGAACTTCACCTGGTTGGGAATATTCACTAAAACTCAGGGGTTGACTATCAATCAGGACACTTTCCCCTTCCGCTTCTACTTCTGGTGTCCAACGCCCATGTACAGAATCAAACTTCAGCAGATGAGCAGCTGTCACTGCTCCACCTTTAATTTCGTTGATATGGACAAACTCTAATTCCGGCCAACCCCAAGCAGCTCGCAGAGCAAGCCGTCCAATTCTACCGAATCCATTGATTCCTACACGCACTTTCATCTGTGTTTCCTACTACTATTTAAATCAAGAATATGACCTACTCTCTGGGAATATTTTTCTGTAGGGTGTGTGACGCTTTTCATATTTGAACTTAGTAGGGGCGCAAGGCCTTGCGCCCCTACTTATACCGTCACCCACCAACCACTGAATTTGACACCCAGCTTTATTCCAGCAACAAGAAATAACTTAATTTTTAAGTAATTCTTAGTACAAGAATTTACGCCCGGAATTCATCCCAACACTGAACGGAGTACCGTTACAGTGTGGGGCTTCTTCCGCTTTAAGCTAAAACTCCTTTTGCTTCCGCAGCAACTCGCCTATTGTCAAATCAAACTGTGGTTTTCCAGCAAAAACTGTTCCTACCTTGCCGGTATTCAAGTGAACATTGTCGATGTGGTAAGCTTCAGCAGGTAAAGGAACATAACCCACAGTACTGACTGTAGTTGGTGCCTTCTGAATATAGAAATTGACAAATTGATACAAAGTTTTTCTATTTCGGTCAGACCAAAGATTGACGTAAATAAATAAAGGTCGAGAAAGTGGCTGATATTTGGCTTTTTCAACTGTTTCCCGCACTGGGAAAACTGGCCCTTTACCGTTGTTTACCGCCACTGCTTTTAACTTACTTTGGTTGGCTTCGTAATACGCGAAGCCAAAGTAACCTAAAGCATTGGTGTCTTTACTGATACCATTAACTAAGACTTCATCATCTTCGCTGGCGGTGTAGTCTTTACGGCTGGCTTTGGCTTTACCGACTGTTGCCTCTGTAAAGTAGTCAAATGTACCTGATTTGTCACCAGCACCATATAAATTGAGCGGACGATCAGGTCAGGAAGCCCGTACTTGGTTCCAACGGGTGATTTTTTTCTCAGCCGCTGGTTCCCATATCTTTTTCAATTCATCGACAGTAATGTCTTTTGCCCAGTCGTTTTGGGGATTAACGGCGATGGTGAGGGCATCAAAGGCTATCGGTAATTCTATATATCTAACGCCATTTTTATTACACTTTTCCATCTCCGCCTTGGTAATTGGCCGCGAGGCGTTGCTGATATCTGTTTCGCCGGCGCAAAATTTTTCAAAACCGCCGCTAGTACCGGAAATCTTGACTTCAACCTGGGCGTTATTTTTAGAGTTTGCTTGAAACTCTTTCGCGATCGCCTCGGTAATCGGATAAACTGTACTAGACCCATCAATCTTAATCTTCGCCACTGTGACAGAATTAGCGACTTCCGTTGCTTTTTGCGATGACTCTGTGGGATTACTAGAGTTCGATGTGGTTGTGCAACTAGTTGCTATCACCATCATTCCTAGCGCGAGAGCCAATTTTTTCGCTTTTGCCTTCATTGACTTCACCACCGTGGGTTGTATTAAAGGTGTATGTCTAACATATCAAAAAAAGTTGATATGTTCACGTCAACTAGAACACAGTAATAAAAATTAATCAAAAAAAGTTGATATATCATTTACTCTCAGGCAAGGTAAGCTTTTATCGCCTCTACCTGAGACAAATCATGAGCAAATTTTAATCGCAGCAGGGACTTACAGGGGAAATTACAGGATAATACTGGAAATTGGCGAGATATTCTTCTAAAACTGTAAATTGCGTCAAATTTAAGCTGTAGTAAATCCAGCGCCCTTGTTGACGGGACTTAACTAAGTCGGCTTCCTTGAGGGTTTTCAGGTGAAATGACAATTTAGACTGACTAACCCCCAAAGAATCGCACAAGTCACACACACACAATTCTTGCTTTCGCAGTAGTTCAATTACACTAATTCTGAGAGGGTCAGAAAGTGCATGAAAGCCTTCAGGAATTAGTAGAGGAATTTTGGGAAGAGGAGTCAGCATTAACTTACCCTTGGTTCAGCATTAACTTAGAAAAATCAAATATGCTATCTATTTATAGCGCAATACGGTTCAGTTAAGGCTAGAACTATTTTTTAATATAAAATTTTGTCAATATGTTCAGCATAGTTAGTTGATGTCCTTGCTTGCTCGTCTTCAACGATAAATCGAGGTTCAGGGTGAGGAATTTCTAAACTACCGCATAATTCCCAAGTTTTGGTTTGAGTGATGTTTGGTTTTTCTTTTTCTAAATAATTTTCTAATGCTTGGAGAAAAATATCTTGTATAGACTCTTTTGTGATGTCTAAGCGTGACATGAGTTCATCAGGAATTTCTAGGGTGATTTTAGTCATGGTATTACCTCTTAATTTGTACCTTTGAGAAGAGGGATAAATCTCTGAATATCAAATTTTTATCCATCAGCTTGAGTTAAAGCTTCACTTCAAGTATCACCCAAATCTAAATTCTTTGCCCAATCTTTTATTTGACAATCCCACAGCTACGCTAAAACTGTGGGATTCTTGAGTCATAGAGGTAAATATGGGTTTATTCCCGAAAACATAGTTTTGCTGAAATCACCAAAGTCCTCACTTCGTGACGCTACGCGAACGCGCCGTGGAAGCCCCTGGCTTTAGACATGGGGGTAAGGCGCAGGCGAATTTATTCGCCGTCAAGATTGCTTCAAAAGGCATAACTATATCCATCCTTTTTGTGAATCGCTGAACAATATTTATGGCTTATTCCTGATATTCTTCCGGTCTTGGTAGCGAGATCAAAACTACCCGTAGCACGACACAAAACACGTCCTAAATATTCGCCAACTTTTTTACCACTGGTAACAACCGCTTTAATAATGTCTCCAGTTTGAAATCCAAAATGGATTTGTTTATTTGAACGATGACGAGTAGGGAACCCGAATTTATCAGTACCAGCCATCTGTCTAGTACCATGACCATTAGCTGTAATCAACAATGGTTTGATACCTTTGATATTGAGAATTGGCGTTGATGTGCCAACACAAGCAGCATCAATCCAGTGAGTTTTATCTAATTTCTGTTGACTTCTATTGAACTTTGTTAAACCTCCCGAACCCGTTTCTACAGGTAATCCAGTTGCTTTTAAAACTTCCAGCAATGCATATCTAGTAGTGTTAATTGCTGCTGCATCAGCCAAGGGTATTTTAGCTTGTTTTAAGATTTTCTCTACTCTAGAAGGGTCTTTTTTGTTGGCGCAGCCTCTCGTAGAGAGGAACTCTTTAATGTCTTTAGTCCCTTTTTTGGTGTTACATTTTTCGCAACTAAGAGTTAAGTTTGTGATTGAGTTAGACCCACCTTTTGCTCTAGGGTGAATGTGTTCTATCTGTAGAGATACGTCTTTAACACCACAATAAGCACATTGCCTGCCCCATTTTTCGAGTAAATATTCTCTGGTTTCGTAACCCGCCAAAGTCCCCTGTTGGTATTCCTTGCCCTGAATTTCTGGATTACGCATTAATTGCATATCGAATTTGACTAACTCGGTGCTAATCGCTTCAATTGGTGCAAGTTTACGTAATCTTTCAACCCAAGTTTTAATGTTTTCAACACGACTTTGTAAGCTTGGTGCTAACCATCCTTCTGGGCGCGTTCTATTTAAAAATCGTGGTTGGCGATATCTTGTTTTGCGGTTTCTTCTACTACGTCTTAATTGTCTCCTTGAAGTAAGAGAATCTCGAATTGCAAAACCTCTATGTTTTAACTCAGCAGCAAATACAACTTCCCCAGTGGTATCGTCAACTAATGCAATCCCTGTAAATTTTGCACCAGGGTCTAGCTTTAATCGCAGTGGTGTTGCTGGCGAATCGGGACGGGATTCTTTCAAAATAATTGTGAACGGAAAACGCCGAAATATCGCAGCTTTTTTGTTTCTTAATAACTGTCTAGCTTGTGCTGGATGCACTGGGTCTAATGGTCGTTTTTCGGTGTCTAAAACAAATACTTTGGACATAAAGTCCCTCCTTGTGGGTAATGTTAGCTTCTCCTAAGAGGAGACGCTGCGCGAACGCCAATGTTAGTGGTCGGTAACTATCCAAACTGCACTGACTTAACCCTTGTACATCTGTTTAACAGTTTGGTTCTAGAGCAAGGAACTAGCTACGCATTCCCTGGTAGGTCTTAAACTCTTGCCACTAACGTAGTCAGTTAAGACTTAGGCTGGTCAGATGGGCTTTTTCAAGCCCCCGCCTTTAGGCGTGGGGTTTCTGACCTATTCTGAAGCAGAAACTAGGGCTTCAGGCTGATAGCGAATACCAGCTTGTTTAAATCTATCCAAAGCTTCACCCAAGCGATCGCAGTCTGCTATTAAACTAATTCTGACATAGCCTTCACCAGCCACGCCAAAGGCGTTACCGGGAGTTACCACCACACCTGTTTGCTGCAATACATCCAGGGCAAAATCTGTGGAACCCATCCCCACAGGACATTTAACCCAAAGATACATTGTGGCTTTGGTTTTGGGAATATCCCAACCCAATTTTCCTAATCCTGCGATGAGGAAATCACGGCGGGTGCGGTAGCGTTGTTGTACATCATGCAAATATACGTCTGGTAGTTGTAAAGCGGTTTCCGCTGCAGTTTGTAAGGCGGCGAAAATCCCATAATCCAAGTTGGTTTTTAAAGTTCGCAAACCTTGAATTACATGGCGATTTCCGACCACAAAGCCGACGCGCCAACCAGCCATATTGTAGGTTTTAGATAAGGTGTGAAACTCGACACCAATATCTTTTGCGCCGGGAATTTCTAACAAACTAGTCGGTTGATAACCGTCAAAAGCTAACTCGGCATAACATAAGTCATGCACCAGAAGAATTTCATATTTACGGGCGAAGGCGACAATTTCGGCAAAAAATTCGCGAGGGGCGGTGGCAGCGGTAGGATTACTGGGATAATTAAAATAGAGAATTTTGGCTTTTTTAGCAACTTCGTCAGGAATAGCAGCTAAATCAATTAACCAGTCATTTTCTGGTTTGAGAATTAAGCTGTAAACTTGTCCCCCAGCAATCACAGGTCCGCGAAAATGGGCGGGATAGGCGGGAGAAGGCACCAAAACCACATCACCAGGGTTAATATAGGCGATCGCTAAATGTGTTAATCCTTCTTTAGAACCGAGTAGCGGTAAGGCTTCACTATCGGGATCGAGAAGCACACCGTAACGGCGATTATACCAATTGGTGATGGCACGGCGGAAACTGGCAGTACCCTCAAACGGCGGATAACCATGATTGGCGGGATTTTGCAAAGCAGCCATCGCCGCTTCTACCACTGGCTGTGGTGTCGGACCATCGGGGTTTCCCATCCCCAAATCAATTAAATCCAGCCCTTGTTCTCGCGCCTTAGCTTTGAGTTCATCTAGACGCGCAAACACATAAGGCGGTAGCTGCTGTATCCTTTCTGCTGGGACAATCCAATCGAAACTCATTCTTCTACCTCGTCACTCGTTCTCCTGAATGAGATACGATTTGTCGCATCTCGACTATCTACTGGTGCTGTGGTAGAAACCATCGCCGCCATTAACTGTTCCAAGGATACTTTAAAGGGTAGCCGATGGATGTCAGAATTAGGAGCTAAGGCAATTTCTGCAGATGTTTGCAACTCGCTTAAGGTGATGTTACCTAATCCCAAATCGCCTAATTTTTGGGGTAGTCCAATCTCTGCATAAAATTTCAACAGCTGTTGTCTAGCAGATGCAGCCAGCTGATTACCTAGTACCATTTCTTCTAAACGCAGTTGTACTAAGATTCCATAGGCGACTTTTTCGCCGTGAATACTGTGGCGTCCACAAATGTGGGTTAAACCATTATGCACGGCATGGGCAGCAACGGTGCGACACTGCGCCCCACCGAGTCCGCCAATTACCCCAGCCAGTAAAACTGTCGCATCTACCACTTCTCGCCAAATTTCGCTACCTGGTTCTGGCAGAGCAGTGACTGATTTTTGGAGTAAAATATCTCGCAAAACTCGCGCTTGCTGGACTGCAGCAATAATTAAAGTTTGTTGCGAGTGTCCGCTGCTCACTGAGGCTTCGTACCACTTGGCGATCGCATCTCCAATTCCTGCTACCAAGGTACGTTGCGGTGCTGTTTGAATCAAGTCGTAATCTAAAATTAATAAATCAGGACAACGGGACAGTGCCACATCATACAGAAATGCCCCTGCTTGAGAATATACATTCGATAGGGCAGTCCAAGCTGCACAGGTAGCGGCTGAGGTAGGAATTGTTACCACTGGTAATTGCAGCTGATGGGCTACTAACTTTGCTGTATCCAGTGCTTTACCGCCACCAATACCGATAATCACATCGGCTTTATGTTCTTTTGCCGACTTTCGCAAAGACTTGATGCTAGCTTCACAGCAATCAGCACCATAGTTAGCTTGGGCAACATGTAACTGTGGCGCTGCTAAAATTGGTTGTAAATGCTGTTGGGTGGTGGCGAGAGTGCGATCGCCTGTGATAATTAAGGGACGACTTCCCAAACGGGCAATTTCTGCTCCTGACGCCTGCAACACGCTAGCACCACGAATTACTTTTGCCGGGGCGATCGTCAGCGCCAATAACGAACTAGGAGTTTGAGTAGACAAGGTTTGACTGAAAAATTGATTGGTCATGTTATATATATTATTGCCAAAACTTTGATTTTTTTTAACCAAAAAATACTTGTAGTATTTACTGGTCAGGGAATTTCTATCTGCGGCCTGGTGTTAATTGCAAAAATTAATATAATGCTCTTACTGTCAGCAACCCAGTCCTAAAGGACTGAGCTTGTAAGAGAAATCAAGCAAGCTGTGCTGACCAGACCACCTAGCAATAGGTAGCCGTTATTTGAGTCACGACACCCCGGAATGCGTTCGCCCTTGGCGTTGCCGAAGGCTAGCTAGTTCCCCGCTCTGTCGCTTGTGATTAAACAGTTCTAAGGTCACTGGAACAGTGTTGCAAGTCTAACAAGCTCTTATAACCGGTCGAAGCTAACTTTACCCCGAAAGGGTGGCTCCTAGGAGCAAAACCTTTATGCGTACAGGATTGGGAGATTTGAAATGGTAATTGTCCCATTGAAAGTGCAATACAAAAGCACACCAAATTAAACAATCCCAAGGCGGTAATGGATCAACAAGATTGACTGCGACTAAAGTCGCCGAGTCGCTTCCCTCTCAGGTCTAAAGACGCTGAGTTTCCCGCATCCCACGAGGTTCTATGAGCATTTACCAATCCGTCACAGAATCTTATACACCATATCGAAAGCGTGACAATGACTGGCGGTTATTTTTACGCCTAGTGCCCTATGGCCGTCGTCACGCTGGACTGTTAGCGCTGTCAATGTGCTTACTCATACCGATAGCCTTAGCAAACGCCGTACAACCATTGTTGATTGGACAGGCGATATCCCTGATTCGCCATGAACCAAGCACCTACGCCTTTTTGAAGAATCGTCCGTTGATACAAGGATTGAATATCGTCGAAGGGTTGTTATTCTTGGCGATTACTATCAGACTGATATTAAACAGTTACCAGGGGTTTCTCGTACAAAAGCTAGGACAAAAAATCACAGCAGCAATTCGCCAGGATTTATTTCATCATGTCACATCTTTAGCAGTTCGTTTTTTTGACCGAACACCCGTAGGTAAATTGATTACCAGACTCACCAGCGATGTGGAAGTATTGGGAGATGTGTTTTCTACCGGCGCGATAGGGATTTTGTCGGATCTATCTTCCATGCTGGTAATTATCGGTTTGATGTTTTCTATCCAATGGGAACTCGCTTGCTTGCTGTTGTTGATCCTATTACCAATTAGCTATGTAATTATTTATTTGCAGAAAAAGTACCGTCAAGCCAATTACAAAGCACGGGAAGAACTTTCGATTTTGAACTCCCAGCTACAAGAGAATGTGGTCGGGATTAACGTTGTACAGTTATTCCGCAGAGAAAAATTCAATGCTGAATTATTTCGCGCTACGAATCAGCGCTATATGCAGCAAATGGATAAAACCATTTTTTATGATTCTGCTGTTTCGGCAATTTTAGAATGGATTGGCTTAGTAGCGATCGCAGGTGTTTTATGCGTAGGTGGTTGGTTACTGCTGGGTAAAACTCTGACTTTTGGGATTTTATCGGCATTTATCTTGTATGCACAACGACTATTCGACCCCCTACGGGATTTTGCGGAAAAATTCACAGTCATTCAATCTGGGTTCACGGCGATGGAACGGGTGAATAACATTTTAGATGAACCAATAGAAATACGCGATCGCCCCAATTCCCGATTCTCAATTTTAGATTTTCAATTCGGCTATATAGATGAGATCATAGCCTCTCTAGAAGCCCAAAACCTCAATCCCATGCCGGCACTGGGAGAAATTCGTTTTGAGCATGTTTGGTTTGCTTACAAAGATGATGACTATATAATTAAAGACTTAGACTTCACCATTCAACCTGGTGAAAAAATAGCATTAGTCGGTCCAACAGGCGCGGGAAAAAGCACCATTATTCGTCTTTTGTGCCGCCTCTATGAACCCAACAAAGGACGCATTCTCATCGATGGCGTTGATATTCGGGAATTACCACAAGCAGAATTGCGGCGCTATCTAGCAGTGATTTTGCAAGAAGGCTTTTTGTTTGCGGGTGATGTCAAAAGTAATATCTCCTTAGGAGACAGCTACACCTTGGAAGAAATCGAAGCAGCAGCAGCGAAAACGAATATCGCCCAGTTTATTGAAGAATTACCCCAAGGCTATAATACACAACTGAGAGAACGAGGCACAAATATTTCCAGTGGTCAAAAGCAACTTTTAGCCTTTGCCCGTGCTGTCATTCGCAATCCGCAAATTTTAGTCCTAGATGAAGCCACAGCTAGTCTCGATGTCGCCACAGAAGCTTTAATTCAACAGGCATTAAACCAGCTATTGAAAGGACGCACTGCCATTATTATAGCTCACCGCCTCTCGACAATTCGCAATGTGGATCGAATTTTTGTCTTGCAGCGAGGGGAATTAATTGAACAGGGAAGCCATGAACAGTTGCTACAACAAGGGGGAATGTATGCCACGTTGCACAATTTACAAATGTTAGGAACGGTTGAGAGTTGACGCTGCGAATTTTAGATTTTGGATTTTGGATTTTAGATTTTTGGGGTACCTTGCAGACCCCGCAGAATTTTAGATTTTAGATTTTAGATTTTAAATTTAATCCAAAATCCCAAATCTAAAATTGTTTGCCCCTTGTGGTCGGGGTCAATCCAAAAGACGCTCCTACGTCGCTTTACGCTACACTATGCCGTAGGCTTTACGCTACGAAGCACGCAAATCTAAAATCCAAAATTGGTTGACTCAGATCTTGCACGTTTACGCATAAACAATGAATCCACAAAAATATGTGATGCATCTTACCTTACGAAAATACACTTCTTAGTCCTCTTATAGAGGACTTAACCCATGAGACAGGGACTTATAGTCCCTGGCGGATCTCTTCAGACCGGAAAATCTATCAATACATAGATCAATATTTTCAGGAAAAATACTTATATTTTTTTCATTAATAAAAAATGATCAACAAATTACGACCAATACCTGTGAAGTTTATTTAAAACTATCTACTAATAAGAAAAACTACTGCTAATTCATCCAATTTTTATCTGATTTTTAGTAAAAATAGTTTTCGCTAATTTACGAATTAACTCCTAAGACATTTAGTAGTTTTTATGTCATTATCGTAGACGGGTTTACTGAAATTATCTGCAAGCTAATACTATCAGATTTGAATATTATCAATTAAAGCAACAGGGGCAGTCAGTAATCTTCATAACGTTAAATAAATAACACACTCGTTTATACAAAACTTTTGTTTAACAAAAGTTTCGGGTGTATTGTGCTGCAAAAATTACTTAATTATTCAAGGTAAAATACACATGCCTGTTGATAATGCTGGTAACACTTTAGGTACGGCTAGAAATCTGAATATTAATGCGACCAATCAGATATTCACAGACTGGGTTGGTTCAACAGATACCAACGATTTCTACCGTTTCAGTCTTAATGGTCGTAGCAGTTTTAATCTTACCGTCAATGGTATGTCGGCGGATGCTGATGTACAGGTAATTAGGGATGCCAACAATAATGCACAAGTTGATACTGGCGAACTGATTGCGAGTTCTACAAATGGTAACAGCAATGCGGAATCAATTCAGAAGACATTTGATCCTGGTACTTACTATATCAAGGTTTATCGTTATAGTGGCGATACTAATTACAACTTAAATGTCTCTGCGACACCTTTGGACAATGCAGGAAATAGCCTAGTTAATGCTCGCAGTATTATTGTTGGAGCCACCACCACAACTTACAGTGATTGGATAGGAACTGCAGATACTCAAGATTACTACGCTTTCGTCCTCGCCAATAACAGTAACTTGGCTGTGACACTCAATGGTTTATCGGCTGATGTAAATTTGCAATTGCAGCGCTTGAATGCTGATGGTACAACTGCTACTATTGCCAGTTCCACAAAAACGGGTACAACAGCTGAAGCAATTAACATCAATGGTTTGAGTGCTGGTAGATATTTTCTCAGGGCTTATCAAGGTAGTGGCGATAGTTTTTATAATGTCAATTTGTCTGCGACAACCACCTCAACTTTAGATTGGTTCAGCCAAAATTTAGGTGATTCTGGAATTGCTAATTTAGCCCGTACTTTAGCTGCAGATGGTAGCTTTAACCGCCAAGATGTAATTGATATTTTCCGTAACGCCCAAGATGGGGCTGTAATAGA
Source organism: Gloeotrichia echinulata CP02 (assembly GCA_038087035.1). NCBI lineage: Bacteria > Bacillati > Cyanobacteriota > Cyanophyceae > Nostocales > Gloeotrichiaceae > Gloeotrichia > Gloeotrichia echinulata. Next base: position 574,631 of record CP051187.1, on the reverse strand, counting down.
TGCTAACGAGTTGTTAGACTTGCGGACAATTGTCAGCAATGCCAATCTGTTTAAGATGGAGGACTATGTTCGCGTCTTGTCTGACAAGGTTGTCAATGGCTCAGTTGCTAACCAAAAGTATCAGGGTCAAATTTTAGGCAATTTGTCTGTTGGTAGCAGTGCGACTCAGATGGAGAATTTAATTAATAAATGGTTCTTGGGTGGCGATCGCCCACAAACTAACTCAACATCCTATACTTATAAAGCAGTTAGTGGCTCTCTGTTCCAGGGTGGAATCAGTGGCAATGATATCAAACAAGGGTCTGTTGGTGATTGCTACTACCTAGCAACCCTATCTTCTATTGCTATCGAAAAGCCTTCCTATATCCAAAATATGTTTATCGATAACGGTGACGGCACATTTACCGTGCGTTTCTACAATAATGGGGTAGCTGATTATGTCACGGTAGACAAATATCTCCCAACTACTTCTACCGGAGCCTTGGCTTACGCCAAAACTGGTGGTCTTTATAATGTTACATCTAATGAATTGTGGGTGGCTTTAGCAGAGAAAGCCTACGCCCAATTAGCAGAGTCTGGCTGGAGTCGAGGTGTAGGGGCTACGAATTCCTATGCATCGATTGAGGGCGGCTGGATGGATGATGTCATTCAACAGGTGGCAAACTTAACAACAGAGTGGAACACTCCTGATTTCATGACCAAGTCGCAGCTCATCGACCTGGTTAACTCTAATAAAATACTCACGGTTGGATTTGTCAACGGTGCCAACTTTGGTGTAGTTAACTATCATGCCTATACTGTTAGCTCCTACAATTCCACCACTGGTACATTCAACCTGCGTAATCCTTGGGGTTACTCTGATGCAAATGTCACTTGGGAACAATTGATCAGTCTCAAGGGTAATTTCATTTGGTCTAATTCATAAGACGGGGATTGGGAATTGGGGATTGGGGATTGGGGACACTTCGGCAAGCTCAGTGCATCGCTGGGGATTGGGGATTGGGGATTGGGGATAGGAGAATATATTACGAAAATATTTCCCCAACCCTGACCAATTCCCAATGACCAATTCCCAATGACCAATGACAAATGACAAATGACAAATGACCAATGACCAATGACCAATGACCAATGACCAATGACCAATGACCAATGACCAATGACCAATGACAAATGACCACATGAAAACATCAACTTTATTAATTTTAGCTCTCAGTATAACCGCGTGTAGCCTTCTACCCGCCAATGCCAAAAACCAAAAAGTATCACAACCTATTAAAACTACTATGCCAGCAAATCAAGATGTTTTAATTAAAAGTGTGACTCTTATATCTAGAGAACAGAAGACTCCACCTCTAGGAGTCGCTAAAAAGCCAAATAGAGATATTGGCTTTGCTTCTGTATTTCTGCGCTTAGAAAATAAACTTTTAAACAACGTTACAGTCTCGATTAAAAGTATTGAAATTCGTAACGTTTGTGATGGTAAATTACAAAACTTTCACCAGCATCCCCAAGAGATTCATCTCAAGCCACTGGAAAACTCTGAAATTGTTTTACATCTGACAAATAAAACTGGATATTTTGGAAATCAACAAGTCAAGGCAGTTGTTACTTATCAAATAAAAGAGCAAGTGGGTGTCATTGAATCTCCGGGATTTGCAGTTGATAAAAAATGAATTTTGCTAATTCATGCACTATAAATTGCAACTTTTTCAGAGGCTAGGGAGATACTTTCCACAGCATATTTCAAAAAAACTGAAGTTTGTGTAGCATTGCAAGAACTCTTCGTTTCTACTGTTTTAGCTTGATCTTTAACTAATTTAGCCTGGTAAGTATATAGGGAACCACAAGATTTTTCAAATGTTAGTTCAGCTAGCATCGTATTATTGTCTAAACTTTGCTCCAGGATTTTTCCAGCCACTTTGTAATTAAACCAATCCCAGCCGTGACGCAGGATGAGTTCTTTTTCTAAAATCTGAATTGCTGTAGGTAGGATTCCCCAGCCTCGATAAACTTTATTCAAGCATTGAATGTCTCCAGTTCGAGTTAAAATTGAGCAGAATGAGTCTTGATCGAGTAGTCCATAGTATCTTCCTTCTGGCAGATCTATCGCTGTTGGGGCAAATCGATGTCCACCAAAATGGCTAGATTTCCAAAGCCGAATATGCTGCAAGTTCAAATCAGAAATAGTACTTGTAGAATGAAAGTAAAAAGGATTTCCATATTTGGCACAGCACTTATCATGACTGCCATGAGTACAAACTAAAATATCTCTACTAACATTAGTTTCTATTTCATACTCCGGCATTCTATTGCAGAGAATTTTTTTGACAACTGCTGCTACTTGCTGAATGGTTTCTAACTTAAACTCTCGCTTATTGTATCCATGACTTAGCCCTGTTTTTTTCTGATAAATCAACAGAGTTGTATAGTCTATTTTGTGTGTTATATCATTAGCAATTAACAGAAATCTAATTGGTAGATTAGCACGCTTTACCTCTTCTACCAAAATCCTTAAATTCTCTGGAACCCATTTAGAATTAAAAGCTTCCGATGTCCAAGGGGTAGGACACTCAACTAAAATATAAGTTTCGTAGTTCGTGGCACTACCAATAACATCTTCTCCTGTTTGTCGTGAATTATCAGCACAAAAAAAAGTATTCATTGAGGGCTTCTCTTTCGTGAATTTGATGGACAAGGGTTTGATTAAACAAAATTGTAATCCTGGCTACAATATTCTCTAATAAACCCAACACAAAGAAACAATATGGGTTTCCTGATTCAGAACAGGTAGCCATTTTATAACATTCATTTGCACTCAATGTCTTTCCGGTGAATAAATTCTCCACAAGTGAGTTAGGCAAATTTCGCCGAAATATTTCCGTAGGAAGAAAGTTATTTTTGTATCTACTACCGATAGACGGATAACAAATGCTCAATAGCCACATATCTCCTTTTCTATAGTCAGTTTGAGAACCAAAATCAAATATTTTAAAGCTTCGGTTATTCAGCTTGCTTAAGACATCAAAGTAGCTGATATCACCCTCGCAAGTCTTACTAAAATTCAAATTTTGTATAAAAATGCTTTCAGATACATAGTTGTGTCCAATATATATTGATAATAATTCTCAATTGTATCAGAAAAAATAAAATTCAGTCAAAAGACGTGTAAATGGTTTAAAATCATTTACTGCCAGCTTTTAAGGTGAATCATTGAGTTTAATCATTAAACCTGTCTGTAAGTCGGGTTTTTAGCCTTTTACCTCATCTATGCTTCTGAAATTTACATTATAAGCTTTTTTGGTAGACCTGCCTTGACTGTAACGGAAGTCAATAAGAAATGCAAGTATTTGATAATCTTGATAACATCTGACCATTGATAGCATTGATATTTTCAATGCTATCAATAGTAATTTGCAGTAATTATACGAATTTGAAAAAAGAATGGGACAGATAGGGTAGGGGCGCAAGGCCTTGCGCCCCTACAGATTATCGATGTGTTGCAAAGATTTTTTGAATTGGTATTACAAATGATGTGAGATAATGGCTCAAAGACGATGACATCGATTTCTATGGGAATTATTCCTGCAATTTGGCTTTAGCAAACTCCCGCAATTGATCATCTGGGTCAATTTCCGCTTGAGCGCGTAACAAATGTAACACTTGGGGATGGTGAGGATATTGATCGATAATCGCCTCTAGTGCAACTTGCCGAGGATTAATTTCGATAGTGCCGAGAACTCCCTGACTACGGTCAAAGGGGTCATTACGAGCGCGATCGCACAAAAATTCTAGCATCTGTGGTTCATGTTTCCACCACCAGACTAACTCTTGGACGGCGGCACGGCGCACATCAGAATCATCATCTAAGGTGGCGCGTTGTTTGATAATAGCCAAGGTATCGGGGTCATCTTTCCATCCCCTAGCTAATTCTTGCACAGCGGCACTTCGGACTAACCAATGATGGTCTTCAATGGCACGTTGTTTAAGAATGGGTAAGGTATCGGGGTCATCTTTCCACCCCCTAGCTAATTCTTGCACGGCTGCACGTCGCACATCAGAATCATCATCTAAGGTGGCGCGTTGTTTGAGGATGGGTTTGGTATCGGGGTGATGTTTCCAACCCCAGGCTAATTCTTGAACTGCTGCTTCTCGCACATCCCAATTTTTATCTGCAGTGGCGCGTTGTTTGAGCCAGGGGAAAATTTCGGGGTCATCTTTCCACCCCCTGGCTAATTCTTGAACTGCAGTACTTCGCACATCGCCATTATTATCCAAAGTGGCGCGTTGTTTGAGGATGGGGAAGGTGTCAGGATCATGCTTCCACCGCCTGGCTAACTCTTGGACTGCAGCACTGCGAACAGATCCATTATCATCCTTGATGGCTTGTTGTTTGAGCCAGGATAAGGTGTTGGGGTCATGTTTCCAAGTCGTTGCAACTACAGCAAATGCTTGGGTGCGAATTCCCTGCACTAGTCGATAGTATTCTAAATCGCGATCGCTTTTAATTCTCAAGCTGATATTGCCATAGTTGGTTAATTCTTTAATCTGCTCAAGTAATTTCGTCGCTGTTGGCAATATTGCCATTCTATTCCTGACTTCTGACAGACATTTAGCCGCTAAAAATAGGTTATTAAATTTCTCTTCTTCACCTGTTTGGGAAATTAGATAATCAATGATTTCGCCTGTAAATGTGACATCAAGCATCCCCGCAATTAGGCGGAGAATTTCATGCCAATATTCATCTTGCCAATGCTTGCCAAAGACTCGATTTTTTAGATATTCTAATGTAATGCTGCGTTCTTTTTCAAATTGCCAGACAAACTCGCTCGCACAAAAGTATTCCAAAAAAGTCCGATGTACAAATGCATAGTCATCTGCACCCAACAAGCATAAAATAAAGTTGCGTTCCCGCAGTTGATTAATCATCAACTTAGCAACATTACTTGGCTCACAAACCTTGATATTTGTCAAGTAATAAACGAGAATATTTTCTAAATCTTTAGTGCTAATCGAGTTACCAAGCAAACCTGTTTTATTGGCTTGCATCTGGTAAGCTACTTGACGCAACATTGCCTGTTTATCTTTATAATCAATCGTGGTAGTTTCATTCACAAGCGCTTTTTCTACTTCCCATTGTTGTAGTAGCACCCGTGAAGCTTGGCTGTAAAGTTCGGCGCGGTCTCTTGGTAGTTCTTGATTACGATTGAGAATTGCCATCATTGTCAGCAGCAAGGGATTTCCTGCAAGTTGTTTAATGGGAATTGCGGTATGAATTGCAGTTCGTAATCGTTCCCTTTTTCTTTCTTGCTCACCATTATTGCCTAAAGCAAAATCATGCCATTTATTGATAAAATTATCAATTTGGTCTGACTCTAAATCTTGCAGTATGAAATGGCGAAATTTAGCATCGCGTAACCGTTGTGGTTGATAGCTAATCACGCGAGATGTTACCAGCATCCGCACATGAGGATAGATTTTGGTAAAGTGAATAATCTCTGTAATTACCTGTTCTCTTTTACGATGCTCAACTACCTCATCTAAGCCATCAAACATCACAAAAGCTTTGCCTTGTTGTAGTAATTGATGTATTTGATATAATTGCGGTGGATTTAGAGGAGAAATGAAACCACTATCTGGCTGAAAAAAATCTAAGGGATTGGGAGATTTTTGATCATGTTGAGCTTGGATATAGGTTCTTAATTCAACAAGTAAAGGAATCGGCAGATCAGGTAACTTTGTAATCGGCGATTCTGCCCATTCCAGGGCTAGATATTGCAATAAACTCGACTTTCCCGAACCAGGATTACCCAAGATTACGGTATACAGGTAAGTTTTTTCATCTTTGATGATATCTAAAACCGAGTGAGGCTGTTGTTGATAATCAACTTGTTTATAATATTCTAAAACTTCCGGCGCAATATCGGTTTCTTCAATTTTTTCTGACTTTTTTAGTCGTTCTAAAAACTCTTTTGGTAGCTCATAAACCTGTGGTAATGCTTCCTGTACCTCACGGACATTTTGAGGTACAAACATATTCCATAACTTCAGATTGTAGTTGTAGCCTGTAGGATCAATGATATCGAGACGGAGACAACCATAAGTTTTTTTGATTATCTCCCGATAACCCATCAAAAAAACAGGATTATTATGGCTGTCTTGTTGGAGAATAAACGATAAATCATCCGACTCTCGAATGATAGCTTCCACTTTTTTCTTATACCGAACGGTAATGCGTTTCCAGGGAAATTCATCTGGTAGCTGTGGCAAATCTAACTTGTACCAAATGGCTGCTAAACTAGCAGCATCACAAGCAACATCAGCAAAAGGCTTTCCTAGTTCTGCTAGTACAGCTTGATGGCGAATAAACTGTCTCAAGGGGTTAATGTACTGTTTCACTTTGGAGTCCGAACAGTCTGTATCTTCCAATCCCTTTTGTACCAGATGCAAAAATTCCTTCAATCCTTGACCGAAAGCAACCGTGAATTTGTCTTTGAGCCAAGTTCCCTGCGATTCTGGAATTACATCTGGGAAAAAAGTTTGGGTATATGCTGCTAACTCTTCCTGCGCTAGTTCTTCTAGGAGAGTCTTGAAGAAAAACCCAAGTGTACTACTCACTCCCCAAGCATCTACGAGGTTCATGATAAATAGGTAACTTCCCAATATTTTTTGGATAAAAGTTCATACACACACACCACCATTTTGCAGCAGCGAAAAACGTCCTCCACCTCTATGTAACAGTTAACAGTTATCATCCTTGGGAGGGAAACACGACACCAATGGGACAAAACCCGTAAGGGTAGGTCGCCATCTCCCACGATGCGCCTGATAACTAAGATACCTTAATTAACGCCCTGTCTTTCATTCTATAGTTAGGATGGTAAATCTTCCAGTACCGCTATAGCTGCAACTGCTTGATTGCGTATAGTATCTGTCAGCCCATCCTGACTTACTGCTAACTGTTGAAACTTTTCCAAGAGCTTATTAGCGGTTGATTGCATCTGACGGTGATTTCTCACATTACACAGACATTGATGAGCGAGAAACAAATTGATAAAATTGTATGCTCGTCCGTCTTGGTCGATGAGATAATCAATAATTTCGCTGGCGAATTTTTCATAAATTTTTCCCAAAATCAAAGCTAACACCTCATACCAGGATGGATCATGCCAGTGATTACCAAAAATTTCTTGCTTAAGATATTCCAAAGTAATCTGGCGTTTTTTTTCATATTGTTCAGCATAATATAAGGCACAGAAATATTCCAGAAAAGTTCGATGCATAAACCCATAAACATCGCCACCCAAGAAACATAAAATAAAGCTGCGAGTCGTTAGCTGTTCTCGTAAAACTCTGGCTACCAATTTAGCTTCTTTGTTTGGTACAATATTTTGGAGATAGTTAGTCAGAATATCTTCTAAATCTGCTTGACTAATCACCAAGCTTTGCGCCAAAGTACCTGCTGAAGCTTGCATTCGGTAAGCAACTAACCGCAACATCTCCTGTTTGGCTTTGTAGTCGAGATAATTGCTTAATTTGGGGTCTAATCTTTTGTCTTCTGGTAAGTTTTTATCGCCATCCCAACGCTGTAGTAAAACCTCTGAGGCTCGCTCATAGAGGGTGGCTCTATCCCTTGGTAATTCCTCATGTCGATTCAGAATAGCCATCATAGTTAGTAGCAAGGGATTTCCCGCCAGTTCCCGAAACGCAAAGTAATTTTCTATGGATTTTTGCAGGCGATCGCGTTTTTTTTCGGCATCATATTTGTCATCAAAAGCTAATTCATGCCATTTGCTAACAAAATCGTGGATTTGCTCTGGCGCTAATTCTTGAATTACAAACTCGCGAAAATTAGCATTGCGGAATCGGTGTTGCTGCTGTTCATAACCAATGATCCGAGATGTGACAATCACTCGCGCTTGGGGATAACGATGAGTGAAGTTAATAATATCAATAACTACATTTTCTCGCTCTCGATCATTTAACACCTCATCCAAACCATCAAACAAAACAATTGCTTGATTATTTTTCAGCCATTTATCTAGTTCAATTTGATTGAGCGTACCACCAACTACCCCAGTCCCTTTATGGAAATATTCCAGAAAATTACTACATAACAGCCGCTCACGATTTTCTAGATAATTACGTAATTCAATTAATAAAGGCAATTCTTGAACCGAAAGATAACTCGATTGAGTTATTGCCCAATCCAACGCTTTATACTGAGCCAAAGTAGACTTACCAGAGCCAGGATTACCTAAAATAACTGTATATTTGTAAGTTTGTTTTTCGTTGAGTATATCTAAAATTGAGCAACTAAATCCAGGATAAGGTGTCATTTCTCGCAGATTTTGCGGCACAAATATATTCCATAATTGCAGCGTATAATTACAACCGCTCGTGTCTAAGCTATCCAGCCGCAACCTGCTATAAGCTGTTTTTAAGCCCTTTTGATAACGACTAAAGTCAAAATCTGCAACTATGGGGGAATTTTCTTCCAGGCGTTCCCGCATTTTTGCCAAATTCGCTGAATCTAATAGTTGACGTAACTCCTCCGATTCCTGCGCGATCGCTCTTACCTTCCGACAATAAACCTTGGTAACATGTTGCCATTGAAATTCCCTGGGTAAAGGCTTTAAGTTTAAATCATGCCAAATTTGTGTCAGTTTCACATCAACAGCTGGCTTATCATCTACAAAATCAATATCCAGAACTGCTTCTAATGGTTGACCAAGAGTTTCAATCACAGTTTTATGGTTAATAAATTGATCTACAGACTCGCTATATTCCTGCTTAATTTCCTTTTCTTCCAACCCAGCATCTTCTAACTCCTCCTGTACCAAATCCAAGAATAACTTATTTGCTTGCCCATAGGCAACTTTTAACGGTTTAGCTTTAGCTAGATGAGTTAAATCCTTAATGCAGCCTTTAAAGAAATCCTTAACATAATCTTCTAAGGCTGCTTGCGCCAATTTTTCTAGTACCGCCTTAAAAGCTAACCCAAAAGAATTAGCTACTCCCCAAGCAACTAACCAATCTATCATCACACCCTCCTCTGGGGAATTTCGTTCGGTATGAGTATAATTTGTACGAAAGTCCAAGTATAAGATATGCTAGCGCAATCCCTTGCTTATCGTGGGGGGGATAAACAGAATTCAATCAACAAAAATATCCCCCAAAATCAAAATTATTAACTGATAACCAAAACTGATATTCTTTTGTCATCCGCCTAAAGCAATAAGCTATGATCAGGATTGGTCAAAAATATTATTTCCCCTAAATCCCTGCCAAATAGCAATCAATCCTGGGAAAAAGGTATTAATTGCCATTGGCAGCATGTCAAATAAGTTACAAATAGTTAAACCAAAAGAGCCTTCATTTTGCTAGTATCATCCTTCAGAGGTAATTTGGGAGATTGAAATGGCAAAGTTAAATAAACAAGTAATATTTTGGCTGTGTACAACCTTCATCATTTTGGGCTTGATGGGGTGCGAACGCTTTTTTGCTCCCACAGGAGACTTAGTTGAGCGCGTTAGTGATGGTGATACTTTAGCAGTAAAAGACTCCAAAGGGAGAAAAATAAATGTCCGCTTTGCCTGCATTGATGCACCAGAAATACCTCATACTAATAAAGAAAAGCAAAGTAACCGCGCCAGCGACCTCAATCAATTTAGCTGGGGTACAAAGGCGCAAGAACGCTTACAGGAATTGGTAAACAAAGCAGGCGATCGCGTAACCTTAAATATTACAGATAGTGATCGTTATGGCAGAAAAGTTGCCGAAATTCGCCTAAAAGATGGCACTTTTGTGCAACAAGTTTTGTTGCGCGAAGGACTAGTAAAAGTGTATCGTCCCTATTTAAATAAATGTCCCAGTAAAGACTTAGTTTTACAAGCCGAAGCCGAAGCACAAAAGCAAAAAGTTGGAGTTTGGAGTGATGCTAAGTTTGTTAATCCTTGGGAGTATCGCCAGGCGAATAAATTAAAGTCTTAGCGAATGGGGAATTAGGAGTTCCTAAAGATACTCGCTCAAGAAATCAAAGGGATCATCTTCCCAACATGGTTCAGGTACTAGCATCAGCAAATTACTGTGAATATCGGCTTCAATGTCATCAGCATCTTCCCGATCAAACAACTCTAATAGAGCTTTCCAGTCACGGTCTTTAAGGGATGTTGATTGTAGGGCATATACCTCTATATTTGTTGAGTAATTCACATGCAATCTGGTGGTTGATTTCGGCGAAACAAAAGTTTGGTTTTAAAGTATCTAAACATCATCTTCTAGGTTTGGTAAACAAATGTCTAACTGGATACCTCTGCTAGATTTTGTCTGTATTTATTAAGTAATTACACGTTGATTTTCCTCTAACCGGAAAAAATATTTATGCTGACTTAAAAATATGTTCGTAATTGCGCCGCTTATGCGTAGCGTCCCGTAGGGAACCTAGAGAAGCGCAACTACAAACAACGCCTCAAAACTTATCTAGTCCCCAGTCCCTTTTTCATCTCTGGTGATGTCCGGGAATGACGCGACTAATTCCACGCCAAAGACTTCAGCAAAGGACTCTGCTACATAAGAACGTACCTCTTGACAGGTAATACCTGGAATCCATTCAGCTAAACTAGCGACCGGCTTATCAGGAATGCCACAAGGTACAATTTGCCCAAAGCCTGTCATATCTGGACAAACGTTTAATGAAAAGCCATGCATTGTCACCCAACGGCTGACTTTAATCCCAATGGCGGCGACTTTTCGACCTTCTAACCAAACTCCAGTAAAAGATGGTAGGCGTTCTCCCCGCAACCCGTAAACTGCTAGAACACGAATTAAGATTTCTTCGAGTTGGCGTAAGTACCAGTGGAGATCTTGACGATAATGTTGCAGATTTAAAATTGGATACCCCACCAATTGACCGGGACAATGGTAAGTAACTTCACCGCCTCGTTCAACTCGATACACATCATACTCAGTTTTGTCAAGACTAAATTTGAGAAATTCTGGATTAGCGCCTTGTCCCAAAGTGTAGACAGGGGGATGCTCTAGCAAGATTAACACGTCATCGAGACTGGGGTTGTGAATGCGATCGCCTACCAGCAATCTCTGCCATTGCAAAGCATCTAAATAAGGCAACAACCCATGATTATATAACAAACAACGGTGTTGAGACATCGAGGTACTACGGATCATGCCAAAAATCAATAGGGACGGAGACAAAATATATTGCAAGTTAGCAGATTGGCACCAATAAATGTCAAGCTTTGCAAAGGATTTTAAAGGAACATCAACGGAATTGGCATTGGCAAATACAAAGTGCTAGTTTGAATATATAACCTCAATGGTGCTGGGAGCTTGACTAAATTGTCAGAAACCTAATTACAATCAGCCAAAATTCCCAAACTTAGGCAAGTTTGCTGGTTAAATATAATTAATGCCAAAAACCAAGGCTTAATTATCTGGTTTGCAAACCACAGTCGATTCAAAACTAGCAAGCCTATAAAAAAGACTGGCTGATGACGCAGAATGAATTGTTTGTAAATTGTTTGCGTATCATAACAGGATAACAATTGCCAGATTACCTGTGTTATCGTCAAAAACAAGCAAACCCCCTACAAAAGATTGTGCGGATGTCCAATTGCCTAGCAACCAGTTGAATATCAGTGCAGAGATTGGGAGGTGCATCACGTGAAGACAAAAAAGGGGCAGTAATCAATGATGATATTACGTACAGCAGCGTTAAATCACAATAGTTTATATCTGTTTTAGCGGCAGTGATAGACCTAACCGCAATTTAATGTCATCCACAACATAATTCACATCCTATATTGAGCGGGAGAGTTTACATGAAGCTTGTCATCCACGGCAAAAATATTGAAATCACCGATGCAATTCGGGAGTATGTGCATCAAAAAATAGAAAGAGCAGTTAGTCATTTTCAGAACATCACAAATGAAGTTGATGTCCACCTTAGCGTAGCCCGCAATCCGCGAATTAGCACTAAACAGGCGGCTGAAGTCACTATTTATGCTAATGGTAACGTCATCCGTGCTGAGGAAAGCAGCGAAAACTTATACGCCAGTATTGACTTGGTAGCAGATAAAATTGCCCGTCAACTGCGTAAATATAAAGAAAGGCGTCAAGACCAAAAAACTCATGCTCAACCAACAAATGAAGCAATAGTTCCCGAACCAGTAGCAGCAGATTTAATCGGCGATCGCACTCCCGAACTTCCCAGTGAAGTCGTGCGTACTAAGTATTTTTCCATGCCACCGATGACTCTAACAGAAGCCTTAGAACAGCTACAACTAGTAGGACATGACTTTTATATGTTCCAAAATTCCGAAACTGGCGAAATTAACGTCATTTACGAACGTAACCACGGCGGTTACGGTGTCATTCAACCCCGTCATAATAATGGACATACCAACGGTCATACCAACGGCAAGAATGGTAAGGCAGTCCAGGCTAATATGATCATGGCAGAAAAGTCCCATCATAAATAGGGACTAGAGACTAGGGACTAGGGACTAGGGGCTAGTCCCGCGATTTCAAAGTCTTATACAATACCACTAAAACGCTGACACATGTAGGAGCGAGTGGGGGCACGGCAATGCCGTGCCCCTACAGCTGGTATCATATCGTGTGGATTTAGGGGTATCTAAAAATTTATCCGGTTAAACAAATAGTTTGAAATCGCGGGACTAGGGACTAGGAAAAAACTCTTCCCCAATCCCCAGTCCCCAATCCCCAATCATTACTTCTTCAGGGCTTGGAGAGTTTTCAGCGCTTCCTCAACGTGACCTTTAAAATTCAACATCGAATCAAAAACATATTGCACCACTCCCTGTTGGTCGATAACATAAGTAACGCGACCGGGGATAAAACCAAAAGCCGTGGTGGCGCCATATAGCTTCCGCACTTGGTCGCCTTTGTCACTTAATAAGGTAAATGGTAGCTGATGCTTCGACGCAAATTTTTGGTGAGATTCCGGTGAATCACCACTCACACCAATCACTTCAGCCCCAGCGGTTTTAAACACTTCATACTGATCGCGAAAAGCGCAAGATTCAATCGTACATCCAGGTGTGTCATCTTTGGGATAAAAGTACAGCACAACAGCATTTTTGCCGCGAAACTCTTCGAGACTTACAGATGAGCCGTTTTGGCCTGTTAGAGTGAAATTGGGCGCAGTATCTCCAACTTTAACGGTCATAGTTACTAAAAATTTAAATGCAACAGTTCTTTACAAAATTTTACAACCATTTTCAGGTAAATAGACCACGCTTTTGGGGCGCAAGTTTGGGGCGCAAGTGGGGCGCAAGGCCTTGCGCCCCTACGAGGATCTTGGGTTATTGCACTTAGTCTAAAAACTTTCCTTGCTCGTCTGCATCAGGAGGAGTATTGTTAGATCCTCAAATCAAAAATTCCGCCTATGCGCCTGACCTCACTTGATGTTTTTCGCGGTATTACCATTGCTGGAATGATTCTCGTCAACATGGCCGGAGTTACAGATGATATCTATCCTCCCTTAGCCCATGCTGACTGGAATGGTTGCACACCAACTGATTTAGTATTTCCCTTTTTTCTGTTCATTGTCGGTGTGGCGATGACTTTTTCGTTGTCAAAGTACACTGAAGGTAACAAACCCACAAAGGCTGTTTATTGGCGAATCCTGCGCCGCGCCGCAATTCTCTTTGCTTTGGGATTGTTACTCAATGGCTTTTGGAATAAAGGCGTTTGGACTTTTGATTTAAGTAGCATCCGCATCATGGGTGTTTTGCAACGCATCAGCTTGAGTTACTTATTTGCTTCCCTCACAGTTCTCAAGCTACCGCGCAAAGGCCAATGGATCTTAGCAGGAGTTTTACTTATTGGCTACTGGCTGACAATGATGTATGTACCAGTTCCCGGTTATGGTGCGGGAGTTTTGACACGGGAAGGGAATTTAGGTGCTTATATTGACCGCTTGATTATACCCACAGCCCATCTATATAAAGGCGATGGCTTCAACTTCCTCGGAGATCCAGAAGGACTATTCAGCACAATTCCCGCTGTCGTTAGTGTCCTGGCTGGCTACTTCACCGGGAATTGGATACGCAACCAATCAGTACAATCACGCACGAGCATAGGATTGGGATTATTTGGCGTTGGTTGCTTAATTATTGCTTGGGCTTGGGGATGGACATTCCCGATCAACAAAAAAATCTGGACGAGTTCCTATGTTTTGTTTACCAGTGGTTGGGCATTATTATTACTCGCTGCTTGTTACGAACTTATCGAAGTGCGGCTAATTCGGCGCTGGAGTAAACCATTTGAAATTATGGGCTTAAATGCGATCGCCCTGTTCGTGGCCTCCGTCTTACTCATTAAAATATTAGTCAAAACCACTATCGGTACAGGCGACAAGGCACCCAGTACCTACAATTGGATTTATCAGAATATTTTCGCCTCTTGGGCTGGTACGTTCAACGGTTCCCTGTTATTTGCCATAGTTACGGTTTTGTTATGGTTGGTAGTCGCCTACGTAATGTATCACAAACGTTGGTTTATTAAAGTATAAAACTAGCTTTAAAAGTGCTGAGTTAGCAGTTGGGAGTTGGGAATTAGGAGTTATTATTCTCCCCAATCCCCAATCCCCAATCCCTGCGAGGTGTCATTTATAGTTCAATACAGTTCAGTTAAGGAAAATTGTCGTAGGGGCACGGCACGAATAAAATTGTCGTTAGAAGAAAAAATTGTGGATGCCGTGCCCCTACAGTGTATATCATTCGAGCCTAACTGAACTGTATTGATTTATAGTTATTCATGAAAGTAATCTCCACCGGAACCATATTTCCAGCTATCAACCAAGCGATGGCAATAATATTGTTGTTTACTTGGCAGATATTTCACCCATGTTTCTAACAATGGACTGAGGGAAAATAAGGCAGCGTAAATACCTAAATTAGTATAATGTACCATCCAATCTAACAAACTCAGTAAACCTACTTGGGGAATTATTTTCACAACTATTCCCGGATGTAATAAACCTGTTCTTAAAAGTGTTTGGGTCAGGGCTGGAAATTGCACGATATCTTGCAAAAATGGCTTGAGTACGGGATTACCTAACTGTTGCATTTCTTGAAATACAGCCGAAAGCAGTTGGTTAATTTGATTCGGTGCAATTTGTTGATTTACACCAACACTCATCGCCTTTTGAAACAACCAGGTAACTGTTAAACTTGGTTGATAAGGTTGCAGTTGTCCTAGCGCTGGTGCAGATAATTGTTCAGCTTGCAATGCTTCATGAATCCCAAATGTTAACCGCTTCAGGTGACGCACCATCGCGCCAAAGCCGCCAAAACTTAAAGGAGATTGACTACCGCTGCTATCTCCCACAGCGAGAATGCGATTCCAAGGGGTTTTGAGTGGACTTTGGCGATAGGTGGGAAAGAAACCAAAAAGCGCCCGTTGAAATTGCAACTGGCTCAATTCTACACCCTGATACTCTGGTAAGAGGCGCAAATATTCCTCAAATAGAGCTTCTAAATTCAAACGTTGCGGATCTGCATCCATGTAGGTAAATAAGTAGGTGGTTCTCCCGTCTCTGGCTGGAAAAGCTTCCCAAAAGTACTGACATTGATTTTGCAAAGATGTGAATGATAACAACAAATCGCCAGAGTGATTTTCCGTAAAACCTTTCGCACAACTTCCCACTACCAAACAAAGCGCATCTGGTTTTTTCCCTTGGCGTGCTTGTTGGGAGATGGGCGAAAAATGTCCCATCGCATCGATTAATAACCTAGTTTTAAATTGGTTATTTACCATGACCCCATCTGGGTGAACTACCGCCTCGCTAAAGGGTGTATTCTCTAGTAAATCGCCGCCAAGAGCCAAAAACTTTGTTTTTAAGGTAGCCAGTAAATAAACAGGATCAACGCCGATGTTGAGGACATCTTCTACCCAAACTTCAGTACCACCATTAAAGCTGACTCGTGCTGGGTTATATTCGGTGGCGATCGCTTGTTCTAATTCTGCAACTGTGAGCAAGTTCAATTCTACAAATACTTCTAACTCTTGGCGCGAGATATTCCACTCTTGCTCCCTACCACGCAAGATTCCCCTCTCCATCACCGCTATCCGCAGTCCCTTTACAGCTAAGGCGCAACCAATTAAAATACCCAAAGTACCACCGCAAACAATCACATCCCAATCCACAGATTCTAAAGATTGTTGATTTTCTTTAACTACCATTGACATTGGAGCATTGTTTGACCTGAGCGATGCCAAAATGCGATCAGTCTGACGCAATCCTCCCAAAACATCGCCTGGTAGTTGAGAGAGAATTTCTTCAGTTAGGGATGGCGACATAAAAGCTAATTTCAACAGTTACAGGATTTCCAGCAGAAGTACTGCTGCATCAATACTATTACGCAGCAGCGAGATTGTATTGTTCTTTTTGACTTTTGCCTTTTGACAGCCTGACGATTTTCGCTACATTGAATCCCCAGTAAAATAAATTTGCCCCAATGCAATGGCAATAGCAACCTCACGGAAGAGCAGCGCCAAATTGTTTTAAATGCCTTGTCCAAGGGGGAATGATGAACAATCAACTGTTTGGTCTGCTGTTTGTTCTGGTGGCCTTGTTGAACAAGAGGCAAGGGAGCAGGGATCTCTTAGCAGGGGAGAAGGAACAGAAACGGGGATTCGACCCCACATTTACGAGAACCACTTAACAGAAGTGGGGGACTCAGACCCATGTTCCGCTCCGCAAACCGCAGGAGTCAGGGGTCATTTCTCCCCGCTCCCTGCCCCCTGCCTCTTCGTTGATTATTGCTGTCTGGCAACAGCAGACTCAATATTTCCAATTAAAAATTGAGGTGCAATATGGGCGTAAATGAATGGATAGAGCTAAAAATCCCCAACGCCGCCCCAAAAACCACCACCGCCAACTCATGGATTGAGTTGCACTTGCCGAACGCTAAAACATTAGGGCGTTTTCTGGCTTGGGGATTGGGGCGAATTGCGTTTTCTGTCGGGTTGTTCGGACTGCAAGGAACTACTGCCACATTGAAATTAGGAATAATTGTATTTCAATCGATTGAAGGCGGATTAAAAAATCTGCTCAAAGTCTATGACGCATTGCCTTATGGAGGCGCACCACTTACACAGGTTCAAAAAATATTTGCCACACATCAAAAATATGTAGGGGCGCAAGGCCTTGCGCCCCTACCCATTCTATCTCTATAGGGCGGGGATGAATAGCAGAGCAGTTTGTCAGTCCCTTAATTACCAATTAATTCCACCGCATCCCTACCATCCCAATCTTGTAAGTAAACTTTGACAATCTCTTCTTTAGCAGTGGGTAACTGCTTACCAATAAAATCTGGATGAATTGGTAACTCACGATGTCCCCTATCTACCAACACAGCTAAACGAATCACCTCAGGTCTACCGTACTCGTTCACCGCATTCAAAGCAGCGCGAATCGTCCGTCCTTTGAAAATCACATCATCTACAAGAATAACCGTTTTCCCTGTCAGATCAAAAGGGATATCAGTTTTCGCCGGAGTCCGCAACCCAATTTGGTCGAGGTCATCCCGATAAAATGTAATATCTAATGCACCCACCGCTACAGATACGCCTTCCAGAATCTCAATTTGACGCGCCAATAAAGGGGCTAACAGCGCACCCCTAGTATAAATACCGAGTAGCGCTAGTTGAGATAAATCACGTGTCGTTTCCACAATCTGAGAGGCCAGGCGAGTTAAAGTGCGACGTATTTCTTCTGATGATAGAATTTCAACTACTTTAGCAGACATAGCCATATACTGATATCCCTGAATAATGAGTTATGAGTTATAAGTTATAAGTTATAAGTTAAAACTTTTAATTCCCAATTCATATAGCGATTTTCAAGTAAGTGGTAGGGGCGCAAGGCCTTGCGCCCCTACCAGTATCTGTGCTTCAAATGCTGTAACTGCTAACTGCTAACTCCTAACTTCTAACTTCTAATATAGCGATCGCCAACCCCAGCCAGAGCAAAAAGCAATATTGAGTCAGTTGCAAAGCTGTCTTGATACTAGTTGAAGTGATGGGATTAATAGCATTTCCCAACAGTGGTTTGTCCTTAGCTACTCCACGATACCAATTTGTACCTCCCATTTGCACATCCAAAATTGCTGCATAGGCGCATTCACTCCAGCCAGAGTTGGGACTAGGATCTTTAACTGCATCTCGGCGACAAAGACGCCAAACATGCAGGGGTTTACCGGATAGTAGCGCCAGGGTGATCACTGTTAACCGACAAGGAAGCCAAGTTAAGCCATCTTCTAACCGCGCACTGAACCACCCTAAATAAGTATAGGGTGGTTCGCGATAGCCCACCATTGAATCTAGGGTACTACTTGCTTTGTATGCTAGTGCTAGGGGTGCAGCCCCTATATAGGGTACAAATGCTCCCACAATGGCATAAAACAGAGGAGCCATCACACCATCGGTGGCATTTTCTGTTACCGTTTCGAGAACAGCTCGCAAAATTTCTGCGGGTGTTAGATTTTCTGTATCTCGACCAACATAATTACTTAAAGTATCACGAGCCTCTGGCAATTTTCCTGCAGTTATTGGTTTTAATACTGCGATCGCCGCTGCACTCAAACTTTTTTGAGCAAAACAACTAGCAAGGAGAATGCTTTCTGTGGCAATTCCCAACAGGGGATGCAGCCATCTAGCAGTTTGAATGATCAACCAGCCGACAATGCCGCTACCAATTATTAAGATTATCCCTAAAAAAATTCCCGCTATCCTTTGTGTTAGAGAATCGTGACAGTATTTCCGAAACAACTTAGTAAGCTGAGAAATCACCCACCCCATAACTTGTACTGGATGAGGCCATCCCCAGGGATCACCAATTAAAAAATCTAAACTAGCAGCAATAATTAAGATATAAGTATTATTGGTCATTAGTCAAGGGTCAAGGGTGAAGAATTAATATTTGGACTTTGGACTAAACCACAAAACTCGCTTCTTCTCCAAGAGTTGCTTGCCAGCTACGAGCGTCGTAATATAGGTCAGCCAGAGTAATACTGTACAAAGCTTCTTTGAGCTTTTGGTTGAGTCTTTGCCAAAGGGTAAATGTTACCCAATCTTCAGCTTGTGTTGGCGTTGGGGTGTGATGAGATAAATGGGTAATGGCTTCACCGACTGCTTCTAAAATTTGTCCTATAGAGATTTTTGCAGGCTCTGTGGCCAATTGGTAGCCACCACCGCTACCACGAATTGACTTGACTAACCCAGCGCGACGCATTTCTATTAGCAATTTTTCTAGATAAGGAGCCGGGATATCTTGGCGTTTGGCAATTGCTCTGACAGACACAGGACCGTAACCTGGCTGTAAACTCAAATCTAGCAACGCTTTGACACTGTAGTGTCCTCTGGTAGTTAGTTTCATTTGTCAGTTTAGGGTTTAGGGTTGTGATTAGTCATTGGTCGGTTGTTTTGCCACTGACCAATGACTAATGACTAATCACTAAGGATCAGTTTTGCTTATCATTCTGTAGCCCCAATCATCGAACTTCCCAACAGACACCTTTTTTAGCGCTACTTTATAAAACTTAAACAAATATAGTCTAGCAGCAATTTACAACATATATATAGTTATCACCATTGGCAGAATTATACAAAATAGATTGTCTTAGAAATATTCGTAATCGAGTAACAATTCTGCCTATGAATGTAATATACTTGGCTAGGTTGAGATAAAAATTAAAGGATTATGTTCCTGCTAGCTCAACGTCAGCTAAAATAAAATCGATTCAACCACTTCAAACATTCGTTTTCGACCTAAGTTGATGCCTAAACAGAAAAAGATTGAACCCCTAGTCGGTGAAGAGCTACTCAGAAAAGTCAAGGAGCTAGAGAGCGAGAGCAAAGAAGATAAAGCCAAGAAGTGCGGCTACTATACCGTTACCAAAAACGGTATCGAGCGTGTCAATATGATGAAGTTCTTAAACGCCCTAATTGATGCCGAGGGTATTCAGTTGGACAGCACACCCAGTGCGAATGGGCGTGGGGGACGTAGTGCTAGTTATAGAATTAGTGTGCAATCGAATGGTAACTTACTGATAGGTTCAGCTTATACTAAACAGATGAATCTCAAGCCAGGAGATGAGTTTCTCATCACTTTAGGCAAAAAGCATATTCGTCTGAGACAGGTAGACCCAGAAGACAGAGAAGATGTTGAAGCCTTGGAACTGACAGCTTAATAACTGGTCAGTTGTCACTTGTCAGTTGTCAGTTGTTGAAATTTTCCACTGACCACTGACTAATGACTAATGAGTAATAACTATATCTGTTGTGGGTAGCACTGGTAAATAGTGGCGAAGTGCTTGGCGCGTTACTGCTAAATTGCAAGTTAAGGCAATTTGTTCGCGTTCTAGTAAACCTAAAATGAGATCAGGATTATCTCGTGCTACCACTGGTAACTGATGCAAACCTCGAAGAGCCATGCGATCTAAAGCCTCAGATAATGGTTCATCACCCCAAGCATAGAGAATTTCCGTAGTACAAATGTCTATGAGAGTTTGACTAGATAAATTACCCTGGATAACGCCTGGGGAATTCTGGTGATTTTGCCAAACAGAAAGGGCGTAGTTGATATCTTCCAAAGAAAGGATACCAACTAATTGTTCTGCTTCATCAATTACTAAAGCACTACGACATTGATGGTGTGTCATTTCCACAGCCGCCTCTAAAATACCGAGGGTTGCTGGTAGCTTTTTCACTGAAGAGAGCATGGCTTCTTCTACCAAGATTTGCTGCATAATTTCTGCTTTTTCGTCTTTCAACTCCGACAGACCGATCTGTTGTAGATTGGAATTAGAGTTGACAGTCGGCTTCATCCTATCTATTAGCCACACACTCAAACCCACTGCTGCCATCAAAGGTAAAACAATGCGGTAGTCACGGGTTAATTCAAACAGCATCAAAATTGCCGTTAACGGCGCTCTGACACTGGCGGCCAAAACTGCAGCCATACCTACCATTGCGTAAGCTGGGGGAGCCGCCATTTGGGCGCCAATTGCCGGCAGAAGGGTTGCTACAATTTTGGCATAAGCTGAACCAAAAGAAGCACCCAAAAACATTGCAGGGGCAAACAAACCACCGACGAAACCGCTACCCGCACTAATCGCCGTCACCAGCAGTTTGACAACTAGCAGCCAAATCAACAGTGGGAGCGAAAACTCCACATCCTGAAGCATCGCTTGGACAGTTCCATAACCGATACCCAAAATTTGGGGAAAATACAAAGCGGCTGCGCCGACGATAACGCCACCAATAACTGGGTGAATCGGCCGAGGAATTTGTCCTAAAAAACCAAAACCAGGAACCTGTCCAGCAAAGGCAGCTTTTGCTAAACTAATTAATTCAGTATAAGTTAGAGAAACTAGACTTGCCCCCAAACCCAAGCCCATATACAGCGGTAATTCCAGCGGACTGCGGACATGATAAACAGGTAAAGCAAAAGCCGGTTGTGCCCCCAAGCCAATTTGAGCAATTAACGCCGCCACCACTGCAGCTAGTAACACCACACTCACAGTAGAGGTAGCAAAAGATGCAGAACCCATCACCACCTCTAGGGCAAAAAACACCCCAGCAATTGGGGCATTAAATCCCGCAGCCAAGCCAGCAGCAGCCCCTGCACCCAAAAGTAACCGCTGCTGCTCGCGAGATACTTGTAATATTTGAGAAAACAGCATCCCCAAATTGGCGCCGATTTCTACAGACGGACCCTCTGGCCCCAAAGAAGCGCCGCTCCCCAAGGATACAGCCGCCGCGAACATTTTCGTCACTGGTCGTAGTTGCTGTCCTAGTTCGGTTCCTTGGGAGGCGGCGATCATAGATGAAAGTCCAGGCCCAAAATCTTGAGTGCGCCAACGCATCAAACCGACGATTAAGCCGCCAAGAGTGGGAACGCAGGCTAAAGTCCAAGCACCCCAACCGCCTATCACGCTCATCAAATTTTCCAGCATGAGCTTATGAATCAGCTCGATCAAATAGTGAAAAGTAACTATACCCATACCCGTGCCACCGCCAATGAGTATGGCTAAAAACAGCACAACTGTTTCTAGGGATGGTTGAAAACGGTTAATCAGGTGGGTTAAATGGACAAAAGGTGAAGGAAAGGCAGGTTGTTCCGTCACCTTCCTCAATTCGTTGGGAGGCAAGAGAGTCATTGCGCTTAGGGGTAAATGTAAGAAGAAATTTAAGTTTTTATTTGTTACTTCTCATTGTGAGTCATTATTTAGCAACCAGACAAGTATCCTTGATTTCCCTCCTTGACAAAGTTTTAGTGAAAAAAATTTCAACTGTTTAAAATTTTTATGGGGAGAATAGTGAAATGGGAGAGAATTAATAGTAAATGGTCAACGAGCGGTGCTAGGGTGCGAATAAGTGCGGACTCGATCTCCAAAGGAAAAGTACAGTATATGTAGATTTGGTGGGTGCGCTTTCACCTAACGGCGGTGACGAGTCATCATCAGTTAAATCTAGCTATACTCGTGTTGCGACCATTGAGCCATACCTTGGTAGTCATCAAATTTTTGGTGTGATTTATGACTGATGTCAGACCACACCAGGGAGTCTACCAAGTGTGACGCGGCAATTCAATATAGCTAATGTTATAGAGCGAGTAAATGGACTAGGCGGACGAGGTAGATGAATATACACACCTTTGATAATCATTATGTTACTTGCCCAATTTGCCAAAGAAATGCCACGCCAAAACCAGTTAAGACGTGCATTGGCTTGTTTACCTGTCCGTATTGTCAGGAACGATTAGTAGTTTGTCAAAGCGGCCATTACGTTCGCGATCCGTTTACTCTCAAACAGATGATGATCTCTTCGGTGCTACGTCGTCAAAGCCGACCTCTAGCTAGAATTATACGAGATTTTGTCTTTCTCAAGCGTCCTGTTGTAGCTTTAGCTGTGGGAGGTGCAATTATCTTGGGTATGGTTGCTCTTAGCCATCAAAGTACAAGCTACGACCATCCCAAGACACTAGGAACAGAGAAAATTAACGAGCCGGGTAAAAAGATTGAATAAGTATATTTACTGGTATAAATAACTCTCTCGTGGGTTCAGTACCATTATATCTAAAAATATACGTGCAACACCCAGAGAGCTGGCATCATTTTCCATAAATGTAGGGTGCATGATCTCAATTTCCACGAATCCCAATTTGGGATTCGTGGCTAGGGGCTAAGAACTGTAACCTAAAAGCTATTCAAGCCTCATCAAAGCTCGTCAATTTTGAGTAGGTATCACGAAAAGATGGTAGGATAATCAATAATAATTAACGGTTAACAACCGTGCCGTCAGAGGATAAACCTTCCAGCATAGACTGGCGTTTGATAAACGTGCCATAGGCGAAGTGCAGGCGACCTAGACAGAGGGTCGTTAGTAGCGCCTCAAACAGAAGTTATTCTGTAACTTCGACACATATAGCGATCAGTTAGATCGTGTTAGCCTGTGGACTGGTTAACGCCGACGTTGCCAGAATGTTCGCTCTTAGCGTTCCCGGAGGGAAGCAGGAAGTAAGCATCAAACTACACATGAGTAGATTTGTCTATTTGTGAGTAGTTATGAATAGGTCTTATGTAACGGATGAGACAATGTGTAGAATGCTTACCATATAGCGTTTCTCGGTCTAGTGAGCTATATCAGAGCCAGATCCTGGCTGGCGCGGGGTTGGGGTTCTTGTAGCTCACTCAACTGAGAACCGCTATAGTGTTTATCTTAAGTTGACACCAATGAGCATTGCTATCCCCCTACTGACAAATGAAAAATTTCTGGTGAACTACCCTATCGCTGGGGACTGCTATCGCCAAACTTAATTAAAAGGGCGATCGCAATACTCACAGCCAAAATTAATGTCATACTCAAAGCAGAACCAAAACCCCAATTTTGCGTAGCTCCGAGAAACTGGTTATAAATTAATCTCGCCGTCGTCATACTAGAAGCACCACCAAGCAATTCTGGGTCAACAAAATCGCCCAAACCGGTGATAAATACCAGCATTGCACCAGCGTTAATTCCTGGTAAGGTTTGCGGTATGGTAACATTCCAAAAAGCTTTGATAGGATTTGCACCCAAATCTGCAGCGGCTTCTAGTAAGCGTTTATCTAACTTTTCTAGCGCAGCATATAAAATCAACACCATGTAAGGTAATAAGCTATAGCTCATACCAATCAATACTGCTGGAATTTGATTGAGTAAACTTAACGTAGGCAAGTGTAAACTTGTTAGTAAACTATTCAATAAACCAGTCGGACGCAAAATCGTAATCCAAGCATAAGAACGGAGCAAGGAAGAAGTCCACAAAGGCAAAATAAAGCCTAATAATAGCAAATTTCGCCAGCGCTGCGGTGCTATCAAAGCAATCCAATAAGCAACAGGAAAACCCAAAAGTAAACAGATTATTGTCGTGCTACTAGCCAAAAGCAGCGAACGCACAATCACTTGCAAATAAAGGGGGTCAATTATCCGAATATAGTTCGCTAACCCACTAGGATTAACAACATCCCCCGGTCGAATATTTGGAACTAAACTCAATTCAAAAATAATCAGACTTGGTAGAACTAGCAACAGTAACAACCAAATACCAGCTGGCGCAAGTAATACAAAAGGCTCTACCCAATTTAACTTTGATTTTGTCATTGGTCATTTGTCATTGGTCATTTGTCATTGGTCATTGGTCATTTGTCATTTGTCATTGGTCATTGGTCATTTGTCATTGGTCATTTGTCATTGGTCATTTGTTATTTGTCATTGGTCATTTGTCATTTGTCATTGGTCATTTGTTATTTCTCAGGACTTACACTAGTGTCACATTGAAAGAATGGTGCGTGACGCTACAAGTCTTGTAACTACGTACAATATTTATCGAAGCGTCACGCACCCTACGATTATTAATGTGCCCGGAGAGTAGATCCTATTTGTTATTTGTCATTCGTCCAACTCCTAACTCCTAACTCCTAACTCCTAACTCCTAACTCCTAACTCCTAACTTATAACCATGTTACCCACTAGTCAATTGCGTCCAATATCGCTCATAAACCTCTTCAAACTTCCCTATAGGAGTAATACGTTCACACTTTTCTACAAGCGACTCTGGGGGAAACAAATTGGTATTATTTTGAATTTTATTTGGTAATTGTTCAAAACCAGCACGATTGGGTGTAGCCACGTTCAGGCGTTGACTAATTTGGGCTGCAATTTCTGGTTGCAAAATAAAGTTAATCCAAGCATAGGCTCCATCCAAATTAGCTACAGTTTTGGGAATTACAATAGTGTCAGTCCATAATGAAGAACCACTGCGGGGAATTACATACTTGAGTTGGGGATTTTCCTTACTAACTCGGACAGCATCTGCAGAGTAACACATTGCTAATACTAAATCACCTGCTAGAATTTGATTTTGCCAAGCATCAGTGTCAAAAGCTGCTATTGTCGGTTTAAGCTCTTGCAATTTTTCATAAGCTTGTTTAATTTGGTTTTCATCTTGTGAATTGTATGAATAACCCAGCATCCGCAAGGCTGCACCCATGACCTCTCGAACATCATTTAGCATCGTCATTCGCTTATTCAGTAGGGGGGTATTTTGCCAAAGATATTCCCAGTCCTCTGGTGGATTTTTAATTACTTCAGAATTATAAAGTAACCCTGTTGTTCCCCAATTGAAAGGGATACTATAACGGTTATTCACATCATAACTTGAATTTTGAAAACGCGGAAATAAATTTTCTAAACCGATTAAGCGCTGATGATTTATTTCTGTTAATAAACCTTTATCTACCATTTTTTGTACCATGTAATCCGATGGGTAGATAATGCTGTAATTTCCACCACCAGCAGCTTGCAATTTAGCCAACATCACATCATTAGAATCATACACATCCGCCAGCACTTTCATGCCAGTTTGCACGCTAAAATTTGTCAGCAATTGTGGATCTGTATATTGCGTCCAAGTATATATATAAAGTTGGTCACGTTGACCCTTCGTCTTAGCATTAGCGCGGATATCAGCCAGCCTCCAGCCGCACCCGGTTAATGATAAGCTAGCAAGTGCGGACACACCGTGTAAAAATTTTCTTCTGTTTGTCATAGGTCAAGGGTCAAGGGTCAAGGGTCAAGGGTCAAGGGTCAAGGGTCAAGGGTCAAGGGTCAAGGGTCAAGGGTCAAGGGTGATTCTTTTTCTGAGACATTGCCTATAGATTTGAGATATGAATTTAATTGTGGTCTCAATTGATCAATTATTAATTTGAGTTTATCTATCTGCTCAATTGTTAAAAGCTTACGAATGTATGCTCGTCTTAACCAATGTTGAGTCTCATTTAAAGAACCTCTTGCTATTTTGATAAATCGGCGATTATCTTGATAACTCCCTCGACCAACGCCTTCTGCTATATTTGCCCCAATGCTATCTGCTGAACGCACTATCTGTATACCCATTGTATTTTTGGCAAAGATATCCCATCTCTCGACTATTTTCCAAATTTCATCAGCTAATTTTTCTGCCAATTTATAAACCCGCAATTCTTGAAAATACCTACTAGACATCTCTTGACCCTTGACTTTTGACTTTTGACTTTTGACCCTTGACTTTTGACCCTTGACTTTTGACCAATAACTATTGACTAATCGCCAAACCATCACTTTCTGACCACCAGGCGTAGATGGGTGTATTGCGGTCTGGTAAGCTGCCAAAAGTGTTAGGCTGCAAAACGTTGATGGTGATTCCATTTGTTAATTCCACAACATAATTAACGTGTGTACCTAAATACATCACGTTGATTAGTCTTGCTTCAAAGCAGTTAGTCGGTAAATTGGGGGGATAGAGGGAAAGTTGAATTTTTTCTGGACGGATGCTGACTACTACTGGTTGCGCTAATTGGGTGGGTGTTTCTTCACGACGGGTAACGACTATTGTTAGTCCGGTTTTTGTGACAATTTTGATGGTAGAGGCGTCTACTGTGGAAATTTCACCACTAAATAAATTCGTGTCTCCGATGAAATCTGCGACAAAAGATGTGCGAGGAAATTCGTAAATTTGGCTAGGAGTACCAATTTGCTCAATTTTGCCTTGATTCATTACAGCAATGCGATCAGATAAGGATAGCGCCTCTTCCTGGTCGTGTGTTACCATGACAAAAGTCCAGCCTAGGTCTTTGTGTAAATTTGATAGTTCGACCTGCATCTCTTTACGCAGTTTTAAATCTAAGGCTCCCAATGGTTCATCTAGTAGTATTACAGATGGGCGATTGACTAAAGCCCTAGCTAAGGCGACCCGTTGCTGTTGACCACCAGAGAGTTGACTGGGAAAGCGCGATCGCAAACTTTCCATTTTGACCAGTTTTAAAGCTTCTTTAACGCGGCTGTCAATTTCTGATTTGCGAACATTTTTCAGCCGCAGTCCGAAGGCGATGTTATCCCACACGTTGAGGTGGTTAAATAGAGCATAACTTTGAAATACTGTATTGACAGGTCGGCGATAAGGGGGGACATTATTCATAGACTCCCCCTGTATTAATACCTTCCCCGCATCAGCCATTTCAAATCCAGCAATTAATCTGAGTGTGGTTGTTTTACCACAACCGGATGGACCTAGGATACTAAAAAATTCTCCCTGTCTGACATCCAGGTCTATTCCATTGACTGCTGGTTCTTGGTTGAAAAACTTGAACACGTTACGCAGTTCAACATCAAGCGGTTGCAAAGCCCTTATCCCCCTATGATTCTGCGTTACAGTTTGAGCCATAATCCTCGGTAGAATGCCATGATTTTAGGTGATTGTGCCCATGAATGTAGTCTATGAGGCAGACTAAATGGAACACTTTGGTTTATTGTATCTATCAAAAACAACTGATAAGGAATATTTTCCCTGTATTCTCGGCATTTACTACCGAATAGGACTGAGGGTTATTGAATACAAATAATTGTAATCTTATTTTTTAATTTGCTGTTATGGCTATATTTCCATCCTCTCTATCTGGGGCAAAAAAGGATATACGTACAGTAGGGCGTGGTGTCCAGTCGATATTTTTAATCGTCTTTACTCTGGTGATGACGATTGGTATCGACGCTCGTTTGGCGTATTTGCAAATTGTTGATGGTCCAAAACTGCGACAAAGAGCAGAATCGAACCGGATTCGATTGATTCTCAAGCAACCGGAACGAGGCAACATTTTTGACCGCAATGGTAAACTCTTAGCCAGTACTCGCTATCCGCACTCTGTATATTTGTGGCCGATGGCACATACTAAGCCTTCGTGGTCGGTGGTGGGTCGGCGTCTGTCGCCAATTCTCAACATCCCCCAAGAGGAGATGGAAAAGAAACTAGAACAGGCTGGTGCCAATTCTTCTTCACTGATCCGCATTGCTCGCGACTTGAATGAAGCTCAACTGACTGCTTTAAAGGAGTATGAAACAGAACTCCCAGATGTACAAATAAATACCGAAGCCGTTCGCTATTACCCCCACGGTCGAGAATTGGCTCATGTCCTGGGTTATACTCGTGAATTGACCGCCGAACAGTTAAAAGATAAGAAGCCCGAAGGCTACCGACTGGGAGATGTCATTGGTCAGATGGGCGTGGAAAAAGCCTATGAGAAAACACTCCGGGGTGAATGGGGTGGTCAGCAGGTGGAAGTCGATGGTGCTGGTCGGCCAATTCGGGTTTTGGGCGAAAAACAGGCTCAGGCTGGTAATGATTTACATTTGACCATAGATTGGGATGTGCAACAAGCCGCCGATAAAGCTTTGGGAAAATACCAAGGTGCGATAGTCGCTATTGACCCGAATAATGGTGCGGTCTTAGCAATGGCGTCTCACCCCACCTACGATCCCAATATCTTCTCTAAGCAAAAACTCTCTCAAAAAGACTGGGAAACTGTACAAGGTAAAGATCATCCCCTAGTTAATCGCGCCCTCAGCGCTTTTCCCCCCGCTAGCACTTTCAAAATTATTACCACCTCAGCAGGTCTGGAATCGGGAAAATTTGCTCCTGACTCAGTACTGCAAACCTTCGGTTCTTTAACTGTCGGTGGAGTCACTTTTGGTGAATGGAACCACTCTGGATTTGGTCCGTTGGGATTTCCTGGTGCGATCGCCATGAGTAGTGATACCTTCTTTTATCAAGTTGGGAGAAGAGTCGGTGGTCCTACTTTGATCGCATGGAGTCGCAAATATGGGTTCGGTCGCAAAACCGGGGTTGAGTTTGTCAACGAAGAATCAAAAGGCTTGGTTCCCGACGAAATATGGAAGCAAAAAGTATTTAAGCTACCCTGGACTGTAGGTGATACCATAAATATGTCAATTGGTCAAGGCGCCCTGCAAGTTACACCGCTGCAATCGGCGATTATGTTTTCTGTGCCGGCTAATGGTGGCTATCGCGTGAAGCCGCACTTACTCAAAGACCATGAAGCTGCAAAAAACTGGCGAGAATCGTTAAATATGAAGCCGGAAACTATCAAAGTTCTCCGCGACGGACTGCGAAAGGTAATTACTGAGGGGACAGGTAAGCGTTTGAACAAAATTGTTTCGCGCAGTCCCCACCTAAAAATACTATAAAAATATCTACATTTTAGGTGGGGTAAGCTACACATGTATAAAACGCGCAGCAACAATTATTCTTTCATGCTATCATTCTAGTAATTAGTTTTTGCGGTACTGTAAAAGCTTTACGGCCGGAGACATAGACCAATTTCACTAATTATTTATAACGAGTAAAAAGTCATTATATTAATAATACTTTTTACTAGGGTGTATGCGCGGAGCGCAGGCTTCGCCAACGTAAGCGAAAGTTCTAACGACACACTGAGAACGCCAGTAACCCTGGTAACGCTCAAGAAGTATTACAGCTTCTTAGCGCACGAATCCCCATCTATAATCTTTGATTTAGATGGGGTGCGTTCAATCTACCAACCATTGCTCCAGCATCCGGGAAAAGTGGCACCGCTGAAGCTGGTACTGGTCGCCCAAATCATACTTGGTTTGGTGCCTATGCTCCCAGTGATCAGCCAGAAATTGCAGTTGTCGCTTTTGGGGAAAACTCCGGCGATCATGGCGGAACTGTTTGTGGACCAATGGTCTTACAAGTGATGGAAGCATATTTCCAGCATAAGTATCCCGGTAAGTGTCAGAAACCCCACGGCTAAAGCCGGGGGCTTCAAAAAGCCCTAATCTGACCAGACTAAGTTCTTAACTGAACTACGTTAGAGGTAAGAGTTAAAGACCTACCAGGGGATGCGAAGCTAGTTCCCTGCTCTAGAACTAGACGATTAAACAGGCTTAAAGGGGTTAAACCCGTGTCGTTTAGATAGTTACCGACCTCTAACATTGTCGTTCGCGCAGCGTCTCCTCTTAGGAGAAGCTAACATTACTGGAGTAGCAAGGCGATTCCCGGCATACAGGGAAATGGATAAGTACTACTCCTCTGCTTATCCAGCCCCGAAAGGGGGACAGCGAATAAATTCGCCTGCGCCTTACCCCCATGCATAAATGCAGGGGTTTCCACGGCGCGAGGAATTTGATGAGCAGCCCCAGGTTGAAGAATCAGCCGCTAAGGCTCAATCGTGAGCCTATTCAGAAAATATTAAGCACGCTAAACATTAGATTTAAGTTATTGTATCTATTGAAAATAATTTACTATAACGACGCTTTTAGCATTGCTTTTCCACTGAAGAATCGGTAGAAATTTAAGAGTATAATATATAGATACTACTAATTTTATGACCTTATTCCCACACTCGACCTTTGGCGGACAAAAAAATACACGTACAGTCGGACAGAATTTCCAGTCAATATCTGTAATTATATTTACCCTATTAATGACGGGTGGCATAGGCGCACGTCTAGCATATTTGCAAATTGTCGAAGGAGCTAACCACCGCAAACGCGCAGAGGGAAACCGGATTCGGATGATTCCCAAACAACCGGAACGAGGCAACATTTTTGATCGCAATGGCAAATTATTAGCCAGTACTCGCTATCCTCGGTCTGTATATTTATGGCCGATGGCACATACTAAGCCAGCGTGGTCAGTGGTGGGGCCGCGTCTAGCGCAAATTCTGGACATTCCCCAAGCAGAAATAGAAAAAAAATTAGAAGAAGCAGGTGCTAATTCTTCTACACTTATCCGCATTGCCCGTGACTTGAACGAAGCCGAAATCACAGCATTAAAGGAGTATGAAACGGAACTCCCAGACGTAGAAATTCATACAGAAGCGGTGCGCTACTACCCCCACGGTAGGGAATTAGCTCATGTACTGGGCTATACTCGTGAACTGACCGCCGAGCAGTTGAAACGAAGGAAGCCCGAAGGCTACCGATTGGGAGACGTAATCGGTCAGATGGGAATCGAAAAAGCCTATGAGAAAACACTACGGGGTGAGTGGGGCGGTCAGCAAGTAGAAGTGGATGGAGCAGGTCGTCCACTGCGGATATTAGGCGAGAAACAGGCGAAAGCGGGGAATGATATCCGCTTGACCATAGATTTAGATGTGCAAAAGGCGGCGGAAAAAGCTTTAGGCGATCGCAATGGTGCCGTTGTCGCCCTTCATCCAAAGAATGGTGCGGTCTTAGCAATGGTGTCTCACCCGACATACGACCCCAATATTTTCTCCAAGCAGAAACTCAGCAAAAAAGATTGGGAAAGCGTACAAGGTGAAGAACATCCCTTAGTCAATCGCGCCCTCAGCGTCTTTCCACCCGCTAGTACCTTCAAAATTGTTACCACAGCCGCAGCACTAGAATCAGGTAAATTTGCTCCCAATACCATTCTCCAAACCTACGGTTCTTTAACTATTGGCGGTACCCGCTTTGGTGAATGGAACCACGCCGGATTCGGACCTTTAGGCTTTACGGGCGCAATGGCGATGAGTAGCGATACATTCTTTTATCAAGTTGCTAAGAGAGTCGGCGGTCCAATTTTGATTGAATGGACTCGTAAATTTGGATTTGGACAAAAAACCGGCTTTGAGTTTGTGTCCGAAGAAGCAAAAGGACTAGTTCCAGATGAAACATGGAAACAAAAAGTTTGGAAAATACCTTGGACTGTAGGTGATAGTGTTAATATGTCAATTGGTCAAGGTGCTTTGCAAACCACACCATTGCAAGTAGCTGTGATGTTCGCCGTCCCCGCCAATGGTGGTTACCGAGTCCAGCCCCATTTGCTCAAAGACAATGAAGAAGCAAAAAGTTGGCGAGAATCTGTAAATATGAAGCCGATTACCATCAAAATTCTTCAGGAGGGACTGCGGAAGGTGATCACAGAAGGTACGGGTAAAAGTTTGAATAAACCCACAGTTCCCCCGATGGCTGGTAAAAGTGGCACCGCTGAAGCCTGGAACCGTGGTGTAAAACAAAACCACGCTTGGTTTGGTGCTTATGCTCCCGCTAATAAGCCAGAAATTCTGGTTGTCGTCTTTGCTGAACATTCCGGTGGTGGTGGTGGTAGCGTTGCAGGTCCGGTGGTGTTAAAAGTGATGGAAGAATATTTCCAGAAGAAATATCCAGGTAAGTATCAGAAACCAGAGCCGGAAAAAGCGCCTGGAGGCTAGGGATTGTCCCCAGTCCCCAGTCCCCAGTACCCATCCCTACTGCGGGGTGGGTTTTAGATTTTTGGCTTTGTAGAACATTTCCAAACTATCGCGATCGCCGACAAAACGCCAGTGCCAAGGTTCATAACTTACGCCTTGGGGATTGTCTTTGGGAAATGACATCTCAAAGCCGAAACGGGCTGCATTTGCTTCTAACCACTGATAAGCTTTGGTATTATCAAAATTAGCTTGGAGATTGGTTGCTGGTACCGCTCCATCGCCAATATCGGCAGCGTAACCTGTATGATGTTCGCTATGACCAGGAGGAGCGCTCAAAGCCGCTCTTTGCGCTGGGGTTTGATTCCGCTGGGCGCCTACACCAAAAAATAACTGCTCTTGCTCTTTTACCGAGCGAAAGCCAGAAATTGGTACTAATGTCACACCCGCACTCCGCCCTGCTTGTACCATTGCTTGGAACTTTTCGGCTGCGGCTTTCCGCATTCTGATTCGTCCATCACGAGAAACTGCTACTAGTTCCGACTCTGGCGCTTCTGGATATGCCAAATGTCCTAACACAGTATCAGTATTGTTAGCGGGAGAGTTGACAGAATTACCCACTTGTGCATTAGCTGGCGGACTAGCAGGCGTAGGTGGAGAATTAACCGTTTTTTTCGGTGCGGTGACGTAAAATAAAAAACCACTAAATACAGCCAATAATACAAATCCTACCACTCCCCCAACCACCAAAATTAGCAGTTGCACGCGCACCTTGGGGGGTGCATCAGGAGTATCGCGCAAAGCCGCTGGTATGTCATCACCAGAGGCTGATGAGTTTTGCGGGTTTCCAGAAAACTCAGCCTTGTTCAAGGGTTCACTCCTGCTTTTTTTGAATAGCCATAACAGATTTTAGACTGGACAAAAATCAACACAATAGGTAGGATTTACAACTGTATCATTAGGTATAATTGTGACAAGCCTTCTAGAACTATATGTGAAGCTAGTGGGATTAGCGCTAGTAGGATTTATTCTCGGACGTTGGCTACCCACGACAGTTCCCACCTATTTAGGGCAGGTTCTTTTTTGGGTAGGAGGACCTATAAGCATTATATCGTTCTTATACAGAGCAGACTTGTCAGGACAGATGTGGATTGCACCCGCGATCGCCTACCTAGCTATTTTCCTAGGGGCATTTTTAGCGTGGATTGCCATTAAAGGTCAAGCCTATTTTAGAAATACCATTCCCGAACAACAAACTCAGGGCAGTTTTATATTAGCGGCAATGGTCGGTAATACAGGATATATCGGTTTTCCCATTATCCTAGCAATGGTAGGAAAAGAATACTTTACCTGGGCTTTATTTTACGATTTACTGGGGACACTTTTCGGAGCTTATGGCTTGGGTGTAGCCTTAGCATCTCATTTTGGCACCACTGTCAGCAATTATTGGCAGACTACTAAGGCGATATTAATCAATCCGGCTCTGTGGAGTTTCGGCGTTGGCTTGCTATTTCGGCAGGTGACAATCCCCAGTGTAGTGGAATTCTGCCTAGATAAAATAGCTTGGACTGCAGTGGCTTTATCTCTAGTTTTAATTGGGATGCGACTCTCCAAGCTGAATTCTTGGGAAAGACTACCACAAACCGGGATAAGTTTGGCAATCAAAATGCTGATAGTTCCCTTACTTGTCGGCTGGAGTTTACCACTTTTTGGTGTCACTGGTGCCCCAGCACAGGTAATTGTACTACAAATGGCCATGCCTCCTGCCTTTGCTACACTGGTACTGGCGGAAACCTTCGATTTAGATCGTGACCTGGCTGTAACTGCTTTAGGATTAGGGGCGATGATATTGTTGGTTACTTTACCAGTTTGGCTGTGGTTGTTTTGATTTGGCCCAGTGGAATTGCTATTTTTGAGACTACAGAAGTTACCAATCCTCACCCCAATTTTTTAGTTTCCAGCTCTAGACATGATATAGCGTTTCTCGCCCTAGTGAGGTACATCGGTAAGGGCACGGCAGTGCCGTGCCCCTACATCGCGTGATACAATTTTGTACCTCATCTGAATAGGAAGTGCTATAAGCAGTCAACACAATATTTTTGTCAGGACTATAGATAGATTCAACTCTTGGATATTCAGCGTGTGACCACCAAATTTTGATTCTCCCACCTGGCGCGGGCGCGGTTCCAACTTCGTAATATCCAACGTTAATCATTCTTTTTTCAAATTCGCTTGACGGTAATGTTTTAGTGGTAAATGCTGGTAAGTAATCCTTGGATTGTGTGCTTGTCAAGCGTCATAACTACCTTGATAGGTCGTAAATATCCTGTATCCTGGTAACACCAGCGCCACACCCATAGAACTATGAATCGTACCAGGATATTTGTAAGGACTATCATCGGGCATCGCCCCGCCAAGTTTTATGCGAAAATATGGACACCAAAAATAAAACCCTGGTATCAACAAATCCATACTGTAGGCGATGGGTCGTAGTTTATCTTTACCGTTAATTAGCGGTTGCTTGATATTATTTAAATTAATTATTTTTTCATGATAGATTTTTGCCAATTTTGTCAAAAATTACATTATTACTAATTATATCAGAGAACGAAACCCAAGATTTAAACAGGACTTATGCAAAATATCTCTCAAACCCTATTTCTTTCTCTACGTTCGCGTAGCGTGTCGTAGACAGACGCTACGCGAACGTGTTCAAAGTGTTAAACTTAACTCAAGAGTTAAATATTATGTGGAGGTGGTAACTATGACTCAAGCCGAAACACAAATACAAACGGAACCAAAAATATACACTTTTGATGAGTTTATCGAATGGTATCCAGAAAACTCAATAGTACGCTATGAATTGCATGATGGAGTAATTGTTGAAGTGCCTAAACCTAAAGGGAAGCATTCAAAATTAACAGGCTTTCTCATTGAAGAATTAATTCTCATAATTAGAGAAGTGGGTAAGCGCGGTGTTTGGACAATACCCAGGGAATCGATTGTTAAACCTTTACGCGATAGGTCTGGTTACGAACCGGACATTATTATTTTGAATGAAGAAACTATTGGTACTGAAACACGGTGGGAAACCGAGTCAATCATTCAAAACGCAACTTCTGTTAAATTAATAGTTGAAGTAGTTAGCACCAATTGGCAAGATGACTACTACGACAAACTTCGTGATTATGAAAGTATGGGAATTCCTGAATACTGGATTGTTGATTATGCTGCTTTGGGTGGACGCGATTTTATTGGCTATCCCAAACAATCCGCTATCTTTGTATGCGAACTTGTGGATGGGGAATATGTAAAAACAATGTTCCGAGGGAATGACTTAATTAAATCTCCGACATTTCCACAATTAAACCTTACTGCTCAACAGGTTTTTGATTCAGTTTTTTCTGTTTAATCTCGGTAATAGTTCGTAGTCTGTAGGGTGTGTACCCGGAGGGTACGCACCATCTTTGATCTCATTGGCGGTGCGTGACGGCGCATCAGATAACCATTACAGACGATTGTAAATGGCTGGGATGCCAAGTGGTCGCGATGTATTATCTGCCCGAATATAAAATATCAGCGCTTCTTTGTTTTTAACGAAAACTGGTTTGCTTGATTTTTGGACATAAATGGCACAAACATCTTTACCTTCAATAGTTTCAAAGCGAGTTTTGATCAATGATGCAAAGCTAGGACCAATGTAATCGCAAACATAGTTCATGATCGTCTGCTTGAACTCATCTTTCCCTTTAGAAAATAAAGAAAGGTCTTTCTCTAAGCCAAAAATATTGCCATTGTCTTCCACGCCAATAATTAATGTTCCTCCCTCAGAGTTTAGGAAAGCAGCAATGGTTTTCACAACATTCCATTTGAGATCCTCATTTCTCCGGTTTTTTATAACATCCCATTGCAAAGTGCTTTTGTATTCTAATTGTTCGCTTTCGGGCAGTTTGATTAACTCAGAAATAGGGCGCAGATCACCGATTTTTTTAATTGTTGTTAAAAAGCGGCGTAGTTGTCGTTCATCAATCTGTTTATTTAAGTCTTCTTCGGTATCTGCTACATCAATTACCGTTTTGTTGATTACAGCAATATATTGACCATAATAAGTTTGTTTCAATGTTTCTAGATTCTCGCTAATCCACTGCTTATCGTGAGCATTACCCCAACGGTTGAAGTAGGCGATCGCATCTTGAATCGATAGATGCAGTGCATCAAAAACATTCCCTGGCTTAGTTTTGGGAATATAGTCCCATACTCCCGATTTAAATGCAGTATGGCAATCTTTGACTGAATCGTTCGCTGTTAGGATGATGATTACAGAGGAAATGTTTCGTTCTTTCACCTCATTCACAATGGTAAAGCCGCTGTCATCCTCTTCCATCCGCATATCTGAAATAATCACATCGAAGGTAACATTCAATTTTTCCTTCGCCTCTTTAACACTGCTTGCAGTTTGGATTTCTTTATAACCAAAGGTGTCTTTCAGCCAAGACTGCAATTCATCCAAATAACCACGATTGTCTTCCACTACCAACAAATGAACGTTTTCCGTTTGCATTTTGCCTACTATACCTCTTATTTTGTGTATCGAATGTAAATTTCAAATCTGGCTCCGTTGCGTCCTGTTTCTAGGATATATCCGTTCATCTTGCTCAGGGTTTTACGGATAATGAATAACCCTAACCCACTACCATTTCCTTCCTGAGAGGTCGTTTTCAGGGGTTGAAAAATCCACTCCTTTCTATCTTCGGGAATCCCTTTACCATTATCGACAAATTCGATGAACAAATATTTATCCTCACCTGGAATCGTTCGTCCCCGTATCACTGATGGATTTATGACATCCCTGGAAGTTATTTTAATTTCTAAATTCTGCCCAAAATTGTGTTTGAGAGAATTCTCCACCAATTCATTCAGCGCACTCTTAATTTTTTCTTCATCGCCATTGAACTCGAAATCGCCGTTTTGAATATCTACGACAATCTCAGCCTGTTCAATTTGAGGGGTTGTTTCCCACTTTTCAAACAGCTTTTTCACCTTAAAGCGATGATTCTTGATGGTGATGCCTTCGTTAATCGCTTTCAAATCATTGAGAGCTGTTTGAGTCTGTTCTAATAGCGTCAGCAACTTCTCAAACTGGGCATAATGAGCATGACTGGGTTGTAATTTCCTCATTGCCCGCCGAGTTTTAGACTCAATCACAGCAAGCTGATTATTGACAAAATCTGAAATATCATGAGCTGTTTTAGAAATCACAGCCAGAATATTTCCATAGTCATCGGTAGGGATGTTTTCAATTTCATTCTTTTGTGCTGCCTTTTTTTTATTTACCTCTGTAAAGACATTCTCAATACACTCAATAATGTCTCTTAACTGGGGGTCTTCTTGTTCGGATAGTCGCAAAATCCTATGTGCAATTCCCTTAAGAATGGCAATTTCATTGGCAATCTTGTGATACATCGCCGCGTTGAGCGCTTCAGTGTCAGTTACAGTATCTCTGAACCAGTTTTGAGTTTCAGTTTTCACCATTTTCACCATATTAAAAAAGTCTTCTTCATTCTGATTGAGAATTAGCATCTCTGCTGCTTGGTCATAGCGCGGCGAGCTTCTTGGAATTTGCTTTAACCTCTCAACTGCTCTGTTCCTATAGTGATCGCTGTGACCGCTAACAAGGATACTTCTGGCAATGTATAAACATGTTCTATCTTTGTCGTCCGAGTTGGCCATTGCCAACTCGAAATATTCTTCACCTTTTTCCAATGATTTGATGCGATAATATAGTCTGCCCAAGGTCATCAGAATTACAATTGCATGATATTGATGAAGCGTATCAAGATTAATTTTTTCAAGTTGCTCTATAGCTTGTTGATTTTGTCCTACATTCTCTAAATTTTTGGCATCTCGAAACCTAGCATAATTATTATCTTCAACTAAGTTGACATAAGTGATACGTGTTTGGATATTATCAGAGTCAAGCTGTATTAGTTTTTCAAATATTTTTAGAGCTTCCTGAGGAGGCTCTTTGATAGCATGATAAGCTATTGTTCTAACTGTCTTTCGAGTCTTCTCATTATTTGGATCAATCTTAAGCGATTTCTCAAAAAACTCCAAAGCTTTTTCATATTCTCCTGCAGATGTTAATGCATTGGCATAATTAGCAAGATATTTAGCATTATCTGGTTCAAGTTCTATCGCCTGCTCAAAATAATCAAAAGCTATGTCTGTCTGCTTGTATTTTTGTAATTCACAAGCTATGCCAAAAAAGGTATTAGACTTTGATTCTGTATAATCAAATTCACGGCTGATTACTTGATCAAAAACATCTCTAGCATCTTCATATTGTTTTATATCTAGAAACGTAAAGGCTAAGTTTGTGAGGCTTTTGTAGTTTTCAGGCTCTAGTTCTACAACTTGTTTAAGAAATGGTATTGCTTTTTCAAACTGTTTATCTTTTTTCAGCGCACTGGCATAGGAAGTTAAAACTTTTATATCGTCTTTTTTAAGCTTTAAAGCTTTTTCAAATTTCTTGAATGAAGGCTCAAATTCTTCACGCTTTGCTAGTATTTCCCCATAATTTCTCAAAACATCGACATTCATAGGGTCAATTCGTAAAGCTTTTTTAATATATTTTATAGCTTTTTTATC
The DNA here is from genome assembly GCA_038087035.1 of Gloeotrichia echinulata CP02. NCBI lineage: Bacteria > Bacillati > Cyanobacteriota > Cyanophyceae > Nostocales > Gloeotrichiaceae > Gloeotrichia > Gloeotrichia echinulata. The sequence continues at coordinate 535,413 of CP051187.1, read as the reverse complement.
TTGTGGATTGACTTCAGCTAAAGCTTTACTATATCGCCTTAAAACATTAACATTATGAGGATCTAGCAGAATATGCTGTTTGTAGAGGGCAATCTCACCTTCATAATCCCCTGCTTGATCGAGTTCTTCTGCTTGATTTTTTAAGGTTTCAAGGCAATCGCTACTTATAATAGTATTTTGTCTATTGCTTCTATTCCTTACTCTATTTCTTCTGTTTTTTCTCTTTCCTTGCATACTTTGCGGCTCGTTTATATTCAAAAATGAGTACATAAACCTAGGTAAGTCGGACTGAATATACAAACCCAACTATTATTTAATTTTCCAACTTAAATTTTTTACTGCAAGGATTCCAGGCTACAAAAAGTACAAGTTATTTCTTATATTCTGTAGGATGTGTACCCGGTACGCACCGTCTTTAATATCATTGGCGGTGCGTGACGGCGCATCATATAATTTAGCAACTAAAAATTATCCATCATCAGCGCCGTCACACACCCTACAAAATTTAACTGGTGAAGGTAACTTGCCTTATCTCGGTGCTAGATATATAATTTAGCGATGTATTTTTGCATATACAAGTACCGCTAAATACATCTGTGTAGAGTTAATATTTTGTTACAAGTCTAAGTTACCTGTCTAATATCCCTTAGAGTTCAGCCTGACATGATATAGCTTTGCCTAATCAGATGAGGTATATCATAGCCCCTCCTCGCTTGCGCTTAGGGGTTTGGGGTTCTTATACCTCACTATAAATTTGCTAATTACGGCTGCGATTCAAAGGTGACATCTTCATAAAGCGCTGTAATTGTCCCTTCAAAATCAATACTATTAAGGCGAAATAAGTTTTGTTCTGCCGTGTAAAATTGTAATAGCCACAGCCCTTCATTATTACGACGGAAGCACTCGATTCGCTGGCGTTTGCTATTAATTAAAACATACTCTTGCAAAGTTTCTATATTTTGATAATCGATAAATTTGTCACCTCTGTCAAAAGCTTCGGTAGAATTAGATAAAACTTCAACTATTAAACAAGGGAATCTTTTATAACCGGGTGTCTCTTGGTCGCGTTGGTCGCAAGTAACCATCACATCAGGATAGTAAAATCGATTCAGAGATTCTATTCGCGCTTTCATATCGGTGATATAAACACGACAGCCAGAACCGCGTACATGATTACGCAGAAGTGCAAATAAATTCCCGGCGATGGTAATGTGGGGGTCTAGGGCGCCAGCCATTGCGTAGATGTACCCGTCGATGTATTCATGTTTAATCGGGCTATTTTCCTCCATTTGGAGGTATTGTGCGGGGGTGAAGTAGGTATCTTGGGGGGAAGCAATCATATTTAAACCGTCGATATTTGATTGGAGTTTAGACTAGTTCAGGAATTGTTCAATATCCTAACTAAAATGTTAATCAGTTCAGTTAACTCTTCTGGTACTCGATAGAGTTTAATGTCTTCAGTTATTTGTTTTTCTTCACGGTTATAGATAGCAAATCGCCAATCTTCACCAGTAGTGACTGCGCCATAAAGAATAGGCGTATCTGAATTTATCCATTGATCTAAGGCGATTAACTCTACTGCTAATTGGGTAAACCCCCTACTTAAATCTGCTTGTTTGGCTTCAATTACCAACAACCCTTTACCTTTATTAATATAGTAATCCAAACTACCTTTAAGTTGGTCGCTGACATTAATTGGATATTCAATATTCAATTGACTTTGAGTGATTTCACAAACTTCTAGTAATATTGGAGCAATTATTGCTTGTTTGCGTGCATCTTCACTCAGTAACTTTACCCGCCGCAGGTTACGTTCAATTATTCGTTGCAATTCGGTAATTATATTAATATTAAATTCTTCGCTTCTTGGTAATTGCAAGCGTTCGCGTTGGTAAGAACAGCCAAGTTCTGCCAAAATATCTTCTGGGGAAAACGATAGGTCAAAATATTTGCTGAAAGTATAACTTTGACCAGGCTGAATGATGCGAGGACGACTCATATTTTTTACATCTGCTTCAGTCTAAATTAATACCAGCCCTGGCGATTAGAAATCGCGGCTACACAGACAAAACCTGCCTACGCAGGTTTAAAAAGCTTGATTTCCTGTTAGTCCACGAATTATATTCGCCCAAAACTTGGAAAACATCCTCTAAGGATAATTGTAGACATTAGGGACTTGCAATTAAAAAAATCTCCAATTTGTCGGGTGCGTCACGAGCGATAAATCCTTGACATTACCAGAAATTATTGGTAATGACGCACCCTACCCTATCGCACCTGCGGATAATTTATTTTTTGGAGTTCCTTTAGACCCCCAAACCGAACTCCTAACTCCTAACTCCTAACTCCTAACTCCCTACTCCTGATTAACTCAGCAGGGTTCATATACTCATAATGCTCAAAGGGTTGATGAATCCAGGGATTATCAGATAAATAATCAACGTAGTAATTTGGCTCAAACACTGAACATGCTTTATACCAAATTACACCAGTGCGAATTTCCGCAATTGGGGAATCACTATTTTGCTGGAGCCAGGGAATCGTCTCTTCGAGTGTGATCCCAGAATCTACCAGGTCATCCACTAAAAGAATATGGGAACCTAACTTTTCGGTAGTCATTGTCAAGTGGCGAGAAAAGGTTAAACTACTTCTTTCCTGTTTGCCCGGTCCACTGTAAGATGATGTAGCTAAAATTGCCAGGGGCTGATTATATATCCGGGAAAGAATATCTCCGATTCGCAGTCCACCTCTAGCAAGACAGATAATCTGGTTAAATTCCCAGCCAGATTGATAAATCTGAGCAGCCAGTTGTTCAATTTTTTGGTGATAATCTGACCAAGAAACGTAAAGGTCTGGCATAAAAGTAAGGGATGTGATGGTTAATTAATAATGAAGGCAAACTTTTTATTGTAATATGAGCGCACCCCATTATGACTAATTCTGCTGATGGTTATGCCCAAAAGACGGCTGAAAGTGAAAAGCTAGATTTTAAAACCAAACTGGCTTATGGTGCTGGCGATTTAGGGCCAGCAATTACTGCAAATATTTCCGTATTTTTTCTGCTGGTGTTCTTTACCAATGTCGCTGGTATCCCGGCGGGTTTGGCTGGAAGTATTTTAATGATTGGGAAAATTTGGGATGCAGTAAATGATCCCTTTGTGGGTTTTCTGACTGATAAAACTGAATCGCGGCGCTGGGGTCGTCGTCTCCCTTGGCTATTATATGGCGCAATTCCCTTTGGAGCTTTCTTTTTCTTGCAGTGGATTGTACCCCAATTTAGTGCCGATAAAAATGCCAATATTTGGCCGTTGTTTTGGTATTACGTAGCGATTGGGATAGTATCTCAGGTGTTTTACACTGTTGTCAATTTGCCTTATACGGCGATGACTCCAGAACTCACTCAAGATTACGACGAACGCACTAGCCTCAATAGCTTTCGCTTTACATTTTCCATTGGTGGCAGTATTTTGTCGTTGATTTTATCAAAAATTGTGTTTTCTTTGATTGAGGTTCCCCAACAACAATATATAGTGTTGGCGGCAGTCTGTACTGTAATTTCGACTTTATCATTATATTGGTGCGTGTTTGGTACACGCGATCGCATTTTGGCTTTTGAGGCTAAACGCACCCAAACTGCAGAACCCCCATCTATTCCTTTTCTCGAACAGTTAAAAATCGTCTTCACCAACCGACCTTTTTTATTTGTGATTGGTATATATCTTTTTTCTTGGTTAGGCGTGCAAATTACAGCTAGCATTATTCCCTACTTTGTTCTCTACTGTATGCGCCTCAAAGATTCAGATGTCCCCACAGTCATGATTGCAGTGCAAGGTACCGCCCTGCTAATGTTATTTGTCTGGGGTGCAATCAGTAAAAAAGTTGGGAAAAAAGTTGTTTATTTTCTTGGTATGATTTTATGGATCATCGCCGCTGCCGGACTATTTTTCTTACAGCAGAATCAAATAGGTTTAATGTATGTCATGGCTGTAATGGCAGGTTTTGGTGTTTCCACAGCTTATCTAGTTCCCTGGTCAATGATTCCAGATGTGATTGACTTAGATGAACTCCAAACCGGACAACGCCGTGAAGGCATTTTTTATGGCTTCATGGTTTTGCTGCAAAAATTTGGTTTAGCTTTCGGGCTATTTTTGGTCGGAAATGCTTTACAATCAGCCGGTTTTAAAGAAGTTGTAGCAGGAGAAACTACACTAGCGATACAACCTGATTCGGCATTAATCGCTATTCGGATTGCTGTTGGTCCTCTGCCTACCATTTGTTTAATTTTGGGCTTAGTTTTAACATATTTTTATCCCATTACCCGCGAAATGCACGCAGAAATTATGCTCAAACTTAAACAGCGACGCGAGGGTCTAAATCCCCATCCATAATTCATAATTCGTAATTCGTAATTGGGAATTTGGAATTACGAATTACGCATCCTAGGATTTGGATATTTTTTGAATTAGATCTACTGGAATGGTGGCAAATTATTGGGGTCGATACCCGTAGATCGTAAATAAGCAATCAGTCGTTCTTTTTGCTGGCTTTCCTGTTCGGCGCGTTGACGTTCCTGTTCGGCGCGTTCGCTTTCCTGTTCGGCGCGTTGACGTTCCTGTTCGGCGCGTTCGCTTTCCTGTTCGGCGCGTTGACGTTCCTGTTCGGCGCGTTGACGTTCCTGTTCGGCGCGTTGACGTTCCTGTTCAATTTGTTCTACAGCCCAGAGTAGCAAATTGCCAGATTTGTCCCACCAGCGCAACCAATAACCAGTTCGAGCTTCTTTTGTGCCTTGCCAAGTTCCCAAAAACAAACCTAGAGAATCAACCCAATGACGACCATTCTCATCAGGTAGAATTAACTCATAGCGTCCATTTTTGAGTTGATAATATTCTAACAAACCGCCGTCTGGTTCAAAAATTACATAGATGGGAATCTGCAATATTTGCTCGTAAAAAAACCACTTTCCTGGTGGATAAGTCCGCTTGACAGAATATTCCCCACCATCGGTTTCGGAGATAAATTCCATCACAACGGTAGGGATTTCACCTTCGAGGATGGGTGTGTAACTTTTGCGATCGCTGAGAATTTCCTTAACAGCCGATACATATACCCAGTCTGGTGCTTTAATGATCAATTGCCCGTTGACTGTGGCACACAATCCAAAATTCGAGGCGATTAACATTTGCGGCTCGATTAAGCCACTAATTTCTAGGCTTTCGCGCAAAGCGCCAGCCAAAATTGGCTGACCGGTATTCTCCACTGGCTCATCCTCTAATTGAAAGTCTTTGGGTAAGGCTTCCCATGTGATTACCAGTTGATTTGAAGATTTCGCTTCGCTGAGTTGGGTTGCCATATACACAGCACGAATGTAAGTTTATCGCCTATTTTATCGTTTTCATCAGGTGCATGGCAGGGCATATTAACCCAAGTTGCGGGTTATCAAGTTTCAACCGCCCCACCCACAAGGGGATGGGGTTTTACGCACGATCAATAAAATTACTATTGAATGTGATGGCACCGCAAGCGCCGCAGGCATTGTACACTTTAAAGTGGTGGTGGCGCGACCCGCCACCACCAGGGGAAACGTTGATAATATTTCTATTTATGGACAGGAAAGCAAGGAACAGTTAGCCAAGATTGGGTTTCGGATTAATTAATTTTTAACTTTTGACTTGAGCCGGGGTGTTGAATGCGTAGAGATTCTATTTTTTATAAACTTTTTCAACAATATCCATCTGTGTTATTTCAATTATTGGAAAAACCTCCAAACAATGCAGATTTATATAGATTTGATTCTGTAGCTGTTAAAGAGCCTAAATTTGAAATTGATGGAGTATTTTTACCACCAGAAAATGATATTCCAGGTACTGTTTATTTCTGTGAAGTGCAATTCCAAAAAGATGAACAAATTTATGAAAGGGTATTTGCCGAATCTCATTTATATTTCTACCGTAACAGTGCTAGATTTAATGATTGGCAAGCAGTTATAATTTATCCATCTCGCAATACAGAACAAAGTAATATTTACCCTCATCGCTCCTTGCTTAACGGCAACCAAGTACATAGAATATATTTAGATGAATTGGGAGATATTCAACAATTACCTGTGTGGGTAGGATTAATGGTACTGACGACTTTAGCAGAAAGTAAAGCACCAGAAGCAGCTAGGTATTTGTTAAATAGAAGTAATCAAGAAATGTCGTCAAATGAGATGATATTAGAAATGATTACTACAATAATGATGTATAGGTTTGAAAATATGACTTTACGGGAGGTTCAAGTCATGCTAGGAATATCATTAGAAAGAAGTCGCGCTTATCAAGAAATTAAACAGGAAGCAAGAGAAGAAGGAAGACAAGAAGGACTCAAAGAAGGAAGACAAGAAGGAAGACAAGAAGGAAGACAAGAAGGAAGACAAGAAGGAAGACAAGAAGGAAGACAAGAAGGAAGACAAGAAGGAAGACAAGAAGGACTCAAAGAAAGTGCTTTAAATTTAGTCACTCGACTGTTAAGTAAACGGTTTGGAGAATTACCAGAGGAAGTAAAAAATAATATTTCTGGGTTATCTTTAACTAACTTAGAAAATCTGAGTGAAGCGTTATTAGATTTTACCAGTTTACAAGATTTACAGGTTTGGTTAAATCAACTGCAAGATTAATTTATTGCCGATCATATCCCCGAATTCTTGAAGAAGTCGGGGAGCTAAAAAGTAGTAACCGTAGTTATCCATGAGATGTTATATGGTTGTTTACCGAAAGCTTGGGTCTAGAGCCGCCGTTCTTCTAGGACGGCTTTTTGGTAAAATAGTGGCAACAGGCAGGGCATTGTCTGTCGTTGCTCAGTGATGTAAGACGGGCTATGCCTGCTATTGCTGTTTGAATCCAGAATCCCTGAACTTTCAGATCAGGGAGTATGTCAAATCTGCCTGTGTCTAAAAAACGTCAAGATATATAAGATTATATAAACAATGTGATTTTAGCACGACAGTAGCAACTTGGGTTATTATGTGCAAACTATTGAGGGGGATGGGCGTAGTTTCGCTCACCTCCCCCATCTTTAACTCGGTGAAAGTCAACCCGGCTTCTGATCTAAACGAGTTGCTTGCTCTAAAGCCTCTTTTTCTCTAGCCCGACGGGCGTAGGGTTGCAATTGGCTGCGATCGCATCCAGTCAAAATGCTGAGATTGTCCAAGGTGATCCCGCGCATTAACATTTCTACACACCATGTATCTTGTGCTTGGGCGATCACTGGCGGTTGTCCGGGGAGTGTTAAAAGTCCCTCGGTCCATTTTTCCCAGTACATTTGGATTTCTAATTCACTGACTGGCTGGTCTGCTTTATTAAGAAACATTGTAGGGTGAGGATCTTTACGACTTTTCAGCCATTTGATTAAGGGATTGTTAGTATAAGAACCATAGCGTTTGCCCATAATCCACTGATTCACAGGTACTTGCCGGATAGATCCTGAAGTTGTAATCTGGAGGAAGTGGCCTTGAGCATCGTAAATTTGGTGCGATCGCTGCAAACTAATTATTTCTTTGGGGGATAAGCCAGCACCAAATAATACATACGCCAAGGCAAAATCTTGAATTCCTAATTTTTTGGCTTGTTGGAGAATTTGGTGAACTAAACCTGCAGGTAAATCAGCCGCTTCTCTAGTCATGGCGCCTCTAGATAAATATTCTGTTGTTCTTTCGACTGTGGATGACATCGCCCCGTGTAAAAACAACTCCACCAAGTTTTCCAGAAAATCATCCCGATCTTCCCAAAGTTCGTGAAATTCACTGGTAAATTCAATTACCGCATATCCCAAAAGCATTCCATTTAACAAACTGGCTAATTTTTCTGGGGTTAGATAGGTATTTAAGTGTCCCTGCTGCATCACCGTTGCTAAATACTCGGCTACATAGCGGTTAGCCTCTGTTAAACCTCTTCCGAGGGCGCGGCGATTTTCTGTAGGGTATTGGTCGGCTTCACCTACCACAGACCGGACAAACTCTGGAACTCGTTCTAATGCAAGTAAGCTTTCACTTGCATAATCTTTCAGGGCTTGGTACACGCTACTAGGAGGATTTGCCCGCCGCACCAAAGACTCCCCTAAATTCTTGAAGGCTGCGGATTCTTCCAAGACCGCCAGGAGCAATCCATGCTTATTACCAAAGTGCCGAAATAGAGTCACTTCATTTACTTCTGCTTTGTCCGCAATTTGGCGGGTTGTAGTGCCACTAACTCCCTGAGCTGTAAACAATTCAAGTGCGGCTTGAATTAGACGTTGACGTGCTGAATGGGGTTGAGACGACATAGGAACAAAAATGCAAGTGCCACTTGCACAAAAACTAGAGATCTGTTAGCATATCAAATGTAAGTGATACTTGCTCTACTCTAATGTAACGGGTAAATCCCTTGGTGGGTGTGAAGTGCAACAGCGTCACAGACCAAATCCCAGTGCATACCCGAAAACAGCAAGCAAATCGCTTGATTATCCATCAACAGGAATTTTTATGACTTCAAAATCTTTGGCATTTCCTCCTGAAGGAGGAACTGCTCCTCGCCTCAGTTGGACGAATGTAGTATTTTTTGCTACATTTCATGCCTTAGCTCTCTTAGCTCCCTGGTTTTTCTCGTGGTCGGCCTTGGGTTTGCTGGTATTTTTGCATTGGTTATTTGGGAGCATTGGGATTTGTTTGGGATATCACCGACTTTTGAGTCATCGGAGTTTTCAGGTACCCAAAGCTGTAGAATATGTAATTGGGTTTATTGGTGCCCTGGCTTTGCAAGGTGGACCAATTTTTTGGGTTGGTGGACACCGCCAGCATCACGCCCACACAGAAGATATCGACCTAGACCCCTACTCTGCCCAGCGAGGATTTTGGTGGAGTCATATGTTATGGATATTCTACCCTCGCAACCAGTTTTTTGATTATGAAATCTATGAAAAATATGCCCCTGACCTGGCACGACAAGCATTTTATCGCTGGCTTGATCGGTACTTTCTGCTTTTGCAAATACCCCTAGGTCTACTACTCTACTTCATCGGCGGATGGTCTTTTGTAATCTACGGTGTTTTTATGAGATCCGTATTGCTGTGGCACTCAACTTGGTTTGTGAACTCAGCAACACACAAGTGGGGTTATCGCAGTTTTGACGCCAATGACGGCTCTCGTAATCTTTGGTGGGTATCCATCGTCACCTATGGCGAAGGATGGCACAACAACCATCATACTTATCCCCACGTAGCAAAAGCTGGATTTTCTTGGTGGGAGATTGATATTACTTGGTGGAGTATCAAAGCCTTAAAGACTCTGGGTTTAGCCAAAAAAGTAATTATGCCTCCCGTGCAAAGCCCCAATCAAGGATAGAATATCTTCCAGGTGTTCGGCGATAAAGGGGCATGTAAAATTTAGTCTGTCTGCGACACGCTCCGCGTAAAGCCTGGGGCACCGCTTACGCGTAGCGTCCCGTGGGAAGGTAGAGAAGAGAAGGACACGAAGGAAGAAAGAATTATACATAATCTTTCATCGGTAATGGAGTAATCAACGCCTCAACAGTAGACAGAAACTGCTCCTCTAAATAAGGCTTAATTAAATAAGCATTAGCACCCAATTCTTGAGCAAGCTGACGATGTTTGTCAGCGCTACGAGAAGTGAGGATAACTACAGGTTTATTTGCTAATTTGGGGTCATGTCGGATTTTAGATAAAAGTTCAAAACCATTCATTCGTGGCATTTCTAAATCTGATATTATTACCTGAATTTCGCGATGTTGTTGCAACTGTTCTAAGGCTTCTAAACCGTTTTGTGCCTGTAATACTTGATAGCCAAATTTTTGCAAAGTCAAAGTCAGGGTTTGGCGGAGACTAATTGCATCATCTACAACTAATACCACTTTTAATGATTTGTTATTTGTCGGAACAGATGAAGTCAATAACGGTGTAGAGTGCAAAGTTACATCTGACTGCGGTAAAGCTTTTTTGGTTGATGAATTAGCTGCTGGTAAATCCCTAACTTCAAGTGTGGCTTGCATCTGGGAAGATTTTAGCAATAGGGCACCATCAATCACTAAAATGAGGGTACCATTGGCTAAACTACTACAAGCATAAATATATTTTGGGGGAGCAATTGCATTTCCTAAAGGTCTAATGACTAACTCTTGTTCACCAATTATTTGATTAACTTCTAAACCGAATATTTCCTCGTGATGATGTAATAATATCACAGAATTTTTCATGATTCCTGTGTCATAGTTGCTGAGGATATTTTGAGGATTGGCGGTGTTAATAAATGAACGGTTGTAGGACATTAACTCTGAAAGTTTACGTATCCTGATCATCCGTTCATCTTTGCCTGTATTCCAATATAAAACTTTTTTACCTTCAAATTCCTTGATTTGCTGTTCTGACGGAATCAAGATTTTTTCAATACTGTCCAACAGCAGTCCATAAATAAAATCTCCTGCTTGGACTAACATTAGTTTATCAGTAGTCATAGAAAAAGGAATTTTCAGGATAAATCTTGTTCCTTGATTGGGTAATGATTCAACAGAAATTGAGCCGTTTAACGCCTGTAATTGCGAACGCACAATATCTAAACCTATACCGCGTCCCGAAATTTCATTCACTTGATCAGCGGTGGAAAATCCGGCTGAAAACATTAGCTCTAATAGTTCGGATTCGGTGGTATTGTAAAAATAGTCTCTAGCTTTATCTTCCCCTTGCATGAGATGAAGTTCAATAGCTTTTTTGCGAATTTTTTCTAAGTTTAAGCCTGCGCCATCGTCTCGGACTTCAATAATAGTTTGGCTACCCTGATGATAGGCACAAATTTCGATTAAACCTTGTGCTGATTTACCTAGTTCTCGGCGGACTTGTGGTGATTCAATACCGTGGTCAAAAGCATTACGTACTAAGTGTAACAAGGGTTCGTAGAGCTTTTCTGCAATGGCTTTATCCACCAGGACTTCAGTACCAGTGAGTTTTAATTCTACTAATTTATCATATACATTCCCCAGTTTAGTTACCATCTGCGAGAAGCGATTGAGAATATTTCCCAAGGGCATCATCCTTGCTTCCGTCAAATTGTCTATAATATTCAGAATCAACTTCTGTTTCTTATCATTAATTTGAGTAACTTGTTCTAGAAGTAAGTCCAGAGATTCTGTGGTTTCTTGTAATTGCAGATTTTCTTCTATGGCTTCATGCAATGTCATCTGGAAATCTGTATATATATCCATTTCCAGAGAATCAAATTTTTCAGTTATAAAATTAAAATTTTGCTGAGGTTGTAATTCTAGATTTTGCTTGGGTATTGGCAAATCACATAATTGATTTAAAATTGTCTGCTGTCTGTCGATTCGCTGAATTAATTGCTGAATTATTTCTTTAGTTTGTTCATCTTGCAAAATCCGCTGTTTGTGATTAATTAGCAATTCTCCAGCTAGGTAATTGAGGCGTTGTAATCCCGGCTCTTCCGTACTTAGCGTGCTGAATTTATTAAATAATCCGCTTGAAACCCTTGCAGAGCTAAGATAATAGCCATTATTTTCTGTATTTTATATCATATTGCTAAAAATTAAATTATGAACGCCTGTAAGCCTTACTTTTAAAGCAAATTTATAGACTTTAATTAATAATTAAGCACGCTAAGTACGCAAGAACCTAAAATTCCTCATCGATTATACCTTTTATTTGATTTATTTCTACTGTGGTTAACTTTTGCAAAGCTAAGGAAGGTTGTCCACCAGAAGTGCGATCGCCTGCGAGAACGGCTGCTTTTGCTGCTTGCAAATTAGCCAGACCCACTTCAGCGATATGGTGCGCCTGAGTCGGGTTAGCTTCCAAGGCTGCAAGAATTGTGTGAGCGATCGCGCCAAAACCAGGTAAATTTAAAGATTGTGCCAATCCTTGAAATACCTCAATTTCCAAGTGTAAAAAATTGATTAATTCAGCATTATTTGGGGGATTATCAATAGCTGTAGCGATATTTTCTAAGCGTTGAGTGACACCAACTTCAAATATGGACTGGACAATATCAAACCCTAATTCCTCCGAAGTGGGAATTCGCGCCTCAGCATCAAAATTATCTCCCATTTTTTCTTGCACCTTAGCAAACACTGAAGCTGCTTGTTGAAGAACCTCTTCATCATTAATTGGAGTTCCTGTAATTTCTGCAGTTAGTGGTAAATGGAGACATTCATAAGCTTGCAATAGCAGACTTTCTAATTTAGCATCAATTACCACATCTGGGTTATAAAGAGCCTTAAAAACAGATTCTAAATAATGTGCAACAGTTTTAATTACCTCCAAACCAACGTTAGCCGCACCTCCTTTAATTGTATGAGTTGCCCGCATTAAATTATGCACTTTGGCAATGCTATAATTCCCCGATAAGCTAAATAGTTCTTGCTCAATAATTTCGATTAATTCTGGAGCTTCAGCGAGAAAATAAATGTAGCCTTGTTGGCGAATTTCTGAATCTGTAGTCATAATTAATTAACTCTGAACTTACTTGCAGTTATTAATAGCTCCTGCGCCATCTCCGATAATTGTTGAAAAACTGCAGCAATTTCATCAGATTCATTAACAGTTTTGTGCGAAATTTCAGCCACATTTTTCATGGTTGAGGTTACTGTTACAGATTGCGTCATTTGTTTATGAGTTGCTGCGGTAATTTGCTGGAGTAACTGACTAATTTCGGCTGTGGCGGTAACAATTTCGTTCAAATTTTGTCTAGCGTCACTGACCAGATTTGTCCCTTCTACTACCTGTTGAATTCCTGTTTCCATCGCTACTGCAACTTCGCCAGTTTCTGCTTGAATTTCCTGAACTAATTTTTCAATTTCGATTGTCGCTGCTGCTGATTGGCGTGATAAAGAACGAACTTCATCAGCTACAACTGCAAAGCCTTTACCATATTCGCCGGCGCGGGTGGCTTCAATGGCTGCGTTCAAAGCCAAGACGTTTGTTTGTGTAGCAAAATTACTAATCAAATTCACCACTTTGGAGATTTTTTGCGAGGATTCACTGAGGCGTTTAATCTTTTTGCTGGTTTGAGCTACGGTTTCCCTAATCCCTTGGATGGCTTTGACTGTCAGGTTCATTGCTGCGTCACCAGACTCTACAGTTTGGTTGGCTTGCTGAACTGCTACTCGCGCCAATTCCGTATTAGCCACCACAGCTTGAGTGGAGTCAACCATCTGTTGAATTTCGCTTAAAGCGGTGCTAATTTCTGCAGATTGTTGTTTTGCAATATCTGTCAATCCCTGTAGTGAAGCATTACTGTTAGTAGATGTTTGCGCTACTTGTTCGGCTGCAGACTGTACTTGGATGACTATTTGTCGGAGTGCTTGCAAAGTATTATTGTAGGCGTCGGCGATGGTGCCAATTTCGTCTTCTGTGATTGGCGCACGTACTGTTAAATCGCCGTTTAAAGCCGGTCTGACAGCTATCAAAAGTTGGATGCATCTTTGCTGTAATAACTCTTTAGCTGCTTTTTCTCTTGCGGCTGCTTCTGCTAGTTCTGCTGACTGTATTTGGAGTTTTTGCAGATATTCAGTTTGTTGTAATCCTAATGCTAACTGGTCGCTGATGCGTGTTAATAAACTAACTTGAGATTCTTCCCAATCACGAGGTCTTGAGTTTTGATAAGCTGCTAGTAATCCCCACAATTGTTCACCCAAGAATATAGGCACCGTAATATAAGCTTTAACTTCAAATCGCTCTAATGCTTCAATGTGGCATGGTGAATGTCCAACATGATAAATGTCATTAGCAAAAAAGCCTTCACCTTTGGCATATTTACCCAATTGAGAACACTCTTGCAGTTGGGTATCTGTCCAGGGGGTTTTGAGATTAGGTTCTACCAGTTTTACCCAACCATTACCTACCGATTCAGCGATAAATTCTCCGCTGTAATCAGAGTTAAAGCGGTAGATAACGGCGCGATCACATCGCAGTAATTGCCGGATTTCTTGAGTGACTGCTTTGAATATTTCTTCAACATTTAATGATTGACGAATGCGGTTAACTATCTTACTAAATGCCTTCTCTTGTTCAGCAATATGACTTAGTGTATCAGATTTTAATCGGAGTTGTTCGAGGTATTCAACCTGTGACTTTGCTATGCTAAATTGCAAGCCAATCTGGGTGAGAAAAGTAATTTCCTTGGTTTGCCATTCACGAGGTGCAGAATTTTGATAAGCTGCGAACAAGCCCCACAACTTTTTACCAAAAAATATCGGAACGATTATATAAGCTTTGGCTTCAAATTTTTCTAAAAGTTCTACGTGACAGGCAGAAAAACCTACTTGATAAATATCATTTACTGCAGAATTTTCACCTTTAGCATACCGCCCTCCTTGAGTTTCTTGCAAATAGGTATCTTCCCAGATAATTTGACTATCAGGACCTACGAGTTTCACCCAACCATTAGCTACTGACTCAGCTACAAACTCCCCACTCCAGTCATGGTTGAAACGGTAAACAGCTACGCGATCGCATTTCAGTAATTGGCGGACTTCACCAGTAGTAGTTTTAAAGATACTTTCCACATCTGAAGCTTGTCGGATGCGATTAACTATCTTTGTTAAAGCTTTTTCTTGTTCAGCAATTTGAATTAAGTTCTCTGATTGTATCCGCGCTTGCTGTAAATATTCTCCCTGTGAAATAGCTACACCACACTGTAAGCCAATCTGAGATAAAAAGTTAACTTCCCAGGTTTGCCATTCACGAATTCCCGAATTTTGATAAGCTGCAAATAAGCCCCATAATTTTTCCCCAAAAAATATCGGCGAAATTATATAAGCTCTCATTTCAAACTGCTCTAAAATCTCAATATGGCATGGAGAATGACCAGCTTGATGGATATCATTTACCGCCAAAGATTCACCTTTGGCGTAACGTCCTCCTTGAGTTTCTTGTAAATAGGTATCTTGCCAAACTGTGTTAAAATCAGGGCCTACCATTTTTACCCAACTATTACCCACAGACTCAGCTACAAACTTACCACTCCAGTCAGGTTGGAAGCGATAAATAGCCACGCGATCGCACTTGAGTAATTGGCGGACTTCACCAGTAATGATTTGAAAGATTTTATCGACATCTGGTAGCTGAATAATCTTGCTAATAACTTTGGTGACTGATTTTTTGATCAGTGTCTGTTGTTCCAGTTCTCGTTGAAATTCTAAACTTTGCAATCTGTAGGTCAGTTCTGTGCTAATTTGCGATAGTAAGGTAATTTCTCCCTCTTGCCACTGTCGCATTGACGCACAATTATTTACTATCAGTAAACCCCAGACTTTACCCTCTACAAAAATCGGGAGATTCAAACTGGCTTTGATTTGAAATTTTTCCAATAGTTGTTGTTGATAAGGTGTGAGTTCTACCTGCTTAATATCGTCAATCGCTATAGGTTCTACATAGTCTTTAGCAGTATATAAGCCAAAAATAATCCCCGGTAGATTTTCGCTTAAAGCTGGTGTCCAACCTAGTGTTTTTGATTCAGCTAAAACAGTACCTGACTCCTCAGTAGTGAAGCGATAAATTAAGGCGCGATCGCAGGTAGTTTTCTCTCTAATTTGTGCTACTGTGACTTTGAACAGAGTATCAATATCTGACGCTTCACGCATCTGATTTACAATACCTTGTAATTTCTCACGCCAAGCTTTAAATTCCTCAGCAATTGCATTTAATGTCGATAGTTCATCTCTGGCAATAATTGCTATATTAATGCTGCCATTTTGATTTTCTATGTGTTCTATCTCTGTTATATTATTTTCTTTTTTTTTGCTATTATTATATGATATCGACATTTTATTAACCTCAAAAACTGTTATTACTATTAATGTGATATTTTTAAACTAGACTTGATCTAATCAATCACACACCAGAAAATAAAAATCCTCTTATCCCCCTCCTCGCTTGCGGTCTGGGTCTAGGGGTTGGGTCTTATTATTCTGCGCTAATCCATCAATTATGAATGTCCCACATTGAAGATTTGATAATGCTTAAAGCATTCAAATTAAACAATATTTCCTGATAATTTTTAATAAAATATCCATCCAAAAAAGGTGAAAGTGCTGGATAAAATAATTCAGGATATGGGGCTTTCATTTCATTGGTATCTAGCCATTCAATATCCATAAGTTGTCGCACCAATAGCCCCAAATATTGTCCCTCATTTTCCAGAACTATCGCCATCATTTTCGCGAGAGTATTTGAATCTTTTAATAGTGGTGTATAACCTAGCATTTCCTCTAAATCAACTAACCAAAGCATCTCACCACGCCAGTTATAGATACCCAAGACACAATTGGGTAACTGAGGAACACCACATATATCAGATAATGATACTTGCACAACTTCTGTGATGTGCCGTAATGAAATTACAGCTGTATCATTTCCTCCCAAATTAAAGCTTAAAAATTTTTCTTTCGTCTCCACTGTTATTTCTACCTGCAGTAGATTATTGATTTTTGGTCATTATTAAGTAGGTCGTCTATTGAAGCTTACTGCTTATGGTCATCATTTTTTATTTGTCATTAATAATCGATTAATTCTTCATTAATCGCTTGAGAGTGCTTACTAATTCTTCTCTATCAATTGGTTTAGATAGATATCCTTCGCCTCCCAACATATTGCCCCAAATCTTATCTACATCACTATCTTTTGTCGAACAAAATACTACAGGTATTTTACTAGTTTTGGGGTTATTTTTGAGTTCTCGACAAATTTCAAAGCCACTTTTTCCTGGTAAAATTACGTCGAGAAAGATTACATCAGGTTGAGTTTTATCGAGTTTATCTTGTGCCTCTTCACTAGTTTTAGCGCTAATCACAGAATAGCCGGCTTGTTGCAAGTAACGGCTGAGGATTTCCATATCTGTCAAGCCATCTTCAACAATTAAAACAGTGTTCATGACAATTACCTGTTAAAATGTGAGCAGAACTTAAGCAATAGAAAACTGCGTCATCAAATTAGATAAATGCATTTTTTCTTATTTTATAAGTTTGCAGTATTCTCTGGATATAAGCCTCAGAGAAAGTACGGAATATCAGCAAAAAATACACAAAATTTATCTACCCAATTTTCGATAGTCAGTAAGTATTGAAAGTATAGTCATGTTTATTTCCATACACTTAATTAATCTAAGGAAAAACCTCTAAATTAGAGATAGTATGAGATACTCTTTTGACTTTTGATGGAGCCTGTACAGGTAAATACTTACGGACTATAGCTATTACCTTATCAGCCACTATAGGTTTAGCCAGAAAATCGGTAGAGCCTACTACTTTAGCCCGGACTCTATCTAAAAGACTATCATGGGCTGTTAAGATAATCACGGGTGTATTGGTGAAGGCAGAAATTCGTCGCAATTGAGTGCAGATTTCATAACCACTGGCTATGGGCATAATCAAATCCAAAAAAATCATATCAGGCTTATATTGTATTAACATCGGTAATGCTTGCACAGCATCTTGAATCTTCAGAAACTTCAGTCCATGTGCAGTGAGGATTTCTTCTAACATTTGACAAACCTGAGGGCTATCATCTATACAGGCAACCAATGGAGTACTCGGCTTCTTTGGCTGTATGATGGTAGAGTCATTTTTGACTTCAATGATAGCTAAAGGTAAGTCAGGTATTTCCACCAGTTCAATAATTCCTTTGAGAATATAGGGAAGTAACGAACGAGAAACTAATAGCAAACTCTGGTTCATTTTTACAGCTAAATCCCGCAGTGTATATTTACCATTAGTCAACTTCACAAAGTTATTGTACACAGATGGACTTACCAGATTCTGGAGTTGTTCTGGTCTTCGTAAAACTGGTGCAAAATTAGGAGAAAAATTTGCCAAACCAGCTTCTGACCAAACCTTCCATGACTCTTGCATCTGCTTTCTGCAAAGATCTGCACTGGTGAAACTCATTGGTGCTTCTAAGATTACTTCTGAATTGCGTTCGCAACTTATAGAAGCAAAATCTGCCTCCTGCGCTATATCAAAAAACAGTTCTGCTATCGTATTTTCTACAATAGTGTAGATTTGTTCCCGTTGAATTTTCTGTCTTTTATAAAAAATTTCTAATAGACGATAATCCCAGTAATCTAATGATATGTCTTCAGGGCGAAACCGGATCTTATCAAGCTCTATCTGGGGGCAATTTTGTGCTATCTGTCTACGCCAGCGACGAAAGGGATGATTTCCCCCAGTCGCCCAAACTATTCGTCCCAACCGATAATATAACGTCCAATGATTTCCCTTTATACTACTAATATTTAACTGTCCATTATATTGCAGTTGGTTACAAGTCTTAAATTCGTTTACTAAAATAGTTGATACTATCAGTTCTTGGTGGTTCATACTATATTCCTTTTATTAACATGCCAGCCCTTTCAAAACTTACAATATCCATTCATTTGTCACCAAGTATCTCAAAAGTTGCACTTATATTTGGCAACTCAATTCGGATAACTTTCATTTATTTCGTCTTACTTAGGAACTAGCACTACTAAGTCAAGACTGAAAATAACAGAGGAAATAGAGGGCAAAAGCAGTGTCACTACAGGAGCTATTTAGAGTATACTTCTCCATCAGAAAATTCTAAATTATTGCTAATATCGAACCACTCAAATTAGTTTTATATAATTCAAGATTCTGATGTATAGAGTAGTAATATATTATATTACTAACTTTCACTCTGAATTATAACCGTGTAAATTCTGATTATTGTCTGCAAAAAAATCAGTTTTTCTAAATTTTATATTATACTTATTGTAAGTTTTGATTTAATTGTATATTTTTGAGGAAATTAAGTAGGTCGGTGCAAATAAACATTACAGGCTTTGGTCGTCATTGGTCATTGGTCAGGATTTCAGGCATGTTTACGTTTCGTAATATAGTTTGGTTTATTTCCACAGACTTATTTACAATATTCCTTTTAAATCAATTTAAACCAGTTATATAGCGATTTAGTAAACGGACCCCCGTTGTAGGGGTTTAGCATTGCTAAACCCCTACTACTCTGTCAAGATAAAAATGATGGACTGTAGTGCGGGCATCTTGCCCGCGTGAGCGAGACGCTCACACTACCAAAAATCCCTCAAAACAAAATTGACAGACTACTACCACAGATACCGTTTTTCCGCAATGCATGTTTTGTGTTTTTTGTCAATGCCTAAGTCCTAATGTTGATGGAATAGGTCAACCGATTTTGGATACTTCGACTTCGCTCAGTACAAGTTTTGGATACTTCGACTTCGCTCAGTACAAGTTTTGGATTGACCCCGACCACAAGGGGTAAACAATGTTAGATACTTATCTACGAGAAGTATCTAACATTGGCTTGGTAAATACTTTTGCAGTACCGCCATTACCTGATCTACCACTACAGGTTTAGTGAGAAAATCCGTAGCTCCAAATACTTTAGAACGAACTCTATCAAACATACCATCACTACCTGTTAAAATAATCACGGGTGTCTCGGTGAAGGCAGAAATTCGCCGTAACTGACCACAGATTTCGTAACCATTCGTAACAGGCATAATCAAATCCAAGAAAATCAGGTCTGGTTGATTTTGAATCAGAGTTGGTAAAGCTTGCACTGAATCTTGAACCTTGATAAATCTTAATCCATTTCCAACCATAATCCTCCCTAGAATTTCACACATTTGAAGACTATCATCCACACAGGCTACTAATGGAGGATGCGGATGATTTGATCGTGTGGTTGTCAAGTTTGTTTTAACTTTCGTTACTGCTAAAGGCAAGTCAGGTACTTCTACTAATTCTATAATTCCTTTGGAGATATAGGGCTGCAACGAACGGGTAACTGACAACAAATTCTGCTTCATTTTCACTGCTAAATCCCGCAGTGTGTATTTGCCATTCATGAATTTGACAAAATTTTTGTAAGCAGATAGACTTACTATCTGCTGAAGTTGTTCTGGTTCTTTCAGAACAGGTGCTAAATCAGGATAAAAATTGGCTAAACCAGCTTTTGACCAACTCTTCCACGGCTCTAGTATATACTTTGTACAAATATCTGCGTTAATCAAGCTGATTGGTGTTTCTGAAATAATTTGTGGATGACGATAGCAACTAACAGTGGCAAAATGTTGGTGTATTTTTATATCAAATAATAATTCTGCTATCGTGCTTTCTAAAATTACGTGAATTTGTTCAAGTTTAATTTTTTGTTTTTTATACAATATTTCTAGTAAAAGATAATCCCCATATTCTGTCAATACATATTTGTCAGGAAACAGAAGTTTCTCAACATCAATTTGTGGACAATTTTCAGCCATCTGTCTACGCCAGCGGCGAAAGGGATGATTCCCTCCTGTCGCCCAAACTATTTTGCCCATCTGATAATAGAAATTCCATTGTTGTCCTGTGGAACTTTTAATGTTAAATCGTCCATTGTATTGGTCATGACTACATTTTTTCAACTCATATATAAGCTGATTTTCATGCCCAATTATTATTGGCGGATAACTCATATTATTTCCCTTATTTAATCTGTCAGCTATTTCTCAACCCAAATTCAAATTATTTATGCACTGGTCAATATTTTTGCATTGCTTATTTTATCCACAATGCTGTCTAAAAAGTTTTAAATATTCATCACTCCATCGTGCAATCCGCTTGTACTATTTAAGTATACAAATCAAACAGTATAAATCCGGAACATTGCTCGGAAAATATCCGCATTTGCGTACGAGTGAGGTACAATAATTAACTGCTATTAATCTAGAAACGGCGCAGCTTACCTCTGTGTTATCTGCGCCTCTGTAGTTATATTAATTACTTCTTAGTCGCCCAGACACAGAAAGCGCAGAAAGAAAAAAGAGATTTTATGAATCACTTGTCCCGATTGTGACTAGCAACAGCAGCCCTAAGATCACCTTTATGTTCTGATAAAAGCTGATCGCCTGCAGCTTTTTCCAAACCAGTCCAGTGCATTAATAGGGCTAACTTGACCCATTTACCGCTACGATCTAACAATCCGCTAGCAGTTTCTCGATTCAAGCCTGTGAGGTCTTGCAAAATTCGTAAAGCGCGATCGCGTAACTTTTGGTTTGTGACTGCAACATCCACCATGCGATTGCCGTAAACTTTACCTAGCTTCACCATCACCCCAGTGGAAAGGATATTTAACGCTAGCTTAGTGGCTGTACCAGCTTTGAGGCGAGTGGAACCAGCTAACACCTCAGGTCCAGTCAATAGGCGGATGTCTACATCAGCATCAAAGCTCACCTGTTCACTCGGTACACAAGCAATAAAAATAGTGATGGCACCCCGTTGACGAGCGGCGTTGAGGGCGCCGTGGACAAAAGGTGTTGTACCACCAGCGGTAATGCCGACTACCACATCTAATTGCGTAATATGTCTTTGGGCGATCGCCGCCTCCCCATCTTGGGCACGGTCTTCTAAATCCTCAGAACTGCGTACCAGTGCGCCAGCACCACCAGCAATAATCCCCTGTACCAACTCTGGCGGTGTACAAAAGGTAGGTGGACACTCAGCAGCATCTAATACCCCTAATCTGCCACTCGTCCCCGCACCCACATAAAATAGGCGTCCACCGTGACCTAATTTTTCTGCTGTATAATCAATTGCCTTTGCCAACTGAACTTTAGCCGCTGCTACCGCCGCCACTGCCTTTTGGTCTTCGCTATTAAATAATTCTACGAATTCCAACGCAGTAAGCTGGTCTAAATTGAGACTATTAGGATTTACCTGCTCGGTTAAAAGATAGCCGCGTTCCTGTAAATTTGTCATTTGTCCTTTGTCCTATGTCATTTATACCGCCGCTTGTCGGTCATTTGTCATTTGTCAATTGTCAGTGACTAATGACTAATGACTAATGACTAATGACTAATGACAAATTACCCATTGGATTAGGTAATGTTAGACTGGCGCCAGCCAGCAATTGCTGTTTGACTCCAGAATCTCCGCCCTTTTAGGGCGGGGAGTATGTCAAAATAATCCTTCCAGTTGGCGACGAATCTTGTCTAATTCAGAATTAGACAATTCCGATGGGGCTGGGGTTGCTTGGTTCGGCTGGGAGGTATCCTTACTAGTATCCTCCTTCGAGGCATTTGCTTGCCAGTCGGTTTGTTCCACGTTCAGCTCTGGGGGAGTGATCACTTTATCGCTCTGTTGTGGGACAATTTCCCAGTGATAGCCCGCACTTTCACAAAATTCCTTGATTTCCTCAGCATCCATCGCCTCTACGGTCGGGCTGCGGAAATCTTGAGCTTCTAACATTAGCGCATAGCGCGTGGCGTCGTCTTCTGACTCAAACATCAGAATTTTATTACGATTGCCCTCCCGAATTGAGTGAATACCCTCATTTTCGGTGCGAGCATTAAAAATTAACACAAAAACACGCATGGGTGTAATCATCTGTCCTTTTTTTCTCAGGTCTATTCATATTAAAGTTCTAGGTTGTGTCTCTGTCCAAGTCACAGCATCAAATTTCACTTTATTCAAATTTTCCTGACAATGCCAATATTATTGAGCATATATATGGAATTGGGTAAAAAGTCAAGAGTCAAGGGTCAAGAGTCAAGAGTCAAGGGTCAAGGGTCAAGGGTCAAGGGTCAAGTGTCAAGGGTCAAGAGTCAAGGGTCAAGAGTCAAGGGTCAAGGGTCAAGGGTCAAGAGTCAAGAGTGAGCAGTTAGACCAATGACCAATGACAACAACCGTCAGGTAAAGCGAAATCAATGACGTATCCTGGAAAAGACCGCGTAAATATTGTGCCAGTTACCACTAACAGTGTGCCAGATACATTTGTCAAGTAAACAGTGAAAGCCAATGATTAACTCTAGCAATCGAGATCATCACTCCCAGCCAGTCACCCGTAAGCGTTTGTGGTTAATGATTTTGAGTCGCGGTGGTATTTTCTTGGGTGGAGTTTTACTGCTGGGAGTTGTCGGTGTTACTTGGCGATTGTGGACTTTCATTCAAAAAGAGTTAACGCCGTTAGCTGCAGGAAATCTTACTAGTACACTCAACCGTCCAGTAAAATTGGGAGAAGTCACACAATTTTCTTTGACGGGTATCAGGTTTGCGGCGTCTTCGATTCCCGCTACAGCGACAGATCCAGACCGGGTGACAATGGAGGCTGTGGAGGTGGGTTTTGACCCGTTACGGTTAATCTTGAACCGTCGATTAAAGCTAGATGTTACCTTAGTCAATCCCGATATTTACATTGAACAGGATGATCAAGGACGCTGGGTGACTACTACTATCGCCCCCCCAGGAAAAGATGGTCCAATTAAAACCGATTTGGATCATCTGCGGTTTCGTAATGCCAAGGTGGCTTTATTACCATTTTCCGCAAAAACCTCACAACCACTCCCCACTCCTAACCCCCCCATCACTTTTTCCCAATTTAAGGGCGTCGCGCAACTCCTGGAAAATAACCATCTAATTAAATTTGACGTGGCAGGTCAGGGAGATAGTGGTGGTAATATTTCTATTCAAGGAGACACGCGCATCCAGGCAAACTCTTGGAATTTACAGCTAAAAGCGCAAAATTTGCCAGCATCTCATATCACCCGCCTGATTAAATTACCAGTAAATTTACAGGCGGGTAGAGTCAATGGCGATTTACAAATCAAACTGGTAAACCAGCAGCCAGCTTTATTGTTTGGTAGCGCGACAGCGCAAGGGGTAACACTTCAAATTCCCCGTGTACCACAATTATTGAGCAATACCCAAGGGAATCTCAATTTTCAGGGCTTGGTCATCCAGTTAGAGAATATTGCTACCAATTATGGTAAGATTCCTGTATTGGCTAAGGGCATCATAGATAGCCAGACTGGTTTTAAGTTGGCAGGGCGAATTAATCGGGTAACAGTTCCCACAGCGTTAGAAACTCTCAAGGTGAAACTGCCTTGGACTGCAACTGGGGAAGTAAAAGCCGACTTACAGATTACCGGTTCGCTGACTCAACCGATTCTCTCCGGCACAGTTGCCAGCATCAAACCTGCCCGGATTGATAAAGTTGATTTGAAAACTGTTAGTAGTAAGTTTGAGTTATCTACCAGTAATTCCCTCATTACCCTCAAAGATATTCAAGGCATAGGCACATTAGGGGGTGAGGTGACAGCGGCTGGGACAATTAAACTTAGTCAGACGCCCCGCCTGGATTTTAATTTTACAGCAAAGAATGTTCCAGGGGATGCGATCGCCAAAGTTTATGACGCCACACCCACATTTAAAATCGGTACTGTCTCAGCAACAGGGCAATTAACTGGAGTTCCTAGTCAGGTGCAGACGGTGGTGCAATGGCAAGCCCCCGGCGCAACTTACCCCGCCAGTGGTGAAATGGCGATCGCCCCAGACCGCAGTGTCTCTTTTGGCAATGTCGCTGTCAATGTCGGCGGTGGTACTGTCCAAGCATCTGGGAGTTATGTCAATCAAGCTTGGCAAGCTGTCGCCCAAGCCTCTGGTGTACAATTGGCACCTTTTGTCAAGCAAAATCAACTGCAAAATGTCTCTTTAGCAGGAGCAAATTTGAATGGTCGTTTTATCGTTGCTGGGACGACAACACCATTTAAAGTTGCGAAAATTCGCACTGAAGGCGCAGGAGTGCAAATTGCTGGGGGTAGAATAGCAATTGCTGATCTCCAGCTGCAAGACCAAAGCTTTGCAGCCCAACTAGTCGCCAATGGTGTACACTTAGGACAGTTATTCCCAAATTCTCCCCAGGCTTTGGCAGGTCCAATGGCTGGGACGTTTCAAATCGCAGGTAATAGAGATTTTAGTCTGAAAACTCTCAGTGGTACTGGTGAAGCTCGTCTGAGTGTCGCTGGTGGTAGCGTCACCGCTGCCAATATTAAATTAGCTGATGGTGTATATCAAGCCCAAGTCCGGGCAAATAACCTGGCTGTGCAAGAATTGGCAAAGGTACCTCGACAGTTTCACGGTCGCTTAGGTGGTGATTTCCAAGTTGCGGGTGCTGTGGAGTCTTTGAAACCCCAAGCGATCCAAGCTACAGGACTTGCACGATTGAATGTTGCTGGTGGGACAATTACAGCCTCAAATATTAAACTGGCAAATGGTCGCTATCAGGCCGACTTTGATGCTGCAGGTGTAGAATTAAATCAGTTAAATCAGCAGTTGCGCGGTCAGTTCGGTGGTAAACTGCAAGTGGCAGGAACTGTGGAATCGACAAAATTAGCTGATATGCGTGCCACCGGTCAGGTACAATTGTCTCAAGGTATTTCTGTTATTCAACAACCCATGAAAGCGGCGATCGCCTGGAATGGTCAACGTCTGCTAGTTGAACGGGCAACTTCCCCAGATTTAATTGCTAGTGGTGATATATCTGTCAATGCTCAAAGCTCTGGTATACCAGAAATTAGCGAATTAAATCTGCAAGTTCAAGCTCAAAATTACAACATCCAACAGTTACCGTTTAAGCTGCCTAATACAGTAAATCTGGCAGGATTAGCCGATTTTAACGGTAAAATCACAGGTAAGTTACCATTGCCAAACATACAAGGTCAACTGCGGTTGCGGAATTTGGCAGTACAGGACTTTGCTTTTGAGTCTGTGTTAAGTGGAAATATCCAGTCATTGGCTGGAAGAGGTGTAAATCTAGACGTAGCCGGAAAAAGCGATCGTCTGGCTTTTAACCTCGATGCCAAAAATCGCCCCAATGCTTTCCTGGTAAAGTGGCAACAAGCATTGGCTACCGGTCAAACTCAAGGGGATAATTTGTCCTTGAAACTAGAAAACTTTCCCTTAAAGGTGTTGAATTTGACTCCACCTGCTAACACCCGCTTGGGTAATGCACCGCTAGCTGGGTTGTTAAATGGAGATTTGCAGATTAATCAGCAGACATTCGCCACAAGTGGAAATATTGCGATCGCTAAACCGCGAATTGGTCGCATCACAGGCGATAGTTTAATTGCTCAGTTTGGCTACAACCAGGGTAAAGCCACAATTACAAATAGCGAATTTGTCATAGACCAAAGTCGCTACGGCTTTGTGGGTAATGTCAATACTTCCACCAAAGTCCCCCAAGTACAGGGCAAACTCAACATCAATCAGGGTAATATCCAAAATATTTTAACAGCATTACAGCTATTTGAAATCCAGGATGTCCGCAATGGCTTGGCAACACCAACTTACGGGAAAGCGGCTGATTTGGCTACTAACCAACAAGGATTGCCAAATCAGCCGTTATTAACTCAAATTGAACGGTTTTCTCAAGTTGATGACCTCTTTGCACGACAGCAAGAACAGCGACTTCAAGCACATCCACTACCAGAGTTAGCCGACTTAAAAGGAACCTTCAGCGGCGAAGTTGGTGTAAATACAAGCACACCCAAAGGACTCGCGCTACAGTTTAATTTAAATGGTCAAAACTGGAGTTGGGGGAAGCAGGACGAACAGAATCAACTCAATCGTTTTTATAGCGCTGATAGAATAATTGCCGAAGGTAGCTTTGAAAACAGCATTTTGACGTTGCGACCTTTACGAATCGAATCTGGTCAAAAACTCCTCGCCTTCAAAGGTAATATTGGTGGTCAAGACCAATCTGCTACATTAGAGATCAATAATTTACCAATAGAACTATTGAACAATTTTGTCAAGCTACCAGTTGGTGTCACCGGTAATCTGAACGCGACAGCAGGTTTAGCAGGTAGCCAAGACAATCCCCAAGCCAAAGGGGTATTGCAAATCAACGACGGTGCAATCAATCAGAAGAAAATAGAATCAGCTACAGCCAGTTTCGACTATAACAATGGACGCTTGGGCTTTAATAGCAATGTTGTAGTTAAGGGTACAGAACCGGTAAACCTTCGCGGTTACATCCCCTTGCTCTCGAAGATACCAGAAAATAATGAAATCAGTCTAGAGGTCAAAGTCAAAGATGAAGGATTGACCCTGTTAAACTTGTTCACTAATCAGGTAGCCTATGAACAGGGAAAAGGAGAAGTCAACCTCGAAATCCGGGGAACGATGCAAAACCCAATAGTCAATGGCATTGCCACTCTCAATAATGCCATATTTTCAGCCATTGCTTTGCCAGGAAAGCTGACCGATGTCACAGGTAAAGCAACATTTGATTTTGACCGGATCTCAGTAGAAAATCTCCAGGGTAAGTTTAGCCAAGGTAAAGTAGAAGCCACTGGACAAATTCCCATCGCCGACACCCAGGATACGACAATTGACAATCCCCTTACCGTCAACCTCGATAAGTTAACGTTGAATCTCAAGGGACTGTATCAAGGGGGCGCCAGCGGTAATTTGCAAATTACAGGTTCAGCCCTACAACCACGAATTGGTGGTAAGGTACAGTTATTTGATGGTCAGGTATTGCTAGCAGAGTCTGCTTCAACTAAAAAGGCCGCAACTAACAGTTTTAGCCTGACTGATAAGATAGCAGTCAGCAATTCCATCACCACATTTAAGGATTTAGAGTTGGAGTTAGGGAACAATGTCGAAATTACCCGTCCACCAATTCTGAAGTTCCAAGCCAAAGGTAGTCTCATGGTCAACGGTGCGGTGAGTGACCCAACACCCGATGGTACGATCAGGCTAGAAAGTGGTGGAGTCAACTTATTTACTACCCAATTTAACCTAGCTCGTGGCTATCAACAAACCGCAACTTTTAACAAAAATCAACCCCGTGACCCAAATTTAGATATTCGGCTATTTGCTAAGGTACTCGACGGAATCCAGACCAATGACATCAATAAACTAAATTCCACAGGAGGATTAGCAGCCTTAGAGACCATTCGCGTCGAAGCTAGTATCAACGGTCCAGCCAGCAAAATCAACGAAAATCTCCAATTAACCAGCTCTCCATCACGCAGCGAAACAGAAATCGTCGCACTTTTAGGAGGTGGGTTTGTCGATACCCAAGGACGTGGTGACAGCACCTTGGGACTAATTAATATTGCCGGTTCTGCTGTATTCAACAACTTTCAGGGCGCTTTTAACCTGATTGGTAACGCCTTTGGCTTAAGTGAACTGCGGGTATTTCCCACCATCCTCTCAAAGAGACCCGAAGCAGGCAGAAGCAATTCCACTGTAGAATTAGCTTTAGAGGCAGGGGTGGATATTTCTACCAAGTTTTCGATTTCCACCATCAAAATTTTAACAGCCAATGACCCCTTTCAATGGGGTATCAATTACCGGATTAACGACCGAGTGCGTCTTCGTGCTTCCACAAATTTCTTCGATGACAGTCGTACCGTCATTGAGTATGAAAGACGGTTTTGATCTGAGTTAGGAGTTGGGAGTTGGGAGTAATGAGTAATGAGTTAGGAGTAAGGAGTAGGGAGTAATGAGTAATGAGTTAGGAGTAATGAGTAAGGAGTAGGGAGTAATGAGTTAGGAGTTAGGAGTAATGAGTAATGAGTAATGAGTAATGAGTAATGAGTAATGAGTTAGGAGTTAGGAGTAAGGAGTAAGGAGTAGGGAGTAATGAGTAATGAGTTAGGAGTTAGGAGTAATGAGTAATGAGTTAGGAGTTAGGAGTAATGAGTAATGAGTAATGAGTAATGAGTAATGAGTAATGAGTAATGAGTAATGAGTAATGAGTAATGAGTAATGAGTAATGAGTAATGAGTAATGAGTAATGAGTTAGGAGTTGGGAGTAATGAGTTAGGAGTTGGGAGTAATGAGTTAGGAGTTGGGAGTAATGAGTAATGAGTAATGAGTTAGGAGTTGGGAGTTATATCATGTTCGGGTAAACAGTTATTATAAAAGCTCACGCATTCTCTACGTAGACGCTCCGCGTTCGCGCAGCGTCCCGTAGGGAAAGAGCAAACGCGAGTGCGTCCCGTAGGGAAGAAGTCTGATACTTTTAACCGAGACATTTTCTGACATCAGAGATATCTTGAACATCTAAGTATAACATCACCAACAAAGTCAGTGAAGGTGGTATCCCACATTGCCTTAAGCAAACTTAAGGCTCTTTTTATCTGTTTGTTTGCGACACCGAGAACGCAACAACAACTCGCCTACGGCATATGTCTGACTTTCCCGTGCAAGCAATTTATAACTTTCTTAGCTATGGTCTGCTTGTGTCAAAAGACGGAGCCATGCTACTCGTCTTTATTCATTGTAGCACAAATACAGCAAAAAGTTCTAATTAGACATGACCAAAAATATCCGCTATGTCTGTAATGTCTAGCGATTTATCGTCCTATCTTTTGCTCCCAAGTTTTTATCGTAACTAATTAGACGAACCTGATATTAGCAGGTCTAATGACCAATGACCAGCCTAGAGTAACAGACGCGCAAAAGCGATCGCCTCAGATGTCGTGGAAATTTTCGCCTCGGCTTGTGCTACACCAATTTCGGTCAATATTTTGCCGACTAGTGGCGAAGCGGAAATATTTAATGCTATGATAAGGTCTCTCCCATTCAATAACTGAGTGGGATGAGCGACCAGATCATCAGGGTTTAGGTAGCGGCAGATCAAGGGTATGTAGCTGCCAGGCAGCATATCGCCACAAATCTCCTCTACCAGGGTATCATGTGCTAAGGACAAAGCTGCGATCGCAGAAAATGCAGATCCTGCTTCTTGAAAGAAAAAAAACTGTTCCCGTATAGACATATCAGGTTTTTTAACCAGCGGGAACAGTTTAAGGGCTGTGGTTACAGAGCGAATCTCGGCACGGCTATAGGTTAATTTCTGTAGTTCTATTTCTGCTACTTCGGGATTGGGATGAACAAGACAAGCAAGTTTGGCAATAGCTAACCAAGTGGTTTTAACTGTATCACGGACGGATGTTTGCAGTTGCTCCCCGATTTGTTGCCAAGTTTCTTGGAGTAAGCAAGCAGCTTGATCAACTGCAGCGATTTTTTTGCAGCTGTCGTTGGTGGCGTTTTGGAACAACGGCGCCAGTAAACCATCTTCGAGAGCAGTTTTCAGCCAAGGAGTACCTTGGGGACTGGCTAGCAAATAACCAATTTCTACACGCACTCTTTCAGCTGCGACTTCACAGATATGTGAAGCCAAATCACGAATAGTTGCTTGGGTAGCTGGCTCAATGGTAAAATCTAGTTGTGCTGCTTGACGATAAGCCCGCAATAATCGTAAAGGATCGGCTTTGAGGTTGGCAGGTGAGACCATTCGCAAAAGCCGCTGTTGTAAGTCAGCATAGCCTTGTACAGGATCAATGATTTCTTGAGTATGGGGATTATAGGCGATCGCATTGACTGTAAAATCTCTTCTATATAAGTCAGTTTCTAAACTAGAGCCTTCCTGCTGGGCAATATCAACAGTAGCGTGAGGAAAGACCACACGGGCTATTTGTCGTTCCGCATCGAGTAAGACAAAACCAGCTTTGTAATGTTGAGCAATTGCTCTAGCTATCTTCACCGCATTGGATGGAATCACAAAATCGAGATCCACATATTGGCGCCTTCTGTTGAGAATCGCATCTCGAACCGCACCACCTACCATGTAAGCAGGTTGTGGCAATAATTCTAGGCTAAAAGGCCAAGTTTCGGGCGCGAAGATAGAAACTGCAGGAAAATCCATTAACGGTTGTCATTCCTCATATCATGTTCGGATAAATACTTGTCATTGCGAGCGTTGGCGTAGCCTCTCGTAGAGAAGCGTTCACGTAGCGTCTGCTCCAGAAGCAATCCCGTCCCTTGCGATTGCTTCGCTACGCTTGCAATGACATTTTATAAGCGATCAACCCAACATGATATCATTCGTCATGATAGATTTTGGATTATAGGTTAACATAAGCTACATTAATAATAAAGGCCTCTGGAGTTGGTTCTATTATGTGTATTTGTGTGAACTGCCACTATGTAGACACCTGTGTAACCTACCATGCCGTAGAAGCACAGCACCAACAGCCTCACTTGACCGAAGCACCAGATTTCGATCCCAACGAACCTTCGATCAACGTGAACATCCGCACCAAAGAAGATGTGATTGAAATGGAATGGGATGTGGTCGGTTGTCTCAGCTTTCAGCGGGAAACCGGTAAGTGGTCAAAGTTGCGTCCAGGTGAATTAGTACCAACTTGACCAGAACATCATATTTGCTTGATGTAGAATGTCCCAGCCTTGGTCAAAATCAATAGACCACGCTTACCGAATTTTAGATTTTAGATTTTAAATAATGGAATTGAAGATTCAAAATTTAAAATCTAAACTGGTCTGAAGCCCCCGAATTTATTCGCTTAATAAATCTAAAATCCAAAACTTGTACTGAGCGTAGCCTTCGGCGCCCGCTCTTAAGTCGTTGGCGTAGCCTCTGTCTGCGACACGCACTCGCGTTCGTAGAGAAGTATCAAAAAATTTCAATTGAAGCCCCTGCATTCATGCATGGGGTCAATCTAAAACTTGTACTGAGCGTAGCCTTCGGCGTCCCGCTCTTAAGTCGTTGGCGTAGCCTCTGTCTGCGACACGCACTCGCGTTCGTAGAGAAGTATCCAAAATCCAAAATTGATTCACACAGCCTCTCAATCACTTCAGGGGGCGTGATCACCCTTAGCACCTGTCCCCCATTGTCAATCACGGGTAAGTGATGAATGCGGTACTGCTGAAATCGCTCTATAACAGTAGCGAGATCCTCTGCTTCCCTCTCGCTCAAGGTGATTACCGGTTGGTTCATAAATTCAGCAATTGTTATTTCCTCAAATGTGGTATGCTGAGTATAGCCATGTAAATGCTTGATATTACACATCCCCCGCACCACATCCCTTTGGGTGAAAATCCCAACTAATTGTTGCTGCTCTACAACCAGCGCACAACTAGCCTGGGTTTGATTCATCTGATGCATGACATCAATAACTGAGGTGTTTGGTTTAACTATCAGTAATAATTGTTGATAAAATTTATCAATAAACTGGAATCGAGGAATATCCATATTGATACAGTCCTAAATATAGGATTTTATTGGCAGTCGGCGGTTTATCCATCCCCTTGCGATAGCGCAGCGTTAGCAAGGGGATGGAGTTTTTTATTTACCTGAAAATCACTGTAATAACCGCTTTAAGGTCGCGGACTTGAAGGGGGTTGAGAACGTTGTTGCTGGTAAAATTTAACAACTTTTTGGATATAAGTAGCAGTGAAACCACTATTGCAGCCTGTATAACTGCCAGTCATCCACCAACAACCTACCCCACGCACAGCCGCAATTTCATTATTTTTGTTGGCACTATACTGCTTGTTTAACTCGCGGCGCGTAATGCAGGATACCACTTGGCGTGCTGTCGCGGGGTTGTTTTCAAACTGCGCTGGTGTGAGTTCTTTCTTTAAACAAAATTTTGACCAGCCTTTGAGAGTTTCTGGTTTGACCTGCCATTCACTGTACAATCCATCGTTGACCACATTAGTTTTAGGTGCAGCCAATCGCAATGCTTCTACCAAAGCCCCAACTTGGGCGTCAGACACCTGCTGTTGTGCTTGAGCTAACAATGGCGACATTCCTAAACTGACAACTACTCCGCTGACTAATAATCTGATGAAGTTTTTTTTCATGACGGGAACTTATTTGATACACTAATATCTTGCACCAATTGCAATCATTGTAAAGTGGGTAATGTCTACCGGTCTCGAAAGCAGTATTTTCGCCATCGTTTCGCAATACCAACCCTACAAAGATTACATTATTTAATAAGTGGTGCAAGATGTGAATAGACAAAAATCTACTATACTACATGTGCATCAGCAATTTTTCTCGTTGACGCTTGCCGCTTGTTAAGATATAGACTGGAAATAACTTTGACAACTAGACTAAAAAATCTGGAAGCAACAAAATTTGCTTTGGCACTGCACACCACCACTCCAGAATTGGGTTTGGCAATTAGTAACTTTGCTGGCGAAACTCGCAGTAACGTTTGGAATTTGGGGCGTGATTTATCGAGCCAAATACATCAATACTTAATTGAATTTATCCAACCGCAAACCTGGTCAGATTTGGCATTTCTGGCGGTAGCTAAAGGGCCTGGCGGTTTTACGGGGAATCGCATTGGGGTTGTTCTCGCGCGCACTTTAGGGCAACAGTTAGATATTCCTGTATTTGCTGTTTCTACAATGGGGGCGGTAGCTTGGACGCAAAAACTGAGAATTGAGAACAAAGACTCTACTATGAATAATGTAATTGCGGTGGAAATGCCAGCTCAACGGGGTCAGGTTTTTGCTGCGATTTATCAACCTACCCCTGATGGGTCTGGACTAACCGCTTTATTGCCAGATACAGTATTCACACCAGAAGCATGGCAAGAAACTTTAGCTAATTGGCAGACTAGTTATCAGCTAATTGAAGCCAAATCAGGATTAGCCGCGACAGTAACAAGTATTTTGGAATTAGCTCATCTGGATTGGCAACAAGGTAAGCGTCCTCATTGGTCAGAGGCTTTACCTTATTATGGACAACATCCGGTTTAAATGTGCATAATGCTCATTTACAGGACTAATATTTGATTTTTGAAATATACGTAGGGTGGGCATTGCCTAGCCTACAGATACTGATATTTTTTCAGAAATCAAATATGATTACTATATCATTGAAAAGCACAAAAATATTGCTTGAAACTCATACACAAGTATAAATTATCACAAAATACTGGCACGCTAGTAGGAAAGTAGGGGGGGAGACTCCTACTTTTTTCTTTTTTGTATCCCCTACCTCCAACTTTTTTCGCCGGTAGCAGAGAATAATTTTTTGTGAGATTCTTGACTTTGACTTGTCGTCACAGATTGACTTATATATTGACTCACAGTAATCTCTTGGAGAATTTAGATTAGCTTTGCCAAAACAACAATCTGTTAACCTAGCATTGTTGAGGAGTTATTAAACAGTAGATGGAAATTAGTAATTTATTTACGGCCGGTGGCCTGGTCATGTGGCCATTGCTGGGATTTTCGGTGTTGGCTGTGGCGTTGATTATTGAACGGATTACATTTTGGGTAAAAATAAATAATCGACAAAATCGCGTGGTGCGAGAAGTGTTACAGCTTTATCGCCTCGATAATGTAGTTGGCGCTTTGGATAAATTACAAAAAAATACTGATTTACCAATGGCTAGGATTTTTCTCGCTGCCTTAGAATTAGAAGAAGCAACACCAGAAGAATTTCGCTTGGCATTAGAAAGCGAAGCCCAAGCTGAAATTCCATTGCTCAAACGCTTCCAAAATATTTTCGACACCATCATCGGTCTAGCACCCCTATTAGGTCTGTTGGGTACTGTCTTAGGATTAATTACCTCCTTTGCGTCTTTGAATATTGGTGATGTGGGAGGTAGTAAAACTGCAGGGGTGACATCTGGGATTAGTGAAGCTTTGGTATCTACAGCATCAGGATTAGTCGTAGCTATTTTTACCCTATTTTTTGCTAATAGCTTTCGGGGACTTTATCAGCGTCAAATAGCCTGGATTCAAGAATATGGTGGACAGTTAGAATTACTCTACCGTCGTCGTTATGAAAGGGGGGATAAATCCTATGCGCCTACCAGATGAACCAGATATTCCCGCTCAAATTAATATCGTCCCGATGATTGATGTCATCTTTGCGATTTTGACCTTTTTTATTATGTCAACCTTGTATTTAACTCGCTCAGAAGGTTTACCTGTTAATTTACCCAAAGCTGCGTCAGCACAACAACAACAACAAAGATCAACTGAGCCAATTACCGTCACGGTAGACGCCACAGGAAACATCAGCTTAAACCGTAAACCAGTTCCCCTCGATGGTTTGGCGAATCAAGTACGTGGATTGATTGGCGCCAACGCTGAGGGGTTAGTGATTATTAACGCCGATGAGCGAGTTAATCATGGTCAGGTGGTAGCAGTTATGGACCGCTTACGTCAAGTACAGGGAGCAAAATTAGCGATCGCCACCCAAAAACCATAACTAAGGGATTACCAAGAAATCAATTATTCCATCTTGTGGGCTGGACATCCAGCCCTTGTCCATAAAACCTATAATTGTACCATGAAATAGCCCCTAAAATATAAATAAATACAATACAATCCAAATTGAGCTAGTTACTCTATGACTCTCCAAGAACTAGAAAATCAAATCCTAGCATTACTGCCAACAGAAAAAGCCGCAATTCTCCAAAGCCTAACTAAAACTATCAACATTGGAGCAAAAGGTATCACTAAAACACCCGGTGTTTGTGGTGGAGAAGCTTGCATTGCGGGAACTCGTATTGCGATTTGGCTATTAGTTGAAGCATGTCGCCTGGGAATTACTGAAGTCCAACTTTTACAAGATTATCCTCATATTAGCGCAGCTGATTTAGTTAATGCTTGGATATGATGCTTATCCTGAAGAAATTGAAGCTGCTATTCGTGCTAATGAGGCTGCTTAAATCATGGCGCGTTTATATGCGGATGAAATGTTCCCACGGAAAGTGAGTGAACTGTTACGAACAATGGGACACAATGTTTTAACTGTACAGGAAGCTGGTAAGGCAAATTTAGGTATTCCCGATGACGAGGTATTAGCCTTTGCAATCAGCGATAATCGGACTGTCATAACACTAAATCGTCAAGATTTTATCAAACTTCATAAAAGTTCACCCGAACATTTAAGTATTATTGTTTGTACAAATGATACTGATAGGTCTCGAATGGCAACTCGAATTAATGAAGCAATTAATCCAGAAGAACCATTGACAGGTAAGTTAATTCGTGTTGTACGCCCTACAAGTAGGTAGCGAAAAACAATTCAATCTTCAAAAGGCAAGCTTGTGGTTAAAGTTCATCTACGCAAAATTAGGATATCAAATATAGTATTCTAAAATGACCATCGCTTTTTTAGCTACAGTTATCGAGAGGATAAGTCATGACTATTTGGGTAAACGAGCAAATTGATCCGTCTGGTATGATTCATGCTTGTATTGCTTGTTGTAATGAGTCTCAAGCTAACGACTGTCATCAATCCTTTGAGAAAAATTTGAGTGAGAACCAAAAGAGATCAGGTTGGATAGCCCGATTACGAATAGTCGATTCTTGGGATGAAGTTCCCGTTAATGCTTTAAAACTTGATTAAGTCGGTCGTCTATTGAAGCTTACTGGCTTTCGTCGTCATTTCTCCTTTCTCATTGGTAAGGGTTTGGGGAATATTTACGTTTCGTATTTTTCGGGTGCGTCTGAGTAAGGACAACTGATGTTGTTTTCAATATTTTCGCTCTGACGCACCCTACGCCTAGGCCTGATAATTTTTCGGGTGCGTCTGAGCAAGGACAACTGATGTTGTTTTCAATATTTTCGCTCTGACGCACCCTACGCCTAGACTTGATAATTTTTCGGGTGCGTCTGAGTAAGGACAACTGAGTTGTTTTCAATTGAGTCTGAGTAAGGACAACTGATGTCGTTTTCAATATTTTCAGTCTGACGCACCCTAAAATTATCAGAATAGGTTAATAAAACCTAAAAATTAGATTAAAATTTAACAAACATTCACAACTTTTACAAACAAACCAAACTTATTACCAAAGAAATGGGTTTAAAGCCTCGCCCTAGAAGGGCGACTTTGATATAATATTGCCATGATTACACTAAAGTTTAAGCTGTACGAACACAAAAGGAATAGACACCTGAAACGGATGATCAACGCCGCCGGGGTGATCTATAACCATTGTATTGCTCTACATAAACGGTACTATCGCATGTGGGGCAAACACTTAAACTGTGCAAAACTCCAGTCTCATATTGCCAAATTAAGAAACCGGCATCAATTTTGGCAATCAATAGGTTCTCAAGCAGTGCAAGATATCTGTCAACGCATAGAGAAAGCCTACCAATTATTTTTTAAACATAATAAGAAAGGAGTCAGACCACCGAATTTTAAAAAGGTTAAAAAATACAAATCATTCACTCTTAAACAAGCAGGTTATAAACTTTTAAGTGGGAATAGAATTAAAATTGCCAATCGAGTTTATCAATTTTGGAAATCTAGAGAGGTAGAGGGCAAAATCAAAACATTAACCATTAAACGCACTGCACTAGGTGAGTTATTTATGGTGATTGTAGTTGATAATGAGTTAGAACCAGAAATTAAATCAACGACTGGTAAAATAGCGGGGTTTGATTTCGGATTGAAGACATTTCTAACTTGCTCTGATGGAACTTTAATTGATTCTCCACAATTTCTCAAGCAATCTCTGAATGCTATTAAGAAAGCTAGTAAAAACCACTCCAAAAAGGTAAAACGGTCAAATAATCGTGAAAGAGCTAGAAAAAATTTAGTTCGTCAACATGAAAATGTTTGTAACCGCCGACGTGATTGGTTCTGGAAATTAGCTCATGAATTGACAGACAAGTTTGATGTTTTATGTTTTGAAACCCTAAACCTCAAAGGTATGCAACGTCTTTGGGGTAGAAAAATATCAGACGTGGCTTTTGGAGAATTTCTCCAAATATTGTCATGGGTAACTAAAAAGAAAAACAAACAACTTGTTTATATAGATCAATGGTATCCATCTAGTAAAACTTGTTCTCATTGTGGGCATATTTTAGAGAATCTAGATTTATCCATAAGACAGTGGCGTTGTCCATCTTGTCAATCAATTAATGGACGTGATGAAAACGCCGCGAGAAATATTCAAATGGTTGGGGCATCAACCATTGGGTTAGGTGATGTTAGACTGGCAAGAGCCAGCAATTGCTGTTTGACTCCAGAATCTCCGCCCTTTTAGGGCGGGGAGTATGTCAAAGAATCTTGATGATATTTCTGAACTATTCAGAGTTATCATCGATACCAAGGATTAAAATAAAAAACTTGCAAAAACAAAATAAATATAGTGAACTATTCCCCAGTTTACATTTCGGAGCAGAGCTGTCCCATTAATTTAGTTGGCAAAACGGGACAAGCCATTCAGATTTCAATTCATTCCCCCAGTCAGTATATCTGTGCCAACTGCGAACGGATATTACCCGATTGGAAACAGCAACCTTTTTTATGGGTAGTGATTGTTTTACAACAATCGCAATATCCACTAGTAGAATCTACTGCATTCATCGAGATTGAGAAAGAACGCTTACGAGAAAAGTTTATGAGGTTTGGCTGTGATTTAGCATTTAATTTGCGCGATCGCGGTTATGTAACAGACCTCATCGATCCCCGGACTGGCTATCCCTTACTCTCCCATCCCGGAACAGTTCCCCACGACGACACAGCAGTTGTCAAAGCTTTACTCAAGTACCCAGTAATTCACAACAAATGTTCTGTTCTAGTACATCCTGACTGGGGTACAGCCGTTTATCCTAGCATTTTGTTATCAGAAGCTCCCCCAATCTTGATCGAAGAAATCACCAAATGTATAGCACCTATGCATGGGTGGAAAGAGTTAGGAGTTAGGAGTTAGGAGTTAGGAGTTAGGAGTTAGGAGTAATGAGTAATGAGTAATGAGTAAGGAGTAATGAGTAATGAGTAAGGAGTCAAGAGTAAATTAATCCAGTCCCCAGTCCTCAATCCCCAGTCCCCAGTCCCCAGTCCCCAGTCCGCCTATCATCCTTTCTTTGGTCGCCGTAGTGGCTTGGAACTAATTGGCCCTAAAATCTGGTTGAGACTACGCAGCTGATCTGCTGTACCCATACAGATAAGTGTATCTCCCCGCATTAAAACGGTATCGCCAGTGGGTCCGCCAATGAGGGTACCATCGGCGCGGCGAATGGCGAGAACTAAAGCCCCAGATTGCGATCGCAGTTTGGCTTTTTGGAGAGATTGACCGACAAAGGGACAAAATGCTGGATCGAGCAAAAACTCTTCCATATACAACTGGCGGTCTGCACCGGTGAGAATACCATCGACAAAATCCAAAACCTGGGGTCTGAGGGCGGCCGCAGCCATTCTTTTACCACCAGTAATATAGGGAGAAATTACAGCATCTGCACCGCCGCGTTGTAGCTTTTGCAATGCTTCTTCTGTGCTGGCGCGAGCGATCGCCCGAATTCCCGGATTCAATGTTTTTGCGGATAAAACTGTATATAAATTTTCAGCATCAGAAGGCAAGGCTGCCACGATGCAAGTTGCCCGTTCAATACCTACAGCTAAAAGTGATTCATCTAGCGTTGCATCACCCTGGTATACTACATAACCCTCAATTTGGGATCGTTGCACAGATTCCACCTCAGAATCAATCACAACAAAAGGAACACCTTCTGCGCGAAATTCTTTGGCAATTTGACGACCGGTCCGACTAAATCCACAGATGATATAATGCCCTGATAAGGATTCCATGATGCGCCTTTGTTGCCGTAGTCGAATTCCTTCTTGGAAGTAACCTTGAATAACAGCTTCTGTAAATCTATTGACAATGTAACCGATGTTGATTACACCCATCAAAATCAAGGCGATCGTAAACAACCGTCCTCGGTTGCCCAGTGGGTGTATCTCTCCATATCCTACAGTAGCTAAAGTGATGACGGTCATGTAAGCTGCATCTTGCCATGGCCAGCCCTCCACTAACCAGTACCACAAAGTGCCAATCAAGAACACACCACCAAGGGCGATCGCTCCTACCATTAACTCTTTTTGGATACGTTGATATTTTTGCTCAAACATTGAGTAGAAAATATTGTTTCACCAGGGACAGGATATCTGAGGGTTGATCTCAAAAAAATGTTAGTTGTAAAAAATCATCAACCTTTTTGAAGAATTTCTAGGACACTAGATAAATAACTATATGATCAAGAATTATCAGGAGGAGCGGTAGTGAGCAGACAAACTCTAGTTGGAGAAGCCACGATCCCCCCAAAGTCAGATTCTGCGGCATCTAGCCCCTTTGATACAGTTAGCTTTGATGCAGCTGTAATGTCCACCTATGGCCGGTTTCCCCTAGCCCTAGAACGGGGTGCAGGAAGCCGGGTTTGGGATACACAGGGGCGGGAATATCTAGACTTTGTGGCTGGAATTGCCACTTGTACTTTAGGACATGCCCACCCAGCTATGGTAGCAGCGGTGATAGGCCAAATCCAGAAGCTGCATCACGTTTCTAATTTGTACTACATTCCCGAACAAGGGGAATTGGCTAAATGGATTATTCAACATTCCTGTGCCGATCGCGTATTTTTCTGCAACTCTGGGGCTGAAGCCAACGAAGCTGCTATTAAACTGGCGCGGAAATATGCCCATACAGTATTAGACATTGAACAACCCATTATTTTAACCGCTCATGCCAGTTTCCACGGACGAACTTTGGCAACGGTGACTGCCACAGGACAACCGAAGTATCAAAAATACTTTGATCCCTTGGTTCCGGGGTTCCACTACGTACCTTACAACGATATTGGCGCAGTGGAAACGGCGATTAGCGAGTTGGATGAAGGCGATTATCGGGTAGCGGCGATTCTGTTAGAACCTTTGCAGGGAGAAGGGGGCGTCCGTCCGGGAGATGTAGCCTATTTCCAAAGGTTGCGGCAGATTTGTGATGAAACTGGGGTGTTGCTGATTTTCGATGAAGTGCAAGTCGGGATGGGGCGCACTGGTAAATTATGGGGTTATGAACATCTTGGCGTCGAACCGGATATCTTCACCAGTGCGAAGGGACTAGGTGGTGGTATCCCCATCGGCGCAATGATGAGTAAAAAATTCTGTGACATTTTCCAACCAGGGGAACACGCCAGCACCTTTGGCGGAAATCCTTTTGTCTGTGGGGTAGCCCTTGCAGTTTGTCAAACCTTAGAAAAAGAAAATATCTTGCAAAATGTGCAAGAACGTGGTATACAGTTGCGAGATGGATTAAGTGCGATCGCCGCGAAATATCCCAATCATATTTCTGAAGTTCGGGGATGGGGCTTAATCAATGGTTTAGAGTTAAAAGCAGACATTCCGCTGACTGCGCTTGAGATCGTCAAAGCGGCGATAGACGAGGGTGTATTGCTGGTACCTGCTGGGCCAAAAGTCGTGCGGTTTGTACCACCATTGATTGTTACCGAGGCAGAAGTTAATCTAGCCTTGCAAGCAGTGGAAAAGGCGATCGCAACTTTAACTAAATAATTTAGCGTCAGTCCCCCACTAGTTTTGAGGTAATTAAACCACAGATCCTGGTAGGGAACATTGTCCATTGGTGTCAACTTACAGCAGTTTTCACGTAGTTGAACCACACTCTCAGGGCACAGCAGTGCTGTGCCCCTACGGCAAATGTGGTCTATTTACCTGAAAATAGCTGTAAAATCGAGAAAGTCGAATCTTCTAATAAAGCTATCCATGCGTCGAGATTCAATTTTCTATAAACTATTTCAACAATCGCCAACTTTACTATTTGAGCTATTGACAAATCCGCCAGTGAATGCAGGTGAATACCGATTTGATTCGGTAGCAGTTAAAAAACCAAAATTTGAAATCGATGGTGTATTTCTACCTCCAGAAACTCAAAATCCCGGAGTTGTCTATTTCTGTGAGGTACAGTTTCAAAAAGACGAAAGGCTCTATGAAAGGGTATTTGCGGAATCTTGGTTATATTTTTACCGGAATCGGGATAGATTTAGTGATCTGCAAATAGTAATAATTTACCCATCCCGTAGTCTTGAACAAGCTGATATTCGTCCCTATATCAGTCAACTTAATAGTCCACAGGTAAATCGCATATATTTGGATGAATTAGGTGATATTCGCTCTTTACCGTTGTGGGTAGCGTTAATGGTATTGACAACTATCGAGGACGAGCAAGCAACAGAAGAAGCGAGATATTTGCTTACCAGAAGTCAGCAGGAAGTTCCTCAGCCAGAAAATCGCGCCATAATAGAGTTATTGACGACAATAATGGTATACAAATTTGAAAATAAGAGCCAACGGGAGGTAGAGGAAATGTTGGGAATTACACTGAGAGAAACACAGGTATATCGAGAAATCAAGGAAGAAGGACGCGAGGAAGGACGCGAGGAAGGACGCGAGGAAGGACGCGAGGAAGGAGAAAAATCGCTTGTTCTACGTCTATTAGCTAGACGGGTGGGAGAATTACCCCAAGAGGTGCGTCAACTAGTTGAATCTCTCTCGCTGGAACAGTTGGAAAATCTGGGGGAAGCTTTGCTTGATTTTTCTGGTATGTCCGATTTGGATGCTTGGTTCACTCAATATTTGAGTTAATAACGATCGCCTAATCAAATCTCTCCTGATTCTGGCGATCGCTTGACTTTTAACCCAGTTGCTATCATATTAGGCGATCGCACTTTATTTAAGCTAATGAATCTTGGGCTTCTATTAATGGAATCCGTGTCATTGTTATGAGATGAGATGTTATCTCAACCCAGATTCCCAGAGTGTCTTCGCCAAATCTCTTCTACGCTTTGTACCTTCATCATTATTCGGCGGAGCATAATAGAAATGTCCCCAACCTATTTTTTGATCTTTCAACAACTTAAATATACTTACATGATCCAACTCGGTAAATGACATCCCTGCATAAATCTCGTCTCCATACTCGGTGAGATTTATGACAATTACTTGCCCAATATTTGGGTTAGATTTTAGTTTCTCTAAAAAATCTTTTGCAATGGGAGAGCCGATCAATACAAGTTTACGGTTCTTGCGTACTTAACGTGCTAATTTTTTAATTACAGTCGATAACTTTGCTTTAAAATCAAGGCTTACAGGCGCTTCTAGCCAAAAACTTAATCATCTGACCTAAAACGCAGGAAATAATGGCTGTCATCTGAGCCAATCAAGTGTTTCAAGCTTATTTTTCAAAAAATTTAGCACGCTAAGTACGCAAGACCCAACTTTCTAATTACATCGTCGCGTGTAGGGGCACGGCACTGCCGTGCCCTTACGAGTGTATTTGACTACACGGTCGCCCAGAATACAGAGTCAATCAGCCTAGCCGTCACCCGCCCTACAAATGAATGTGGGTAATTTAAGCTAGTCCCACCAGCTTGGCGCTTAAATCCCACAAGCGCTCGGCTTTCTCATCATCGCGGGCTTGGGGAGAAACCTTTTGCACAAAGGATTGACCATTTTTCTTCTGGCGATTTCCCCAACTCCAATATACACCAGATTGGCTATATTCAGGATCGGCGACCACCAAAGCGACTCGCTCCCCGGCTAATTCCTCAGAGACAAACCCCCCAGTGATGTACTTCTGAAACAATGGAAACAGTTTCTGAAACAAGGGATAGTGATTGCGGAATAGAGGCGTTGTCGCCACACAGCCTGGATAAAGAGAACTGAAGGTAATATTGCGTGAATCGTAATAGCGCCGATGTAGTTCCCTCATGGTCAATACATTGCAGACTTTGCTATCTTTGTAAGCTTTGACAGGTTCAAATTTTTTACCGTCAATCATTGATATTGGTTCTTTAAAGCCCTGTGCAA
Organism: Gloeotrichia echinulata CP02; assembly: GCA_038087035.1. Lineage (NCBI taxonomy): Bacteria > Bacillati > Cyanobacteriota > Cyanophyceae > Nostocales > Gloeotrichiaceae > Gloeotrichia > Gloeotrichia echinulata. Next base: position 492,159 of record CP051187.1, on the reverse strand, counting down.
AGCCATTGAGATCACCCAAATCTGGACGCGGCGGAATCTTTCCACCCAACTCGTCTGGGTTGTGGGTCACGGTTCCTAAAATTACCAACCTGGGATTGGAAGATGATGACTTTTTCAGGTCTTCCAAGAGCAGGTTACATAAGAGGAAATGTCCGAGGTGATTGGTCGCCACGCTCAATTCAAATCCCTCTGGACTGCGTAACGGCTCCTTTATTAAAGGCATATAAATGGCTGCATTGCACACCAAAGCGTCTAGAGACATACCCTTAGTTCGGAAATCTTTAACAAAATATCGAACACTGTCTAAAGAGGCTAAATCGAGATGTATGATAGTGTAGCTGTCCTGGGGTATTCCCACAGATTGGGCAGCACGTTCGGTCTTCAATAAATCCCGACAGGCCATCACCACATGCCATTTCCCTGTTTGGATCAGAGCTTTCGCAGCATACAAACCCACCCCGGAGGAAGTGCCCGTGATTATTACCGTTGACTTCCGATGTTGTTCCATTCTGTTGAAACTTGATTCACTTTTGTTGACTGTTTTTATGTTCTCATACCACGTTCACCACCAGATCCAATTTTTCTCCGTTTGGGATAGAACAATCAGTGGCGGAAGGTTTGATTATGGGGAACATTAATTAATCTGCGAGAACGCAGACGTGTTCAAAGCCTCCTACTTGTTGTGGCATAGGGCATGGAAAAAGTCACCAATGCCCTATGCCCTATGCCCCATGCCCTATGCCCAATGCCCTATGTCGGCGGGCGGCTGTCCCTCTCCACCCACAAGGGGATGGATAAACTGCTGACTTCCAATAAATTTAGTGATAAGTAGGTAAATTAAAGTTAAGCAACAAAAGTTCAGGACAAAAAAATGGAAACTCGCTCCTCCAAGGATTTATCAACAGTTGCACTAGAATATAATGGCGTAGATCGCAACGGATTTATATTTGGCTGGACACCCCAAGCCGAAATTTGGAACAGCAGATTTGCAATGTTTGGTTTTATCGCCTATTTAGTATGGGATTTAGCTGGATATAGCGTCCTACGTGACGTATTGCACCTCATTCGCTACTAAATCCCCAATCCCCAATCCCCAATCCCCAATCCCGTTAAGAAAAACCTGCCTGATCTTAGAGGTAAAAAAATGGAAAATCGCTCATCTACAGATTTACCACCTGTTGCTAAAGCTTACAATGGTGTAGATCGAAATGCCTTTCTTTTCGGCTTAAATCCCCAATCAGAAGTCTGGAATGGTCGCTTGGCCATGATTGGCTTTGTAGCCTATTTACTGTGGGATTTATTTGGATTTAGCGTTCTGCGGGACATATTGCACGTCATCAAATATTAGGGAACTTTAAACCATTACAGGTAGGGGTGCAAGGCCTTGCGCCCCGGAGGACTCATTTGACAACTGACACGCAAAAGCGTAGTAAATTCAAAATCAAAATCTTGCTTTTGGGAGACGGAACCAAAAACGTGAACCGCCTTCAGGACGGGGTAAATAACCAATCGCGCCTCCCCAACGTTCAACTGTAATCCGACAAAAATAAAGACCAATTCCAGATACACCAGATTTAACTTTTCCTTGAGAATATTTTTCAAATAAAGTTTCTGTCATCTGTAATTCTACGCCTGTACCTTCATCATCTACCGTCACTAAAACATATTCTCCGTCTTGTTGTAAAGCAATCCTCACAGTAGAATCTGGTTGACTGTGGCGCAAAGCATTTTCCGCCAAATTAGAAATTATCCTATCCAAACGTAATTGATCACCGATAACTTTCCAGTCAGCTTCTAAGTCATTTTTGATCATCAGATACAACTGCACATTGTGGAGTAGGAAATTAGGCTTTAAAAGCTTGGTTACTTGTAGTGCAGAAATTAAAATATCTGGTGCGGTCTCAGGATTATTTGTGAAACCATCTAGGGACTGTACCTCAGCCGAAAATGCATCTAATATTTCCCTAAGCATCATTTCTTGCTTCAGACATTGCTGTTTACCAATTTGTAAATTTTCTTTTCCCTTTAGGGTCAAATCTTCAGAATCTAATAGCGATAAACAGCAATTCATGCTACTTACTAGACTAGCTATATCGTGGATAATACAGTGGATTAAAACTTCTTTTTTCTGGTTATGTTTCAATAAATATTGATAATTTAATTGATACTCTCTAGCTTTTTGGATAATTTCTTGTTTCTCGTGATAAGAGTCTTCTGTTAATTCAATTAATAGAAATTTCCTACTATTAACCCAAATAGCCACAGCTTCAAAATTGTATTCTTCTCCTGCTAAATCCTTGTCTATCCATAGACCTGATTTTAGCTTGATATCCTTTTTTTGTTGCCAAAATTCTTCAGCATCGATCATAAAGTTTGCTAAAAAAGTAAATTTTTCTAGCGGTATTAATACCTCCGTTCCTGATGTCAATGTTTGACGACAAAAGCGACTTACCCAACTTGGTATTGTTCCAGTAATTTTAAAAGAGCCAAGATTAATTCGCTCTAACACCAGAACATTCAAGGCTGCGAATAAGTCCGCTGTAATCGAGTCATTCATGATTTTCTATTAACTGTTGGTCATTAACAAATTCAAGTGGTAATTTTGATTTTTTAGAGTTTCCTGGTTACTTTTTGCAAGTTCTAGTTGATTTTTCCCGCAACAGACTGAACTCGTTAGCTTGTTGCTGAATCAGAGAGAGACGCTTTTCATCGGAACTAGCATCTAATAACAATACCCAATCTCCTTCCTGAGTAGGGAAGATATGAATATCTGCACAAATACCATAGTTAGTTTTGATGTGGGGTAGAAATAAGGGAAAATCATCTAAGGGAAGTAGACCTACGAGAAAAAAAACCTGCTCTTCTACATTTTTGCCTTTGCGGAGGTTAGTGACTCCGTATTCTGTCAGCTTACCACCCCAAGCGGACAAGCTGCCATCTTTTTGGGCTAAAAGATAGGCAAGAGAGCGGTTTTGTAGATTTAAATTAAGTAAATAAGTATTTACAGTCTTGGGGAAATTTAGCATTTATCCCTCCAATATTTTTTTTGCTAGAGTTTGAAAAACTTCATCTACACCTAGACCATTTTTAGCGCTGGTTTTGATGACAGTCAAACCCCGCTCCACAATGGACTCAATTTCTAGGTTATCGATTTCCCATTCATGCTTCATATCCCATTTATTCAACACCAAAATAAAGGGAATTTTTCCCATCATTTCTTCTACTCTTGATTGCAGATTCAAGGCGATTTCTAAAGTATGATTTCGCGTCCCATCTACTATTAATAAATAACCAGATGAACCGCGCAAATAGGATAATTGTAACTTCTGAAATTCGTCTTCACCGTAAATATCCCAAAGAATAAGATTTAAATTGGTATCCTGAATGGTTAGTGATTTTTTATCAATTTTTACTCCTACGGTAGTATGGTATTTTTCTGAAAAAATGCTATGAACGAATCGAGCGACTAAACTCGTTTTACCTGTGGCGAATGCACCTACCATACAGATTTTTTTCTGGAGCATAAATTCCTACTGCTTCAGTTAGGAGGATTGGTGATGAATATCTGGAAAGATACACGGCGGTTGGTTATTTTACCAGATGATGTTGATTCTGAGTGTAAAGGTAGATTTGACCCCACACCCACAGTGTTAAATTTGCTGGTGTTGATTCCTTGGGAACTTAGATAAAATAGGATTTTCTGGGCGCGATTTTGGCTAAGTGCCATATTTCTTTGTTCTGTTCCAGTTGTATTGGTGTGTCCTGTGATTTGCACACGCACATCCTTTCCGAGATATTTAGCAGCATTTATAAGCTTTGGAATTGCTTGCACTAAAGTTGGTAGTTTATCAATCTCACCGGGGATGAAATCTGTTGTTCCTTCGTTAAATAACAAGATTTGTTGTTCAATTTGCTGTTTATATAACTCCAGTTCTCTAAATTGGATATCCTTGAGGTTTTGGTCATCAAATTGAGTCACCCCAGGAATAAATTGCCATGATTTGCTGACTTCTGAAATCCATTGACGCGGTGCATAACCACTGACGTGGAGAACACCGTTATTGTCAACTTTTAGTGCTACTGTTTTGGGAGGTTGCAGCAATTTTTCCGCCCTGGTGGCGATAAATTGCGGCTCTAATGATAGGTAAGGTTTCCACTGACTGATGACCATTGTCGAATCGAGATTTGCTTGCTGAATCAGGGTTTTGGGATCTACTGCTAAAGGATCGCGCAATCCAGAAATGAAATATTTCCCATTGCGGTGCTTGATATTAATCACAACAATTCCTGGCTGAGAGTCGAGTTTTTGCATAGAGGACTGCCACCGTTGTTGCTCTGTGAGCGTAAAATAGCCCCAGATACCACTAGCGATCGCTATTATCCCTAAAAAAGTCCATGCATAAGTATAATTTTTTTTGGACAGAGATTTATATCTAGCAGCCAAACAAACTGCCAAATCAGGCTGACTGGCTGCAAATGGCGCAGAATCACCGACAAAAGCTTGAAGTTCGCGACTCAGCTTCAGGTGAATTTTGGCGATCGCCTGTTGAAAAACTATCCTTAATTCTTGGGGAGGTTTCCCCTGAATAATCCCTGCTAGTACCGCTTGTGGTCCTTCTTCGACCCAAATCGTCAATTCTCCAAACTGCAAACTTTGCAGTCCATCGCCTTTTGCGACAGTAAAGGAATCTTTAACAAAATCCTGGATAGCCGTCAACATGGCTGAGACCAAATCTGGATCTTGAGTGGGAACCTCCTCTGCTACCAGATGTTGTAACAATAATCCCGTGTGTTTGTGAATCAGGAATACCTGTTCTACCCTGTAAACCAGCGTCCGCAGTAGGACAATTTCCGCAAAGGATTTCCCTGTCTGTCGCGCTTCTAGTCTCCACTGCAAGCTTTGAGGCGATAAGCTATGTTCTAGGGCTTGATTGAGGGATTGAATCATCACCTCCAGAACAGCGAAAATCGCCTTACGGCTTGCAGGTGCGATAATCGGGAAAAATGCCTCTGAAAGGACATTTTGATCTTTTTTAACCGAAACTTGAATAGCTTCTTCAACGGTTGATACCATTGCTTCGGCTAATTGTTTATCTTGATGCGATCGCAAGATCACCGCTTCTGGAAGCAAGCGGCTAATATCTTCTGATTGAATTTGGGGGTTGTCTAATCGGTCATAAAGTTTATCCAGTTTACTTGGCTCCACACCGAGGAGTAAACTGCGGAGTGTACTTAATTCATCTTCCCCCAAGGTAGATTCGCCACCATTACTCGGAACTTCCGGGGAGGGTGGCGCTATTTCATTCGGAGAATAATTATTTACCTTCATGAATGGAAATCAAACAAGCTTTTCAAGGTGGATAAAAATTCTCGAAAATAAATTCCTCTATTTCCCTCTATCTCTGGGTCGTTAAATAAATGACTTTTTCACCGCAGAGAGCGCAGAGAAAAAAACAGATTTTACTCCTCACCTGGAAAGGGGATCAGAATTGAGGCGGATCGCTAGTTCTGTGAACAAAGCAGCTAGGTTAGAACGGTCAGTTTTATCCTTACGCAGTTCCTGGGCTTCGCGTTCGAGCAACTTCAAAATCTCTTCTGATTTCTTTTGGATATCATCTTGGAGGCTATTCGATTGGTTCAGAATCTGCTCGCGCAGTTCCCGTTGGCTATTGGTAGTTTGTTCATCTAATTGGGCAAGCTTTTTTTCTAAATATCCGGTGGCATTTTTCTGCTCTTCAGTAAGGAATTTAACCCCGGATTCACGTTCTGTTTGTTCATTTTTTACCCTTTCTGTTAAGGATTCCACTTCTTTCTTGATATATGTTTCTAGATAATCTAAACGTTTTCTTGTTTCATCCCGCATGTTAGAAAATTCTTTAAGTAGTCGTTCTTCTAACCGCGCAAACCTTTTATCAACATCCCTGATCTGATTACCGAATAGAATATCTCTAACTTTATCTAAGCTATTAATTTCACTAATAGTTGTACTATTACTAAATTGCGACTTGCTGATTTCTTGACTTGATGCCCCTTGCCCTGGTTCTATAGAATTATTATTCATGTATTCTTCAGATGGGTTCATACATTTAATCCTTGTACAATTTTTCAGAATAGAGTTGATGTTAATGCTATATAAAACCTAGACAAGCTAGACAGTGACTTGTTGCTTAATAGGGAAGTTCCAGATTACTCTTCTATAATAAGTCATTGTGCAGTCTTTAGTACATCGACCTATTACTCAGGCTGGGAAATACTAACTGTAAGTGGATCGCCGCAAATAAACCGTACTGGCTTTGGTTGTCAGGGACTGACACAAAATCAAGGTCTTTAACCCAGGTCGGTGGGTAGTTCTGCTAGTAAATAAGTAATAATCGCAACGTTAGTATCCCAATAACGTTGCGATTATTACGTATGCATTTATTTGCGTAGGCGCAGCCCGCCGCAGACATCGCCCTTGAGAAAAACTTTTTGGTTTACTGAAGGTGATTGGGGGGAGTGACCTTTGTCGCAAGGCTTTTTGGCAATGGGTTTTTACGAGAATTGAGCCTAAGCGTACGCGACTTAATAATCATATCGGTAAGCAGTTGGGGGAGATTTTATAGCAACCGCCAAAGTGCTTAGGACATTAACTGATGATAAAACCTAGACACAATCAGACTTGTAACCCAGTCCCCAGTCCCCAGTCCCCAGTTCCCTGCTATAGATCGCGAAAAAGCAGCCGGGTGTCCAGTTAAACTGGTGAGGATGAAAGTGGCAGACCACGCGGCGCGGTTGTTATTTCGGGAGTTGGTAAAATCCAGCAAATAATTTACCTTGTAAAGAGCAAAGGTGGGACTTGCACCCACATTAGAGGTATCCGATATTTAGCGTACTTTTCAGGCGTCGGAGCGCACGTCATGCCCTCTGGGCGCGAGCGACGTTTCTATTTCCGTCACTTTGCTCGTTTATTATAGTTGAAGGGCAGGCAGATGCCTAGAGTGAAAGCTGACATCAAAAATTAGATGAAGCAAAAAATAGAATCAGGACAATCGAAAAGCTTTGTGCGTTGGTAACTGAATCTGAGAAAATCGAACATAGGCATTTTAAATCTACTTTTAGAAACCAAAACGGATATGACTGATACTACAGAAATCACTTCAAACGCTCAAGCTAGCCTTGCTGAAGAAATGACAGCAGCGATCGCAGAATTGGAAGAATATCGGGAACGCCTGGTTAACGACACCCTATCAATGGCGCAAAAAGCTAAAGTCATGAAGGCACAAGCACTTGCTAGCCTGCAACCTCAACTTACCCAGATTGACGCAACTCTTGAGTCACTACGCCAGCAGCAGTCTGTTCTGACATCTGGTAACTAGATTATAAGAACACTCGTTGAAAACCCTTAGCCTTTAGGCAAGGGATGAAAACGGATTGAGGTGTTTACGCCTCAGAAATGTTTTCTATTTCTTGATGCATTTATGTGATTCATGTTAACATAACTATGTGGTTAATTGGTCGATGCCATGATCGTCTACGAGTTCAAGGTCAAGGGAAAAGACAAGCAATATCAAGCTATTGATGAGGCTATCCTCACATCTCAATTTATCCAAAACAAATGCTTGCGCTATTGGATGGATAACAAAGGCGTTGGCAGGTATGACCTCAATAAACACTGTGCTGTATTAGCATCTGAATTTCCTTTTGCCGATGAACTCAATTCAATGGCTAGACAATCTGCTGCGGAACGTTCTTGGAGCGCAATAGCTCGGTTTTACGATAACTGCAAGAAGAAGATTAAGGGCAAGAAAGGTTTTCCAAAATTCAAGAAAAACTGCCGTTCAGTTGAATACAAGTCATCTGGATGGAAGCTTTCTGAAACTAGGAAGGCTATCACTTTTTCAGACAAGAAAGGTATTGGAACCCTGAAATTAAAGGGAACCTATGACCTTAACTACTATGACATTAAACAGATTAAGCGAGTGCGCCTGGTGCGTCGTGCTGATGGGTATTACGCGCAGTTTGCAATAGACGTTGATGTCAAGGTAGAAAGTCAACCTACTAATCAGATTGTCGGTATTGATTTGGGATTGAAGTATTTCATAGCTGACAATAAAGGCAATGTAGAGTCTTCACCCCAGTTCTACCGTAAGTCGGAAAAACAGTTAAACCGAGCTAATCGCAAAAAGTCTAAGAAGTTTAGCAAAGACAGAAAAAAAGCCAAACAACGACAATCAAACAATTACCACAAAGCCAGAAATCGATATGCTCGGAAACATTTAAAAGTAAGTAGACAACGAAAAGAGTACTGCAAGAGATTGGCGTACTCCGTCATCCAATCTAATGATTTGGTAGCCTATGTTCGGCGAAGCCGTTGCCGAAGGCTAGATTTAAATGTGAAAGGGCTGGTACGTAATCGACATCTAGCTAAGTCGATATCTGATGCTGGTTGGTACACCTTTAGGCAATGGCTAGAGTATTTTGGGCATAAATATGGGAAAGTAACTATTGCAGTTCCTCCTCATAACACGAGCCAAAATTGCTCTAACTGTGGTCAGAAAGTGAAAAAATCTCTGTCTACCAGGACTCATGTTTGTCCTCATTGTGGATTTTCAGAAGACAGGGATATCAATGCAGCGAGCAACATTTTGAGATTAGGACTCAGTACGGCGGGGCACACCGGAACTTACGCTACAGGAGATTTGCCCTCTTGGGCGGTTGGTGCAAGCCTGCTGTCTAACGGCGAGTCTGTGAATGTAGAATCCCCGCCCTTATAGGGCGGGGAGTGTCAATTAACGATAGGGAATTTGTAATGAGTCAATCGCTCAACTTTGAAACTCCAGGGGTGGATGATCCTATACTGCGAGTGCAAGCTGAAAATGATGCTCTGGTTCAGAGGGTAAACGAGCAAATTACATTAGAAACCTTCGATTCTAAAGATGAAACAGTTCTTAAACAACTCGTGGAGGGTTTAGGAGATCCACGGGGATTGGTGCGCCTGCGGTTTGCTGAAACCTTGGGTGAAATTGGTGAACCAGCAACGCCATTTCTCATAGAAGCACTGGCAAATCATTCTAATGTAGTTGTGCGACGGGCTGCTGCCAAAACACTCACTATCATATCTGACCCCCGTGCTGTGCCAGACTTGCTTCATGCTTTTCTCAATGATGAAGATACGGTAGTCAGAAGTTCAGCCGCCGGGGCTTTGGCTAGAACTGGCGAAGCATCTGTACCAGCATTGTTGGAAATTTTAGCATCAGAGGAGCATCCACAGGATATTAAAGGTCATGCCGCCTGGGCGTTGGCGTTTATTGGCTCGGAAGCAGCAGACTATCTATATAAAGCGTTGAACGCCGCCTCTTTGGATGTGCGATGTGCTGTTATCGGGGCCCTTGGTCATGTAGCACAAGAGCAGTCAGATGAAAAGTCTTGCAACCTGCTAGTTTCTGCTCTGAGTGATCCAGAAGCACTCATCCGCACCGAAGCAGCCGCAGCCTTGGGACAAGTGAATTATGCTCCCTCTGTCCCCCATTTAATTATGGCAATTCACGATACCGATTTAGACGTGAGGAAGGCAGCAATCAATTCTCTGGGTAAAATTGGCGATCGCACTGCTCATGAACCATTACAGGCGCTACTCCATGATGAACAGGAGGTGGTGCGGGTTTTGGCGAAATTAGCGATCGCGCAAATTGAACGCCAATCACAAGGCGATGGTTGGTAATATTCTGGTCAGCGGCTACTAGCAACCTTTGCTTTACCTTTAACAGCAAGAAGGCTCTCACTGTACCTGTACCCAGGTCAGTGTTGAGATGAATTGCGGGTAAGTTGACGACAGTCCTCTGACCAATGCGACTGCAAATAGCTTGAGAGCTAACTTTCCAGTCGTGGGTCATCTTCTGGTGGATGCCAACCACCTTTTACCCAAAGTCGTCGCGCTTTGACAATAGAACCCTCGTTATGACGCTCATCATTCAAATCTAAACGATTACAAGTAGCTCGTCCTGTTTCCGTAATACCAATAATCGTCAAACCATCCGCCGACCAAATAAAATGGTCAGACCATTTTTGCTTACGAGGATTAAAAAGAGGAATATTTTTCCCAGTTTCCTGGTCAATGCCGGTTGTAAAGTTGTAGCGATAGCCATTACAACGCTGACATGCCAATGCTAAATTATCAGGCTCATCCGACGAGTTAGGAAAAGACTGGGGAATTATATGGTCGATCGCAAATAAAGCAGCACTTGCTTCTTCCAAAGCATGACAGTATTCACACAGGTATTTTGCCCTTTTCCTGACTACTTTTCTCGTTGCATCATTAACTGTCATGATTCGGCAATGACTTTAGCATTGAGCAAGGTAAAAATGCGATCAAGTTCTAATATTCCTGTTAGTTCAGCTTCTTCTTGTGGTGTCAGCATATCAGTTTTTTTCTTCTCATTGAGTTGATCAAGCCGCGATTGCAGTTCTGGGGTAAATTTGAATAAAGATAAATCTCTCACTTTGCTAATTTGGATTCCAGATTCTACCCAGGATGAGGGTTGAACCATTGTTTGAGTAATCATGGTGGTAATAGATGGAGTTTGATGTATGCTCGCATTCTAGCAATGAATACTTTTAGGTCAACCGATTTTGGATTTTGGATTTTGGATTTTGGATTGACCCCGACCACAAGGGTACCTTGCTTGAGGATTTTGGATTTTGGATTTGTTCCGCCCACAAGGAGCGGGGCTTGTACCGAAACAATCTAAAATCTAAAATCTAAAATTGGCTTGGTCAAGGGAATTTGTTGTGGTTTATTGTTATTGTTACATTTCAAAAACCACATGAGGATTATTTTTCCCCCCGTTGAAACTTCATCGTCATCTCTAGGCGAGATAATGCACTATTAGCGGACTCGCGCACATAGGAATCAGTTGATTCATCCTGAATTAGGGATTGTAAAACCTCCACACCTCGGCTATCGCCAATCGAGCCAAGGGCATTCACTATAGAGATTCCCAGTGCCGGGTTATCTGTAGTTTGCAATGCTTCAATCAAAACATCCACTACGGGAGAACCAATTTCACCCAGGGCCATGACAGCGGCAATATTTACCACGGGATTGGGGTCATTAAGAGCAGTCTTTAAACCCTGCACACCTTCATCTGCAAAGGGAACATCAGGATGATTAATGGCGACTTGCGCGAGTGCTTTAGCAGCACTTCCCCGCACGGTGACATTATCACTATTGAGCAAGGCTTTAACTAGAGGAGTCACTGCATCAGGTCCGATTGCGCCTAAAGCTTTGACAGCAGCTCGCCGATAGGTGGTATCTTCTTCATCCAAAATACCCATCAACCGGGGAATAGTTGTCTCATCGGGATTCTCAGCTAATGCCCACATTGCTTGATCGCGGAGGTGGGGGTTGGGGTGTTTCAGTTGTTGGAATAGTTCTTCTGTAGACATAATAGGGCTTTGAGCAAAAATGTGCAATTAATGTGCAAAAAATTTGTTAACTCAACACTCAGCACTGAGAACTCGGTACTGTTTCTGTGACTTGGCTTTTTCGCGAATCAGCCAATCATCATCATCACCAATTTGTTCATAACCACTGGTATCACCTAGTTTTTCCAGTGCCATCAACGCCGCATACTTCAGATCCCAAATTTTGGTTTCTAGACAGGTTTTTAGTTCAGGAATAGCCTGTGGATCAGCGAGTTCACCGAGAGCGATCGCTGCTGCTGCTCGAGATTTTTGAAACTGTGGTTGTTTGTTATGTAATCCTTCAACTAGTAAATCGTAGGCTGGGCTATGTTTCAACCAACCGAAGAGCTTCATCACATGGAAGTGGGCACCATAATCATTATTGGCTTCTTCGACGTAGGTGGCAAACAACGCCTCAGGAGAAGCATCGGCGTAATGGTCAAGAATGGTTTTAGTTGCTAAATAGCACCGCCCAAAGTCGGTTTCGTACAACCCCCGGATCAAAACTGCCAGAGTGGGGAGGCGATCGTAACTATGCACTAAATTCAAATCCTGGGGATGGTCGTATAATGTCTGCTCTAAATAGGGTTGAATTGTGGCAAAAGTAATTGCTCCAGCAGAGATTCCGGCTTCGGCTAATGTCCGAATTCCTCGCAGCCGAAAAATCAGGGATACAGGACAGCTGGCAATATGGGGAATTGCGTCGTAGTAACGCGCATCCATCAAATCTTGGATGGACAAACGCCGCCCTAAAACATTCGGGTGTTGTAACATCGCCACCACCTTCCCCATCTGGGAATAGTCCCCAGTTAAACGGCAAACAGCCGCCATTGCAGCACTGGCTGTAGGTGGGTCAGCATCATCGACAAATTTACGAATTCGTTCTAGGGCAGGTTGATAATTAAACTTTGTTAATGTATGGATAATCACTCGATAGGTTTGCCCTGGCTTGTCCAACAACTGAGCCACATCTTCTAGTATCTCGGCGTCCTGAGTCCCAATTTCACCAATTGCCCAAACGGCATTTTCTACTGTATAGCAGTCTTCATCACTTAGACATGCGCGAATTACGGGCATAGCTACCCCGGCTTGGAGTCGCCCCAAAGTCTCTACCGACTTCCGACGGACGATGCGGTTATCTAAGCTGGGGTCAGTTTGCTGCACAGCCCGCATCAGGGCGTTGATTGATTGCTCTGTGGGGAAGTTAACTAAATGAGAAGCTGCAATATAGCGTGAATCATTCTCACTCAATTGGTCTTGGGGAGTATCCAAAAGAGCGATCGCGTGGTCTTCTGTGAGATTAAATAAATTAAAAAAGCGTTTATCCATATATATAGATATATCACCTGTCAGCTTGTTGAATCTTATTCAAACAAAACAAACCGCTCATAGGAATCTGTACAAAGCTACCCAAGGATAGCCAAATCTAGACAACTACGTTTGTAATCTTAGTCCAAAGTCCTAAAACTACAGGCACAAACGGCAATGCCTCTATCCCATCCATAAAGTTTGGGATTACTTTCCTAGCTATATTTAAGCTTCCATTGGTATCGGCATTAATTGTTTTACCTGTGGAAGTTTTGTATAAACCTCGTTGAATACGCTTGCCACTAAATACAGGTTTTAATTCCGATTTAGCATGATAAACAGGTAACTTGTCACCATCTAAAGCGCTAGCTTTTGAAGTGTAACTTTCTTCAGTTAAAACAACATCAACACCTGCTAATTGCGCTTTATAGGTCAACGGATTAATTAACTTAGCATGAGGGATTTTGGTAAATTCTTGATTGTTCTTTTGACCAATATTAATATCTTGCTTCCATCCTGAGTTATTACCGATAATCAACTGACAAATCCCGTTGATTTGACACCAATCAATTACTCTACGGCTAACTGTATGGAGGTAATTATCAATCCGTCTATCACGTTTACTGTTGAGTTATTTAACCTGTTTCCCAACTTCTATTGATTGTGCTTTTGCTAATCGTTTATTGAAAAATTGGTTAATACTTTTTAACGGTCTACCATTAATCAAAAGCGGTCTAATGCCGGGATGATTGGATGTTATAGCCATCAAATTGTTTAAGCCAAGGTCTACACCTGCTGAATATTTACCTGTAGCTTTTCTCGGCTCATCAACCGTGTAAACTATTTCAATAACGTAATGATTTAACTTGGTAACAATCCTCACTTGGTCTATGTTTTTAGCTTTTGTGTCAATCTGTATATTGGTCTGAGATAGTTTAACAATACCTTTGGTTAACGCTGGTTTTGATATTGCATCTAGCGGATAAATGACAACATTTCGACCGCGTTCTTTATGTTTGTATCCTGGTATTTTCGGTTTCCCAAGATACTTTTCGGGATGTTTAGACCAATCTTTTAATGCTGCTAACCATCCTTTCCAAGTTTCTGAGACTCTACGCACAATCTGTTTACTAACTTTGGTTGGTAAATAGCGATATGCTTCTAGATTCTTGGTTTGATGATAGATGTCAATTGAGTTGTAATACTTCTTGGTCTCAAAAAAATATTGACGCTGAACATAGTTAACAGCATTGTAAAGATGCTTGGATTGCAAAGCTAAATAATCACATTCTTTCCAAAACTTATGCTGTCGGTTGATTACGTGTTTCTCAACTAATTGCATTTGACTCGACCTCTCAAATTTAGATTTATTCCCCGAATAAATTCGGGGGCTTCAGACCAGTTTAGATTTTAAATTTTGAATCTTCAATCCAAAATTTAAAATCTAAAATCTAAAATCTAAAATCTAAAATTCGGTGACAATGTACCCTTGCCACCAAATGACTAGTTTGACAAGTGAACTAGGACAGAGAGTTAATAGCGTAGTCCAGTAAAGCATTGTACTCAGTCAATGCTTGAGCAGACAGATCGCGAGGAGCGCAACCACGGTTACGAGCAAAGCTTAATGCTTCAACGTAGGGAGCGGTGGGCAAGCCCAAAGCGCGATAAACTTCACGTTGACCAGCAATACCCCACTCATCCAATGGACCAGTACCGCCAACTACCAAGCTGTACTGAATGAGGCGCAGATAGTGCTTGATGTCACGAGCGCACTTAGCCTTGAAGGTATCGGTGGAATTAGCTTCACCAGCATTGTTCAAGTAAGGATACTTCTTGATACAAGCGTCGTAGGCTTCTTTTGCAACTGCGTCGATGTTGTTAGCTAGCTTTTCAGCTGCTTCTAAACGAGCAGATGCACGTTGGATAGAACCTTGTACTGATTCTAAATCAGAGGTGCTGGGGAAACGACCTGCAGCATCAGCAGATGCAATAACTGTGGTAACAACGGATTTCATTTCTTAAATCTCCCAAAAGGCTGTTAATGTTAACTGTGTTAGATGTTGATCTGTTGAGTTAATTGCGATTAGCTCAGAGCAGAAATTACGCGATCAAAGTAGCTGGAAGCTTCAGCAACCAAGCTAGCGCAACGATCTTCTGTGACGATGGAACCCATCTTACGCAATTTGGAACCAGCAAACTTTTCACTGGGAGTGTCTTGAATGTGAGCAGCTGCTTGAGCCTTCATGATTTGAACTGCACGCACTGTGGAGGTGGTGGGTACGCCTAGAGCAGCATAGGTTTCTTTCAAACCGTTCAAGCAACGATCATCTAGAACTGAAGCGTCACCAGCTAATAGAGCGTAGGTTACATAGCGTAAGATGATTTCAGCATCGCGCAGACAAGCAGCCATGCGACGGTTGGGATAGCAGTTACCACCAGCTTGGATCAAACCTTGGTTTTCGCAGATCATTCCAGCCACAGCATCAGAAACCATGCAGCTAGCGTTGCTAGCGATCGCATTTACAGCATCCAAACGTCTGTTACCACTAGCCACGAAGGCTCTAAGAGCAGCAATATCAGATACGGTAGAAGTGCTGGCATCTGCTGAAACTACAGCTCTTGAAAAAGCGTCAAGCATTTCGCTCTCCTTAAAAATTGGTTTTCTGTTGAAACTTGATTCCCTGTTCGGTGAACAAGACAATATAGAACATAAAAGATGAAACCTATCTCAGTCTCAGTTATGAGAAACTAAGTAATAATCCTTAACAAACAATCCCCAGTCAGAATTACTCTGACTGGGGGTAGAAACTGTAACTTAATTTATACCCAGATATAGACAAAGCTTAATGATTGTCCATATCTTGAATCAGTTCATCAACATATTCTCTTAGCCGTTCTTGCCATCCAGGAACGGCGTTTAGTTTTTCTTTCTGCCCTACTCTACCCTTAAAGCAGATTGTCATTTGTCATTTGTCATTTGTCATTGGTCATTGGTCATTACTCATTACTCATTACTCATTACTCATTACTCATTACTCATTACTCATTACTCATTACTCATTACTCATTACTCATTACTCATTACTCATTACTCATTACTCATTACTCATTACTCATTACTCATTACTCATTACTCATTACTCATTACTCATTACTCATTACTCATTACTCATTACTCATTACTCATTACTCATTACTCATTACTCATTACTCATTACTCATTACTCATTACTCATTACTCATTACTCATTACTCATTACTCATTACTGATTACTCATTACTCATTACTCATTACTGATTACTCATTACTCATTACTCATTACTCATTACTCATTACTCATTACTCATTACTCATTACTGATTACTCATTACTCATTACTCATTACTCATTACTCATTACTGATTACTCATTACTCATTACTCATTACTCATTACTCATTACTCATTACTCATTACTCATTACTCATTACTCATTACTCATTACTCATTACTCATTACTCATTACTCATTACTCATTACTCATTACTCATTACTCATTACTCATTACTCATTACTCATTACTCATTACTCATTACTCATTACTCATTACTCATTACTCATTACTCATTACTCATTACTCATTACTCATTACTCATTACTCATTACTCATTACTCATTACTCATTACTCATTACTCATTACTCATTACTCATTACTCATTACTCATTACTCATTACTCATTACTCATTACTCATTACTGATTACTCATTACTCATTACTCATTACTCATTACTCATTACTCATTACTCATTACTCATTACTCATTACTCATTACTCATTACTCATTACTCATTACTCATTACTCATTACTCATTACTCATTACTCATTACTCATTACTCATTACTCATTACTCATTACTCATTACTCATTACTCATTACTCATTACTCATTACTCATTACTCATTACTCATTACTCATTACTCATTACTCATTACTCATTACTCATTACTCATTACTCATTACTCATTACTCATTACTCATTACTCATTACTCATTACTCATTACTCATTACTCATTACTCATTACTCATTACTCATTACTCATTACTCATTACTCATTACTCATTACTCATTACTCATTACTCATTACTCATTACTCATTACTCATTACTCATTACTCATTACTCATTACTCATTACTCATTACTCATTACTCATTACTCATTACTCATTACTCATTACTCATTACTCATTACTCATTACTCATTACTCATTACTCATTACTCATTACTCATTACTCATTACTCATTACTCATTACTCATTACTCATATCAATGCTTGAAGATGTAGCTAAAAATGTGATGCCAATAGATGTCAAAGATTTAAGAAGATTAGGAATAGATGAAATTAGTTTGGTCAAAGGACAAGGAAAATTTATTGTCGTGCTAGTAGATATAGATTCAGGTAAATTGATAGGTTTAGTAAAAGAAAGAAAACAAATTGAAATCAAAAAAACCATGAGAATGTGGGGAGAAAAAGTTTTGTCACAAATAGAAGAAGTAAGTATTGATATGACAGGCAATTATAAATCTTTAATTGAGAAGATTTGTCCAAACGCCCTTGTAACGGTAGATAGGTTCCATGTTACTAAATTAGTACATGAAGAATTAAATCGAGCTGGGATAGCAGAAAATAAAATAGCATCTGAGTTAAATGCCCCGGAAAGAAAAAAAGTATTTGAAAGTTTAAAAGGAAATAAATTTACAATTCTAAAAGCCGAGAATAAGCTCACCGAAAAGCAAAAAGATAAATTAAATAGAATTAAACAAGCTTCTCCTTTAATAGCTAGAATGCATTCATTAAAAGAAGATTTTCACAATTTATTTGAAGACAATAAAAATGTGGTAACGGGAACGCTAGAATTAATCAATTGGTTAAAAAAAGCTGAACCATATTATCAAAGAAGTGTGCAGACAATTAAACGGTGGTTTGGAGAAATAGTCGGATATTTTGAACGAAGGACTACCAGTGGAGTAGTAGAAGGAATAAATAATAAACTGAAGTTAATAAAGCGAAGTGGATTTGGATTTAGAAACTTTCGTAATTTTGAGATTAGAGCTTTACTTTCTTGGCATTATCCTATCAATTTAGCACGCTAAGTACGCAAGAGCCATAGATTCAATCTAGAGAATAGAAAAAAGTTTCGGAAGAAATTTATCAAAATTCGGGAATATTTTCTTAAAGCTGCTATAATTTAGGTTTTTATAGCCCTTATTTGCAAGACTTAATGCTGTTTTAATGAACAAAAGTAAACATAGATTAAAAAAAATAAAAAACATCATAATTTATGTAGTTGATCTGGCAATATTGAGAGTATGCTTAATCATCGGAGCCTAGTTGAAAACTATAAGTAACTAAGCGCAAACAAACTTAAATATTCATGAGTGTTTTTTAGTTTTTCATGAACTTAAGTGCTAGTGACTAATCACTAATGAGTAAAGTTTGTTTGTAGACAATGGCGTACTAGGTTGTTCAGTAATGTGGCGAAAATCCACTACTGAGCCAATCACTAAGAGCAAAAACCAAAGCAACCTTAACAACAAGAGGTAAG
The DNA here is from genome assembly GCA_038087035.1 of Gloeotrichia echinulata CP02. Lineage (NCBI taxonomy): Bacteria > Bacillati > Cyanobacteriota > Cyanophyceae > Nostocales > Gloeotrichiaceae > Gloeotrichia > Gloeotrichia echinulata. The sequence continues at coordinate 473,821 of CP051187.1, read as the reverse complement.
ATGATCGAGAAAATTTTACTGGCTGTCTCTGGATTAGGCCATGCGGAAGAGATGCTCAAATTTTTGAAGGAAGTGCCATCGATCCGAGACGCCAAAGTTACAGTTTTGCATGTTGTGCCTTCTCAATCTACCGCTGCAGCGATGACCGAAAAGTGGGAAGAGGGTGGCAAAATTCTGGCTAATGCTATTCAGGGTTTAAGCTTAGATCCAAGTCAGGTTTCTTCAATTTTGCGGCAAGGCGATCCCAAAGATGTGGTTTGTCAGGTAGCGGACGAAATTGATGCTGACTTGATTATCATGGGTTCACGGGGACTCAAGCGACTACAATCGATTTTAGGGAACTCTATTAGTCAGTATGTTTTCCAATTGTCTTCTCGCCCCATGTTGCTGGTAAAAGATGACATTTATGTCAAACGAATCAACCGCATTATGGTGGCAATAGATAACTCTGATGCGGCAAAAAATTGCTTGAAATTGGCTTTGTTCTTACTGCGAGGTATTGAGGGCAGTCAATTAATTTTGACTAATATTACTACAGATTTGCGTGGCAAATCATCTGAAGTAACCGAAATCACGCCAGAAAAAAATTCTGTTTTGGGAGAGGCGTTTGCAGAAGCTGAAAGAGTCGGGGTGCGCGCTCGTTGTTTCAGCAGCAGTGGTAAGCCTGGTGAAGAAATTTGTCGTTTGGCAGAAAAGTTGAACGTAGATTTATTGTTGCTCGGCTCTCCTGACCGTCGTCCATCGGTAGCTAAGAGTTTTGTCGATATCGACCGATTAGTAGGTGCTTCTTTATCTGACTATGTTCGAGTCAATGCTAGTTGTCCTGTTTTATTGGCACGAACAGTAGCTTAAGGTCGAATAGGACTCAATACTGCTCGGTTAAGGAAAATTGTATGTTGGGTTTCGTTCCTCAACCCAACCTACGCAGGTTAAGGTTTTTGGGCTTAACCGAGCAGTATTGGAATAGGACTTACCGCAAATTTGGGTCTAGAGCCAAGTCCACAACGGCGGTTGATAACCAAAAACCCCTACACTTGTCGTGCAGGGGTTTTTCATTTTCCACAAACAAGCAGTCTTAACTATCTTTTCCACCTTCGCGGCTAGCAGTTTGGATGTAAAGAATGATTAAAAATACAGAGGGAACAAGTACGAACAGAATGCTCGCAACGAACCCTAGCTCATTAACTTGCATGGCAAGACAGCCCCTTTTTAATTTCCAGTCAACAACATTAGAATATCATCTATAGATGACGGAGTTAGTCCAAATTTTCTGCTTGTGCAAATGCTAACCAAACAAGGACTAACCCAAAAACTTAAGGTTTAGTTACCACGCTCACTGGTCCATTGACTAAGGTTTGACAGGCAAGGCGGTAATTTTCGGGTTTTTTCTGCAATTTTCGGTTTTCTACATCTGTGCGCGGGGAAAGATTTTCTATGCCTTCGACGATCTCGATAATGCAAGTGCCACACTGACCATAGCCGCCGCAGTTAGTCATTTTAGCAAACAATGTGTAGATGTCAATGCCATTTTGCACCGCTTTGAGCCGGAGATTAGCACCATCCGCTGCTATTACTTCTTTATTTTCTTTAACAAAGTTGATATTACCCATACCTGATTCCTTGTTGACTTTATGCGTGGCTTGATACATTCATCTTACTGACTTATGATTCAACAATATTAAAAAATATTAAATATTTTAGCGATAGGGGAGCAACTTGGGGTAAATAGACCACGCATCTGGGGCGCAAGGCCTTGCGCCCCTACGATTATCTGTGGTTATGGGCTGAAAATTGCTGTAATTTGTCAGTAAAGAGGGTGCGTCATCTGAGGCTAAGTAGACCACGCATCGGGGGCGCAAGGCCTTGCGCCCCTACACTTATCCCCATGTCTAAAGCCAGGGGCTTGCGTCTCGCTTTTTGGTCAGTCCCTAAGCACGACTTTCTAGCGGGTTAGCAATGTATTTGAATGTTGGTTCAGAATTCCAAGGGCCACGCTCATCCTTTCCATTTCCATTTGTCGATAGGTGGTAGTAAAGAGCCACAGTTTCGTCTGGCTTAATATTACCGAACATGGGATCTGTCAACTTACCCAGTGAATCTAAAGCCTTCATAAACATCTGAGTGTGAGAAATTTCTCGCGTCAAAAGATGCACCAAAGTCTGTTGAGTTTCTTGGTCAGTTGCAAGTTTAATTAACTGTTCATAAGTTTGACGCGCTCCAGCTTCAGATGCAATATTAGCTCTCAAATCACGGACTACATCTCCACCCTCATTCAAGTAATTTGCAGTCCAAGCACTACCTTGACTATCTAAAAAGTGTGGTCCTACTCCTCGGATAGCAAACAGAGTACTTTTATAAGCCGCTGTTTGATCGACATTTTTGGTATGGGCTTCGATGAGCTTACCCACCATCTCTAAATGTCCAAATTCCTCAATTGCAATATCTTGCAGCATGTCTTTAATGCCAGAATTTTCGACATGAAAAGATTGCACCCAGTATTGTAAAGCCGCTGTTAGTTCTCCTGTTGCGCCGCCAAACTGCTCTAGAAGTAACTGGGCAAACGGGGGGTTAGGCTCACCGATTTTGACTACATGAATTGGTTCTTTTTTGTGAAAAAACATGCTATTTACCAGGATGTTGTTGATAGATTAATTGCAGAAAATATCTTTTTATTCACCAGTTTTATTTAGGACTGGTGAATCGTAGACTGACCCAATATGTTGAGAATGTCATGCTTTTTAGCTAACAACTGAAACTAAGCATTACTCCTGCGCGCTAACAGTCCCCATAGGTAAATAGCAATCACTGCACCAATGATAGCAACCACTAGACCAGGAATATTTAAACCAGCACCAGCAGCAGTAATTTGTAAGGTTCCTGTTCGGATTAATGTAAATAAAGTTCCACCAAGAAAAGCACCGACAATACCCAGTATTATGGTTGAGAGTATACCACCACCCTGATAACCTGGATAAATAGCTTTGGCGATCGCACCAGCCAAAAGCCCTAATATAACCCAAGCAATAATATTCATAATTGCCTCAAAAAACAGATTCGGATCTGTATAGAATCTATCAAGCAGGCTTCATGATTATTTCTGCCAAACGAGAGAAATGTTACAATCAAAAGATAGAGGTAAAATTTTATATCAAATTTTTCTCAATTAATAAGCTCAAGACCTACTCTCCGCGCACATTATATCTTCTGTTTTGGAGTTCAAGAGTCAAGGGTCAGGTGTCAAAAGTCCGGGTTTTTGGACTCTTGACTTTTGACGCCAGAGCGGAGCTATCCAGCGCTCCGGTCTTGTCTGCGACACGCTGCGCGATGACAACCAGAGCGAAAAAAATATGACAGTTGCGTAAGTCCTAATTAACTGAGAATAGCTTTGAAAACGGTAAAGATACCTGAAATCTTGAGCAATGACCAATGACAAACCTTATTTACGGCGAACTACTTAAAAACAAACTATTCTCTATCGACTTTCGCACATGGGGAGTGACATTAGCAGCACTCTTGAGGCAATCTAGCAGTAATTGGTGAGCATCCCAGTACTGCTGCAGATAGTGCCAGTCTTCTGGATTAAACTCCCAAAGATGACCAATTTGGCGATCGCTAATCATTATAGTGCGTAATTTCCCCTGCCAAGCTTCTCCATGCGTTTGCCACCAGATTTTTAATGCTTCTCTACCTTGATTTGGCGAGGGTAGTTGGTCTTTTAGGTCTTGTAGGGATGTTTGTAAAGATGGTTTATCCTCAACCAGATGTTCCACCTCAAGAGCTAAATTTAAAGCTGAGAACCTGTGGAAGAATATATCAGCAGTCATGGCTAAACTCACTCCCAGAGCATGAGTCAGAGCCAGATCCAAACCTAAATCAACAACGAGATTACCTGCTAACCCATGATCTAAAGATATAGCCAAATTTTGGTTGCGGGCTAAAGGATGTTCTGAGGGAAGACCAATAGTGAAGTAAAACCCACGCACACTAGCTGGGTGATAGGAGGTATTAACTGCAAGAGATTTTTGCCACAACCACCGCAGATAATCTTGTAATTTGGCATTTTTAGCCGCTAAAGTATCAATCTGCTCCTTCATTAACAGGAATAAATCATCACCAGGTTGCAACATTCCGGCGCTGAGTAAAAAAACTTCTCGCCAACGCTTTTCATTTAAGTGAGTGACGAATTCTTGCAGTGTTTGGGTATTCGCATTAGCAACAATTTCTCGTGCTGTGAAATACTCATGAAAAGTCAAATGAGAGAAAGAATAAATTCCGCGTGCCCTTTCAATTAATAACCCATGTTGGGCTTCAATTGCTTTTAACACAGCCCCACTCTCAATTTCCAATGCATCTGCATCAGTGATACCCTGGGGAAGATGGCGTAAATATTCGCCAATTAGTTGCCGCATTTTAGCTTCTGGTAGCAAGTAATTTCCTTGACTAAAGGTACTCGCAGCTACATAACTCAGCAGCTTAATTTTATGCAGTAACGACAAATCACGATAAATTTGATCTCGTTTAATCCCCCTGGCTTCATCCCAGCGCACCAGTAATAGTTCTAATCCTTGTTTATAGAGTTCAGAGCGTTGAGTGGGAAAATCTTCTGCAAATTGAAACAATAAACAGGTAAGATTAAGCAAAATCGGTGTAGTTGCCAACTCGAGAATTTGCAAATTCTCAGCCAGATCTAGCTTTTGCATAAACTTATGTGCCAAAGCTTGTGCTGCAATTGGCGAATTTTTGGCTACCGCCAAAAACCATTTATTCGCAAAAGCCGCAATTTGTAATTTGGTTAAATCAGCAATTTCTACTTCAGTAAAACCCTGAAACTTGTAATGTTGAGCAGCAATGCGGCAGGTAATAATTATCTTATTTCTGTAATAATTATCAATAAAATATCGGATGTTTTTGATAATTTCATCCGAATCTTCGCCCCCAACCTCATCTAAACCATCTAGGAGAATCAAAGCTTTACCCTGAGAAAAAACTGTGGTCATTTCTTGCTCAGAAATGCCAAAGCTCTTAAAATATTCATGCAGGTAATTTAATAAACTAATTTGCGTGCGCCCTCTAATATCTTCAGCAAAGTTTTTCAGGCTGACGAAAATGGGCACACAATCTGGTTTAAAAGTTCCTAGATTACAACTAATCGCAATTGATTGTAAAAATGTCGTTTTACCAGAGCCTGGTTTTCCCAGCACCATTAGCTTAGAATGTTTGCCAACTGCTTCTAGTCCCCAAACCCGTTCTTGAAGGACTTTACCTAAGCCAAATCTGTCAAATTCATGAGGTTTTAACTTTTGTAAATGGTTTAGTTCCAACCATCTCTTGCTGGCCATTTCTTCGAGAATATTGACATCGACATAAAGGTCATTTAAGTCGATAGGCCGAGCCACATCCAAAATGTGCAAGGTTCCGCACTGGGCTTGAATCTTCTCATGGTGAGCCGACCGCAGCTTTTGTACTAGGGTATCAATATCTACAACCGAATTAGCAGGTGTATCTGGAGGTGATTCATCCAGTCCCGACTTTTCGGCGATTTCTGTGGGGTCTAGCTCTAGGATAAAGCAAATTTCATTGAAAGCGTGACGGTCTATAGGCTTACCGGTAAAAAATTTCCAAATGGGCTGACGAGTTTCTAAACCTACAGCCGCAGCTAGATATTCTTGTGTCCAGCCTTTGCGTTTAAAAGCCTGTTTGGCTTTTCTAATCCCTTCGGATGATACCTGTAATGAGCGTTTTGCCATTCCTTATACTACCAAAATATCAAATGTTTATGCCTTTGTATACAACTTATACAGAATATACTGAAAGTTCTACCCAAAACCTAACACAAGATCATACATCACCTGTTCATAATGGTATTTAAGTCAGCCAAATCTACATACCCAACTAGCTTATGGCATTGCTAAGTTAAGTTCTCTTTTCTTCAGTAATGCCAGAGCTTTTATTAATTGGCTGGTTCGGCAATACTACTGATAGCTACTCTGGGATTTTGAGTTCGCTATCCCGTAATTACTCAGTCAAGTATTGGAATCATCTTTATTTTATTACAACTTCTGTCATCCTAGGTAAGGATTATTACATAAGTAAGCATTTCTTAATTAAAAGAAATTTTCCAATTCTCCTGGTGACAATGGACGACTTAAGAGCAAGCCTTGCATAGCATCACATTTATTTTGGTGCAGGAAAGACAGTTCTGCTTCTGTTTCTACACCATCAGCTACTACCTGCAGATTTAAATTGTGCGCCATTTGAATCAATGCTTGAGTATTGGCAGATTTTTGTGGGTCGGTGGTAATATTGTGGATAAAATATCGCCCGATTTTTATAGCATCAATGGGTAAGTTCTTCAAATAAATTAGAGAAGAATTTCCCATCCCAAAATCATCTATAGCGATTTTCACCCCCAAGGATTTTAATTCATTCAACTTGGCGATCGCACTATTGATGTCTTGCATAATAATGCTTTCACTGATTTCAATTTGTAGATACTTTGGCTCCAATTTATTGCTGGCTAAAATCTCCCCTATTCCCTTAACTAAATCGGGATGATTAAATTCCATCTCGGAAACATTTACAGAAATAACCAGCGAAAAAGATTTTAAATTTCGCTGCCAACTTCTCATTTGTTCAGATACACTTTGTAGAATCCATTTACCAATGCTGAATATTAAACCCGTAGATTCAGCTAAGGAAATAAATTCTGTCAGAGAAATCAGACCCAACTCAGGATTTTGCCAACACAATAAACTTTCAGCCGCTATTATTTGCCCAGATTCAATAGCAACGATTGGTTGATAATACAATTCAAATTCTTGAAAATTATTTTTTTGGACTACCCTTTCTAAATCAATTTTTAGTAATTGCAATTTTGGGGATAGACTCTTATGTTCATTTGGTGCCTTCAAATATTTTTTTAAGGCGGCCTGTCTTTCCAAGCGATTCATAATCGCACTTAATAGTTCAGCGCGAGTGAAAGGCTTAGTCAAATAGTCATCAGCCCCCATATCCATACCTTGACGAAAATCGGCTTTGGCGGATTTAGCCGTCAGAAAAATAAAGGGAATGGCTGCTGTTGATGGTTCTTGACGTAATGCTGTTAGCACTCCATAACCGTCAATTTCTGGCATCATCATGTCGCACAGAATTAAATCGGGAATTTCGCTAACAGCTAAATCTAAGCCAATTCTACCATTAGGAGCAGAAATTGTTTCAAAGTTTTCAGCTTCCAGCAAATCCAACAAGTTTTCCCGAACTAATTCTTCGTCTTCAATTACTAAAATTTTAGTCATTTTTGTCCCTCAGATGGTATTTGATTATTTAACGGTATTGTAACTGTAAAAACTGTACTTTTACCTAATGTACTCTTGACCTCAATTGTACCTTGATGTACTTCTAGACATTTTTTAACAATTGCCAGTCCTAAGCCAGTCCCAATGATATTGCCAACATTGCCGGCGCGATGAAAAGACTCAAACAGACGCGGTAGATCTTCTTGAGGTATGCCAATTCCCTGGTCTTGAATTTCAAATATTGCTCGTTCATCGACGCAAGTCAGAGTCAAATTTATTAGGCTATCAGATGGAGAGTATTTGACAGCATTTGAGAGCAAATTACTCAAAATATGTCCCAGTAATTTTTCATCCATAAAGCAGGGTATAGACGAAAAATTGCTCGTAAAACTAATCTGGTGTTGATTCGAGACATTCATCTCTATTTCTGCCACCATTTGGCGACAGTATTCAATCAAATCAAAATTAGTGGGTGTATACTCCAATTTTCCAGCTTCAGCCTTGCCAATAAACAAAACATCACTTAACATTTCCGTCATGCGCTTGACGGCGATTTGAATCCGATGTAGGTGAGTAAGTTGTTTTTCCTCAGTCCATCTGTGACGGTAGTGTTCCAGCAACTCCGAGGAGGACAGAATAGTACTCAACGGGGTGCGGAATTCGTGGGAAGTCATGGAGATAAAGCGGGATTTAAGTTCGTTAAGTTCTTTTTCTTTATCTAGGGTGACTCTGAGTTCTTGTTCTAATTGCTTACGATCTGTGATATCTGATAAGTAACCGACAAATTCGATGGGGTTCCCACCCTCATCGCGAACCATTTTACCTTTGTCATAGATCCAACGATAGTTATTATCTGGGTGCAACCAGCGGTATTCTACCTTGTATTCCCCTTGCTCAACTCCATGTGACATTTTATTCAACACCTGGGGTCGATCTTCTGGGTGGATAATAGTCAACCACAGGCCAGGATTGTTGATCAAATATTCCCCTTCATAGCCCAGCATGTTTTTGACATTAGCACTCATAAAGGTAGCGTCAAAATTGCCGCTTGCCTGACAACTATAGATCACAGCGGGGCTAGAAGTCAGCAAATATTGCAGACGCTGTTGACTCACCAGTAGAGATGTTTCTGCTTGCTTACGTTCAGTTATATCGGTTTGAATACCGATGTAGTGAGTGAGTTCACCATTATTGGTGTCATAAACAGGGGAAATGTTTAACTCATTCCAAAATAGAGTGCCATCTTTGCGGTAGCTTTCAAACACTAGGGTACAGCCTTGTCCTTGTTGCATGGCAGTACTGAGTTGTTGTAACTCTAGTTGATTAATATCAGCACCAGGAAGCAGGCGAAAGTTTTGCCCAATGACCTCAGTAGACGAGTAGCCAGTCATCTGCTCAAAGGCAGGATTGACATAGATAATTGGTCCGTCTGACATTGTAGCATCAGCAATCACAATTCCATTACTACTAGCAGCGATCGCCCGATCGCGCAGTCGTAAACCTTCCTCAATCAATTTGCGCTGTGTAATATCAGTATAGATGCTCACAAAGGAGACTATCTTACCTGTGGCATCTTTTATGGCATCACTACGCAGTTCAATTTGTACAATTCCACCACTACGAGTTGCCATCATCACTTCACCACGCCAAGACTCGCCTGTTTGCAGTGTCTCAAATACTGTCGCAAATACTTCTTGTTGTCTAAAATTAGCCGATGAACCCCCAGAGGCATTCATTTGCTCACAACTGTAATCAAATACTTCATGAAATGCCGGATTGACATAAATCACCCGACCTGTAATGTCAGCAATGCTCACAGCATCGCTGGTGCTTTCTATAGCTTTACGCAGGCGTAACAAAGACTCTTCGACTAATTTCCGCTCGGTAATATCGCGGGTTACTTTCGAGAAACCCCGGAGCTTGCCTGTATCATCCCGTAATGCGGTTAAAATACAATCTGCCCAAAACCGTGAGCCATCTTTGCGGACTAAAATGTTCTCACATTCATACCGACCATTGACCTTGGCTATCTCTAGGTGTTGATTGGGTATAGCGTTAGCAATATCTTCTGGTAAGAAAAAGCGAGAAAAATTCTCCCCGATAATTTCTCCTGACTTGTACCCACTAATACATTCTGCCCCAGAGTTCCAACTCATGACTAATCCCTCTGGGTCGAGCAGATAAATGGCATAGTCTTTGACACCTTCAACCAATAACCGGAAATATTCTTCATTTTGGCGGAGTTCTTCTTCAGCGCGTTTGCGGTCTGTAATATCGGTGATCGTGCCAACGTTAGCAACGATTTCTCCTGTGTCTCCTAGTTCTGCTACTGCTTGACCCATCACCCAACTAACACTCCCATCAGGACGCTGAAACCGATATTCAGCCCGGAATGGCAGCTTTTTTGCCGTCGCTGCATACCACTGTTGCTGAATCCGTTCTCGGTCTTCAGGATGAATCGCACTGAGCCAACCACTACCAGCCGCTTCTTCTGGAGTCATCCCAGCAATTTCGCACCAGTGACCATTGACGTAAAGACAATTTCCGGTTGCATCTGTGTGGAAAATCCCCACAGGGGAGATGGCTGTTAAGCTCTGATACCACTGTTGACTCTCTCGCAGGGCGACTTCTGCTGTCACACGGTCGTGAATGTCGGTGTTTGTGCCAAACCAGTTGACAATATTACCTTCGTGATATTGTAGGGGTAATGCCCGTACCAGATGCCAGCGATAGGTATTGTCAGTTCTTCTCAGACAGCGATATTCTATTTCTAAAGGTGTACCAGTTGCCAGGGATGTTTGCCATAATGCTTGGCTCTTCGCCTGATCTTCTGGATGTAGCCATTGCTGCCATTGCCTGTCCTGGATATCTTCCAAGGTACAGGCAAAGTAATCTAGTGTGCGTTGGTTAACGTACTCTACATGGCCATCGGCACTAGAAATCCATACTTGTTGGGGGATAGATTCCGCCAAGAAGCGAAAGCGTTCTTCACTTTTTTCTAGCTCCTTTAGTGCAAGCTTGCGCTCGGTGATATCTTCATAAGTACCCAAAACACCCACTACCTGGTCTTGGTCATCATGCAGGGGGATTTTGTTCACATCTAACCAAATTTGTTTGCCATCTGCCAGTCGTTTGGTTTCTATAATGTGATATCGAGGTGTATTGGTCTGCATTACCCTGACATCATATTGCCGATACACATCTGACTGTTCTTTTGTCAAGCCAAAATCGTAGTCAGTTTTGCCCACAATATCTTCAGGATTTTCCCAACCAGCATCCCGCGCAAAGTTGCGATTACAACCCAGGTAGACTGAATTGCGATCCTTCCAGAAAATACTCTGGGGGATATTGTCCATGATTAACTGTAACATTTGCTGGGATTGGTATAGCTGCTCCTGTGCTAGTTGGCGATCGCCAATTTCAAATACTAATAGCCGATTAATTTCTTTTAAAGCCTCTGTGCGCTCTGCTACTCGCCTTTCTAGTTCTATGTTGGCTTCTTGCAAGGCTGCTTGTGCTTGCTTAAGTTCACTGATGTCCCGTCCTTCGGCAATTATCAGCACCACTTTACCAGTTTCGTTGGCAATCGGCTTTAGGGAAAAGTCAATAGTTCGCACTGTGCTATTAGCACTGATCACATCCATTTCGTAACGGACAAATTCTCCCCTAGCAGCGAGGGCGATCGCTTGTTGTAATTGGGTCTGGGTTTCGGTTCTACTCCAGGATCGCGTCTCCCAAATTGGCAACCCAATTAAAGCTTGTGGATTTAATCCCAAAAAGTCTATTGCTGCCTGATTAAGTTCTAGTATAATTCCTTCTGGTGTTAGTAGCCCTGTCAACTGGTATGCGCCGTTAAAAATAGCCCGGAATCGCCGTTCATTCTCCCGCAATAAGGCATCTGTTGCTTGTTCGAGGATAGTACGAAAGCGCTCTTCACTCTGCCGACACGCTTGAATATCTTCAGCAGTTTCCCCCGTACAAAAGGCATTGTCAAGAGTCACTACCGCTAAACCTGATTCACCTATTCCTGCTTCACCCATCGTTAACCCTGCTGGCTGTGCTAGTAATTGACAAATACTTTCAGGAGTCACAGTACCAATTAGTTGCTCCTGTTCATCTACAACTAGTAACAAAACTAACTCACACTGGCGCAAACTCGACAATATTGCCGAAATATCTGTGAATTGCGCCAATTTCAGCGTCATATTTGAGGTATGCATAACTTCAGAAATCTTCACGATGCTGAAATCTACCTGATTAGCTACCAGCCTGACAACATCTTGGTTTGTCAACCAGCCCAATACCTGGTCATCAGAAACTACCAAGGCACTTTTGCCCAGATTCGCCATGAGTGCGATCGCATCTGACACTATTGTTTCAGGAGTAACCGTCAACGGCGAAAAATCAATGATTGACCTTAAGCATCTTAGCCAGAAAAGCTGAGGTAATGCCTGCATAGATGATAATCAGTTGAGCTATGAGCAACCAATAGAGGTTTTAAGTTGGGTTAAGCACATACAAATAAACATCCCTCCCAAAATACTACAAGGTAACGAGTATATTTCCCAATACTATACGGTTAAGCATTTCCATCATAAATTTGGCTTGGGCAAAAATTTTTCGGCTCATGGTGAAAGATATTTGTCTTTCCCCTTTCCTCTACCCCAGTGTCCGCAAAACCAGATGAATTTTGGTATATTTACTCTCTCTTGCTACGGTAGGTTGAATTTGTATGTATCCCAGTGTAAACGGCTATAGTGAGCTACAGCATTTCATAGAGGTAGATTCTGATATTGTGTCGTTAAAAAACCAATTATAAGTGGAGTATAAACACTGGACAGCTAATGTTAATAAATACAAATAATACAAGTTTTACAATTTCTTAGGACTGGGGACACTTCGACAAGCTCAGTGCATCGCTGGGGACTGGGAACTGGGGACACTTCGACAAGCTCAGTGCATCGCTGGGGACTGGGGACTGGGGACACTTCGACAAGCTCAGTGCATCGCTGGGGACTGGGGACACTTCGACAAGCTCAGTGCATCGCTGGGGACTGGGGACACTTCGACAAGCTCAGTGCATCGCTGGGGACTGGGGACACTTCGGCAAGCTCAGTGCATCGCTGGGGACTGGGGACTGGGGAAGATGGGGAGAATAATAACTCCTAACTCATTACTCCTAACTCATTACTCATTACTCATTACTCCTAACTCATTACTCATTACTCCTAACTCATTACTCCTAACTCATTACTCATTACTCATTACTCATTACTCATTACTCCTAACTCATTACTCATTACTCATTACTCATTACTCATTACTCATTACTCATTACTCCCAATCCCCAATCCCCTCGTCTTAGGGACGCAACAGCAGGCGTTGTTCACCGTAACGTAAAAGCCTTTCTATAGTTGCTAGACGATTTTCCCAGACTTTGACTTGATAGGGATTCTCTATCGCCTCTTGGCGCATCCAGTTGCGAAATTGTGACTGGAAGCGAGTCAGGGAACCTCTGGCGATGATTAACTGAGTAGAACTGGGGGTGGTAGCCAGCTGATTTAAAGCTGCTTGCAAAACTTCTGCTTGGGCGTTAAACTCAATAATTGTGGCTGCAGGCATACGCATTTGGTCGTTTTGCAAAACAAATTTCCATTCTCGTTGCAGACCAGTGTAACGAAGAGCAGCAGTTTGAAAAGGCTGGCGGTGAGGAATCGGTTCAGCTGTGGTTTGTTGTACCCTACCTTGGGTATTACTAAAGATTTTGTGTAGTTCGTTGTTAAAGTTCTCTGCAGCAAAGAGTGCGTAACCACTAACTGGTAAGTCTCGTACCAATTGGAGTTGATCAAAAGCGCCAATTGTGGGCAAAGAAAGCAAGCGAATTCCTGGTATTAATAAAGTACTGCCTAATTGTTTAGAGGCGATCCAAGGTTGGGCTAGTCGTTCAAAGCGAGGAGTATCCAGAGCATAAGTCATGGGAACAATTAAATCTATATCGCCGCGCCTCGCCCAAACTTCCCAGTGCTGTTGGAGTTTTTGAATTCGTTCTATTTCTGGTAGAGGAAATACAGCAACTGACAGGATCAAATTCGGGCGCTTTTGTCGCAATTGCTGTGAAACTTGGCTGACAAAACTATCAACTTGCTCGGTGCGAAATGTTGTCCACTTTTGCCATAAGTCGCGATCGCTTGGTGAAATATTCAGCGGATCAACCCCAGTCAGTTGCTGAAACTGTTCCCTAGCTGCTTTACCATAGCCATAAGTTCGACCGGCGCCTGGGTCTTGAAAGGGATAGCGAATGTAGTCTAGCTGTAGACCATCGACATTATAGCGGGTGACAATTTCCGTGTAAAGGTCGATTAAGTACTGCCGCAGTTCGGGATTGGCTTGGTCAAAAAATGGTTTATTCTGACCAACAGGAATCATATTACCACGATTATCGTAGTTTGCCCAATCAGGATGTGCCGCCAGCACTGGTCCTGGATAATCAGGATTAACGTTGATAATTTCATTGTGACGCTGGTTTCCTGCTGCAAAAGCCCAAACCCAAGCATGTAACTCCATACGTCGTTCATGGGCTAATTTGACCGCCGCTGCTAGTGGGTCCCAACCGCGAATTAAGGGGTTTTGCTGGGGCGCAATTTGGCTGGGATAAATCGTGTAGCTGGCGTTCAGCGTTTCAAAAAAGACGGTATTAATCCCTGCTTGCGCCAGTCGATCAAAAATCTCAGCTAATCCCGCTTCACTACCAGCGCGAACAATTGTCCCCCTATCTAACCAGACTGAGCGAATTTCTGGTTGCGCTAATCGGCGATCCACAGGAAACTGCTTCCATAAACTGGCCTTTGCAGATAGCCACTGTTGACGAGCCAGAGCATAGTTTTTTTTAGCAATTAATAGGGGTATATTTTTCGCAACTTCCCTAGCCCTGACTAAGGCTTGGTCTAGGCTGAGGACTCCTCCACCTGTGGTGCTAGAAATCAACCGCGCCTGTTGCACTTTCAGGGACTCGGAGTTACTAGAAATCGCCTCCCCACGATCTGCAGCCAAAGCCGCAGCGGCTAGACGGGCGCTTTCCACTCGACCGATGAGATTTTCTAACTCCTGCTGGAGGGCGATCGCTTCACTGCTATCAATCGGGTCATTAGAATTGGGTGTGACATCCAGGCGCACCGTTTGTTCTAGTTGGTCAATGGCCTCCTGTGTTCTTTGGGGTTTGATGATGCTAACAGGAGTCCTGGGAGTGGGAGTGGGGGTTGGGGGAAGGCTGGGAGTGGGGGAAGGCGTGTTTTTTTCGCTGCTGGGTTCCCTAGTAGCTACCACGGAAGTAGCGCAGGTTGGGGAACCTCCTTCTACTTTTTTCTGTCTTTGATTTATTGGCCCTGACAGATAACGATTGAGAGCCGCTTTTAACCAAGCATTATCTAACTCTGGGGCTGAAGCCGTATCTACTCCCCAACGCCAGCCAAAAAAGGTGGAGCGCTCGGTTGTTACCACCGCTGTAGGACTATCTTGAGTATTCCACACAGCCGCAGATTGACTACCCATATCATCAGGAATGACAACACCACCACGCACTTTACCAAAGAGTTCGCTTTGGTTAGCCCATTCCTGTGTTTTACTTTTTGAGGGTTGGAGTTGTTGTATTTCATTGAGGCTAAATCCCCAATAACCGCCCAAGAGCGATCGCAACAACTGACGCACTCCGGGCGCCGACAGACTTCCTACAGGTCCACTTGCAATTAAACGTCCACCTTTGCTCATCCATTCTTCTAGAGCGATGATTTGTGATGGGTTTAATGTTTCGACATTCGGTAACAATAATACCCGACGTTCGCCCCAATCAGCCGCACTCCTGACGTTCGCCAGGGGAATCACACAATATTTTACCCCAGCCGCCTGTAAGCGATTGGTGATTCCTGTCCACTGATTGGCATTTTCTTCGCTCTGCACCACGCTGAGTACAGGTTCTTCTGGCGCTGCCATTGCTGGTAAAATTACCAAACCATTAAAAATTAAAAGGTTAAAATTTACAATTAAAAATCCCGCTTGGTTAATTTTTGATTTTATTTTTTTCAATCGTTTTTCCTGATTCTTCACCAGTCACTCCTCTCTTGATTAGTCAAAAGTCAAAAGTTGGAAGTCAAGAGTCCAGAGTAACAAAACCTGATGATTCAGGATAATTTACTCAGAACTCAAAGCTGAATGCAGGTATTGATCAATTCGTCAATTCCTGCTACTGGATATATTTTTGTATCCAGTACGTTAGCTACTTCCTCAATACTCATATCATCTAAAAATAGTAATTCGCTATGTTTGAGCATTACATTTGGCAGCAAAATTCCATCACCTAAATCTTGCCCCTGTAAATTCATTAATAAATCATGTCCAGTTAGTAACCCAGTAACACTGATACTCTGTCCCCAGTAATCACTAGCTAAAGCACGCATATTTACGAATAAACCCTCAACAGCATTCAACTGCTGCAGAATGGGTTGAAATGCTTTTTCCACGGCGTTACCCACTACCCAGGTTAATTTTCGGTTGGGAGCAATTTTATCCGGGAGCAATTCGGCCGCAGTGGCTGCAAATTGCTTGATAAACAAACGAATCGAACCCACACCATTATCAATTTGCGGATAGTCTTCATATTCAGATTCACTAGGTAATTCCTCACCTGCAATTAAAAACCATTCATCAGCCAACCAAACAACCCTAGAACCAAATTTTTGCTGAAATCCTAGGGATAGCGATCGCACTTGAGAAATCACTTCTTGCGCCTTTTCCCTGGTTACAGGCGTCAATTCGTCTGCTTCTGGACGAAACCGCGTTAAACCTACTGGTACCACAGCAACTGAAGCTACAGCAGGCACATCGTCCGTATAAAATGACGCTAAATCCGTTAAGGTTTGTTCCAAGTGTATACCATCATTTATACCTGGACAAACTACTACTTGAGCATGAATTTGTAATCTTCTATCAGAGAACCACTTGATTTGTTGCAAAATTTGTCCAGCACGAGGATTTTTGAGCAGTCTAATTCTAACTTCGGGTTCTGTAGCATGGACAGAAACATATAAAGGAGACAGACGCATTTGTTCAATCCGCTGCCATTCTCTTTCTGGTAAATTGGTAAGAGTTAAGTAGGAACCATATAAAAAGCTCAGGCGATAATCGTCGTCTTTAAAGTACAAGCTAGACCGCTTACCTGGTGGTTGTTGGTCAATAAAGCAAAATGGGCAGCGGTTATTGCACTGAATTAAACCATCAAATAGGGCAGTTTCAAATTCTAGCCCCAAATCTTCATCGTAATCTTTTTCAATTTCCAGCCGGTGGGTTTTACCAGATGCGTCTAAAACTTCTAATTCTAGAACTTCATCAGCACATAAAAACTGATAATCAATTAAATCACGGGGATGGGTACCATTGATAGCAATAATCGCATCCCCCGGTTCAAAGCCGATTTCTGCTGCTATCGAATCAGGTAATACTTGAGAAATTTTAGCAGGATGAATGGTAGTCATGGGTAAGAGTTAGGAGTTAGGAGTGAGGAGTGGATAATGTTCGGTTAAGCCCGAAATCCCGCCCCAATTGCATTTGGTGCCAATAGCTAAAGTAGGGGATCTAGGCCTTGCGCCCCTACAAAGCTTACTGGTTAATCTTTTAACCCATTTTAATGGGTTTAAGCTTTCAATCCAAAATTTATTTACCGGCTCAAAATCTACACAGTGTTGAGTTAGGAGCTACTTCCAATACAGTTCGGTTAACTCAGATCTTGCACATTTACGCATAAACAATGGATCTACAAAAAATATGTGATGCATATAGCGTTTCTCGCCCTAGTGAGGTACATCGGTAAGGGCACGGCAGTGCCGTGCCCCTACATCGCGTGATACAATTTTGTACCTCATCTGAATAGGAAGTGCTATATTACCTTACGAAAATACAGTTTTTAGTCCTCTTATAGAGGACTTAAGCTATGAGCCAGGGACTTGCAGTCCTTCCAATACAGTTCGGTTAACTCAGATCTTGCACATTTACGCATAAACAATGGATCTACAAAAAATATGTGATGCATATAGCGTTTCTCGCCCTAGTGAGGTACATCGGTAAGGGCACGGCAGTGCCGTGCCCCTACATCGCGTGATACAATTGAGTACCATCACTGAATAGGAAGTGCTATATTACCTTACGAAAATACAGTTTTTAGTCCTCTTATAGAGGACTTAAGCTATGAGCCAGGGACTTGCAGTCCCTGGCGGATTTGTTAGCACCGCGAAAATCTATCAATACTTAGTGATTTTTGTTGTGTATGACATAGTTAGTGCAAGATATGAATTAAGGAACAATACGGTTCAGTTAGGGACTGACAATTAAAAAAATCCCTAATTTGTAGGGTGCGTCAGCAGCGAGAAAACTTGGGTTAGGTAAGAGATTACTGGTAGTGACGCACCCTATGGACTCAAATATTTGGTAATTTATTTTTTGGTAGTCCTTTAGAGGATGTTTGAAAAGTTTTGGGCGAATGAAGGTGACTACTACACTAGCATTGTCCGCCTGCGCGGACTAATGAGAAATCTTCTCTACGTAGCCTTCGGCGTCGCAGACAGACGCTACGCGAACGCTCCGCGTCTGGTAATTGCAATTCAGTATTTCCAATCTTGGACTAGTACAGTTCTTGTTTCAATCCCTAATAGGGATTAAGTGTAATTGCAATCTTGAGCAGTCTGATACTCAGTCTTTGCCTCATCAAACTTGTTTCAATCCCTAATAGGGATTAAGTGTAATTGCAATCCTCTATTGATAAGCCCTGGAGGATTTTCGATGATGTTTCAATCCCTAATAGGGATTAAGTGTAATTGCAATGGCATAATCATCGCAGGTAATTCTGGTAGTGGTAAAAGTTTCAATCCCTAATAGGGATTAAGTGTAATTGCAATTAGGCAATAGTGGGGTAGGCAAAGACACCATTGCGTTTCAATCCCTAATAGGGATTAAGTGTAATTGCAATGTTAACATTACAGCACTGATTTTAGCACGTTGGTTTGTTTCAATCCCTAATAGGGATTAAGTGTAATTGCAATGCGTGTTGAAGGCTTGCAAATGGTTGAGGAGATGTTTCAATCCCTAATAGGGATTAAGTGTAATTGCAATTGGTAACTTATCATCGTGTGCCTTAGCTGATAGGGGTTTCAATCCCTAATAGGGATTAAGTGTAATTGCAATTATTCTTTACTTAGACGTTATTCGATTTTCAAAGTTTCAATCCCTAATAGGGATTAAGTGTAATTGCAATAGTGGCGACATGCCTATAGAGTGGGACACAAAAGGTTTCAATCCCTAATAGGGATTAAGTGTAATTGCAATTTAAAGATGATTTGTTGGTAGAACTTCTACCGGGTGTTTCATCCCTAATAGGGATTAAGTGTAATTGCAATAAACCAAATGTACCCCGACAAGTTGAAGAAAAAGTTTCAATCCCTAATAGGGATTAAGTGTAATTGCAATCTTGAGCGGATATATCAACTTGAATTTGAGGGATTTGGCGTTTCAATCCCTAATAGGGATTAAGTGTAATTGCAATTATTTGGGAAGCATTGTCACAAAACTTCAATGGTTTGTTTCAATCCCTAATAGGGATTAAGTGTAATTGCAATCTGCAAGAGCAAAAGGGAAGAGAATATTATTGATCGGTTTCAATCCCTAATAGGGATTAAGTGTAATTGCAATTAAATTTTCGGAATCTGCGACGTATACTTTTTTTGGTTTCAATCCCTAATAGGGATTAAGTGTAATTGCAATAAGAAATAATCCCTCTCTGGTAAGTTGCCTATCTGGTTTCAATCCCTAATAGGGATTAAGTGTAATTGCAATTCTTCGCTGTCCAGAAGATAGGAGTAAGAGTGATTGTTTCAATCCCTAATAGGGATTAAGTGTAATTGCAATTTATGCGGTTTATCCGCCAAAGGAATCAGCACTCATTCGTTTCAATCCCTAATAGGGATTAAGTGTAATTGCAATTCAAGAGCGAATTTAGTTCGATCTTGAACAGTGCCACGTTTCAATCCCTAATAGGGATTAAGTGTAATTGCAATAGCATCTAAGAATACAAATAAGTTAGTAGATGGCTGTTTCAATCCCTAATAGGGATTAAGTGTAATTGCAATTTTGTATTCACTCGACCTTGAAATTCAAGGAATCGATAGAAGTTTCAATCCCTAATAGGGATTAAGTGTAATTGCAATTTTGTCCCCAGCGCCTTTTTACCCGAATGGGTTTATGTTTCAATCCCTAATAGGGATTAAGTGTAATTGCAATGCGTTAGCGCACTTCCAGAATATAAGAAATTCCTGTTTCAATCCCTAATAGGGATTAAGTGTAATTGCAATTAGAAACATTTGTGCTAGCTTTGGAGCAAAGCTTTATTGGGTTTCAATCCCTAATAGGGATTAAGTGTAATTGCAATGGCTCGCCGTAAAAGCCTTGATATATTTGGTTTTCAAGGTTCAGTTCCGTCAACCTAAAATAAGGATAGCGTTTCAAGCACCGACATGTCAACAGAGGCAGAAGAAAAAAACGCCCAAAAGGTTGACCGATAAACATTCCAGAGATTCCGTCAACCTCCTTTAGTGGTTGAGCGGGGTCAAAAGCAGCACAGGAAAGGATTTCAGCCCAAAAAAAACACATAGCTGACAAAACACCTACAGGTTGACGGAACTAGGGAAACAACTCAGCAAATCGGACAGAATAAAGTCCTTGTGTAGGGAAATTGTATAAGGTGTTACGAAAATCCCGACATTTGTTCATAACGTCGCCACGTTGGTTACACCCTCTAACGCCTAACGCCTATTCACGCCAACCTGCAGCGATCGCCAACAATATGGCACTTCCAAATGCTAATCTATACCAAACAAAAACTAATGTATTTTTAGTTTGTAAGTACTTGATCAAAAATGCTATCGATAGGTAGGAAAAAATAAAGGTAGAAATAATCCCGACAATTAACAATCCAACAATGTTATCTGGTAACTGACCGGCTTTAAACAATTGGAATATTTTCAGGCTTTTATACAGGGTAGCAATCGTCAGGGTAGGAAATCCTAACAAAAATGAGAACTTAGCGGCTGTATCCCGTTCTAATCCTAAAAATAAGGCTGTTGTCAACGTTGAACCAGAACGAGAAACCCCAGGAATCAAAGCTAGGGTTTGTCCTAATCCTACTAAAATACCATCGCGAATCTGCAAGGTATCGAAACCTCGCTTACGTGTCCCAATTCTTTCTGCCAAACCTAGTAAAATCGCCATAATTATTGACATAATGGCAATAACTAATGCACTTTCAGGTATCACATCTTTGAAAATAAAGCCAAGAAGTAATGCCGGGATTGTTCCGACTACAATGCCAACCAGAATTTTCCATTCCTCCCGTTGCCAGTCTTTATCTCTTATGGCTGCAATTCCGCCTTTAATTATACTAGAAATTAGTGACCAAAAATAAAACAAAATTGCTATAACACTGCCAAATTGAATCGCATCGACAAAATCTTTAGCACCTAATTCTTTCCAACCAAATACCTTGGTCACAATCAGAAGATGTGCAGTGCTGCTGATTGGTAAGAATTCTGTAATTCCTTGAACAATACCCAAAATAAACGCTTGAATAAACTCCATATCCAATTAATACCTTTTTCGTTCTCTCGAAAAACTATGGGAAAATTTTGGGTATTGGTGGTTAAATTTTAAACCACTAAGACACCAAGACACAAAAATCAGCATTTTTCATCGGTTCTAGTGTACGCCAGGAATGACGATTACTGAGTTGATGATGTTCTCGACTGCACCCCATTTTGCGGGAAATTCAATACCTAAGACGTTGATAATATTCCTACACCCGCCTGAATAAGTCAACTGCTCAGGTATAAATTGCAGTGTTCACTCCATCAACAGCAATCGCTGGGGATCTAAACGCACATACCAAGGAAAAGGCTGGTCTTTGAGAGTCGCCCATTTTTCCTTGAAAACTTCTGCTTGTAAATGATAATCTTGAGGACTATGGGCAGGAGAATTAAGCTTTAAAAATAACGTCATGCGGTGGGGGGTTTCACTAGTCCTGACTAGCCAACATTTAAAGGTGTTTTCCTGGTTGGGGTCGTTGGTAAAAATAATCTGATGGGCGCGAATGCCGATGTGGGATAATTCACTGTTGATTGGTTCTACAACTTGCAGAGTACAACCCCAATCAACTGCTTCTACTTGGTGTGATGGTTGCACCACAGCACGAGAAAAGTTCTTACATCCAGTTAATTGGGCAACACTTACAGTTGTAGGATGTGCGAAAATCTCTTGTTTGGTGTCATACTGAACTGCTTTACCATGCTCCAATACTAATAGATTTGGGCAAACTCGATAAGCCTCTTCCATATTATGGGTGACAAATAAAGTCGCACCTGAATAATTAGCAAGAGTTGCGGTCATTTGCTGTTCTAATTGACTGCGGAGATGGGTATCAAGTGCAGAAAACGGTTCATCTAAAAGTAATGCTTCTGGTTGACTAGCCAAAGCTCTGGCTAAAGCTACCCGTTGTTGTTGTCCCCCAGAAAGTTGGTGCGGATAGCGATCGCCTAATCCTTGCAATTGCATAGCTAATAGTTGTTCTTCTACCTGTGCGCGGATATTTCCTGGCGCTAGTCCCTTGGGTAAGCCAAATGCAATATTTTGGGCGACAGTCATGTGTGGAAACAGGGCGTAATTCTGGACTAAAAAACCAATCCGGCGATCGCGACTGGGTACGTTAATTTTCTGTTCCCAGTCAAATAATATTCTACCATTCAAAATAATCTGTCCTCTCGTGGGCGTTTCTATTCCCGCTAGACAACGCAAAATCATACTTTTACCCGCACCCGAACCCCCCAACAATCCCAAGGGTTGTGCATCAGTTGTGAAAGATACTTCTAGGTGAAAGCCAGGTAGCTGTTTTTGGATATCTACAATCAGTGCTGAACTGTCTCTGGTTTGGGTAGTTGTCTTAACTTGGTGTTCCTGAGAGTTCTGAGTAGACAATTGGGAATTTTGTTGTCCCTTTGTCCCCCTGTCCCTCCATTCCTGCCAAAAATTGACTACAATAATTCCCGTTAGAGAAATTACCATAATTGCGATCGCCCAAAACCAAGCTTCATCTATTGCACCTGCTTCCACTGCAAAATAAATCGCCATCGGAATTGTTTGCGTTTGTCCAGGAATGTTACCGGCTAGCATCAGTGTGGCACCGAATTCACCCAAGGCACGAGCAAAAGCTAAGGTCGTCGCTGCTAAAATGCCAGGGAGTGCTAAAGGTAAACTAATCCGCCAAAAAATTGTGGATTCTTTCGCCCCCAGGGTTCTCGCTACCAGCAGCAAATTCCGATCAATCTGTTCAAAAGCGCCTAACGCAGTTTTATACATTAAAGGAAAAGAAACCACCGTAGCTGCGATCGCCGCACCATACCAAGTAAAGACGATAGTGAAGTCCAACGCTGTCATTAATTTTCCCACAGGGCCATTTTTGCCAAAAAACATCAGCAACAAAAAGCCGACTACCGTGGGAGGTAAAATTAGAGGCGCTACAAATATCCCCTCAATCAGTGACTTGGCTTTACCGCGATATCTCAGCATCCAGTAGGCCGCAGCAATACCTAAAAAAAAGGTGATAAATGTAGCCAGCAATGAGGTTTTGAGTGATATCCAGAGGGGCGATAAATCCTGTGGCATAATTTACTAGGAAACAACTGGTGAGTAGAAAAATTTGTCAGGGTTGCTGATTGATGGGATGATTTTTATCTCACGCATTCGCGTAGCGTCCCGTAGGGAAGGCGCAAAGGCGCAAAGAGGGAGAGTTTTCAAGGTTGAATTTAACGATTTCATCCCGCAATTATGCAACGCCAAATTTGTCAGGGTTGCAAATTGCCCAGACACAATTTCTGCTATTCACAATTTACCAACTAAACCAGATGAAAGTTGGTAAAATATCCCAAATTTGTTGATAACAGTATCCTTTAGCCGTGGGATTCGTCGCAAGCGCCGATACTCACCCAAGTTGAGGCAATTGTACCATCTAATGTACTCACATACTCTTTTTTCCAAATCGGAGCATTGTGTTTGAGGGTATCAATAGCATAGCGACAAGCTTCAAAAGCTTCACTGCGATGGGGACAACCCACAGCCACCAAAACGCTGATTTCGCCAATTTGCAAGCGTCCAATCCGATGGTAAATGACCACCCGATTCACATCAGACCACAACGAGCGAATATCAGCAGCAATTTGATAAAAAACCTGTAAAGCCATCGGTTCATAAGCTTGATACTCTAGGGCTACCACAGTTTGACCATCGGTTTGATTGCGAACCATCCCGCTCATCAGCACCACCGCGCCATTAGCAGGATCGTCGGCTTTGGCGTAGATTTCTTCCACAGACAAGGGCGCAAAGGTAATAGCAAAGCTATCTTCTCCTCTTGGTTGAATGCGAGAAGCCATAGTCCTCACAACAGAGTTCCTCGTTATTGGCTATCAGTAATTTTGACATATGTATATATAACAGTCCTATTTGATTTCTGAAAAAATCCCAGTATTTGTAGTATTTGTAGGGTGGGCAATGCCCACCCTACGTATATTTCAAAAATCAAATAGGAGTCCTACATAACAGTGATTCTTTAATTTCTCAAAAAGGAATAATTCACAAATAATTTACAAATAATTCACGTAAATTTGCGTAAACAAATAACTCTCCTAGTCAGAGAAATTCAGGAAAATCACTATAATTTAATTAAAAAGTCAAAACTGAAAAAACCAAGCAGCAAGTTAGCGGTCAAAAGCAGACTCAACCAGGGCTAAGTTATAGCTAGGGACTAGGGGCTAGGGAAAGAAGGGAATGACATCAAGGGCTAGAAACTGTAACTTAATTCCTTATCACCTCTCTTCATAACTACTCAATTTTGGGGAGCTTTTTAATATTTGTACGGCTTTAGTACGGTTAATACTACTTGGTATATGGGTATTTCTTGGGTAAGATAGACCCATAGAGTCAAAAAAGTTATGCCTAAACGCGATAAATGGTTTAAAGCTTTACTCAGTCAAGAAGAAATAAATAAACTTCAAGCTTACGCAGATAAGCAAGGTTGGAATATGTCACAAGCATTTAGAGAATGGATTAAGGAGTTACCGTGCTACTCGGATTCAAAACTGAATTGAAACTGAATAATCAGCAACGCATAGCATTCGCTAAACATTGTGGAGTAGCTCGTCATGCTTGGAATTGGGGACTTGCTTTAACAAAGCAAATTCTTGACCACAACAAAGAAAATCCCAGTTCTAAGATTAAATTTCCTACTGCTATTGACTTGCACAAATGGTTAGTGGCATTGGTGAAATCTGAAAACGAATGGTACTACGAATGCTCAAAATCTACTCCACAGCAAGCATTGATGGCTTTGCGAGAATCCTGGAAACGCTGTTTTGACCATCAGGCTGGAGTACCCAAGTTTAAAAAGAAAGGTAAACGTGATTCTTTCACATTAGAAGGCACAGTCAAAATTTTAGACAATAACAAGATTCAAGTACCTATTATTGGTGTTCTCAAAACTTATGAACGATTACCACAAGTATTAACTAAATCTTGTACAATATCTCGTCAAGCCGACAGATGGTTTATCAGTTTCAGATTTGATGTAGAACAACAGGATTTAGGCAACAAGAGTATTGTCGGCGTTGACCTTGGTGTTAAGGCACTGGCTATACTCTCGACTGGTGAAGTTTTTTTAGGAGCCAAATCCTACAAGAAATATGAAGCCAAGCTGTCAAGAATGCAATGGTTGAATCGTCATAAAGTCATCGGTTCAGCTAACTGGAAAAAAGCACAGATAAAGATTGCTAGACTGCATAGAAAGATAGCCAACATCCGAAAAGATACATTACACAAGCTCACGACACTACTAGCCAAGAACCACGGCACAGTAGTGATTGAAGACCTTAATGTGTCTGGAATGTTGGCTAACCACAAACTAGCTAAGGCAATTACTGATATGGGATTCTTCGAGTTTCGCCGTCAATTAACATACAAGTGCAAACTGTATGGTTCTAATTTGGTTGTAGTTGATAGATGGTTTCCTAGTTCCAAAACCTGCTCTAACTGCGGAACCAAAAAAGAAACGCTCTCGCTATCAGAAAGAGTGTTTGAGTGTGGTAACTGCGGTTTCACAATTGACCGAGATTTAAACGCAGCAATCAATTTGAGTCAAGCTGTCAGTTAGACAGTTTTAGCCTGTGGACTGGTTAACGCCGACGTTGCCAGAATGAAGCAGGAAATAAACGAAACTCAAACTCAGTTGAATAGCTTTGATAGGTGTTGACTAGGTTTGAGTAGGATTTATGTAACGGTTCTCAGTAATTTAGAACCTCCTAACCACCTTGGCGATTGCTATATCGTTTCACTTTTTCATTTTAATACAAATAAATGGTTAGCAGGGGGTAGGGATACCTGAGTAGGGGAAAAAACTTAGAAAAAATAATTTGTATCAGGCATTTACTCACATAGTATTACCTGCTGAGTGACATCTCCTACACTTCCGCAAGCGGTAAGTGTAGGCTTCCAACAGCCCTCCAGCAACAAGGTTTGAGGCTATCCGACAGTATCAAATTCTTGACACTGGATCAGAACAAGCATTCGACGATCTGGTGTTTTTAGCCGCCCAGATTTGTGATACACCTATCGCCTGCATCATAGAGCGTAGGGGCGCAAGGCCTTGCGCCCCAAAAGATCATTCAACAACGCCCTAGGATACAAAATCCCCAGCGCTAACACCATAGAGCGTAGGGGCGCAAGGCCTTGCGCCCCAAAAGATCATTCAACAACGCCAAAAAAAACAGTTTCAAACCCTTGATTACACATCGACCCAGATACTTCCTTCTTGTACACGGGTGGGAAAAACGGGTAGTGGTTTTTCTTTAGAAATCATAGCTATAGCCTTGTTAATAACTGGGGGGAAGGTAATCCATTCAGTAACATTACCAGTTGCTAGGTCAAAAGAGCTACGGTGAAAGGGACAGACGATCTCGCCATTTTCCGTAATTTTGCCCTTTTCTAAGGGTACCTTCATGTGGGGACAGGAATTTTGCACGGCGTAAACTTGGTTATTATGGTTAACGAGTAAGATGGCGCGTTGTTCGACTTTTACCACTTTACGTCCATTAGATGGCAGTTCGTCTTGAGGAAGCACCTTAATCCAGCTCATAAATACCTCGGTTGATGTCTACAGGGCGGTTACTTGATGAAAGACTTGGGGATTTTATGCTTTTTTAGCGCTTAAAAACCCGGTCAACTACATCATTTCATAAATCGTCAACTCAAACCAAGGGATTTCAATTGAGAAAATATCTTATTACCAGCGTCAACCGTCAACCCTGATTCTGAACAGTGTTAATTGTTTGCAATAATTGATTGGCTGTGTAAGGTTTGGATAAAAAAGCTTTAATACCCATCTCATAAGCTGCTACGATTTTATCACTAGAAGTCAGTCCGCTAACAGCAATGATTTTGACATCTGGGTTGATTTTTTGCAATGTCCGAATTGTAGTTATCCCATCCATAGATGGCATGATAATATCTGTTAAAACTAAAGATATTTCATCACGATGTTCGGCGTATAAGGCAATTGCTTCTATGCCGTCGTTAGCTGTAATTGCTTTGTAATTATGATTTTCTAGGGAGATTTTAGTAATGTCTCGAACGGCAACTTCATCATCGACAACCAAAATTAATTCTCCCTTACCTGGTGTCAATGGTAATATTGGTTCTTCTAATGTTTCTGTTTCTGCTTGTGCTGGTAAATATACTTTAAATTGACTGCCTTTTCTGACCTCGCTGTCAACGGTGATAAAACCATCGTGGCTTTTAATAATCCCCAGGACTGTAGACAGACCTAAACCAGTACTTTTACCAATTTCTTTAGTAGTAAAAAATGGTTCAAATATCCGGTCTAATATTTCTGCCTGAATACCAATACCAGTATCACTCACAGTAACGACAATATAGGAACCAACTTTAGCATCTGGATGGATTTTAGCATAACTTTCGTCAATTATCAAATTTTTAGCCGTAATTTTTAAAGTCCCATCATTAGGCATGGCATCCCGCGCATTAATACACAAATTCATCAGCACTTGATGCAGTTGAGTCGCATCACCTGAAACAGTCCAAAGATTTTGGTTAATTTCGGTGACAAGTATAATTGATTTGGGAAATGTTTCTTGAATAATTTGCTTAATTTCTCTAATTAAATGCTTAATTTGTAAAACGCTACGCTCTCCCCCAAGACCGCGACTAAAAGACAGAACTTGGTTGACTAAATTCGCTCCACGTTTAGCATTTGATATTAAAATTGGCAACAGTTGTCGCGAACGTTCATCACGCATCTGTGGCTCTAAAAGTTGGGCTGTCATTAGAATTGGGGCTAGCACATTGTTGAGGTCATGGGCGATACCGCTGGCTAATGTGCCAATGCTCTCCAATCGCTGGGCGCGGAGAAATTGTGCTTCTAGTTGTTTTTTTTGCGTAACATCAGTGTTAACAATCAAAATGCATTGTAGTAGTCTATCACAACATTCAGGCACTAATGTCCAACGGGTTTCGACAATAATTTCTCTGCCAGATTTTGTTATTTGTTGTAACTCTCCATTCCATGAGCTATTTTTCAGCAAATTCTTGCGGGCTTCTTCTAAGAGAGGCAAATTTTTTTCCTCCCAAAGCTCCTGCATTTTCTTACCAATTGCTGCTTCTGGTTTCCAACCATAAAGTTTCTCCGCAGATTGATTCCAAAATAAAATTTTACCCTCTAAATCGGCAACAAAAATTGCATCGTTAGCGACATCGAGTAAAGCTGCTTGTTCACGAATTTTTTCTTCTGCTTGTTTGCGTTCAATAGCATAGCGAATAGAACGCTCTAGCAAATGTGCTGTCAAATGGCTTTTTTCTAGATAATCTGCTGCTCCCGCTTTCATAGCCTCCAGGTCTATTTCTATGTCTCCCTGACCAGTGAGTAAAATAATAGGAGCAAAGCAGCGATTCTTAATTGCTTCGCGCAAAAGTTCTAGTCCATTTTCTCTACCTAAACGGTAGTCTATAAGATAAATATCATGTTGATTTTGAGCTATATTATTCCTAGCATCTGCATAATTATCTACCCATGCCAAATCACACTTAATTAGCTGAAATTCTGCCAACCATTCACGAATTAAAATATAGTCATCTTCGTCATCATCAACTAGTAATACTCTGATGAGAATTTTGTTCATCTCTGGTTCCCCCTGCTTCCCCCTGCTTCTACCGGCAATTGTACAATTTCAAACCAATATTTGATGATATTCTTCATCATCTCAACGAGGGAGGCAAAGCTTACTGGCTTAATGATGAAGGAGCTAGCCCCAAAATCGTAGGTTTTATAAATATCTTCCTCAGCCATTGATGTTGTCAAAACAATCACCGGAATTCGTCGGAGATTGGGGTCTAATTTAATCTCTTTGAGGACTTCCAAGCCGCCTTTTTTGGGCATATTTAAATCTAGGAAAATTAAACTTGGTGGTGAGGGGCAACACCCATCAGCATATTCGCCTTGGCAATGCAGATAATTCATCAATTCTTCACCATCTCTCACCATATTTAATTCTATAATTAGTTTACTTTCTGCAAACGCTTCACGGACTAAAAGACTGTCGTCTTCATCATCATCAGCGATTAAAATTTTAACGATTTTTTGCCGACCTTTCACTGTTGATTATCTCCTTTGTCTATTTTATTTGACCGACACCTGTCTTAGCGGTGCAAGGTCTTGGGGGCGAAAGGCCTTGCGCCCCTACAAGCTCGTCTATTTAACTAAAAATTACTGTAGGTGAGCTGAGGGGGCGACGAAATAAGCTAAAACATAGACTCGATAAGCTTCATAGCCCTCAATCCCTGTTGATAATACTTGCGCTTATTACGATTAATTCTCATTAATTCTGTCACTAATTCCATACAAATATCTGTGAAATTGACCCAAGTTTGACCATACAAGCCAACATAAAAACTACTATGTCTCCGCACAGAGCGACCAGACTCTTTAACACGAGCTACATATTTTTGTATTCCTTTATGTTTAATTTTTTGACCCTGAATCATGGCAGAAGTGTAAGCGAGCGTTATCAGTAAAACTAGAGAAATAAATCGGTTGCCTTCAACATTAGTCTCTTCTAAATTATAACCACCTGTTTTAAAATCTCTAAACATTTCTTCTATATCAAATCTTTGTTTATAGGCAGATATTGCCGACTCTAAGTCGTCAAAATTTGTTAAAATAAACCATCCTTCTTTCGGTGCTACTCCATTGATTTTACGTTTCCATTTAGCCGCTACATTAAAGCTCATAAAACCCCGAGTCTTTGTCACTTTAACTCCTTTGATAAAAAAAGAAACTCCCGGTACTAAACCCAGATTTTTTAACTCAACAAAAACATCTTTTTCAACTTGCAAAAACTCATTCTTTTTTAATCGCAAACAAAAATACACATCCAATCCCTGGAGATACTTTGCCAGTTTGACAGAGCAAAATTCTCTATCACCTAATACACAGATTTTATAGTTTTTAAAGATTGGTATTACTTGAGACAATATTTTTTGTTGTTCAGCGATGTTACTATTACCTAATTTTGGCAATAAAGTAAAATATATTGGTACTGCTCTTTTATCCCAAATGATACTCACCATGAATAAATTTATCCGACTCCAATTAGTTCTATCAATTGCTATATAAATAATTTTTTCATCTTTGAAGTATGTTTCCAGCCATTCTTTAATAATGGGAAACCAAACTTTCTCAATGGTGAGATTTGGTAATGATAAAAATCTTTGTATTCTCTTTCTTCTACTCTCAAATTTAACTGCCAAAGGTAGCGCATTTGCTAACTTTTCTAAAGTTACTTCTTTGATTGACTGTAATAGATGGATTAAAATTTTTAGCAGCAAGTATTCTGCTAAACTTAATTGACTTTTTAAGTGGTTTTGGTAGAATGCAGGTAACATTATCATTAGATAGGTCTTATTGACAAAAGTAGACCTATCTTTTTCTACCACAAAACGTTGCCCTCCTTACATACAAAGCTTTTGAGCTTGTTTCGTCGCCCCTTCAGGTAGGTGAGAATTTTCGATGAATCAATAAGTGAGAATTTCCATGAATCAATTGGCATAATTGTATAATTAACCTTTGTTTGGGGTTAGGTAGAAATCCCTCTCCAGGAATAAAAATCATAAATGGGTATTAATTGGCAATTTGACAATGAATTTTGCTCCCACTCCTGGTTTACTTTGGACTATGATGCTGCCATGATGACGTTCGGCAATTTTCTTACAGATAGCTAAACCTATACCTGTGCCTTCGTACTCTCTTCGACCATGCAGACGCTGAAATACATTGAAAATGCGATCAAGATACTTTTCCTCAATACCAATACCATTATCCTCTACAATGATTTCACAAAATTCAGAATTGATGCTAAATTTATTTGATTGATTGTAGGAATGTTGACTATAGATTTTGACTATGGGTCGTATGTTTGGGCGATGGAATTTGAGAGCATTACCGATGAGATTTTGGAATAATTGGCGCATCTGTACTGGATCAGCCTGAATTATCGGCAATTTCTCCACCTCTACACGTCCCCCAGTTTGCTGGATACGCACTTCTAAATCGGATAATACTCCTTGTATGATTTGGGTTAAATTTACCGATATAAAAGGCTGTGCCCTAGTAGTCACTCGCGAAAGCGTCAACAAGTCTTCAATCAATGTCTGCATCCTGATCGCAGCATTCTGCATCCGTTCGAGATAGTCAAGCCCTTGTGCAGTTAATCCCCCCTCACAAGTAGCTTGGAGTCGTTCACCAAAGCTGAGAATTTTCCGCAATGGCTCTTGTAAATCATGGGAGGCGATAAAGGCAAATTGTTGCAATTCTTCATTAGAACGGCTGAGTTCTTCCCTTTGTCGAGTTTCTTGTGCTAGAATTAGGCTGTGAACTACGGCAATACCTATTTGATCTGCCAGTTCTCTCAAAAGTCCAATTTCCCAGTCAGTCCACCGGCGAGGCTGTTGGCAATGATGAGCGATCAGCAACCCCCAAAGTTCGTGTTTGCAGATAATTGGGACAACGAGGTTGGCTTTGACACCAAATTTTTGCAGAATTTCGAGATAGCATTGCTCAATATTAGCCTGAGCGATGTCAGTAATGGCGCTAATATGACCCTGGGAATATTTCTCAATGTAACGTTCAAGAAAGCAAGGGTCAAGAATCTGTGTCCCCTCAACAACAGGTAAACCGGGAACCACGGCTTCTTTCACAGTTGAAAAACAACCATTTGACTGTAGCTGTAGGATTAATACACGGTCTGCGTACAGCAGCTTTTGCACCTCTGTCACAGTAGTGTGGAGAATTTCATCCAGTTGTAAAGATTGCCGAATTTTGAGGGTAATATCCGCGAATAATTGCGATCGCCTGTTTTCCCATGTTAATTTTTCTTGTGCTTGCTTGCGCTTGGTGATATCCATATCTACCCCACACATCCCTACAGCTACTCCAGAGGCGTCGCGAAAGACGACACCTTTACTAAGTAACCAACGAATGCTATTATTAGCTAATAAGACTCGAAATTCAATATCATATTCTGCCCCTTCTTCCACAGCATTGTTGATCGAGCGATTAACAAAATCGCGGTCTTGGGGATGAACGTACTTAATGAATGCTTGATAAGAGCCATCAAACGAGCCTTTTTTCAATCCAAAAAGCACTTCCTTCTCATCAGACCAAGTAACTTTATTGTTGGTGATATCCCAATTCCAAACCCCCATTTGGGATGCTTCTAATGCTAACCGCAATTGCGTTTCCTGCATTTGAGCTTGCTGAGTCTGCTGTCGTAATTCTTTTACAGCACGACTAGCTTGTAGCATACGGCTCACTCTTTCACGTAATAGGGGCCAATAAATCGGCTTGGTAATCAAATCAGTTGCACCGACAGCAAAAGCACGCTCGACTGATGCTTGATCATAAAGACCAGTAATCATTAACACAGGCGTATTTTCAGAACCAGAAACTGTTTGCAGTTGTACGCAGCAAGTAAACCCATCCATAATTGGCATCATAGCATCCAACAGCACTAAATTAGGCTTGATTTCAGAATAAATATCTAACGCCTCTGAACCGTTACTCGCCTCAGCTACCTGATACCCTGCTTGTTCTAGGAGATCACACAGTTGTATTCGCGTCATATAGTCGTCGTCTACAACCAAAATTAAATTAGTCATTAGTTATTGGTGATTCGTTATGGGTCATATTATTTATAGTTACTAGTTATTTCTCAGCCTATAGCAACCCTTTTATGCAAAATAATGTTGAAGTTTTGTAACAGTTTTTTCCCAGTCCCTTTCACGAAAAATTACCGAAAATTTGTACGGGCGCAAGGCCTTGCGCCCCGAAGCACAATCGTCCTCACATAACCGATAAAATAGTTGCTGGGCACCGTACAATCTCTTTTTTTGGCACCCTTCCATGATTTGTAAGGGCGCAAGGCCTTGGAACCCTATAGCTCAATACAGTTCAGTTAGGCTCGAATGATATACACTGTAGGGGCACGGCATCCAAAATTTTTGCTTCTAATGACAATTTTATTCGTGCCGTGCCCCTACGACAATTTTCCTTAACTAAACTGTATTGTCCTATAGCTGTTACAGGTGGAAACTTGGGTGATGTCCTCACAAGTTCCTCAAATTTATCTTCTAACCTAAAACTATAGAGAACACCAAATAGTTTATTTCCATCGGGACATTGGTTGATCTCTAAGTAGAAGAGTGCTGTTAGCATAGCGGGGCGTAGCCCGTGCTGAGTAAAAAGCACTTGATTACTCAATAGTGCCTAGCTTTTGGCTAAAAGATCAAAATGTGTAGGTTGAGTTAAGGAACATAGACCCAACATTTGCGCGCATTTGTTGGGTTTATGTAAATAATCTATATGGTGAAGGGCTAATTTTGAGACAACCAATCACGGGACAGACAACGGTTTTTGTCAGATTTTTCGCTAGCTGGAAATAAATAGAATCTGGAGTGAATATTATGTCTAACTCTACCAAATTACAGGAAATCATTCAAGCCATTCTAGAAGTTCCTCAAAAAGTAATCAATTACTTATCAGGTGCGGTTAGCAGGATTTTTGGACCTAGAGATGATGACTATCCAGCAACGGGAGTGCAACCATTTGAAGGCGACCCCCCCGAAGAGAAGCATTTTTGAGTTAACTGTGGAAATGGGCGTCTGATGTCGTCGCTCGTAGTGAAATTTTGAGTTAACGGGAAACTTGTTTAGCTCATCACTGATAACTCAAAAGGTAAGTTATGATGGATATGGTTAGAAAGATTAATGGCGATTTAGCGATCGCTGGGCAAATTACAGCAGATCAGTTCACACAAATCGCTGACGATGGTTATAGGTCTGTGCTGAACTTGCGATCGCCAGACGAAACAGGCTTCCTCGCTCATGAACAGGAGAAAATTGAGTGTTTAGGATTGCACTACGTCCATTTCCCCATCAAGGCTGAAGAAATTAATCATCAAATTGCAATTCAGGTATTTCAAACAATTACAGAACTACCCAAACCAGTTATCATCCATTGTGATAATGCAATACGTTCCGCAGCAATAATGTTATTGTATATCGCTAATAAACAGGGCATAGAATTTGAAAAAGCCTTTCAAAGAACCATCAATTTAGGATTGTTAGAAGAGCGCTTTGGTTCATAGATATATAGCAGTTGGGTGCGCTGAAGCGCTACTGCTAACATTTTATTTTTTTATTTGAAGTACTTTTACAGCAGTTTTCAGGTATTTAGACCACACCTCGATATCTGTATTCCTTTCTTCCTTCTCTGCGAGACGCTCCGCGAATGCGCCTTCTCTGCGAGACGCTCCGCGAATGCGCCTTCCCTACGGGACGCTCCGCGAATGCGTGAGATATAAAAATGTGGTTCATTTACCTGAAAATCGCTGTAATCTGACGCACCCTACCCACTAGACAAAAGCCAGTCCTTTTATTCCTCACTCACCTTCAAGTCTCATTCCCCAGTTAGATGCGAAGAGCTTTGAGACTTATTTACTATTAAAGGGGTAATGTGCCTCTAAATACACATAATACAAATTTGTCAACAAAGATAGTAGTAAAAATCAGCAAGATTGCCTGTATTTGCACTCAAATTTGTATTCGTGGAACCAAATTGATTTAGGGGAAAAAATCAGGTTGCGACCCAGGTAGAGATTGGGAATTTGTCATGCATGAA
The DNA here is from genome assembly GCA_038087035.1 of Gloeotrichia echinulata CP02. NCBI lineage: Bacteria > Bacillati > Cyanobacteriota > Cyanophyceae > Nostocales > Gloeotrichiaceae > Gloeotrichia > Gloeotrichia echinulata. Next base: position 439,150 of record CP051187.1, on the reverse strand, counting down.
CTAGTTCAAACTGTCATCAACGGTGAAGAAAAAACTGCTTTACATCAGTTAATTTTGGCATTAAGTCATACGGGTAAGCGTTACTTCCTGAGAAATGAGATTTTGCAAGCCTTTGCAGAATACTGTCATCAATCTCAACAGCCCGTCTACTTTTATCACTCTTCCACTGTTGGTAAACTCATTCATTACACCCATGAAATCATTTTGGCAGAAGAAAGTACCTGGTTTGTTGTTCGTCCCAGGATTGCTAGTCAACAAGTTTGGCGGTTGACAGCAGACTTCAGTAGATTTGATTTGATGACTCCTCAAGAATTGTTAGATGTGGGCGATCGCCTAGTAAACCACTACCAACCCCACATTTTAGAAATAGACCTCCGCCCTTTTTACGAAGCTTCCCCCACCATCAGCGACCCCAGAAATATTGGTCAAGGTCTAGCCTTCCTCAACCGTTACCTTTGCGATCAAGTAGTAATCCACCCCCAATATTGGTTAGAGAATTTGTTTCAAGTATTATCTCAACTCCAATATGATGGGATTCGTCTGCTAATCAACGATCGCATTCAATCAGGTATTCAACTAACCCAACAAATCCATCAAGCCATCAAGTTTCTATCTTTGCAACCCCCAGACCAACTTTGGGAAAAATTTCGCAATCAATTCCAAGAACTAGGCTTTGAACCAGGTTGGGGTAACACAGCTTCGCGGATCTGCGAAACCTTACAACTCCTCGACCGACTGATTGACACCCCACAACCAGCCATTCTGGAAGCATTTGTCGCCCGTGTTCCCGCTGTTTTTCGTGTCGTTCTCATTTCGATACATGGTTGGGTAGCGCAAGAAGATGTACTGGGACGAGATGAAACAATGGGTCAAGTAATCTATGTCTTAGAACAAGCCCATTGCTTAGAAAACAAACTGCGTGAAGAAATCAAACTCGCTGGTCTTGATGTTCTGGGTATTCAACCCCAGGTAATTATTCTCACTCGTCTTATTCCTAATTGTGAAGGGACATTTTGTAACCTGCGCCGAGAAAAAGTTGAGGGAACAGAAAACGCCTGGATCTTGCGCGTTCCTTTTGCTGAATTCAACCCAGAAGTTACTAATAATTGGATTTCCAAATTTGATATTTGGCCTTATTTAGAAACATTTGCCTTGGACGCAGAAAAAGAATTACTAGCTGAATTTAAAGGCACACCTAATCTAATTATTGGTAACTACACCGATGGTAATTTAGTCGGTTTTCTCCTCTCCCGCAGGCTGAAAGTTACCCTGTGCAATATTGCCCATTCTCTAGAAAAGCCGAAATACTTATTCAGTAACCTCTACTGGCAAAATTTCGAGAAAAATTACCATTTTTCAGCACAATTTACCGCCGATTTAATTAACATGAATGCTGCGGATTTTATCATTACTTCGTCCTACCAAGAAATTCTTGGTACACCCGACACTATGGGACAATATGAGTCGTACAAATGTTTTACAATGCCGGAAATGTATCATGTGGTAGATGGAATTGATCTGTTTAATCCCAAATTCAACATGGTGCCACCAGGAGTAAATGAAGATATCTTCTTTCCCTACAGCCAAAAAGAAGACAGAAACCCCTCCTTTTCTCAGCAAATTCATGACCTAATTTTTTATCGTGAAGCTCCTCAAATTCTAGGTCATTTAGATAACCCAAACAAACGACCAATATTTACCATAGCGCCGATTACCTCGGTGAAAAATCTCACAGGCTTAGTTGAATGCTTTGGTAAAAGTCCAGCATTACAAGAGCGTTGTAATTTAATTATCCTAACCACTAAACTGCATTTATCTGAAGCCGCAAACCCAGAAGAAGCAGAAGAAATCCAAAAAATTTACGACATCATTCATCAATATAATCTCCACACAAGTATCCGCTGGTTGGGGATGCGTCTTCCCCTCCCTGAAATCGGCGAAGCCTACCGAGTAATTGCAGATTATGGCGGAATATTTGTCCATTTTGCCCTCTTTGAAGCCTTCGGTAGGAATATTTTAGAAGCCATGATTTCTGGATTACCAACTTTTGCTACTCAATTTGGCGGTTCTTTAGAAATTATTAATAATCAAGAAAATGGATTCCATCTTAACCCTACAGATTTAGAAGGAACAGCCAATAAAATTCTGCTATTTCTGAAAAAATGCGATACTAATCCTGAATATTGGCATGAAACATCTGAGTGGATGAGTCAGCGAATTCATAATCATTATAACTGGCATTCACACACCATTCAGCTTCTATCACTCGCTAAAATCTATAGCTTCTGGAACTTTGTAGCACCAGAAAATACCGAAGCTAGAACTCGCTATATGGAAACATTATTTTATCTAGTTTATAAACCCAGAGCCGAAAAGATTTTGGCACAGCATATGCGTAAGTAGAGATTGGGGATTGGGGAGCGGACAAAGGAGTAATGAGTAAGGAGTAATGAGTAATGAGTAATGAGTAATGAGTAAGGAGTAAGGAGTAATGAGTAAGGAGTAATGAGTAAGGAGTAATGAGTAATGAGTAAGGAGTAATGAGTAAGGAGTTGTAGGGTGTGTTACGGTGCTAGCGATGGCTGCTAATTTTTAGCTAAAAATTCCGAAATGCGCCGTAACGCACCGTCACAGTGAGGAGTTTGGAGTTGGACAAATGACAAATGACAAACAACAAATGACAAACAACAAATGACAAATGACGAATGACAAATGACAAACAACAAACAACAAATGACAAATGACAAACAACAAATGACAAATGACAAATGACGAATGACGAATGACAAATGACAAATAAAAAATGACAAATAAAAAATGAGTAAAAATCTTATTTATACAGACTGGATATTAATAGAAACGCAGTTTGAAGCTGAAAAATTGCAGTCCAGAGAAACGATTTTCACCACCGGTAACGGTTACTTAGGAACACGGGGGAGCTTCGAGGAAGGCTATATTCGTACATTACAGGCTACTTTTATCCACGGTGTTTACGATGATGTTCCTGTGGTGTACACTGAACTGGTGAATTGCCCTGACTGGTTACCATTGGTAGTGATTGTGAATGGCGATCGCTTCCGTCTTGATCAGGGAGAAATCTTGAACTATGACCGTCAGCTTGACTTGCGTCAGGGTTTACTCACCCGTTTGGTGCAGTGGCGTAGTCCTAGAGGGGATATCATAGAATTGCAATTTGCACGCTTTGCTAGTCTGGCAGATCAGCATGTGTTAGCACAACGCTGTCAAATCAAGCCGATAAATTTCGATGGTGTAATTGAAATTCAGGCTAGCATCAACGGTTATCCCGAAAATCCGGGTTTCAATCACTGGGAAGAACTAGACCAAGGTAAAATTGACCAAGGAATTTGGTTACATCGTCGCACCCGCAACTCTCGAATTGATATCGGTATGGCTGCTAAAATGACAATTTCGGGAGCTGACGCTACATTACAAGTCAACAGCGCACCAGGTTATCCTACCTTAACTGCGACCTTCTTGGCTACCTCTCAACAAACAGTGACAGTGGAAAAGATAGTCACAGTTTTTACCTCAAGAGAAGTAGATACACCAGTGACAGCAGCCCAAGATAAAATCGCCCTCCAACCTGAATACATAACTCTATTAAAAGCCAACGAACAAGCATGGGATGAAGTTTGGCAAAAAAGCAACATCGAAATTGAGGGCGATAGCACAGCTGCATTTGCTGTTCGCTACAATCTTTTTCAGCTGCTGATTGCTGCGCCAAGGGATGATGGAAAGGTGAGTATTCCCGCGAGAACCCTATCAGGATTTGGCTATCACGGACATATATTTTGGGATACAGAAATTTTTATTCTGCCATTTTTTACTTACACCCAACCAGCGATTGCCCGCAATTTGCTGAGTTATCGCTATTATACCTTAAATGGAGCGCGACGCAAAGCAGATCATTATGGTTATAAAGGGGCGATGTATGCTTGGGAAAGTGCGGTGACTGGTGATGAGGTAACGCCCCGGTGGTCACTTCCTAATGATTTTTACGCTGAAGACGTGCGGATTTGGTGCCGCGATCGCGAAATTCATATTACTAGCGATATTGTCTACGCCGTTTGGTACTATTGGCAAGCCACTGGTGATGATCAGTGGATGCAAGACTGTGGCGCAGAAATAATCTTACATACTGCTATATTCTGGAGTAGCCGGGTCGAGTTCAACGCCAAATCCGAACGCTATGAGATTCGGGGAGTCATTGGCGCGGATGAATATCACGAATTTGTCCACAACAACGCTTTTACCAACCGGATGGTGCAATGGCATCTAGAAAAAGCTATCTTTGTCCTAGATTGGCTTGCTTCCACCTGCAACGAACGAGTTAGTGAACTAGATCATAAATTATATATTACCACAAAACAGCGATCGCGTTGGCAAGATATTATCGCCAATCTTTGGATACCTGAAGATCCAGCAACAGGACTGATCGAGGAGTTCGAGGGATTTTTCCAATTAGAAGATATCAACTTAAATGACTACGAGCCACGCACCAAATCGATCCAATTCATCCTCGGTATCGAAGGTACTAACAAACGCCAGGTACTTAAGCAGCCAGATGTGTTAATGCTGCTCTATTTGATGCGCCAATCAGGAGATTTTCCCTATAACCACAAAGCCTTACAGGCAAACTGGGACTACTACGCACCCCGCACAGATATTAGCTATGGTTCTTCCCTCGGTCCAGCAATTCACGCCATCTTAGCCTCGGATTTAGGTAAATCTGCTGAGGCTTACGAATGGTTTATGCAAGCGGTAATGGTAGATCTTCACGATATGCGAAATAACACAAAAGAAGGCATTCACGCGGCTAGTGCTGGTGGTATTTGGCAGGCTGTCATTTTGGGATTTGGTGGGATAAAATTTACTGAAAATGGCCCCGTAGCCAAACCCCAACTACCTCCTGGCTGGACACGTCTCAAATTCCAGCTGCACTGGCGTGGTCAATGGCACCAGTTCGATTTGCGTCCGGGACTGGGGACAATCTCTCCGCCCACATCCCCATCCCCCAACATCCGAGGGGTGATATTCGATCTCGATGGCGTCCTCACAGATACTGCAGAATTTCACTATTTAGCTTGGCAGAGGCTAGCAGATGAGGAGAATATACCTTTTAATCGCCACGCTAACGAAGCGCTCCGGGGCGTGTCCCGTCGTGCTTCGCTCATGCTAATCATTGGGGATAGACCGTATTCCGAAGCACAGATTCAAGAGATGATGGAGCGCAAGAACCGTTACTATGTAGAATTTATTCAAAATATTACATCTAAAGATTTGTTACCAGGCGCGATCGCCCTGTTGGATGAACTGCGTCAAGCTGGTATCAAAATAGCCATTGGTTCAGCCAGCAAAAATGCCCACCCAGTTGTAGAGCGATTGGGTATTGCCAATAAAATAGATGCGATCGCCGATGGTTATAGTGTCCAGCAACCCAAACCAGCACCCGACTTGTTTCTATTCGCCGCCCAACAGCTAGGACTCCCACCACAGCAATGTGTGGTTGTAGAAGATGCAAAAGCAGGTATTGAAGCAGCCCTAGCCGCCGGTATGTGGGCTATAGGAATAGGTCCACCTGAGCGAGTGGGTGCTGCTCATATTGTCTTGCCAAGTTTAGAAAGCACAAAGTGGGCAAATTTACAAGCTCAACTCCTCACTCCTCACTCCTAACTCCTAACTCCTAACTCCTCACTCCTCACTCCTCACTCACTTGTCGAGCTTGCACTTCGACTGCGGTAACATCAATTGTGCCATCTGGTGTGAAGCGCTGAAAATTACCATTTTTCACTGATAGCGGCTCCCCACAGCTAGGACACTGCAACTGGCTATTATTTAAACCTGTCAACTCATAACTACAAACGGGACACTGGCCAACAACCAAGTTGCGTTGTAGCCACCAACGAAATCCAAAAAACCCAATCACAGGTGCTAAAAACACCAACCCAACAATAAACAGTAATGAATTAACCAACCAGCCCAAGCCTAATGATCCTAGCAACCACATAACTGCTAACAGGGTGAGCCAAGGGCGAAAGGTTTCAAAATTAAATTGAATAGATTTAAGGCTCATTTTTAAAATGTCGTGCTGTCCTACTTCTAGGATAGCGACTTTACCAAAAAAACTGGGTCTAGAGCCGCCGTCCTTCTAGGACGGCTTTTTGGTAAAATAGTCGCAACAGGCAGGGCATTGTCTGTCGTTGCTCAGTGATGTAAGACGGGCTATGCCTGCTATTGCTGTTTGAATCCAGAATCCCTGAACTTTCAGATCAGGGAGTATGTCAAAAAATATTTTTGGGGACTGGGGACTGGGGACTCAATACTGCGTAGGTTTTGGAATTTCTTGGTTGAGGGGAGCAGGGGGAGAAATGGAGGCTGGCGTTGAGTTTTGCCTCCCCTGCTTCCCCTGCCTCCCCTGCCTCCCCTGCAAATCCTACGCAGTATTGACTGGGAACTGGGGACTGGGGATACCCAATCCCTAGCCTTTAGCCCCTAATAAAAGCAGCTCTTGCAAACGTTGTTGGAATGCATCTTTACCAAAAAGTGCGATCGCTTGTTCTCGCAGCCACTGGCCATCACAGCGTTGGTCTTTAAAAGCGAGAATCTCTATACAAGCTGCAGCTACAGCATTTGGATCGCGATGTGGTACTCGCCAGCCCAGTTTACCATCCTGTAAGGGGTCTGCTGACCCATCGTCGTCACCTGATAGCACTGGTACTCCACAGGCCATCGCCTCTAGATAAACAATGCCAAAGCCTTCTTGGGAAGGCATAATATAGGCATCCGCTAGGCGATAATGTGCTATTAATTCTTCGGTGGGAACGAAACCAGCAAATACAACGCGATCGCTTACACCTAAATCTTTTGCTAGCTGGGCTAATCGCGGTTGGTCATCGCCCCGACCAATTACCAAATATTTGACTTCTGGACAAGTTTGTGATATTAGGGGTAATGCCCGAATCGTCACATCGACGCCTTTGTAAATATCCCCTGACCATAACCGCGCTACAGTCATTAATACTTTGGCATCAGTTAAACCATATTTCTCAACTAATTCTGGCTGCTTGGGACCTGGAGTAAATTTATCCCCATCAATAGTACAGGGTAGCATTTTGACCATATTGTGGTCTAAATGATTAGCCCCACAGGCGCGATCGCGGCTGTAGCGACTAACTGTCCAAATACCGGCGGCTGAAGTAAGTGCCCAACGTTCTCTACTTTTGAGCGGTTCCCAAACTTCTTTACCATAAGTGAGGACGGTATAGGGAATACCCAATGGCTGACAAAGGGTTTGGATCAATCGTGCCAATTTTATGTGACCGCAAAAAACATGTTGGGGGCGATGTTGCACCAGATACTTGAGCAACGCCCCAGCCATTTTGACTCTTCCCACCTGGGGAGATTGATTTTTAAAGCTATAAAATGTTAAGTTCTCAGACTCTAAAGGATTTGTGTACTCTGAATTATCTCGCAGAACAAATACTTCCGCTTTATATCCTGCACTCAATCCCAGATATGCTTGCAAAATATCTTTTACATAAGATTGAATCCCACCTTCGTGGACAAAAATTTCTAGGAACACGAAGACATGATTAACTTTTTGAGTAAATTTATCACCTAAATTTAGGGTTTCATTTGTCATTTGTCATTTGTCATTTGTCATTTGTCATTGGTCATTTGTCATTTGTCATTTGTTATTAATCCCTGGTCACTGAGCGGAGCCGTTCGCGTAGCGTCTCGCAGAGAAGTGCAATCCCTGGTCACTAAGCGGAGCCGTTCGCGTAGCGTCTCGCAGAGAAGTGCAATCCCCAATCCCTATACTCGCGGGAAGGATTTGGCGGGTGAAATCATCCCACTTCGTAACCGCTCTAAATCTGTGATTACCATTTTTTCTAAAAGTTCCTCAAAGCTAACTTGGGGTTCCCAACCGAGATTGCTTTTGGCTTTGTTGCGGTTGGCTACTAGTTGAAAATGTTCGTCTGGACGCAGTAAGTTAGTATTTATTACTACATACTGTGTCCATTCGAGTCCCACACACTCAAAAGCTGCAGAAACTAAATCGCGAACACTGTGTAGTCTTCCTGTACCTATTACGTATTCTTCTGGTTGATCAACTTGCAACATGCGCCACATTGCTTCTACGTAATCTCCAGCAAAACCCCAGTCACGTTTAGCATCCAAGTTACCGATTTCTAAGGTGTTGGTTAAACCCAATTTAATCGATGCAGCGGCTAAAGAAACTTTGCGTGTGACAAATTGTGGTGGACGCAGAGGGGATTCATGATTATACAAAATTCCACTACAGGCAAATAGACCATAGCGCTGTCGGTGATGTACCATTGTCCAGTGGGCGTGCATCTTGGCGGCTGCATAGGGATTTTTGGGACGAAAGGGGGTTTCCTCATTTTGTGGAGAACAGGACACATCCCCAAACATTTCGGAACTGCTGGCTTGATAAAACCGCGTAGACAAACCAACCTCACGCACTGCTTCTAATAGTCTGGTGGCTGTACCAGTGATGAGATCTAGGGTTCCTAGGGGGTCGTTCCAAGAATCGGGTACAAAACTAGGCGCTGCTAAATTGTAAATTTCTTGGGGACGCAGTTGTTCGACTGCAGTCAACAGCGCCCTACTGTCTCTCAAGTCAACTGTGTAGATTTCTACCTGGTCTGCAAGAGTTCCTAGTTTTGTTAAATTTGGTTCTCTGTGTGGCGGTATCAATCCGACAACCCGATAACCCTGGCTCAACAGCAAATGACTGAGATAGTAGCCATCTTGACCAGTAATTCCTGTAATTAGGGCTGTTTTATTCATCATCTCTTCCAATTACCTCTATCTCTTGCAGCAATTAATGGCAATTGTGGGAGAGCAAAAAATTTGCTTGGAGCAATCAAGTACCTGATGAGCAATAATGTTGATGACTCGAAACGATGAATAAGTCTCTTGGTGAGCGCATCACAAAAATTGGCAACTCCCTACATTGCTGCCAAATCGTAACAAAGGATTAGTTGGAACTCGAATGCTATTTTTACGGGAATCAGTATTTTTCTTTATACAAAAAAAATAATCTTTTTTCCGAAAGAAATAAGTAATTATACGTCAGTAATTTATATATGTCGAGAAATATTTACATACCGTCTATCCTTGGTTACAATGAAAAAAATTATATTGTGCGGCGCTGGAAACAGTTCCCATTGGTATCAACTTAAATATAACCAAATGGCACAAACATAAGCTCAAAGTCTTGTGTTGTCTAGTTCCTCACCTCCATGCTCAAACGCATCCGCTAGGCTCCACCTGTCGTCATCAAAGGTGTAGGTCGAGCCTTCGAGTATGAGTTCCCAACCTGGAGGCTGGGAACTAGTAGTCAGCCACATCAGTTTTGAGGGGTTGTTTGTAGTTGCGCTTTAGCGCTGTTAGCTATATAGCTAGCAGTGTGTTAGATGCAAATAAGAACCGCTATACTTGCCCTTGTAGAGCATATTTAATGATTAGCAAACAATTCCTACCATCAGTACCACGTTCGTAGACAACACGATCACCCAAGCGTCGCAGGAGATACCATCCATACCCGCCTACTTGCAGAGTACCGGGCTTTGGCTCTACGATCGCATCGGGGTTGAAAGGTTTTCCATAATCCCAAATTCGCATCTCCAGTCGATCCATCCATAGACAAACCTCAATGTCTATAGTTGTTTCTGGTGGTAAAGATCGATGGGCGTGACGAACTGCATTGGTAAAGCCTTCTGCTAATGCTAGGGTGAGACGAGAACGTTCGCCTTCTGACCAACCAACTTGAACTAAATGTTGTTGACAAAATTGGTTAAACCATTGTTGCACTAGCTCTAGAACCTTGAGATCGCTCTTCACTGTCAGATGGTCTCGCTTCACCATTCTCAGCATTGAACGTGACTTGAATTTTAAGAACTTAATGTGCAATTTTATCTTATTTAGTAGGGCTTTCAGGCGCTTTTGGATAAAATTCTCTTGTTCAAAGCCCCTGGGAATATGGGTTTGTAAAAAGTTGCACACAGCGTTACGTAAGTGATAAGTAAGTGAGAAATTGTTCTGTTTTGCTGATTGTAGATTTGAAAGTAGTTGTGACATGCAAAACTTAAAATCCCCGTTTTAACCTGGATGACTAAAATAGACGCCTGGAGATTTTTTTCCACAGCAGAAACCAGAAGTATGAGCAGAGACCATCTCCACTCATACTTCAGTAAATGCTCTAGAAAATCTCAGACGTCATCGAAGGGGTTCGTGGTGACTGATTTAGAACAGTCCCAAGGTCAAAGATTTATCTAATGGTAAGGCCGCACCAATACCTAGCCACAGGGTAACAAGAGTGCCAAAGAGGAACACTGCAGTTGCAACCGGACGACGGAAGGGATTTTGGAACTTATTGACGTTCTCGAGAAAAGGAACGAGGATTAGTCCCAAGGGTACGGAAGCCATTGCTAACACCCCTAAGAGTTTGTTAGGGAGCGATCGCAAAATCTGGAACACAGGATATAAATACCACTCAGGCAAAATTTCTAATGGAGTGGCGAAAGGATTTGCTGGTTCACCTGTCATTGCTGGATCTAGCACAGCTAGGGCCACAATACAAGCGAATGAACCCATAATCACGATGGGAAATACGTAAAGTAAGTCATTAGGCCAAGCAGGTTCACCATAGTAGTTGTGACCCATACCTTTGGCTAATTTGGCTCTTAACTGAGGATCGCTCAGATCAGGTTTTTTTACTGTTGCCATTTTTGAGTTTGCTCTCTTGCTCAGGTTAAATTAAAGCATTTGTGAAAGCCTACAACCTTAATGTAACCCTAGCCTGCGGCTAACCAAGCTTTCTGCTTTTGTCGGGAAGCCTGCAGGAAGGGTACTACAGCTTTGGGCTTCAGATAGTGTTAATTGTTTCGTAACTTATGTGTTTATTGATTTCTCATGTTTCATAAGTTTAAAACAAACGACTCCATCTGGGAACTAATTGCTGTTGCCTTTTTGGGCTTAGGGCTTCAGATTACAACGGTCCGGAAATGCCTTGCTTGCGGATCATCAAGAAGTGAAATAGCATGAAAACCGCAATCAGCCAAGGTAGCACAAATGTGTGGGCGCTGTAGTAGCGAGTCAGTGTTGCTTGACCAACACTGGAACCACCGCGCAGTAGGTCGGAGATGAGGACGCCAACTACGGGAATTGCTTCTGGTACGCCGCTGACGATTTTTACCGCCCAGTAGCCAACTTGGTCCCAAGGTAGGGAGTAACCAGTTACGCCAAAGGAAACGGTGATGACAGCGAGGATAACGCCGGAAATCCAGGTCAATTCGCGGGGTTTTTTGAAACCACCTGTCAGGTAAACCCGGAAGACGTGTAAAATCATCATCAATACCATCATGCTGGCAGACCAGCGGTGGATGGAGCGAATTAGCCAACCAAAGTTGACTTCATTCATGATGTACTGCACTGAAGTGTAAGCTTCGGCAACTGTTGGTCTGTAGTAGAAGGTCATGGCAAATCCAGTAGCGAACTGGATTAGAAAACAAACCAAGGTAATTCCACCCAAACAGTAAAAGATATTGACGTGGGGAGGGACATATTTGCTGGTAATATCTTCAGCGATCGCCTCAATTTCCAGGCGTTCCTCAAACCAGTCGTAAACGTTGGCCATACAATCTTAAGTCCCTAAAAATCGGTTGCGGTTGATCAATATCCCAATTAAAAGTTTTGGGATTTTAGCAAAGAGGAGTTTCTTGAGAGTGTTGAGATTTTTCACAAACTTAACACTCTGTAAAGGTTTTATGTATTGCGTTGTGCTACATAAATTCCGGACATCCTGCGACATCCTTCCTTTATTTGACGTTTCATTGGGTGAAGTCGGCTTCATAACCTATTGAGACTGATTGCACTACGATTGGCAATCAAATACTCTTTGCAACCCAACACCCACAATGGTGGTTACAAAGTAGATCTTATCGTTAGTTGCGTTTGGATGCACCGGAATCAGTTGACTTAACAAGTTTATGAGAGCAATGCACCACTTCTTTGACACTCCCCTGCCTAAAGGCGAGGGGATTCTAGGTTCACAGACTCGCCATTAGACAGCAGGGTTACCCCAACTGCCCAAGAGGGCAAATCTCCCCCAGCGTAAGTTCCCGTGTGCCCCACGGTACTTAGACCCCTGATCAAAATGTTGATTGCTGCATTGACATCTCTGTCTTCTTGGAATCCACAGTGAGGACAAACATGAGTCCTAGTAGACAGAGACTTTTTCACTTTTTCACCACAGTTAGAACAATTTTGAGAAGTATTGTGAGCAGGGACAGCAACAGTCACCTTGCCATATTTATGACCAAAGTATTCTAACCATTGACGAAAAGTGTACCAACCAGCATCAGAGATTGATTTAGCTAGATGTCGATTACGTACCAAGCCTTTGACATTTAAATCTTCATAGGCTACCAAATCGTTAGATTGGATGACGGAGTACGCTAATTTTTTGCAATACTCTTTTCGCTGCCTACTTACCCTTAAATGTTTGCGGGCATATCTATTTCTAGCTTTGTGGTAATTGTTGGACTGCTGTTGTTTAGCCTTCTTTTTGGCTAAACTAAACTTCTTGGATTTCTTGCGGTTAGAGCGCTTTAACTGTCTTTGGGACTTGCGGTAGAACTGGGGAGAAGGTTCTACATTACCTTTGTTATCAGCAATGAAATACTTCAATCCCAGGTCAATACCCACTACTTGATTGGTGGGTTGAGTTTCCACTCTGACATCAACATCAATTGCAAATTGGGCATAGTAGCCGTCAGCACGTCGCACTAATCGTACACGTTTAATCTGTTTGATGTCGTAGTAATTTAGGTCATAAGTCCCCTTTAACTTTAGAGTTCCAATGCCTTTCTTATCTGAGAATGTTATGGCTTTTCTAGTCTGGTTAAGCTTCCACCCAGTTGATTTATACTCAACTGAACGGCAGTTTTTCTTAAACTTTGGAAAACCCTTTTTCCCCTTAACTTTCTTCTTGCAGTTATCGTAAAACCGAGCAATCGCCGACCAAGAACGTTCCGCAGCAGATTGTCTAGCCATTGAATTGAGTTCATCGGCAAAAGGAAATTCAGATGCTAATACAGCACAGTGTTTATTGAGGTCATACCTGCCAACGCCTTTGTTATCCATCCAATAGCGTAAGCATTTGTTTTGGATAAATTGAGATGTGCGGATAGCCTCATCAATAGCTTGATATTGCTTGTCTTTTCCCTTGACCTTGAACTCGTAGACGATCATGGCATCGACCAATTAACCACATAGTTATGTTAACATTAATCACATAAATACATCAAGAAATAGAAAACATTTCTGAGGCGTAAACACCTCAATCCGTTTTCATCCCTTGCCTAAAGGCTAAGGGTTTTCAACGAGTTTTCTTATAAAAAAAAGTAACATAGTCGAGAGATGGTTTTCATTTAACACGAAGCAACTGGGCAGTTTTAGGCAATTGGGCTATATGTGGAATTCAACATGGGTTTGGTCATGAATAAAAGAATTTTTCGGCTGGGATTTTCACTGCTAATCGCATTTTGCTTGGCGCTGGGCGGATTTATCCCACCGGCGACAGCTTTGACACCGGAGCAAAAGCTGGTATCAGAAGTTTGGCGAATTGTCAATCGTACTTATGTGGATGAGACGTTTAATCATCACAATTGGGCTGCATTGCGGGAAAAAGCGCTAGAAAAGCCGCTGAAGAACCAGGAAGCAGCTTATAACGCCATTCAGACAATGCTGAAAAATCTAGATGACCCGTTTACCCGCTTTTTAGACCCGGAGCAATACCGGAGTTTGCAGGTAAATACTTCTGGAGAACTCACGGGGGTGGGATTGCAAATTACGCTGAATTCCCAGACTGGTAAGTTAGAAGTGATAGCACCTCTAGCGGGTTCACCAGGAGATAAAGCCGGGATTAAACCGGGCGATCGCATTCTCAAAATTGAAGGCGTCTCTACAGAGAATCTTACCCTAGATGAAGCCGCAGCGAAAATGCGTGGACGAATTGGCAGTTCCGTGACGCTGTTGATCGAACGCGATAACGAGGAAGAAACAGAAATCACCATAGTGCGCGATCGCATTACTTTGAATCCTGTAGTAGCCGAATTGCGTTCTTCCGCCCAGGGTACGCCCATTGGCTATCTTCGCCTGAATCAATTTAATGCCAATGCCTCAACGGAATTGGCACATGCTATTACTAGTTTAGAGAAAAAAGGTGCCGCTGCGTACATTTTAGATTTGCGAAATAATCCTGGTGGGCTACTACAAGCCGGAATTGAAATTGCCCGTTTGTGGTTAGACTCTGGTACCATCGTTTACACTGTAAATCGGCAAGGCATTCAGGGCAGTTTTGAAGCCTTTGGTCCAGCGCTAACCAAAGATCCCCTAGTAATTTTAGTCAATCAAGGTAGCGCCAGTGCTAGCGAAATTCTCGCCGGCGCACTCCAAGATAATGGACGTGCCCAACTCCTAGGCGAAACTACCTTTGGGAAGGGACTAATACAGTCCTTATTTGAATTATCGGATGGTTCTGGTTTGGCAGTCACAATTGCTAAGTATGAAACCCCCAAGCACCGAGATATTAACAAACTCGGTATTAAGCCAGACAAAGTGATTCCCCAACAGCCAATTACTCGCAAGCAGATTGCTACAGCAGCCGATCAACAATATCAAGCAGCGGTAGCATTATTAACAAAAGATTCCGTAATGGTGGGAGCAAAGTGAGGAGAGGGGGGATGTGTAGAGGGGGAGAGCTTTCAAGGGTAGGTTTTTTTGGGAGAGCGAAAACAGTTGAAAAAATTTTCAATTGCTTAACGTGGTTTAGTTGTTTGAGGGTTTAACCATTGGCTGAAACCGTCAAAAAATAACCAAATACAAAATACCTACCCTTGCAAGGAGCGGGAGAATAATAACTCATAACTCCCAACTCCCAACTCCGAACTAAACCTGAGTTCGATGTAAAAAAAATGCCCGGAAATATTATAACCCACATTCCGCACTTCAAAATGTATTATCTCTGTTTTCCATAAAAATTCCTAATAATGTTCAAACTATTAAGTATTAATATTGAATCCTGTTGGTAATTTATGTTGTTGATTTAACCATCATTAAACAGGTTTTGGAAATCTACGCATATTACACGATGAAGTGCGGAAAGCCGGATAAACACTATACTCTCAATAAAAACCGTGAATAAGTGCCTAGCTCATTTGGTCTTAAATCTTAACAGACAAGCTTTTCACACTAATTTCTTATACCGAACTCAGGTCGAACTAAGTGTTACTCACTTAACACCAATAGTCAGCAGCCCAATCCTACGTCCCTGTCAAACCTTAATTCTGTAATAAGTCAATTGGGCGAATATAATTCGCTACTACACAAAAAAAATCCACCTGCGTGGACTTAATAAAACAACGCGCGCAGAAGGGTTTTGTCTGTGTAGCCGCAATTTCTAATCGCCATATCCGAATAAAATTTTACTTTTAAATTCGATATCAAGCCTACGTATTTTCTCACGATTAAATTCGGATTGCTATGGTGATAAACATTTCTTATAGCAACCCCAAATCATTTGTGAGAAATTTCTAGTCAATTGGGCGAATATAATTCGCTACTACACAAAAAAAATCCACCTAACTTGACTTAATAAAACAAGATTTGCAGGAGTGTTTTCTCTGTATATCCGCAATTTTTAATCGCCATGTCCGAGTAAAATTTTACTTCTATGTTCGATATCAAGCCTACGTATTTTCTCACGATTAAATTCGGATTGCTATATATAGAATTTTTATGTTTTAACTTGCATAAATCCCTAGAAAACCTCTGATTGATTAAGTAGGTCAGGATAGCGATACAGTAAGAGGCGTCTAAAGACAAGCTCCATATACTACATATACGCATCCTTTCAAGAGATAACAGAAAAAGTCAGAATGCCTTAGAAAGAGGAAAGTTATGAAAATTAATAGACCATCTCCAGAACATATTGGTGCCGAAATTGTGGAGATAGACATTGCTTTGATTAGTGAAGCAGAAATCAATTTGATTAAACAGGTTGTATACGATCATAAATTAGTAGTTTTCCGGGAGCAAAATATTGACGATAATCAATATTTAGAATTTGCTCGCAAAATTGGTACCCCACAAATTTACCCTCAGAGTAACTATCATCATCCAGACTATCCTGAGATATTTGTTTCTTCAAATGTTCCAAAAGATGATAAAAAGTTTGGCGTTTCAGGAACTGGTAAATATTGGCATACCGACTGTGCATTTCTTGATGAACCTTTGCCATTAACTATGCTATATCCACAAGTTTTGCCAAATTCCATTAGAGAAACCTACTACATTGACATGGGGCTGGTTTATCAAAAGATGCCTTCAAATTTGAAAAGCTTTGTCAATGATAAATACATGGTGCATGATGGAAAATGGCGTTACAAAGTGCAAGAGTGGGATATTGACAAAGCAATTATAGATATTTTGAACGACATGGGTAGGCAATTCCCACCTGTGAAACATCCAGCTATCATTACACACCCTGTCACCAAGGAGAAAATCTTGTACATGAGCCAAGGTTTTACCACTGGTATCTTAGGTCTAGATTATGAAATAAATCAAGAATTGTTGCAGGAATTGTTTTCATTTATTGAGCAAGAAGATCATATACATACTCACGTATGGAAAGAGGGAGATATCCTGTTATGGGATAACAGACCACTAATTCATAAGGCATCTTCAGTACCAAAAGGTGAAAAAAGTGTTAGTTATCGTATAGGTATTTACGACAACTTACCGTTTTATATTTCCTAGCTTAAGAGGATGTTTTAAAAGTCAGGAGAGGTAGAATTTTGCGGTTTTAACTTGGATTAACAGCAACGACAGAAAACTCAAAATTTCAACCATGTACTTATATACTCCGCTCTCTAATACAAGGAAGAATGAAAGTCATGAATAGCAATCAGCAAAGTCCAAAACTAAACGATGTTAGCCAGTTTTTATTGGATATGTTTCTTGAGCCATACAAAGATAACTGCAAATATCTAAAAAATGCTCATATTCAAGATTCAAAGGACGGAATACCACTTCACAAATGGCAAAATATAGATGAGACTGAATGGATTATTAAAGGTGATTTTTCCATTCCGGAATCTTGCTATATTGATGACACAGGACACTTTAATGCGGTAGAATTTAACATTTGTTACAATCAGTTGTGTTACATTTTAGTCGCTTACTTAGTTGAAAATAAATTACTAGATTCCATGAAATATTGGGATTTAAAAACATATAAACAGCGCCAGCTAAGTAATTGTTTAATTGCTAAATTCTCCAGCAAATTCAAAAAACAAATAAACGCCAGGCGTTTTCAAGGATTACTATCAATTAACAAGTCTTCATCTCGAGGTAATTTGATAATATTGAAAACTTCTTGTGCCTTCTATGATGATAATGAGGGGTGGGCTGAAGGTGATGTTACAATTGCCATATTAAACGAAGTAGAAACCATTGAGCCTGTCAAAGAAAGGGCAATTGCTTAGAGGATGTTTGAAAAGTTCTCGGCGAATAGAATTGCCTGCGGCACACTGCGTCAACGCTACTACACTAGCATTGTCCACCTGCGTGGACTAACACAATATTTTCTCTACGAGCGCCCTTCGGGAACGTAGAGAAGGTTTTTCCAACCTGGGTCGGCAGGTTTTGCCTGTGTAGCCGCACCTAGAGCCTGGGCACATCAAAAGTATTTCCCTGTATCTTCGCACTTTGAGATCCCCCCTAACGTCCCTTTTTAAGGGGGGAACCGGAATCAAAGTCCCCCTTAAAAAGGGGAGCCAGCGCGATCCTTTGGTCTCCAAAGTGGAGCGACTGGCGTGGATTTAAGGGGATATCAAATTTTTGATACCGACAAGAGGACTTTTCAAACATCCTCTAACTGCACGTAAAACTACTCTGATTGTAAAGTATGACTATAACTACTGAATTACAACAACAAATAACCTTGGCTTCTTTACAAGAGCAAAAAAAGCATATTCTTTTTACATATATTCGCCAACAACTGGTGGAATTTTTTAATTTGTCTTCTGTAAACGATATTAAGCCAGAACAAAACTTGATTGAAATCATAACTGATTCCTTAAAAGCTGTTGATTTTAAAATTCTCCTAGAAACGTCTTTGAATAGTAAGTTACGTAGCACTTTACTATTTGAATATCCTAGACTAGATTTGTTGGTCGATTATTTGGTTGATGAAGTATTAACCACAATTAACAATGATAACTCTGTCTCTACAGAAAGTAATGTAATTGATTGGATAGAAGGTGAAGTATGAATTTAGTTGAATTTCTCCAAGAACTTGCATCTCAGAATGTGGAATTGTGGAAAGATGGTGAACAACTGCGCTATTTTGCTCCCCAGGATGTTTTAACTCCTACATTCTTAAAAAAGCTTAAGGAACATAAGACAGAAATCCTAGCATTCCTGCAAGATAATGGGAATATTTCTAGGTTTTATCCTCTTTCTCATGGACAACAAGGGTTATGGTTTTTGTACCAGCTTGCACCAGAAAGTGCTGCTTATAATGTTGCTTTCACCACACACATCCACTCTGATTTAAATGTTCCTGCTCTGCAGCGAGCTTTCCAATTATTGATAACTCGTCACGCAACACTGCGGACTACTTTTTTACAAAATGGTAATAAACCTATTCAAGAAATTCAAGCATACCAAGAAGTATGTTTTGAAGAAATTGACGCCTCAACTTGGAACCAAGATCAACTAATTAAAAAGGTGATTGAGGTATATCAGCGCCCCTTTAACTTGGAAACAGGTCCAGTAGTTAGGGTAAGTCTGTTTACTAAATCTGCACATTATCATACCCTTGTACTAGCAATACACCATATTGCTGTTGATGGCTTGTCATTTGGGATTCTTCTAGACGAGTTGCGTTTATTTTATCAGGCAGAAAATGAAGGTTTAGAAGTTTCATTACCTCCCATTAGTTGGCAATATACGAACTACGTGCAGTGGCAAGCTAAGATGCTAGCAAGTTCTACTGGTGAAAAGTTATGGGACTACTGGCAAAAAAAGTTATCTGGTGAATTGCCAGTGTTAAATTTACCTACGGATAACTCTGGATCTCAGATATATCAGGATGAAGGAGCTTCTTATACCTTTGAAATAAATAAGGAACTAGCCTCTCAATTAACAGGGTTGGCTATGTCTGAAGGAGCAACTCTTTATATGATTCTGCTTGCAGCCTTTCAAATATTGCTGCATAAGTATACAGGTCAGGAAGATATTATTGTTGGTTCTCCAAGCAGTTGCAGAAATCAAGCTGAATTGACTAGAACGGTAGGTTTCTTTTTAAATATGCTGGCTTTGCGGGTGAATCTGAGCAGTAACCCCATCTTTCAAGAGTTTCTTAGTCAAGTGCGTCAGACAGTTTTGGAAGCGATCAGCTATCAAGATTATCCTTCCCCTTTATTGGTTGAGAAATTGCAATTACACCGTGATCCCACCCTTAAACCGCTTTTTCGCGTTGCTTTCAACCTCGTAAAAGTGTCACAAATAGGGGAAATTTTAGATTTACTTAACCCCAGTCAAGTAAACACTAGAGTTAATTGGGGTGGATTATTACTTGAACCTTTTCAAATACCACAGGAAGAAGGTCAAAATGATCTAATCTTAAATTTATTAGAAACATCAGACTCACTTATTGGTACGATCAAGTATAGCAAAAATTTATTTAATCAGACTACAATTACTCGATTAATAGATAATTTCCACACGCTACTGGCAGGGATTGTCGCCAATCCACAGCAGCGGATTTCAGAATTACCGCTATTGACAAAGTTAGAGCAAGATAAATTACTAGTGGAATGGAACAATACTCAGGTAAATTATCCCAGGGATAAAAGTGTTCATCAACTATTTGAAGAACAAGTAGAACGCACCCCAACAGCAATAGCATTGGTGTGGGAAAACCAAACACTGACCTACCAAGAGTTGAATCAGCGAGCGAACCAATTAGCGCACTATTTGAAAACTCAAGGTGTCAAGACAGATGTGTTAGTCGGTCTGTGTATAGGACGTAGTTTAGAAATG
This sequence comes from Gloeotrichia echinulata CP02, assembly GCA_038087035.1. NCBI lineage: Bacteria > Bacillati > Cyanobacteriota > Cyanophyceae > Nostocales > Gloeotrichiaceae > Gloeotrichia > Gloeotrichia echinulata. The sequence continues at coordinate 418,990 of CP051187.1, read as the reverse complement.
ATAGTGGGAATGTTAGCCATCCTCAAGGCAGGTGGGGCTTATGTACCACTTGATCCCACCTATCCCCAAGCCCGCCTAAACTATATGTTGTCAGATGCAGAAGTATTAGTGGTATTAACTCAACAGCAATACTTGGCGCAGCTTGAGGAATGTACAGCAAAAGTAGTTTGTTTGGATAGTGATTGGCTGGTCATTTCTGAGTTAAGTCAGACTAATTTAGTTGACATTGTTAGCCCGTCAAATCTGGCTTATGTAATTTATACATCAGGTTCGACAGGTCAACCCAAGGGGGTGATGATTCAACATCACTGTTTAGTCAACTTCATCCAAACGGCAATAGTTGAATATGAATTAACAAACAGCGATCGCATTTTGCAATTTGCTTCGATGAGTTTTGATCTCGCAGCGGAAGAAATTTATCCTTGTTTAAGTTGTGGCGCAACGCTAGTTTTACGTAGCGATGAAATGTTAAGTTCTGTGCCAACGTTTATCCAAAAGTGCCAAGATTGGCAGTTAACAGTATTAGACTTACCAACAGCATATTGGCATTTACTAACTGTAGAATTGGTGCGTGAGCATCTATTGCTACCTGATACCCTCCGATTGGTAATTATTGGTGGAGAACAAGTATCACCAGTCCAATTAAGAGCATGGTTGGAGTATGTGGGTAGTAGCCCACGGTTAGTAAATACTTATGGACCCACTGAAGCAACTGTAGTAACAACGTTGTGTAAATTATCCGATTTAGCCCTGGAAGAAGTAGATAGGGGAGGGTTGTCAATTGGTAAACCCATTCATAATGTCCAAGTCTATATATTAGATAAATATCTGCAACCAGTTCCTATTGGTGTTCATGGAGAACTTTATATTGGCGGTGCTGGTTTATCTCAGGGTTATCTTCACCGTCCTGATTTGACACAGGAGAAGTTCATTTCTGTCAACACAGCACAAGATACAAGTATTCCTCAACGGCTATATAAAACAGGAGATTTAGCTCGTTATTTACCAGATGGAAATATTCAGTTTCTGGGACGGATTGATCATCAAGTCAAGATTCGTGGTTTCCGCATTGAGTTAAGTGAAATAGAAACTGTAATCAGTCACCATCCTCAAGTTCAAACTAGTGTAGTTATTGCCAGAGTTGATATTCCCAATCATAAACGCTTAGTTGCTTATCTTGTCCCACATCCAGGTCAGACATTAGAAATCAGCCAGTTGCGCCACTTCCTCGCTACTAAACTGCCTGAGTATATGCTCCCAACTGAATTGATGATTTTGGCGGCTCTTCCCCTCACTCCTAATGGTAAAGTAGACCGTCTCGCCTTGCCAATCCCTGATTCTCATCTTTCCTCTACCACAGATTTTGTTGCTCCCCGCACTCCTATCGAAGAAATGTTAGCTGTGATTTGGGCAGAAATTCTCGGACTAGACTACATCGGTGTTGACGATAATTTCTTTGAACTTGGTGGACATTCTCTTTTAGCTACACAACTCATTTCTCGATGTTCTAAAACTTTCTCTGTAGAAATACCCTTACGTTGCCTATTTCAGTTTCCAACTGTGGCTGGATTTGCCCAAGTTATAAATACTCTGGCTCAGAGAGATTTATCCAGTTCAATTAATCCACTTTCAACTATAGACTTGAAGAAGGAAGCTGTTTTAGACCCCTCATTGATTGAGGATATTATACCCATTTCCTATGTTAAGGAACCAAAATCTATCCTATTGACTGGGGCGACAGGTTTTTTAGGCGTAAATTTACTCTATGAATTGCTTATCCAAAGTTCAGCTAATATCTATTGTCTAATTCGTTCACATAATCTAGAAGAAGCACAGAAAAAAATTGAAAGCAAACTTCAAGCGTATTCTCTTTGGAAGCAAGAATTTTCCCAAAGGATAATTCCTGTGCTTGGAGAACTTTCTAAACCACTTTTAGGTTTACAGAAACCGGAATTTCATGAATTAGCGAGTCGAATAGATACCATTTACCATAATGGCGCTTTAGTTAATTTTATTTATCCTTACTCCATGCTCAAAGCAGTCAATGTTCTTGGGACTCAAGAGATTATTAGATTAGCCTCTCAAATTAAAACTAAACCTTTGCATTACATTTCGACGCTATCTATTTTTGATTCATCTGCATATCCGAGGGAGCAGATAATTCAAGAATCAGATCCACTTGACTACCCCCCAGATATAGATAGTGGTTACATCCAGAGTAAATGGGTTGCAGAGAAGTTAGTTATGCAGGCACGGGATAGAGGGCTACCCGTATGTATTTATAGACCAGGTAGAATTACAGGTCATAGTCAAACAGGTATCTGTAATACATCTGATGACTTATTTGCCAAATTTCTCAAAGGCTGTATTGAGTTGGGAGTTATGCTGACGGATGAATCGACAATAGAAATGATTCCCGTAGATTATGTTAGTCAAGCGATTGTCTATCTTTCTCGACAGCAAAAATCTTTAGGCAAAGCTTTTCATTTAATTAATCATAACTCCTCACGCATGAAGGATTTAGCCGAATGGATTCGTACTTTTGGATATCCAGTTGAGCTATTATCCTATGATAATTGGCGAAAGGAATTATCCCGTCGTTTAAAAGATGCACAAGATAATCCATTGTATCTTGTTCTGCAATTGATTGAAACACTAAAAAATCAACCAATAGAAATTAAATTTGATTGCGAAAATACTTTAAATGGGCTGGACAATATATATAGATGTCCCCATGTAAATGATAAACTGATAGGGACTTACTTTTCCTATTTCATTAGCAGCGGTTTTTTGAATTATCCATTACTTTAAGTAATCATGAACTATAACAACGAAATTACAACCTTAGCAGATCTAACTCGTGTGCAAGCCTCTCGATTTCCAGATAAGAAAGCACTGATATTTAAGGGGTATCCTCTAACTTACATACAATTAAATACTCGGTCTAATCTTGTGGCTCATGCACTTTTAGCGCAAGGAATAAAATCTCATTCACGAGTTGGTTTATTAGCTAAAGATTCGATAAAAAGCTATGAAATATTATTTGGTTGCTCCAAAATTAATGCTGTTACTGTACCTATCAATTGGCGCTTATCTGCTCCAGAAGTGAGTTATATTCTCAAGGATGCTAATATAGAAATCCTTTTTGTTGGCAATGAATTTCATAGGTTAGTCACATCTATTAGTGATGACATTAATGGTATAACTATCATTTCTTTAGAAGAATCTACACAAACATGGTTGAATTATGATAATTGGCTACTAGGTAATATTAATCATGATATAAATATTACTGTTGAGCCAAATGATATAGCAGTCCAAGTGTATACCAGTGGGACAACTGGACGTCCTAAAGGTGTCCAACTAACACATTACAGTTTATTTGCTATTTTTCAAGAAATAGGTAAACAAGGTGAAACTTGGATAGATTGGAATGAAAGTGATAAAAGTCTTTTGACATTACCGATATTTCATATAGGTGGTTTATGGTGGGCTATTCGCGGTTTAGCAGTTGGTGCTGAAAATATTTTACTAGAAGCTTTTATAGCATTTCAAGTTTTTGAAGCTATTGAAAAATATAGTATTACAAAAATTGCTATGGTACCGGCAATGATGCAAGTTTTGTTGGCCGAACCTGGATTAGAGGAAACTAATTTTTCATCGCTGCAATACATTGTATATGGGGGATCTCCCATTGCTCAAACGTTATTAGCCGAGGCTATGGCTAAATTTCCTAGTAAATTCGTCCAAGTCTACGGGATGACTGAAACCGGAAATTGTGCTGTATCTTTATCATCAGAGGATCATGAATCTGGAGATTCAGAGAGATTAAAGTCCGTCGGTAAAGCTTTACCTGGGGTTTATCTGAAGATTATAGACAGTAATACTACTATTTTACCTGTTGGTAAAGTGGGTGAAATCTGTATAAAATCACTAGCAAATATGGTTGGTTATTGGAAATTACCTGAAGCCACAGCTAATACATTAATTGATGGTTGGATACATACGGGAGATGCAGGATATCTTGATGAAGCTGGTTATTTATATATATGTGATCGCTTTAAGGACATGATTTGCTACGGGGGTGAAAATATCTACCCGGCGGAAATTGAAAATGTTCTCTTTGAACATCCAGCAGTTATGGACATAGCAGTAATTGGTGTTCCAGATAAACGTTGGGGAGAAACTATTAAAGCTATTGTCGTTTTAAGAGCCGGAATGAGTGCGACACCTAGCGATATAATTAATTTTGCACAGGGTAAACTAGCAAATTTTAAAATCCCTAAAACTGTAGAATTTACTGACTCTTTACCCAAAACACCAAGTGGAAAAGTGCAAAAGAGTAAACTGCGAGAGAAATATGGGAAAGGTAATTAGTTATTAAACATGGAAAAATCAAAAAAGTCTCCATCGTTATGGGAGCCATTAACTGTTAGGAATTTCCTCCTCCTTTTTATAGGTGAAAACATTTCATTGTTGGGTGATCAATTTTACCTAGTAGCATTACCTTGGCTAACTATACAATTAACTAACTCCCCCATAAGTTTAGGAGCAGTACTTATGGCCAATGCTATTCCCCGAGCTTTGCTGATGCTAATTGGTGGGGTAATTAGCGATCGCTTTTCAGTCCGGTTTATCATGCTAATCTCTAATACTTGCCGTATAGTACTGACAGTTTTATTGACAGCACTAGTCATTTCGCAAACTACGCAAATATGGCATCTTTATATTTTTGCCATCATCTTTGGCTTTGTGGATGGTTTCTTTATCCCAGCTCTAGAATCAATTATACCTACTCTTGTCACTGAGGAGCAGTTACCTGCTAGTAACACTTTAAACCTCGTGTCTGGCCAAATTATTATGTTGATTGGACCTGGCTTAGGTGGTTTGCTAATTGCCAACATTGGAGTTGGTGTAGCCTTAGCAATTGATGCTGTGACCTTTATATTAAGTGCTTTTACACTTTTACTAATGGAAAATAAACCTAAGAAAACTGCTATCTCAAACTCAAATATTAACAGTGCTAGTTTAATTATTGGTATTCGTGAAGGACTAAACTATACCTGGCACAATTCAGGATTGAAATTAGTTTTACTGGCAATGACAGCCTTAAATTTTTTCTTTATTGGTCCATTAGAAGTTGGTAGCACATCACTAGCAAATAGTAGTATTTCTGGTGGTGCTTTAGCATTGGGAACTATGAGATCTGCTTGGGGGGTGGGTGGGCTTTTAGGAGCTTTATTACCAGGATTAACCCGAATTCATCCCCAGATAGGGAAGTTGATATTAACTATTTTTATTATCCAAGGTTTTGGCTTATTCTTACTAGGGTTTATAACAAATATATCCTGGGTAAGTTTGATAATTGCTGCTTTGAGTTGTTGTAGTGGGTTTTTAGTTGTTGAGGGAATAACTTGGGTTCAAAAACAAACTCAGCCTGAGTTATTAGGTAGAGTTATGAGCTTGGTGATGTTTTCTTCCTTTGGGATTACCCCTTTTTCTTATGCTATGGCAGGCTTATTAGCCAATTTAAGTCTTACTATTCTATTTACCACGGCGGGTAACGCTCTAGTTTTAACAGGATTATTTTTATTAATAAAATCATCAATGCGTTTCATCAAATGACGAAGTTGTCACCCGATCAGGTTGTAGAGGTGGTATTTTTTGGTCACCAATCTCTTCAATCAACCAACTTAGGACTTACGCACTGTACAAATTAGGAATTAGGGGTTGCTGAAAAAGTAATAAAAAAGCAATCTGAAGGGTTGGCTACTTATTTGAACCAGGTCAAGTATAAGTTTTTATCGCCTACAATTGGCAGAAATATAATTTAAAATTATATTAGATTGTAAAAAAAGTCTATTTTTCAAAAATATAGGACTTACGCATTGACAAAAAACACAAAATATGGTATGCAAAAAACCGGAGATTTCGTAGGGGTAAAGCGCATTGCTAAACCCCGAAAACGCGGGTCTGTTTACCATCAAAGTAATAATTAATCAAAGCCTTAAACAACGTATTTTGGTAAAAGCATACCATGCCAAATTTGTACAGTGCGTAAGTCCTAATTTAGTCTTAACCTGTCACGAATGGGTGTTTCCTAACTCCTGGCCCGCTCACTCCTCACTTCTAACTTTTTAAGGCTGGCAAATCTAAGGAGGCGAGGCGTTGATAAGCTTGATCTATCACGCCTTTACCTCTGAGAAAACCTGTATTCGCCCCCGGACAAATATACTTAAGAGTTTCTGGTGTAAATTTTTGTAGCAGTGACTGAAGGCTGTTGATTTGTCGAGGCCAATGAAAAGTTTTGGCTGTGGGTAATGGCGCTGGTTCGCCCTGTAGGTTCGGTAGTAAATGGCGTCCAGAAAATAATACTCCCCCCAAATCACTGTAGTATAGGCAAGATGAGCCGGGAGAATGTCCTGGTGTCCAAATCACTTGTGCTGTTGCATCAAGAGTAAATTCTTGAGCAAAGGTGGTTACGGTTAATCCGGGTAATAAATAGGCTTCTTGTTCTTGGATGAGAATCTCGCAGCCTAGGTTTTGCTGAATTTCTGCTGTCTTACCCATCGCACCTCGATGGGTGAGGAATAACCAACGTACACCGTTATGCGATCGCAAAAAATCCAGATTTGTCTGTTCTAAGGCAGGGCAATCTATGAGGATATTACTTTCATTTCTTACAATAAAGTAAGAGGTTCCCCCTAATGTGTCCCGATTTGGTGGAAAGGCAAAAATACTTTCTAGCACAGCCCGTGGTGGCTTGGCTATATGACTCGGCTGTTGAGGTAAGGGACACATGAGCAAAAAAACCGAAACTGAGAAGTTGTGGACAATCTGGTGACAGAGTTTGAGAGTTCACAAACACTGTTAACCATTGGGAAAAATTGGGGTTTTGGATCTGGCGCTGACTGATGGCTGTGGCGCTGACACTATCGGTGGGACATTTTTGCAAAATTACTGAAGATGACATGACACTTTGGTTTCTCCTCCTACTGGGATTGGCTACTTATCTAATGGTGCAGCGTATCGTCGCTCACAGCACCCGCACACCAGTGTGGTTGTTGTGGCTAGTTCTCATGACGCCAGCTTTGCTCTTGAGCGGGTGGACGCTGATGTATGGCACGAAACAGCCGCCACCGCCGTCGCTGATACTTTGGCCAGCAATTGTCTGTATTCTGTTATACTGGTTGTTGTTTCAATGGGGGCGTCTACCGCCAAAAGATACACAGACTGAAGCCCCACCTATTGAATCACAATCAGCTATCCATCCTACCGCAGAACCAGTGCCAGTGCGTACCATTGAGTCAACGGAAGAAACCCAGCTGCGAAATTGTTTTCCCTGGGCTGTATACTATATTCAAAACATTGAGTATCGACCGCAAGCTGTTATCTGTAGGGGTCAGTTAAGAGCTACACCCAGCGCAGCGTACCAGAAAATTAAGGCAAATATTGAAGCGGAATTTGGCGATCGCTTTTTGCTGATATTTCAAGAAGGTCTCAACGGTAAACCTTTCTTTGTCCTAGTCCCCAATAGTCAAGCTGCTAAACAGGGAAATACCAGCCAACCTGAACGGGTAACTCGACCAGGATTGGCGTTATTGTTATTAGTGGCGACTTTGCTCACAACTACCTTGATAGGAGCAACAATTGCTGGTATTAATCCCAAGTTACTGGAATCTAACCCTGGCGCTCTTGTTCAGGGATTACCCTATGCTTTAGGACTAATGACTATTTTGGGTATCCACGAACTTGGTCATTATCTGACAGCTAAGTATTACAAAATTCGCTCGACATTGCCTTACTTTATTCCCATGCCTTTTTTCTTGGGAACTTTTGGTGCATTTATTCAAATGCGTAGTCCAATTCCTCACCGTAAAGCTTTATTTGATATTAGTATTGCAGGTCCAATTGCAGGCTTTATTGCTACATTACCGATACTAATCTGGGGCTTGGCTCATTCTCATGTGGTTGATATGACGGAAAAAAACGGAATTTTGAATCCCAATGCCCTTGATCCTAAATATTCTATTTTACTAGCATTACTCTCAAAATTAGCACTGGGAAGTGTTTTAACAGCAAAATCTGCTATTGATTTACATCCAGTTGCCGTCGCCGGTTTTTTGGGACTGATCGTGACTGCATTGAATTTAATGCCAGTGGGACAACTCGATGGGGGTCACATTGTCCATGCTATGTTTGGACAACGCAACGCCGTAGCTATCGGTCAAATTGCTCGCCTGTTGTTGCTGGGAGTGTGTTTGATTCAGTTCAGACAAACACCTTCAGAAATTCCCCAGTATTTCATCTGGGCAAGTATTTTGTGGTTTATGCCATTAATTGATGAACCTGCTCTCAATGATGTCACTGAACTGGATAACGGACGTGATATTTTGGGGTTGTTGATCATGGGTTTGTTGATCATCATTGTGCTACCATTACCCCAGGCGATCGCTAGTTTATTACAAATTTAACCTAACGCCGACCTTCGCCTATGCAATTGTCTCCCCCAAGTAGGGGCGCAAGGCCTTGCGCCCCTACAAATCTTACTCAGTAGTCTTTTAAACCATTAAAATGGGTTAAAGCTTTGGGCTGACAATTTATTTCCCGGATCAAAACCTATACAGTATTTCCTTGACTATTGTGAAAATTTAAAGCCAAATTTCTCGATTCTTTGTTGTATTAGTAGTTTTTCTGCTCTACAAGATGACTTTAGATACGATATTATAATCATTTATATGCTTTAAGTACAATAAAATACTTAAAACATGTAAACAGTTGAGTATATTTGCGTGGTGGCAAACAATGGAGATTGTGCTAATAGTTTTTTCTGCGTTATCAGCAATATCAATAGCAGTAATTGCTGTATTCATTTGGCAAATTCAAAAGAACCTAGGTGCTAGCACATCCGCTCAGGAAAATCTCATCCAAATTGTGGAAGTCGTAAATCAGTTAAGCAAGCAACTAAATCAGATAAATACAGAACTAGATACACAGCAGACGAAATATTCCGAACTACTCAATACTAAAGTTCAGTCTTTAATTCAAGGAACTGCAAATTTAGAAAATCGTTTCACACAGTTAGCAGAAGTTCAAAATAAAGCCCAAGAAAGCATCACTAATTTGGTACAAGGTAAAACCGAAATCCAATTAGAACAATTGCAAACCGTAGCCGAGAAATTAGACGGATTTGTAACGGTGCAAAATCAGGTTCAGTCTTTAATTCAAGGAAGTGCAAATTTAGAAGAGCGGCTGACTCAGTTAGTAGAAGTTCAAAATCAAGCTCAAGAAAGCATCGCTAATTTGGTCGAAGGTAAAACCGAAATCCAATTAGATAAATTGCAAACCGTAGCCGAGAAATTAGACGGATTTGTAACGGTGCAAAATCAGGTTCAGTCTTTAATTCAAGGAAGTGCAAATTTAGAAGAGCGGCTGACTCAGTTAGTAGAAGTTCAAAATCAAGCTCAAGAAAGCATCGCTAATTTGGTGGAAGGTAAAACCGAAATCCAATTAGATAAATTGCAAACCGTAGCCGAGAAATTAGACGGATTTGTAACGGTGCAAAATCAGGTTCAGTCTTTAATTCAAGGAAGTGCAAATTTAGAAGAGCGCCTGACTCAGTTAGTAGAAGTTCAAAATCAAGCTCAAGAAAGTATCACTAATTTGGTGGAAGGTAAAACCGAAATCCAATTAGATAAATTGCAAACCGTAGCCGAGAAATTAGACGGATTTGTAACGGTGCAAAATCAGGTTCAGTCTTTAATTCAAGGAAGTGCAAATTTAGAAGAGCGGCTGACTCAGTTAGTAGAAGTTCAAAATCAAGCTCAAGAAAGCATCGCTAATTTGGTGGAAGGTAAAACCGAAATCCAATTAGAACAATTGCAAACCGTAGCCGAGAAATTAGACGGATTTGTAACGGTGCAAAATCAGGTTCAGTCTTTAATTCAAGGAAGTGCAAATTTAGAAGAGCGGCCTGACTCAGTTAGTAGAAGTTCAAAATCAAGCTCAAGAAAGTATCGCTAATTTGGTGGAAGGTAAAACCGAAATCCAATTAGATAAATTGCAAACCGTAGCCGAGAAATTAGACGGATTTGTAACGGTGCAAAATCAGGTTCAGTCTTTAATTCAAGGAAGTGCAAATTTAGAAGAGCGCCTGACTCAGTTAGTAGAAGTTCAAAATCAAGCTCAAGAAAGTATCACTAATTTGGTACAAGGTAAAACCGAAATCCAATTAGAACAATTGCAAACCGTAGCCGAGAAATTAGACGGATTTGTAACGGTGCAAAATCAGGTTCAGTCTTTAATTCAAGGAAGTGCAAATTTAGAAGAGCGCCTGACTCAGTTAGTAGAAGTTCAAAATCAAGCTCAAGAAAGTATCACTAATTTGGTACAAGGTAACACTGAAATCCAATTAAGTCAATTGCAAGCCATAGCCGAGAAATTAGACGGATTTGTCCCTGTACAAAATCAGGTTGAGCGTCTAATTCAAGGAACTTCCAATTTAGAAAATCGCTTAGTTCAGTTCCAAGAAGGTAACAATATTCCTCAGCAAAATCCTACCAATATTGAACTCACTACTAACCAGGAAAAGTTACAAGCGCTAGGTGAGAAATTAGAAGGATTGGAAACTGTAAAAACCCAGGTAGAAAATCTGGTCAAAGGAACTGCAAATCTTGAAAATCGCCTAACACAGCTATTAGACGCTAACAAACCAAGGACTAAGAGTGACAGAAGGGGTCCATCAACAAGACCCTAGTACTCCAGTCATTACTCCCTTCCCGGTCTAAGATTACCTATAATTTTCCTTCTTTGCGCCTTCTCTGCGTTCGCGTAGCGTGTCGAAGACAGACGCTCCGCGAATGCGCCTTTGCGTGAGCTAAAAATTATTTCCCTACGGGACGCTCCGCGAACGGTAATCTTCTAGCGGGAAGGGAGTAGTTCTGAGGGGTGAACTGATTTTTTCGTAGTTGGGCTTTAGCGCTCTTGACTGTCAGAGCGCTATTAGCGGAGCTTTCCCCTAGGGAAGCGCAACTACGAACAACCCTTCAAATTGAATGGGACAGACCCCTAGGGAAGTCCAAAAAATAAAAATAACAACTTAACTGTTGACAATTAAGCGTCAACAGTTAAAACTAACTCGATGCTGAATTAGGCGCATCTGAGACTTTCGCCGCTGCTGGACTACCACCCATGCGAATCTCGGATGTGAAGGAAGCCATACTAAAGCCGTCAAAAGGTTTGAGAATTCTCACGCGCATTCGCAAATTCGGACTTGCAAACCACAGACGTTCTTCAGACCACATGGATTCATACTCTGTGATTAGCGTCAAGGCTTCATCGCTACCTATCTTATAGCGTCCGGCGACTGCGCTTTTCCCAGCATAACCTCTTTCATGGAGTAACTTACCTTCGTTTGGATTACCCGCATCAGGTACGGAAACTAACACACTAGATCCAGAGTGTTTTTGTTTATCCCTTTCCATTGTAGCATTCCAAGTAACTTTAGCACCACAGGAAGCGTAGCTAGGATCAACTGCGTACTGTTGACAAAGTTTGATCACCTCTGGATGCTCGGCGGCCAGCATCTCAATCAGGATATCTGACTTGCCATCTTCGGATTGCTTAAAGGGTAAATGGTGGCTAGTACGATGGGACAACCATTTACCAGCACTCATCTGAAAAAACTCTTCAATATTCATGGATCAAATTACCGTGGATCTAAATGCTTAAAATCCCACTTATTATTAAAAGGTAGCAGAAGGAGTGGATCTCAAACTTGATTATTTGTTGTTTCCATCTGTTGGCGGGAAATCCTCGCCGCTTCAGCAACGTTGGGGTGGCTGTCTTTTTCTAGGTATTTCAAGGCTGACAGACTCTTGGGAGTGGGAAGATTACCCAAGGCTTCCGCCAGACGTTGGCGTACTAACCAATCATCTGATTGAGCAAACCGCAGGATCAGATCTACAGACTCGATGTCTTTAATTTCTCCCAAGGCAGCGATCGCCGCTTGATGTAATATAACTTCTTTGCTATCTAAGGCTTCAATCAGGATATCATGGGCGCGGGGGTCTTTAATATTACCCAAAGCAACTGCCACACTAAAGCGTACTAACCAATCAGTATCTTCATAAAATGCCCGTGACAGCACCTCAAAGGCTCGGACATCACCCAAATATCCTAAAGCCCCAGCTGCATCAGCCCTTATACCATAATCTGGGTCATTTTCGAGAATTTTCACCAAAATTGAATAACATTCTGGCGTTGGTTTGATTCCCAAGGCAAATATTGCCATTGATCGCAGTTGCAGAGATTCATCATCCAACACCTTTTTAATCAAAGGTACTGCATCTTCAGGGGAAACATGACGCAAATTGGCAAGGGCTACCATGCGATCGCGCAAATTTGGACTTTCTAACTGAGCAGAAATTTGTTCTAAGCTGAGAGCGGCCATTTTTTTCTGATAAATTTCTTTACATATCTTTACTTTAACAAGGCTAAAGGGGAGATGGGGAGATGGGGAGATGGGGAGATGGGGAGGTATTTTCCGATCCAAAAAAGCTAACAAATGCTAACAAATGTCCGCTTTTTCTTCCTGCTTCAACCTGGAAGTGTCGGCACTATCCAGTCCACAGGCTAACACGGTCAATCTCACCGCTTCTTTTCTTAAATTAATAGCAGCATTCAAATCTCTATTACACTCAAAACCGCAGTTATCACACTGGAACACTCTTTGAGACAGTGACAAAGATGATTTTTTCTCACCACAACTAGAGCAAGTTTTACTACTAGGATAAAATCTATCCACAATGACTAACTTGCTCCCATATAGTTGAGTCTTGTATTCTAACTGACGACGAAACTCATAAAAACCCATATCAGCTATAGCTTTAGACAACTTACCATTAGCTAACATCCCTGATACATTTAAATCTTCTATCCCTATGACTGCGTGGTTTTTGCTGATATAGGTGGTGATTTTATGTAATGTGTCTTTCCGAATGTTGGCTATTTTTTGGTGTAGTCTGGCTATTTTTATTTGTGTTTTTCTATAATTACTTGAACCCACTTGTTTATGCCGATTCAAGTATTGCATTTTCGCTAGTTTTTCCTCAGACTTTTTATAACTTTTTGCTCCTTCAAATACTTCTGTTGTTGATAATATTGCCAGATGATTTATACCTAAGTCAACTCCGACAAATTCTTCCTTTTTCGGGGTTTTGCTGGTTTCTAATTCTATTTTCCAGGAAATAAACCACTTATTAGCTTGTTTACTGATTGTGACTGATTTTGGTTTATATCCAAACGATAAAAGTTCATAGGTTTTCAACCACCCAATTACTGGAACTCTTATCTTCTTATGGTCTATGTGAATTGCTCCATCTAATGTAAAAGAATCATTTCTACCTTTTTTCTTAAAGTTGGGAAACCCTTTAACTTTGTTGAAAAAAGATTTAAAGGCATCTGACAAATATCTTAATGCGTACTGAGGAGCGCATTTTGATACTTCATAATACCAAGGATGGGTAGATTTAACTGCTGCTACTAACCATTTATGTAAATCTATGGCTGTAGGAAATTTAATTTTCTCATCAGGGTTTGTCCGATTATGTATGAGTACCTGTTGACATAATGCTAAACCTTGATTCCACGCATGTCTGGCTACTCCTGCGTGTTGTGCCAGTAGTAGACGTTGTTGTTTGTTTACCTTCAGTTGTGTCTTGAATCCTAGTATCATGATTGTATTTTACAGCCAAATGCCAAAGTAGTTACTCATAGCAGATGATTTGGCGTCGGAGCATAAGTGATTAATTGGTAGTAATTGTTAGCTTTTCAGTTACTGTTGATTAACCCATCGCTTGCGTTGCCCATCAGTTATGTTATGCTATACTAAGCGTAGTCGTTATGAGTTTGTGCAACTGTCATGACTAACCCCACAGTAGAAAACTTAGTAATTATTGGTTCAGGTCCAGCAGGATACACAGCGGCCATTTATGCAGGACGAGCTAACCTCAAACCCGTTGTATTTGAAGGCTTTCAAGCCGGGGGTTTACCTGGTGGTCAACTGATGACAACGACGGAAGTCGAGAACTTTCCTGGCTTTCCTCAAGGGATTACCGGTCCAGAACTGATGGATCGGATGAAGGCACAGGCGGAGCGCTGGGGGGCTGAGTTATATACTGAGGATGTGATATCAGTTGATTTGAGTCAGCGTCCTTTTACTGTCCGCTCCGAGGAAAGAGAAATTAAAACCCACAGTATTGTCATAGCCACTGGTGCGACAGCAAAGCGTTTGGGTTTACCTAATGAACAAACATTTTGGACTCGTGGAATTTCCGCCTGTGCAATTTGCGATGGTGCTACACCAATTTTCCACGGTGCAGAACTAGCTGTCATCGGTGCTGGCGACTCGGCGGCTGAAGAATCGATTTACCTCACCAAATATGGCTCTAAGGTGAATTTGTTGGTACGTTCTGATACAATGCGGGCGTCTAAAGCCATGCAAGACCGGGTTTTGAGTAACCCCAAAATCCAGGTACATTGGAATACCGAAGCCGTAGATATTTTTGGTAACGGCCACATGGAAGGACTGAAAATCCGCAATAACAAAACAGGGGTTGAGAGTAAACTGCAAGCAAAGGGTTTATTCTACGCCATTGGTCACACTCCGAATACTTCTTTATTCCAAGGACAACTAGAACTAGATGAAGTAGGTTACATCGTCACCAAGCACGGTTCACCAGAAACCAGTGTAGATGGCGTTTTTGCAGCTGGCGATGTGCAAGATCATGAATATCGCCAAGCAATTACAGCCGCCGGTAGTGGCTGTGCGGCCGCATTATTAGCAGAACGCTGGTTATCGTCCAATGCTTTAATTCAAGAATTCCATCAACAGCCAGTAACTGCTGTGAATGAATTAGAAAGTCAGCCAGTAGCCACGAAAACCGAAACTGAACAAGCTGCTGAATTTGACTTACAAGCGACACGCCATGAGGGAGGTTACGCTTTACGGAAATTATTCCACCAAAGCGATCGCTTACTCCTGGTCAAATATGTCGCTCCTGGATGTGGCCCCTGTCATACCTTGAAGCCAATATTAAACAAAGTGGTGGATGAATTTGACAGCAAAATTCACTTTGTAGAAATTGACATCGACAAAGACCGCGATATTGCCGAAAATGCCGGTGTAACAGGAACACCGACAGTTCAATTGTTTAAAAATAAGGAACTGGTGAAGGAAGTCAAAGGTGTCAAGCAAAAGAGCGAGTATCGCCAGTTGATTCAAAGTAATCTTTGAGGGACTGGGGACTGGCGACTGGGGACTGGGGAAGATGGGGACTGGGGAAGATGGGGAGAATAATAACTCATTACTCATTACTCATTACTCATTACTCATTACTCATTACTCCAATCCCCAATCCTAATTTTGTGCCTTTGCGCCTTTGCGCGATATCATCTGGTAGGTAAAATGGTCAGCGTATCTTGCTCAATGCAGGCGATCGCTAATGACGGTGACAAAACGGCAACTGCCAACATTTTTACGCTTTGCTCAAAATCCTAATCTTTCCCAGCGATTAATGCTGATTGGGTTAGGAATTACCCTGTTTTTTATCTTCTTGGCGTTTTTTGCCCCTGTATTCCAGGCTTGGGGATGGCTGCAAAACCCCAAAGAGTTTCTCACGAACCCCATTCATGATGCACCTTCAGATAAACATTGGTTTGGCACCAGTCGCCTGGGTTATGATGTATTTTCTCGCACTTTGTTTGGCGCCCAAGCTGCGTTACAAGTGGTGATTTTGGCGACAGCGCTGAGTATGCTGATTGGTGTACCCTTGGGTATGGTGAGTGGCTATCTTGGCGGTAGATTGGATAAGGTGTTACTGTTTTTGATGGATAGTATTTACACCTTGCCGGGGCTATTGCTGTCAGTAACTTTGGCGTTTGTGGTGGGGCGTGGCATATTAAATGCTGCATTGGCTATTAGTATTGCCTACATTCCCCAATACTATCGCGTTGTCCGTAATCACACGGTCAGCGTTAAAACAGAAGTGTTTATTGAAGCTGCCCAAGCAATGGGTGCTAATACTTGGCAGGTACTTTCACGGTATCTGTTTTTCAACGTGATTCAAAGTGTACCGGTACTATTCACCCTCAACGCTGCTGATGCAATTTTGGTCTTAGGCGGTTTGGGCTTTTTGGGGTTAGGACTTCCCGAAGAAGTGCCAGAATGGGGACATGATTTAAAACAAGCTCTGGAAGCACTACCCACAGGCATTTGGTGGACTACCCTATTCCCTGGTTTAGGGATGACGATCATGGTGGTAGGGTTATCACTACTTGGTGAAGGGTTAAATGAATTTGTCAATCCCCGTTTACGGCGACAAAATAGTATCCGGAAGTAGTCAGGAGTCAACGGTAAAAAGTCAAGAGTCAAAAGTAATTATTCTGGACTCTTGACCGTGGATATGAAAATACCTATTGTATTTATTACTGAGAGTTTTTTGTGAAAGATAACATTTCCTTAATTGCTGCTGCTGCTGGTGGGTTCATGCTTTCCGTCGCCTTATCTGGGATTTTGCGAGGTGCGCCAGTCACAGTTTGGACAGGACCATCAAGCCTTAATTCTTACTCAATGGTTAATGTGCGAATTATTAAATCACTTAATAGTTAATAGTCAAGGGTCAAGGGTCAAGGGTCAAGGGTCAAGGGTCAAGGGTCAAGGGTCAAGGGTCAAGGGTCAAGGGTCAAGGGTCAAGGGTCAAGGGTCTAGGGTCTAGGGTCTAGGGTCAAGGGTCAAGGGTCAAGGGTCAAGGGTCTAGGGTCAAGGGTCAAGGATGACAAATAACAAATGACAAATGACAAATGACAAATGACCAATGACAAATGACAAATGACAAATGACAAATGACAAATGACAAATGACAAAATAAATATGTTGGATCTGCAATTGTGGTGATAAGGTCAGTAATTGGGATTGATTTGGGGGGAACAGCAATTAAGCTGGGGCGATTCAATCAGGATGGAATTTGCCTACAATCTTTGAGTGTAGCAACTCCCCAACCGGCGACCCCAGAGGCGGTGTTTGCGGCGCTGGTGGATGCGATCGCCCAAATTGACTCAGATGGTCAAACTCTAGCAATTGGTGTTGGAACTCCTGGCCCTCCTGACGCGGCTGGACGGATTGCCAAAGTCGCTATCAATTTGCCAGGATGGTATGATGTGCCTTTGGCTGATTGGTTAGAAGCCAAAACTGGCAAACCCACGGTTGTGGCTAACGATGCTAATTGTGCGGGTTTGGGAGAAGCTTGGTTGGGTGCTGGTCGTCACTACCAAAATCTAATTTTGCTAACTTTGGGAACTGGCGTAGGTGGCGCGATTATTCTCAATGGTAAACTATTTGCGGGACATCAAGGCGCAGCGGGGGAATTAGGCTTAATCTCCTTCAATCCCAAAGGACCCAAGTGTAATAGCGGTAATCAAGGCTCTTTGGAGCAATATACCTCAGCCACAGCAATTCGTCGCCGCACCGGTAAGGAACCCGCTGAATTGGGCGCTTTGGCACAAGCGGGAGATGTCGCCGCCTTGACTTTTTGGCAGGAATATGGTAATGATTTAGGTATTGGTTTAACGAGTTTGATTTATGTCCTAACGCCGGAAGCTGTAGTGATTGGTGGTGGCGTTAGTGCCAGTTTTGAGTTTTTTTTACCAACAATGAAAGCAGAAATTGAGCAGCGAGTCATGCCAACTTCGCGGGTGGGGTTACAAATATTGCCTGCAGAATTGGGTAATGGTGCGGGGATGTTGGGTGCGGCGAAGTTGGCTTTGGCTGTAGTCGATGTTGTTGAATGACCAATGACTAAAGATCCTCGTAAGGGCGCAAGGCCTTGCGCCCCTACTGCATGGTCTATTTATAGCGATTATCAGTCTTATGAAGTACAGTAGCAGCAGTCAGTAAACCAACCCACTAAATTTTCTATAGTCACTTCTGCGAATGCCGCATCTAATGCCTTGAGTAAATCAGGATATGTCCTTGCGCCAATGCGACGGAGCAAAAGATAGGACGATAAATCGCTAGACATTACAGACATAGCGGATATTTTTGGTCATGTCTAATTAGAACTTTTTGCTGTATTTGTGCTACAATGAATAAAGACGAGTAGCATGGCTCCGTCTTTTGACACAAGCAGACCATAGCTAAGAAAGTTATAAATTGCTTGCACGGGAAAGTCAGACATATGCCGTAGGCGAGTTGTTGTTGCGTTCTCGGTGTCGCAAACAAACAGATAAAAAGAGCCTTAAGTTTGCTTAAGGCAATGTGGGATACCACCTTCACTGACTTTGTTGGTGATGTTATACTTAGATGTTCAAGATATCTCTGATGTCAGAAAATGTCTCGGTTAAAAGTATCAGAATGTTCTTAATCTTCGACCAACAGTTCTCGATGGGTGAAAAATCGGGGGAGTAGGGGGGGAGATAAATGAGGCTAGCTCCAGCAGCGATGATCAAAGCTTCAAGTTCATCACTTTTATGGATCGAGCAGTTATCCATGATCACTACTGCACCAGTCCAAAGTTGGGGTACGAGCTTTTGAGCGATGAAGGCATCAAAGGTCAAGGCGTCGATAGAACCTAAACCACTCCACTGGGTGAGCAGTCCTTTCAAGCTAATGGCACCAATCACCGAGACATTTTTCCCTTTGCGATTTGGCTTTGGAGCATAGGCCCGTTCCCCTGATAAAGCGCGGGCACATTTGCGAATGAAGGACAGATTAACCCCCGATTCATCTAAGAAAATCAGATTTTCCACGGGTATGCCCCTCAAAAGTTTCCAGTACTCAAATCGCGCTAGCTGGACTTCATCGCTGCCTTTTTTCGTGGGGTGGAGACTTTTTTTTTGAGGTTCAGGTTAAGTTTCCGACGAACCATCCGATTCACCGTGGCCACCCCAATTAAGACCTCTGTTTTCTCGTAAAGTCGTTCCCGCAATTCGCGCGAGCGTCGCATCGGGCTGTGCTATTACCAATTGGCGCAGGATTTCTAGCTGTTCGGCATTCAATGAAAGTTGGCGTCTGCTCAGTCCGCACCTTGGGGACTATCGTGCCCAATTCACGATGCCTGCGGCGCTTGCGGTGCCATCACGTTTGAGTAAATTTTGCACAAAACTTAAGGTGACGCCAAAGTTTTTCGCCAGTTTTCGTTGGGAAATGTCACCGCAGGCATAAGCATCAACAATTTTCTGGCGCAAGTCGATAGAGTAGGCTTTCATAGCGACCAGTTATCAGTACAATTGCTCTCTCCTAGTGTACTGCACTGGACTGATAACCGCTATAATGGTCGTCTAATAGCCATTCATGCTTACAGTCGTAAGAAAAAATATCATCCAAATTGTGAGCCTCTACCAAAGGAGCCTACACCAGAGTATGGAGACAATTGGGGTATTTCTATCCAAAAATTTTTAGAGTATAAATCATCTTTCCCTTCCGGGTTAATGTCCAATTTACGAACAGAAAATGTGATATCAAAACCAGATCCAACGAATACTCCTACTCCTACTCCTACTAAAACTACATGTCCTCCATTTATAGGGATTGGTGAAACATGCAACTCGTAGAGGCTGCTAAACACTGTGAATAGTAATTCGCTGTTCTCGGCAAGTACGCTCATAAATATTATCTAATTCTAAAAGCAGCTACATCAATTTCAATGCCAAATTGTACATTTGGTTCCGCAAAGTAGCCCTCTGGCAATTTAGCATTTAAATCAGATGCAATATAAGTCGCCCAGGCGTTATGAAATGCGTGCCAGTGACGGCGTACTGAGAGTGGTGGGCGGAAATGGTCTTGCAGCATCATTCTTTATAAATTGCTAATCTGAGGGCTATAAACTCCAAAAAATCCATATTCAAAATTTAGTCTTTACTCAGTCTTTGTAACAATTCCTCCCGCGATAAATTCCCCAAAGAAAGAAGTAACTGAGTCCGTTCTGAAATCGGAATTTCGGCAATCTTTCCCACCAAACCAGATAATTCAGAATCCAAAGTACCAAATCGCCCTTCCAGAAGACAAGCTATCATTGAAATTTGTCCTTCTAACTTACCTTCTTGCTTTCCTTCTTGCTTCCACTCTTCTATTTGTTGTAAATAAGCTGGTGATAAGTTCATAATCACTTCCTCTTCTTCCCTACTTAAATTATCTCTCAATTCTAAATTCTTGCGCCAGTCGGCTAAAATTAGTAACAAATTCTCTCGAAAAGGGTTATTTTCTGGTAGTTCAATCAACTCCTCTACCGCTCTTTTCTGTGTTCCTCCTTTACCCAAAACTCTCAACCATAAGGTGTCCTCATTTTCTGGTAATTGATGAATAGCGACTATTGCTGTTTTGAAAATATTCGGAAGAAAATAAACGCCTTTAACCCAATTCTCTTCAGTCTCTTTTGCACCTAATCCTTCAATCATCCGGGATGAAAAGGTTGGTGTTAAAATCCATAAAATGGGTAATTCAGCTTCAGCAATATTTCTGTCTTCCCGTTTCGCTTTCCTGACTACATCTCCATGAACAGCATATAATTTCAGTAAACAACTGCGAATTTCTACCTCGGAGGGTGGATTGCGAAAAGGCTCAAATAAACATTGAGTCGTCGCCATCTTTCCTAATAAACCTAAAGGTAGATTATCCTGAGTTTGAGAAGGAAATGGTTCAAACCACACATCAATTTCTTGAACTTCACTTTTAACTTTTTCGCTCTTTTTAATCGTTCCTAGAGGTGTTAATAATTCCTCTAAATATTCTTTTGCAAATTGGTCGTGAGATTGACGAGTCATTTAAGTAATAAAATATTTTTATATAAAGTATAGCGTTTCTCGCCCTAGTTAGGTACACTCGTAGGGGCACGGCAATGCCGTGCCCCTACACATCGCGATATGATATTGTACCGAATCTGAATGTGTTGCGCTATATGTAGTTCTAAAAGCTATCACTCCAATAAACTCTGAATGTGGGTTTGAAACCCTTTTAAACCACCGTCATGATCCCAACGACTCTTAAAAGTGGGCAAGTCATCCAATTTCATCACATTCCCACCCTCATAATGGAGAACCGCTGAATAATCAAACATTTTGTCTGCTTTTGCTGATGCGGGTGGATTAACAAAATCAATAGTCCAAAATACCTCAACGATTCGGTAGATATCATAATCACCCTTCCAATCCTCACGTTTAGGCTTGTAGTCCAGAACTCTTACCAAATGAGTGACATATCCGCGTTGTCTGAGCAAAATCAAATCGTCTTTTTCAGGTTTACGGGCATTATCTTCACTATCTTTCCAAGCCAGTTTGAATAGATCATGAACTTTATATCGTGAATACGCCCACTTATCATCGTCTCTCACGTTTTTAGTCCACTTCAAAAGATGTAGATCCATATTACTCATCCAGTTCCCATTAAGATGAGGTACACATTATACCGAAAGGTGTAGGGGCACGGCAGTGCCGTGCCCCTACGAGTGTACGTCACGCTTGTCGAGAAATGCTGTAACGATGTTTAAGGAAAATTATCTTAACCTTGCGCTACAGGTTCCTTCGCCAAGAACTTCTCAAGTTCTGTCAACGCATCAGCATCAACTTTGGTTTGCATGGGACAGAACTTGGGACCACACATGGAACAAAACTCAGCAGTTTTATAAATATCTGCTGGTAAAGTTTCATCATGATATTCCTTAGCTCTTTCCGGATCGAGTGATAATTCAAACTGACGGTTCCAGTCGAAATTATAACGAGCTTCGGAAAGTTGATCGTCTCTGTCTCTGGCACCTGGGCGATGTCTGGCGATATCCGCCGCATGGGCTGCTATCTTGTAGGCTATCAACCCATTCCGCACGTCTTCGGCGTTGGGCAATCCCAAATGTTCTTTAGGTGTTACATAGCACAACATGGCAGTCCCGTACCAGCCAGCCATAGCCGCGCCAATGGCTGAAGTGATGTGGTCATAACCAGGAGCGATATCTGTCACCAATGGACCCAATACATAGAAAGGTGCTTCAGAACACTCTTCCATCTGCTTACGGACATTGAACTCAATTTGATCCATTGGGACATGTCCGGGACCTTCTACCATCACCTGTACATTATCTTCCCAGGCTCTGCGGGTTAGCTGTCCGAGGGTTTTCAATTCAGCTAATTGGGCGGCGTCTGAGGCATCATGGGTACAGCCAGGGCGCAGGGAATCGCCTAAACTGAAGGAAACATCATATTTCTTGAAAATTTCGATGATGTCGGCAAAGTGGGTGTAAAGTGGGTTTTGTTTATGGTGATGTAGCATCCACCGCGCCAAAATGCCACCACCACGAGAGACAATACCTGTGATGCGGCTTCTGACTAAGGGCAAATGCTCAAGCAAAATTCCCGCGTGGATGGTTTGATAGTCTACCCCTTGTTGCGCGTGTTTTTCAATAACGTGCAAAAAGTCATCGGGTGTCAGCTTTTCAATTGTGCCGTGGACACTTTCTAAAGCTTGGTAAACTGGTACTGTCCCAATGGGAACAGGTGAAGCATTGATAATGGCGGTGCGAATTTCATCCAAGTTACCGCCGCCTGTGGACAAGTCCATGACGGTATCAGCACCATATTTCACCGCTAATTTCAGCTTATCAACCTCTTCTTGAAGATTGGAAGAGTTGGGTGAAGCGCCGATATTCGCATTTACTTTACATTTAGAAGCAATGCCAATAGCCATCGGCTCTAAATTAGTGTGATTAATGTTCGCAGGAATAATCATCCGTCCCCGCGCCACTTCCTCACGAATGAGATCTGCAGGAAGATTTTCCCGCTGGGCGACATAGTGCATTTCTTCAGTGATTACACCCTGACGGGCGTAGTGCATTTGAGAAACATTGCTCTGTCCACGCCGCTTCGCAACCCATTCTGTCCGCATATTGAATTCCTCGATAAACAGCTTCCCTCCGCTGGTATTACCCAGACTCAGGTGTTAAGGGTGTGATCTCAGCCTGGCATTTCAGGCACCCCTAGCATGGAAATTTATTGTACCACTTTGATTGTGGCTAGGGGGAGGGGTGTTAACAATTCCTGAGAATGTGGGGATTAAGCTGTTTTTTCATGTTTCAGAATATATAGGGATTATCGATAAATTTATTTAGTAAATCTACAATAGAGCGATGCCTACAGCGGCAGACGATCGCCCCTTTGAAACCCGAAATGCGATCGCACTCTTTTTCCTTACACATCATCAGGTTCAATCCCCAACTGACGCAACCTTTGCGCCAAGCGTTCAGCCTTTTGCTGTTCTTGCTCTAACTGTGATGATACTTCTTCTAACTGAGATGATAATTGTTGGGATTTCTCATCGCTACTCAATAATAAATTCCCCTGAGCATCCCACCAGCGTAACCAAGGAGCTTCCATGTTTTTATATTGCCCTTGCCAAATACCCAATTCCACACCCATTGGGGGAATGGGATAGTGACCTCTTTCATTTGCTGGCAGTAATTGATACTTACCATCTACTAAATGATAAACCTCTACTGAAGCTTTACTAAACTCATAGATACCATAAAACGGCACTCGAATCGCTTGCTCATACACCCAAAATTTCCCCTTTAGAGGATTTTTATCTCGTTCATCTGAGCCATCACCAGATACAAATTCTAAGACAATTAATGGTGCTACGTATTCTTGCCATAAAACATAAGAACGGCGAAATTGACCATTCAAAAGCGGTGATACATTTGGTACATAAAACCAATCGGGTGCTTCGGCGCCTCTTTCTGGGGGGTCTGTTAAACGCCAGTAGATACCAGAATCTTGACCAATACTGTATTGGTTATCAGGATGTAATTCCTGCAATCGCTCTGTAATTGAGTCAGTGAGCAGGAGACTTTGGGGATGTTCTTGAAAATTTTTCACGAAATTTCCGTCTGACTCTGGTAACTCGGTATGGTCGGGAAGATGGGTAATGCCTAGTTCAGAAGGTTTAGCAAGGGTCATAGAACTTGGGCGCTTGGTTGAAGACTCATTTGTATATATTTTAAGCTGAAGAGAGCGCGATGGGACGATGGGGAAGGGGAGTAATGACAAATGAAAAATGACCAATGACAAATGACAAATGACCTTAGATATATTATTTTCTACAAACCCTATGGCGTCCTCAGCCAATTTACCCAAGACACCCCCACCCAAATTACCCTGAAAGATTATATCCAGGTTCCCGATGTTTATCCTGTGGGGCGTTTGGATTGGGACAGTGAAGGATTAATGCTGCTGACGAATAACGGAAAACTACAGCATCGCCTTTCTGACCCGCGATTTGGACATAAACGTACTTACTGGGTGCAGGTAGAACGCATTCCTGATGAAGATGCTATAAAGAAGTTGCAAATAGGTGTGCAAATTCAAGATTACTGTACTCGACCAGCACAAGTAAGGCTATTATCAGCAGAACCCGCCCTACCTGAACGAAATCCGCCAATTCGATTTCGCAAAAATGTCCCGACAGCTTGGTTAGAAATGACTTTGACTGAAGGAAAAAACCGACAGGTGCGGCGGATGACTGCATCTGTAGGGTTTCCGACTTTGCGATTGGTCAGAGTAAGCATAGCCCATCTAAAATTAGATGATCTACAGCTAGGTGAGTGGCGTGACCTCACACCCTCGGAAGTCAAATTGCTGCATAATTTGCCGAAAAATTGATGACAGTTAACTGTTGTCCCCAATCCCCAATCCCCAATCCCCAATCCCCAGCGATGCACTGAGCTTGTCGAAGTGTCCCCAGTCCCCAGCGATGCACTGAGCTTGTCGAAGTGTCCCCAATCCCCAATCCCCAATCCCCAATCCCCAATCCCCAATCCCCAATCCCCAATCCCCTGTGTTTGTTGAAAGATTTACCGGAGCAGGTATTTAACAATAAGTATTATTACTTATTGAATTTACAGAGATTAGCAAGCAAAATTTTCCGGATTTAGATGCTTAGACCCCGCATCTAATATTTCACTGTTTGCTATTAAAATCCGAAGTAAGTAGATCGGTAAAGATTTACCACCTGCTGTTTTAACCTATCAATTAAAAAACCAAAAAAATCATCTATTTTGTTGGCAGAAGTTTTTATTTGCACCTTTGTCACAAATTTCGCCAAAAGCAGTATAATAATCTTCTTTTATTCCTGCCTTGTTCACATCAGCCCTTGGGTGCAAGCTTAATTCTTATGAGCCGTAATCAGCAATCGATCTGGCATGACACTCGACAACAACAAGATATATTGTCTCCAACGCCTGCACGGTTGGAACTTGTGCCTGAACGATCCCCCGATTTGGAAAATTGCTCTACAGAGACCCTGCGCCGTACCCAAGAGGAACTCCAGTGGTATCGGCGGCTTTATGAAAATATCCCTTCTGTTTACTTCAGTTTGGATACGACAGGAATAATTTTGTCGGTAAACCAAAGCGGTGCAAACTCTCTTGGTTATACCCCTAGTGAATTGATCAATCAGTCGATTTTTAATTTATTTGTCCGCTCAGATAAACAAAAATTATCTGATGCATTTATGAGCCTATTAAGAGCTTCACCGAAGAATGGAATTGCCAATTGGGAATTTCGTTTAGATTGCCCTGCCAGTAATATTGTATGGGTAAAGGTGGTGGCGCGGTTATTGCCTGGTGCAGACGGACACTATCTTCCACAGGCGGACCCGACGGAAAAGTGTCCGCGAAAAAATCCGGTAATTTTGATGGTGTGTGAGGATATCACTGCTCATAAGCAGGCTGAAGATGCTTTGAGAGAAAGTGAACAACGCTTTCATACTATGGCTAATACTGCACCAGTGATGATGTGGATGGCAGGATGTGACGGACTGTTTACTTTTTTTAATCAATCTTGGTTAAAGTTTACTGGAAGCAGTATAGACCAGCAGCAAGGGTTAGGTTGGCTCAAAGGAGTGCATCCACAAGAGCAGAGTTTCTGTGAGGAAATGTACTATTCTGCTTTTCATGCCCGCACGAAATATGAGATTGAATATCGGCTCAAGCGTCATGATGGGGAATATCGTTGGATTTTAGATACTGGAATTCCGAGATTTATGCCCAGCGGCGAGTTTGCTGGTTATATTGGGTGCTGTATTGATATTACTGAGCGCAAATTAGCGGAAGTTTCTCTCAAGCAAAGTCAAGCGGCGGTGCAAGCGCAGTTAGAGGAAATAGAATGCCTAAATCGCCTCAAAGATGAATTTCTCAGTACAGTATCTCATGAACTACGCACGCCACTAACTAATATGAAAATGGCGATTCAAATGTTAGGAATCGCACTAGACCGAGAGCAAAACTTTTTAGCCCAAATAGAGAAGCCACAACCTGAACGCTCAAAAGCATATCGCTATTTTGAAATTTTAAACAATGAGTGCGATCGCGAAATCAATCTCATTAGTAATTTTCTTGATTTACAACGACTGGATGCAGGGGCTAAACCCTTGGTCTTAGAAAAAATTCACGTACAGCAATGGCTTTGGCGCGTGGTAGAGCTATTTAAAGCACGCCATCCTCATTACTGTCACCAAACCTTGCGCCTCAGCGTCGCTCCTAATCTTCCCCCACTTGCCTGTGATCTATTTAGTCTAGAACGCATTTTGATTGAATTGCTCACCAATGCTTCTAAATTCAGCCCTCCAGATGCAGAAATCACCGTTTCCGCCCAATTAAAATCTCACAATATCCTCTTCCAAGTGATTAATTCTGGTGTGGAAATCCCTACCTCAGAATTATCACGTATTTTTGACAAATTCTACCGCATCCCCAGCAATGACCCTTGGAAGCAAGGTGGTACAGGATTAGGACTGGCGTTAGTACAAAAACTCACCAAGTATTTAGGAGGAACAATCGAGGTTGAAAGTGGGTCAAACCGTACCTGTTTTACCATCCAACTGGCTGTGGGTAATGAGACGTGATGGGTAGATTGTCCATGATTGACATACTCCCCACCCTTCAAGGGTGGGGATTCTGGGGTCAAATAGCAATAGCAGGCAGAGCCAGTCTTACATTACCTAACCCAATGGTTGATGCCCCAACCATTTGAATATTACGTGCGGCGTTCTCGTCCCTCCCATTAACTGATTGACAGGATGGACAACGCCACTCTCTAACTGACAAATCAATATTTTCTAAAACATGTCCGCAGTGGGAACAAGTCTTACTACTGGGATACCATCGGTCGATGAAAACAACCAACTTGTTCTTTTTCTTGGCAACCCATTCGAGAATTTGCAGGAACTCGCCAAAAGCTAAGTCTGATATTTTTCTACCCCAAAGACGCTGCATTCCCTTGAGGTTTAAAGTCTCAAAGCAGAGGATATCGAATTTATCAGTTAGCTCATGAGCTAACTTCCAAAACCAATCACGCCGACGATGAGAAATATCCTCGTATCTGCGTACTAAATTCTTCCTTGCTCTTTCACGATTAGATGAGCCTTTTAACTTTTTGGAATGCTGTTTGCTGGCTTTTCTAATGGCGCTGATGGATTGCTTGAACAACTGGGGCGATTCAATTTTGGAGCCGTCTGAACAAGTGAGGAATGTCTTCAACCCAAAATCAAAGCCAGCAATTTTACCTGTCTTAACTTCAACTTCTTTCTTGTTACCGTCATCGACAACCAAGACCATAAACAATTCACCCAAGGTCGTGCGTTTAATAGTTAAGGTTTTGACTGTTCCCTCAATCTCTCTTGACTGACAAAATTCATAAACACGCAGACCAATTTTTACTCTGTTGCCACCTAAAAATTTATAACCTGCTTGCTTAAGAGTGAAGGATTTGTACTTCTTCACCTTCTTGAATCCCGGTGGTCTAACTCCTTTTTTATTATGTTTAAAAAATAATTGGTAGGCTTGATCAATGCGCTGACAAATATCTTGTACTGCTTGAGAACCTACTGTTTGCCACAAAGAATTACGTTTTCTCAACCTGGCAATATGGGATTGCAGCTTTGAGCAGTTTAAGTGTTTCCCCCACCAACGGTAGTACCGACGATGAAGGGCGATGCAATGGTTATAAATCACCCCAGAAGCATTAATCATTCGCTTGAGGTGTTTATTCCGTTTATGTTCGTACAGCTTAAACCTTAGTGAAATCATGCTAGTAGTCTACCACAAGCTAACGCCAATATGACGGCATGAAGAAATTAACAATTAGATGCTCAGAGGAAGAATAGGGAGCAACGCGAAAAAGTGAGATCATCGTGAAGTGAGCAGGGGAGGCAGGGGAGGCAGGGGAAGCAGGGGGAGTAAATAGAGTTTTTAGTCTTTTTTACTACCTCAGTAACCACAAATACACTTATTTCTTTGTCTCCCCCTGCCTCCCCTGCTCCCCCTGCTCCCCCTGCTCACAAAATCGCGTTGCTCCCGGAAGAATACGATATGCTTGTGGAGTATTGCACCCAGACAAGCCGTACTCAGAATGATGTACTCACAGAGTTGATTCGGAAGTTAAAGAAAAGCCGTCCTAGAAGGACGGGGCTTTAGACCCAGTTTTTCGGTAACGAAAAATCAAGGGTTTGGGTTGGATATGGGGCATAGGGACCAAAAAATTAACCAATGCCCGGCGCCTGTCGCCCGATCTCCAAACATGTTGTACATTAAAATACGGTAAGCCTATCATATTACAGTAGATTTATCCTTGGCTCAATATTCTTACTTTTGGGAATAACTGCAAACCCAAATAACTGCTTATGTCTGAAAAATATCGTTTTGAAACCCTGCAAGTTCACGCTGGACAGGAACCGGCTCCTGGAACTAACGCCCGTGCTGTACCAATTTACCAAACAACTTCCTACGTTTTCAACGATGCCGACCACGGGGCGAGATTGTTTGCGCTGCAGGAGTTTGGCAACATTTACACTCGCATCATGAATCCAACGACGGATGTCTTTGAAAAGCGGATTGCTGCTTTAGAAGGGGGTGTAGCAGCATTAGCAACTGCTAGCGGACAGGCGGCGCAGTTTTTAGCATTGAGTACGATCGCCCAAGCTGGAGATAATATTGTTTCCACCAGTTTTTTATATGGCGGAACCTATAACCAGTTTAAAGTATCACTACCACGGTTAGGTATTAATGTCAAGTTTGTCGAAGGTGATGAACCGGAAAATTTTCGACAGGCGATCGACGATCGCACCAAAGCCCTGTACGTTGAAACCATCGGCAATCCCCAATTCAACATCCCAGACTTTGCCGCTCTAGCTCAAATTGCCCATGAAAACGGCATTCCCTTAATAGTAGATAATACCTTCGGCGCTGGCGGTTATCTAGCTCGACCAATTGAACATGGTGCAGATATTGTGGTAGAATCTGCGACCAAATGGATTGGTGGTCATGGTACCTCCATTGGTGGCGTGATCGTCGATTCTGGTAAATTTGACTGGGGCAACGGTAAATTTCCCCTATTTACCGAACCATCACCAGGCTATCATGGACTGAATTTCCAAGAAGTATTTGGATCAAATGGACCCTTTGGTAACATTGCCTTTATTATTCGCGCCAGAGTAGAAGGATTACGGGATTTTGGTGCTTCATTGAGTCCATTTAACGCCTTTCTCTTACTGCAAGGATTAGAGACACTTTCCCTACGTGTAGACCGTCATGTCAGCAATGCCCTAGAATTGGCTCAATGGTTAGAACAGCAAGAACAGGTATTATGGGTTAATTATCCAGGGCTACCCAATCACCCATATCATGAACGAGCCAAAAAATATCTACGAAATGGATTTGGCGGAGTGCTAAACTTTGGCATCAAAGGTGGATTGGCAGCAGGGAGAGCCTTTATTAATCATCTAAAATTGGCGAGTCATTTAGCAAATGTTGGCGATGCAAAAACCCTCGTCATCCATCCCGCTTCCACAACCCACCAACAGCTAAGTGATAGCGAACAACTTTCCGCTGGTGTCACACCCGATTTAGTGCGGGTATCAGTAGGAATTGAACATATCGACGATATTAAAGAGGATTTCGCCCAAGCATTTGAGCAAGTTACAGGCATTTTCAGGAAATAACCACATACAATGGGGGCGCCGGCAAAACGCCTCCCCATCCCACCTATGCTCTACTCAAATTTCATCTCACCGCAAACTCAGTTTTACCAGCTTTGGGAGCCATTTAAACTGGAAGGGGGCGAAACGTTAATTGGGGTACAGGTTGCTTATCGTACCTGGGGAAAGTTAAACGCTGCAGGCGATAATGGGGTACTAATTTGTCATGCTCTGACTGGTTCGGCTGACGCTGATGACTGGTGGGCACCTTTGTTAGGTTCAGGGAAGGCGCTTGACCCCGATCAAGATTTTATAGTCTGTAGCAATATTTTGGGAAGTTGTTACGGTACCACTGGCCCTACTTCGATTAATCCAACAACGCAAAGGGCTTATGGTGTATCGTTTCCTGAGATTACAATTAGGGATATGGTTCACCTGCAGGCTGCACTGATAGAATACTTGGGTGTTCAATCTATGCGGTTAGTTATTGGCGGGTCACTCGGTGGAATGCAAGTACTGGAATGGGGGTTATTATATCCAGAAACAGTCAGAGCGATCGCACCGATTGCTGCAACTGGAAGACATTCTGCTTGGTGTATTGGATTGAGTGAAGCCCAAAGACAAGCAATTTATGCCGATCCCAATTGGCGCGGGGGTAACTATACAATTGATGCGCCGCCAACCCAAGGACTAGCTGTGGCGCGGATGATGGCGATGAGTACTTACCGTTCTTGGCAAAGTTTTACAACCCGCTTTGGACGACAGTATGATGCATCTGAGCAGTTTGCTATAGCTAGTTATTTGCAGCATCAAGGTCAAAAACTGGTAGAACGCTTTGATGCTAACACTTATATTACTCTGACGGCAGCAATGGATCGCCATGATGTGGCACGCGCTCGCCAAGATTATCAATCAGCTTTGCAACGTATCCACCAACCAACTCTAGTTGTCGGTATTGATTCTGACATTCTTTATCCGCCATTGGAACAGCAGGAATTGGCAAATTTCATATCTCATGCTCAACTGAGATGGCTCAAGTCAAACGACGGTCATGATGCATTTTTAATTGATATGGAAGTATTAAATGATTTAGTGATTTCGTTTCGGTTAATTATTTCTGGTAGTGCTGCATAGTATCGCAACTGGTATATCTTAATTTTCCCATATCTTCTGCCAACCGTCGAGTTCTTTTTTCTGGGAAGTTGTTAAGTCCTGAGTTAGTTACCCCCACTGCTGATACTGTTGGCGAAAGTATTACAACTCAAAGCTGCAACCACAGATTGCGGATCTGCATCGTAATACTTAAAAATACAAATATGTATTACATTCGCCAACAGTATCCACTCTCCCATCATCTGTGATAGGTTAAGACTAAATTACTTTTGTCAATTCGTAATCATCCTGAAACATAGCCAAAATGTGAAGTATTCAATTTGCCTTTGTACTGAGATTTTAGCGCTTGAATAAATGATCGGTCTAAAGATGAAGGGTAGATTAAGCCGCCGTAGGCATCACTGGAGCGAAAATAGTGTTTTCAAACCGTATTTTCAGCATTATTACTCATTGACAAATTGTTCATCACCTTAACCTATCACGAATGCTCTCCCATTTGTGAGGAATTGCCTTCCCGATAACGAAATATTTAACGAATATGCGTCACAATTAATACTGCCACCAAAATTCATTTGTGAAACCACAATCTCTTGTTGGTCTACTGTAGGCAGGGGCTGCCAATTGTGGGACTTTGGATAAAATTAGTGGCTAGAAGCACCTTGGAAAGGGAATAAAGGAACTTCCACCATGCTGATTTGCCCTCAGTGTAAATTTGAAAACCCCAATACCAACAAATTTTGTCAAAAGTGTGGCACGTCCCTGACCCACAAGGTCTGTTCTAAATGCAGTACCTATGTACCTGTGAATCAAGAACGTTGTCATAACTGTGACGCCAACTCTGGAACAGTTTGGTGGGCAATTATTGCCCAAGGGGGAACTGGAGACTGGGAACTGGTGACTGAGGAGTCGGGACACTTCGGCAAGCTCAGTGCATCGCTGGGAAGTGGGGGAGAAGAGGACAAGGAGACACCTTTACCTCCTGCTCCTCGTAACCCCATCACCCCATCACAATTCTCAGTCGGCTCCTATTTAGATTCTCAACAGCGCTATCAGTTGTTAGATACACTACCAGTGTTAGAGGAAATCACGGACAATACGGAGGTGTGTGTTAGAGTTTTGGATTGCCAACCATATCAAATTTCACCCCTCCAGACATTGTTAACCCATCAGCAACAGGGGCTAATAACTCCGTCAGTGGGCGCGAGTGAAATTCCTCAACTCGCTCAACCTTATATTGCCCTAGCTGACCAGGGTCAGCTAGAAATACCGCCAATTCACGATGCCTGGCAGCAGGGTAATATGGAGGTGGTACTGATTCAAGACCGCTCGGATTGGCAGTATTTGCTGGAACTGTGGCAAGAAGATAGCACGAGTTCATCACAAATTTTACACTGGTTTTACCAGATGACTCAACTATGGGAGGTACTGGAACCAGTTAATTGTCGTCAAAGTCTCTTGGATTTGTCGAATCTACGATTGGATGAAGACCAAACCCTGGCGCTGCGGCAGCTATATGTGGAACCATTAAATAGTCAGTCTGCTGTTTCTTTACCGGGGGGTGGAGAAACCCAAGGATCTGAGTCATTAACCATCAAGGCTTTGGGACGGATTTGGCAGGCTTTATTTAGACAATCCCAACGCACTCAATTTGGTTCTGTAGTGCAATTGTTGGGAGATTTAGAACTAGGTAAAATTGAAACGATCGCAGAGCTGCGATCGCGGTTGAAGGCAATCTCCACTGAATTAGCAACACCGCTAACCACTACTGTTCCCCAACAGGAAACAAAATCTATAAGTACGCCTACTATCTTGCAATTAGATGACCCGGAAGATTTCACCGCCAAAAACGAAGATCTGCCAACAGTGGTGCTACCAATGCAGTTAAGCAGCTTGGAAGATGCTGGACGCACTGATGTAGGGCGTCAGCGTGATCACAATGAAGACTATTTTGGCATTGAAACAACATTTAACAAGCTAGAATTGCCGAAAAACCGAGTCTTGCAAGCCCGTGGTTTGTATGTTCTGTGCGATGGTATGGGCGGACACGCAGGCGGTGAAATAGCTAGTCAGTTAGCAGTTAACACCTTGCGGCAATACTTTCACGAAAACTGGACTTGTAACCAATTACCAACAGAAGACAGCATCCGTAAGGCTGTGTATTTAGCTAATCAGGCGATTTACGATCTCAATCAACAAGAAGCTCGTTCTGGCGTCGGGCGCATGGGTACTACCCTGGTAATGTTGTTAATTTATAACACTCAAGCGGTCGTTGCCCATGTAGGAGATAGTCGCCTTTACCGTTTGACGCGCAAGCAAGGACTTAAACAAGTCACAGTAGATCACGAAGTCGGTCAACGAGAAATTGCTCGCGGTGTAGAAGCGAACATCGCTTATGCCCGTGCCGATGCCTACCAACTCACCCAAGCCTTGGGACCACGCGACCAATACTCAATCAATCCCGATGTTGAGTTTTTCGAGATTAATGAAGATAGCCTCTTCATCCTAGCCTCGGATGGTCTATCAGATAATGATTTACTAGAAATCAATTGGGAAAGTCACATATTTCCGCTACTGAGTTCTGGGACAAATCTAGAAGGGGGTATCACAGACTTAATTGATTTAGCGAACCAATACAATGGCCATGACAATATTACAGCTATACTAATTCGAGCAAAAGTACGTCCAAATTTAGGCAGTCCCATATAAATGGGGATTGGGGATTGGGGATTGGGGATTGCACTTCTCTGCGAGACGCTACGCGAACGGCTCCGCTCTGTTACCAGGGATTGGGGATTGGGGATTGCACTTCGGCTCCGCTCTGTTACCAGGGATTGGGGATTGGGGATGGGATTAATTTACTCATTACTCATTACTCATTACTCATTACTCATTACTCATTACTCCTTACTCCTTACTATTGGGGATTAGGGATTGCACTTCGGCTCCGCTCAGTGACCAGGGATTGGGGATTGGGGATGGGATTAATTTACTCATTACTCATTACTCATTACTCCTTACTCCTTACTCCTTACTATTGGGGATTGGGGATTGCACTTCGGCTCCGCTCTGTTACCAGGGATTGTGGATGGGGATGGGATTAATTTACTCATTACTCATTACTCATTACTCATTACTCCTTACTCCTTACTCCTTACTATTGGGGATTGGGGATTGGGGATTGGGGGCTAATCTTAGACCGGTTCGGGAGTAACTCCTAATACCATTTCACCAAAACTCTGATACATATAGATTTCCCGTAAGGGCACGGCAATGCCGTGCCCCTACCAACGTATTTGTATCATACTTAAAGTGAAACGGTATAACTCCTAAGTTTCAACTCATAACTCTTTTTATTTTTTAGGTTGTATTGTGGTTACTCTGACCCTGTTAGAACCGCACCTCAAAACGCCGCTCAACCAGTGGCGTTTTGAGAACTCTTCCGTGATTCGGATTGGTAGAGCGGCGGATAATCATGTTGTGTTAACTGATAGTTTGGTTTCGCGCCATCATCTAGAACTTAGACCAGTCAGTTCTAGTAATAATGGGGGTTCTTGGCAGGTCATTAGTCAAGGTACCAATGGTACTTTCCTCAATGGTATCCTTGTGACTCGCTCTCAACTACCAGATAATTCCCTGTTGCAACTAGCACAAGGCGGACCAATACTGCAGTTCCAACTTGAGAAAGTCAAAGCGCCGGATTCTTCATTGCAGTCGCCGGAAATTCTCGAACCAACGGTAAAAAGTGTTGCACCAAGCTTTATAGGACAAAATCCGGTAATTTCATCCTATACTTGCACTCATGAAGGTAATTCTCCTAATAATCTGTTTTGTATTCATTGTGGTCAACCCCGTTCAGTACAACAGAAGATTCGGCAATATCATGTGTTGCGTACTCTGGGACAGGGTGGTATGGGTACTACCTATCTGGCTTGGGATGGATCTGCTGGTATTGGAGGACAGCCACACCTGCTGGTGTTAAAGCAGATGAATGCTGATATGGCGAAAATTGCCAAAGCCCAAGAATTATTTGAGCGGGAGGCTTATACACTCAAATCACTGAACCATCCTGGAATTCCCAAATATTACGACTTTTTTGTCGAAGGCGGCAAAAAATACCTAGCAATGGAATTAGTCCACGGACAGGATTTAGAAAAACGTATTTATACTACAGGGCCAGTAACGCCAAACCAAGCGATCGCCTGGATGATCCAAACCTGCGATATTTTAGACTATATCCATAGTCAAGAACCACCACTGATTCACCGTGATATTAAACCGGCGAACCTGATGGCGCGAAACTCAAATAATCGCATAGTGGTACTTGATTTTGGCGCTGTGAAGGAAATTGGTACTCCCCTAGGCACTCGCATTGGTGCAGAAGGTTACTGCGCTCCTGAACAAGAACGGGGACAACCTCTGACTCAATCTGATTTATATGCCATTGGACCGACGCTAATTTTCTTGCTCACTGCGGAAAACCCTTTCAAGTTTTACCGCCAACGAGGGCAAAATTTTAGATTTGATGTCGCCCATGTACCCACCATTACTAGCCAACTGAGAGAAGTTATAGATCGTGTTACAGAATCATTGCCACGCGATCGCTATAAAACCGCGCAGGAACTAGCTGCGGCCTTAGCTACTTGCCAATAAAGGGTATGGGGGTAGGGGGTTGGGGACCAATACTGCGTAGGTTTTGGAATTTCTTGGTTGAGGCAAGCAGGGGGAGCAGGGGGAGAAATGGAGGCAGGGGAAGAGTTTTGCCTCCCCTGCTTCCCCTGCCTCCCCTGCAAATCCTACGCAGTATTGGGTTGGGGAGTGGGGAAGAGTTTTTCCAATCCCTAATCCCCAATACTTCTCTACGAGAGGCTACGCCAACGACAAGCTCAGTACAAGTCCCCAATCGCCAATACGAAATCCCTACTCTTCATCCCAAGCTTCTACAGCTAGCAATTCACTAATTGGGTCTTGCATGGTAAATCCAAAATCCAGCAGCTCTTGTTTCCAGTGCTGCCACTCATTGCCATAGAGCAAAGCGATTTTCCAAATGCTATCAGTTGGCTTGATAATATTCGATGCTAGGAGTGATTGCACATTACGTTGCAATTTCACCATTGGGTGAATCACTTGCTGAGTCATAACCTCGATTCAATTCAGATTTTGTATGGTAAATGCTTAATCAAAACTGCTTTCCGTTTTGCAATTGTCACCGATGCGTAGAGCGTTGTATTTTGGCAAAGCTAGTCTTAACTTTCTAACTATACCATAACTAACTCTACTACGTGGCGGGGAAATTCGGTTTTGTACGGTAATTACCACCATAAAATCCCAACTTCCCTAAAAGCCATTGTTGATGCCGAACCCGAAATTAGTAGTCGTGACAATTGCATTTAAATCACCACTGACGACCTGTAAAATATTGCTTGTTTGAGGAACTAGAAAGCTCGTGCTTGTTGAAAAACCCGTATAATACGGGCTATTTTGAACGTTTCTGCAAACAATGCAAGAATACTTACTGTCTATATTTAGACGTTATCAAACACAATATCGCAAACATCTACGATTATACAGTAATATCGCCAATCTTCATAGAACTTTCATAATATCACCAGAAAATCAGCACTGAGGTAGGTAATTTTCCTGCTATCAGAGGTGCTGAGGTGCGGTAAGAGCAGGCGATCGCTTTACCCGGATGCTATTGTTAAACGCAACTTTAAAGATATTTTAAAATACCGATAAGGTATAATTTGTCATTGATATAGGCTATTTGTGGAGATTGGGCATAGGGCATGGGGCATAGGGCATAGGTTAATTTTTCGGTCTTTATGCCCCATACCCAACCCAAACCCTTGATGCGCGAGTTACTCATGCGTAAGTCCTATGATTTTTCAATTATACCATCCTTAAGGGTGTGGGCGACTTGGAAAACACGCCCCAATCCCCAGTCCCCAATCCCCAATCCCCAGTCCCCAATCCCTATTTTCCAAACAGATTTTCTGGCTGTGTGAAAAATTTGCAGCCAAGATGATAGTTTCTGTGAAGTAGTGGGTATCCTCATAACGGGAGGCTTGCTGTAGCCTAAGTATTTACCACAGCATAATTTTAAAGATGGGCATTTCAGGGGAAGACTACTTAGTTTCCCGCAATAAAAAAATTGAGCGGAAAAAAAAGCTGTTAGCGATGGTGTCGGTTGTGTCCTTTGTTGGTTCTACGGTATTTGCCGTGATTCCTTTAATACAACATGCCATGCAACCTCAACAGCCAGCTTCTGTATCTCCTGAGTCTTCGTTACAGCAACAGGCTAAAGGTTACGAGTTGGTTTTACAGCGAGAACCGAATAACCAAGTTGCATTAGAGAAGTTGTCTTTAGTGCGCTTAGAGTTGAAGGATACTAAGGGTTCTGTGGAACTGTTGGAAAAGTTGGCGAAGCAGCATCCTGACCGACAAGATTATCAAGTTGTCCTAAAGGATATTAACAAACGAAAAAACACAGAAAATAACTTGAAATAGGTTTTCTAATTAAGTCGTTAAAGGAGAAAAATCAGCATAACCTAATTGATAATTCCCCAGAAAAGAAGCTCCTGTCCTACATCTACGATGATAACGAGTATAACCAATAATGAAAAAAGATATGATTGATGATTTACCCATTAGATGTAAAGTGTGTGAAGCAGAATCACATAATTTTGGTAAAGGTATTTTACTGAATAAGTATGAAGTTGATTATTTTCAATGTTCTAATTGTGGGTTTGTGCAGACAGAAGATCCTTATTGGTTAGACGAAGCTTATTCTGATGCTATAGCTAGCACGGATATTGGTTTGGTGTTCCGCAACAATAATTTATCACGAAAAGCGGCTCATATCATATTGAATATATTTGATCATGAGGCAAAATTTTTAGATTATGGCGGTGGCTACGGTCTATTTGTCAGAATGATGAGAGATTTTGGCTTTGATTTTTATTGGAATGATAAATTCTGCACCAACTTATTTGCTAAGGGGTTTGAATTTGATGAAGCCAGAAATGATTATTATGAATTAGTAACCGCTTTTGAGGTCTTTGAGCATTTTGTCAATCCCATAGAAGAAATTGAAAATATTTTAAAGATTTCCCAAAATATTCTATTTAGTACAGAAATTTTACCACCAAATAATCCTAAACCTGGTCAGTGGTGGTACTATTCACCGCATGATGGTCAGCATATTTCTATATATACCATTAAGACTTTATCAAAAATTGCTGATAAGTATGATTTAAACTTTTATTCTGATGGAGCATCTTTGCATCTACTGACAGAAAAAACTTTACCAATAGAGTTATTCAATAATCTATGTCATAGTCAAATACAAGCATTTAACAAGCAGTCCCTACTTCAACAGGATTACTCAAAAGCAGTTATTTCAGCTATGAATATAAATCATAATCAATTTATACAAATTCCCGATAATCATACTAAATATATTAGCAAAAATCCGGTAATTTTAGTAGATGCTGTATTCTTTCAACTCTACCAAACTGGTATTGCACGTCTCTGGAAGTCCTTACTAGAAGAATGGGTAAAAAGCGGATTTGCTAAACATATTGTTGTACTTGACCGTGAGGGAACTTGTCCAAAAATTCCGGATATTAAATATAGGACTATTCCAATTTATAACTATAATAATACTGATGCAGATCGAGAAATGCTACAGCAAGTATGTGATGAAGAAGAGGCTGATGTATTCATCTCTTCCTACTATACTACATCAATTACAACTCCTTCTGTATTCATGGCTTATGACATGATACCAGAAGCCATGAATTGGGATATGAATAATCCCATGTGGCAAGCAAAACATCAGGCTATCAAACAAGCATTTACTTACATAGCGATTTCAGAAAATACTGCGCGTGATTTGACAAAATATTTTACGCATATCCCTAAAGAATCTGTAACTGTAGCGTACTGTGGAGTTAAAAATCCACTATTACCAGCAGCATCTTCAAAAATTAATGGTTTTAAAACGAAATACGGTATTACTAAACCTTATTTTCTCCTAGTTGGTACAGGTAGTGGTTATAAAAATGGTATTTTGTTCTTTCAGGCTTTTTCACAACTTGCTAACAGCTATGGATTCGATATAGTTTGCACGGGAGTTGGTGGTGCATTAGTATCTGAATTTAGAGCATATACATTAGGTAGTGTTATTCATACTTTACAACTCAGTGATGAAGAGTTAGCCACAGCATACTCTGGTGCTACAGCGCTGGTTTATCCTTCTAAATACGAAGGATTCGGAATGCCTATAATAGAAGCAATGGCTTGTGGTTGTCCTGTAATTACTTGTCCTAATGCTTCAATTCCAGAAGTTGCTGGAGAAGCAGCAATATATGTAAATGATGATGATGTTGAATCCCTGGCGAATGCTTTATGTGAGGTGCAAAAACCTAGTATCCGTAAATCATTAATTACTGCTGGTCTAGCACAAGCACAAAAATTTTCTTGGTCAAAAATGGCAGATATTGTCAGTTCTGTTTTAATTGATGCTACTCTTATGTCGTTAAATCTCAAAGAGATTAATTTAATTATTTTTCCTGACTGGTCACAATCAGAAGAGTCAATAAGTTTAGAGTTAGCGCAGGTAATTAAAACAGTAGCCATTCATCCTGATAGTGCAAAAACTACGTTGCTAATTAATATTAGTAATATTGCTGTAGAGGATGCCGAATTATTGTTATCATCTGTGACAATGAATCTGTTGATGCAGGAAGATTTAGATGTGACTGAAGGATTAGAAATTTCCCTAGTAGAAAATCTGGCTGATATTCAGTGGAAAGCCTTACTTACTCGTATTAAGTTCAGAATTGCCTTAGAATATGAAGATAAAGACGCAGTAATACAAGCTAAAGCAGAAACTTTGTTGACATATGAATTACAAAGCTTGAGTCAGGTAACTGAGGAAGAGTTTTTTTTTGCTTGAGTCAAAAATTATATAATCAGGGAAGATGGCAAGAAGCGATCGCTTCATATCAAAGGCTGTTAGAATTGCAGTTAACAGATGCAGATATTTACTGGAATTTAAGTCAATGCTATAGAAACTTAAACTTGCTAGATGACTATTTTCGGACTCTACAGCAAGGAATCCAAATTTACCCGCAAAATGGTAAATTGCATTTTACACTGATTATAGACTTGCGACGCAATGGACTTACTCAACAAGCAATTGATTGTGCAGAAATTGCTTGTCAATGTTTACCCCATGACTATACTTTTAAAGTTCTCAAATATTTAACAGTACCAACTATTTATCAGAATCAAGAAGAAATAGGATTTTATCGTCAACGTTATACTCAAGGATTGCAAGATTTAATTGCACAAACCTCTCTGCAAACTATTGAAGAAAAACACAATACTTTAGCTGGTATCAGTAGGCTGACAAACTTTTACCTATCTTATCAAGCAGAAAATGATATAGATTTACAACGCCAATATGGAAAGTTAGTACATGAAATTATGGCAGCTAACTTTCCTCAATGGATTGTACCTTTATCTATGCCAAAACTCCAAGCTAATGAAAAAATTCGTATTGGCTATGCTTCCGATTATCTGCATTCTTATAGTGGTACACTGTGGTTAACTGGTTGGTTAAAATATTGCGATCGCCACAATTTTGAAATCTACTGTTATTACACAGGTAATGAACCAGATGCAGTAACTGAAAAATTCCAAGAATACAGTGATATATTCTACCATATTCCTGACAATTTATCAGCAGTTTCTGAACAAATAATTGCCGATAAATTACATATTTTAGTATATCCAGAAGTTGGCATGAATCCCCAAACTCTGCTCATGGCTGGGTTGCGGCTTGCGCCTGTGCAATGTGTAGCTTGGGGACATCCGGTAACGACTGGTTTGACTACAATTGATTACTTTTTATCTAGCGAATTAATGGAAGCAGAAAATGCTCAAGAGCATTATTCAGAAAAATTAATTCGCTTACCGAATATTGGTGTTTCCTATCCTAAACCACATATTCCCCCAATTGTTAAAAATCGGGCATCTTTTCAACTACCAGATGATGCAATAATCTACTTATGCTGTCAAGCGCCGTTTAAATATTTACCACAATACGATTTTATTTTTGCAGAAATAGCTTGTCGTCTTCCCCAAGCTAAATTTGTCTTTTTGCGTGGTACTTTACTTCAAGAGCGACTACAAAGAGCTTTTGTTGCTGTAGGTCTTAATAGTGAGGATTACTGTGTATTTCTCACTATTCCAGAACGACTAGACTATTTAATGATTAATTTACTTTCTGATGTTTATCTAGACACATTCACTTGGTCTGGAGGTAATACTACATTAGAAGCGATCGCTTGTAATTTACCCATCGTTACTTGTCCTGGTGAATTTATGCGGGGTCGTCACTCTGACAGTTTCCTAAAAATGTTGGGAGTGACAGATACTATTGCTAAAAATGAAGCAGAATATATTGAAATTGCTGTCAAATTAGGGCTAAACCCAGCTTGGCGACGCGAGATTTCAGAACGAATTAGCCAAGGTCATGACCGACTATTTGATGATAAAACTTGTGTGGCTGGTTTAGAAGCGTTCTATAAACAAATTGTTGAATTCATCTCGTAGTAATTACTAGAACTTACTAGGGTGCGTCAGATTTGAGAAATTGCTGATTCTCAACAGATTGTTGACCTGACGCACCCTACAAGATATGTTGAGGTGTTAACCTTTAAGATACTTCTCCCACATTTGTGTGTAAGCATTTTCCATTTCACGTGTAAATTGCTTACCATTCCACAGGGGTGAAGTTTTCCTTGACTGTCTCAATTTCCAAGCGATTTGTTGTCGCAAAGCCTCATCGTTTCCTAAGCGCACACCCCACTCTACATATTCTTCATCAGTCCAAGCAATCCCTTCTGTGATACCCGCATTCATCATCATAGTGTAGCTGTTACGGGCTGCAAATTGCTCACCTACTCGCGTCACCATAGGAATACCCATCCACAAGGTTTCTAAAGTTGTTGTAGCGCCATTATAGGGATAGGTATCTAATACTATATCAGCAATTCCTAAATTAGCTCTATGAACGCTTTCTGAAGCAACAATTGGGAGAAATCGTAGATTTGAGTAATCAACTCCTTCCTCTTCTGCTATTTGCTCAAAGAATGATTTAATGGATTCTTCGTCAGATAGTCCTTTAATCAATAAATAGCTATTGGGAACTTGTTTAATAACCCTTAATTGTAGTCTAGTGACCTCTGGATGTCGCTTAAAACCTCTTTGAGCCGAGAAAAACACTATTGCATCATGAGGAATATCTAACTGTTCACGAGTTACTGTAGGTACACTCACCTCAAAACCATCCACAGCTATATAGGTTTGAGGTAAACGCCAAATTTTTTCACTGTAATATTCCTGGGCTGATTCTGGTAAAACGTAGGGGTCTGCAATAAAATAATCTACTGCTGGACTACCTGAAGCATCCCAACCTAACCAAGTAACTTGAATTGGTGCAGGTTTTAGAGCTATAATACCACAAGTAATGTCTAGAGTAATGCTATCTAAATCAATTAAAATATCGATTTCATCCTGATAAATTTCTTCGGCAATTTCCCAGGTTGAATTTGACTTAAAGGATTTGTCTACATGGCTAAGATACCATTCATGCAGTGGATCGAAAATTGGATTAGTACTAATAAAATAAGCATTTATTTCAAACTTTTCTTGATCACAGTACTCAAATAACCATCGTGCTAACCAACCTACCGAATGACTTCTAAGGCAATGTGATAAATATCCTATCTTTAATTTCTTATCAATTCTATTTTTATTTTTTCTTTCTATGTGTCCTTGATAATATCGCTCTACTGTTTCTCTACTGTTATTTTCTATATTTGTTTGACAAAACTGTAATAATTGATTTTGAATGATTCTATTTTTTTCAGGATTATCTTCAATATATGGGGTAAAAAAGTTAGCATTAAATAATCTTGATATTCTAGTAGAATCAAATTCTTTATAATTCTCTTCTATCAGCAATTTAACTAATGATTCTTGTCTTTGATGCATATGATAAGATTCTTCCCAATGTCCACCAGCACTCATTAATCCCCTCAAAACTTGACGATTAGCAAAAACTTTATCTGCTAAACCTTCTACTAATGAAAAGAATATTTTGGCAGTTTCTATACCTTTTTCATATTGTTCAGTGTTTTGATAAAAGCTAGCCAGATGACCAATAACTTCTGTATTATTAGGACTTAACTTTAAATAAATTTCACAAAGCTGTACTGCAACTTTGGTTAACTTTTTAGAATAACCTATTTCTAAAGCTGCTGGCAGTAATACAATCAACAAATATTGGGGATTGTTTTGGAAATGTGGTAAACAAGCTTCCAAAAAATTCAAAGTTGATGGGTGTGCAGGTGCATACTCTAAAAGAATTTTGAAAACTTCCATCAACAGATCTAAGTTTACTTCTACTATCGGTTCAGATTGGAGGATTTTAATTATCCCCATTTCCTGTAATTCTTCACCTGTGTAAATTTCTAGCTTGATAGAC
Organism: Gloeotrichia echinulata CP02; assembly: GCA_038087035.1. Classification (NCBI taxonomy): domain Bacteria; kingdom Bacillati; phylum Cyanobacteriota; class Cyanophyceae; order Nostocales; family Gloeotrichiaceae; genus Gloeotrichia; species Gloeotrichia echinulata. The sequence continues at coordinate 375,311 of CP051187.1, read as the reverse complement.
ATCTGTAACAGATGCAATAAGTTGTGAATATTTTCAGGAGAAATTTGTTTTATATTTTGGCGGATTTTTTCAGCAATTACATATTGTTCCTGTTTTTCTCGGCGTTCGGCTTCTGTTTGCAAAACTTCAACTAATTCCTCATTCCAAGCCTCAACTTCTTCTGGTTCTCCTTCCATCATGGCCATGAACCAAGTCGTCTGAGCTTCTACCTCTTTCCCTTGCAAAAATAACATTAATCCCAGATACCAATAATGTAATTTAACATCAGGCTCGGCGTTAATTGCTTGCTCGTAGAGGTTAGCAGCCTGAAAGTAGTCCTCTTCGATTAGCAAATTATAAGCTTGTTGCTGTAATTGAACTGGAGCAGCATTTAAAACAGATTGATTCATAGGATCTCACCAAGTAAATAAACGGCGAAAATGAGCAGTCTATAGACCACTCATTTTGATATAAATATGACTAGATATGACTGTTACAAAGGCAGTAATGTTGGTTTTTATTACCTAGATAAAGAGACATAACTATTCTCGCAAGCAGTGAAGCTACTAGTGTCAGTGGGGACTGGTGGAGTTGTAGTAGGACCGGCTGACTCACAAGCAATGGCTAAAGTTAGTGACTCAGAGGTGGCTGTATTGGCTGTAGTCGTACCTACAACACCATAATAAGCTTTCAGTGCATTTTTTACGGGTGTGCCTGTAAATGCACCAACAGATGATAAACCAGCGGTGACTTCGTATTTGTAATTATCAGTTTGACTCTTAACCCCTACTTGTAATTCAGACAGTCCAGTGGCAAACTTTTGATATTCCAAGAAATAGGCTTGTTGAGAACGGTTAACTGTACCTAAGTAGTTTCTAGCTTCTGACTGCTTGGCTTTGTTTACTTGACCTAATAGTGAAGGTAATGCAATAGCAGCAAGTACACCAATAATAATTACGACTACAAGCAATTCAATAAGAGTAAAACCTTCTTCAGTTTTGTTCTTGCGATTGTTGAGGTGTTGGATGAATTTCGCTTGTAATTCTGGCTTCAGCATGGGTTTCTCCTGAAAAATCTGGAATATAAAAGTTTTGCGTTGTCTTCTGCATTTAACTTACCCACCGCAGATCATTTTCATATCACTCTAGTAAAAAAATTTTTGGCGCAAATGGGGAGATGGGCGGATGGGGTGGAAAAATCTAGAATTTTTGCGTCTAAAATTCCACATATAGCAGGGGACTGGGGACTGGGGACTGGGTTACAAGTCTGATTGTGTCTAGGTTTTATCATCAGTTAATGTCCTAAGCACTTTGGCGGTTGCTATATAACCCAAACCCAACCCAACCCAACATCAAGGTTGTTTCTAGCCTGAAGTTTCCCCCAGTCCGGGGGTAGGTGTTGAAATTTTGTGGTGATAGTTTAATTAAATTATGTTTGACGACAAAAACCGCTAAGGCCTAAAGGTTTTCGGTATTTCGTTTATAAAAATGGACTAACAAAAAATGTTCGCCACCAATAAAGCCACAAACTCCACCAACATTCAAGTTGAGAGCGCTACACCAGTGCTAGTGGAAGAACTTAGCGATGGTAGATCTGAGCAAGTATCCGGTGGAAGAATCCTGACGCCGGAAATTCCAGGAACTACCGTAGGGGACAGCAACTCAATCCCATCTGGGGGAGGGTATAGCCCAACTCCAATGATGGGAGGGTCCGGTGGAATTGATTTAAACCCGTTCTACCTTCCTCAACACGCCAGTAAATTACCGCGTCTGGGTCCTATTGACCCATCTACAAGAACTTCGCCGAAAAATGTCATGACTATAACTATACCCCTACCTGAGATGTGAATTTTTTCGCTTATTTTTCGCTTTATCCCTGCTGTTTGTGTGCCGATAAAATCCAAAATTGTTAATCTAAAATCCTCGCGTCTGGGGCGTAAGGCCTCGCGTCTGGGGCGCAAGGCCTTGCGCCCCTACGAGCTTTCCTATTGCTAGTTGCGTAAAAAATCTATAAATATGTATATACATTAGCTTTTGATTTAAGCCTAATATTATCTATAGTATCTGTAGGTTAGGCAATGCCCATCCTACGTATATTTCAAAAATCAAAATTAGTCCTATATATACCTTGGCATGTGCCTGAACCATTAAGCATTTGGGCTAAATTACTACCTCAATCTAAAGAGGTATTTTATGAGTAATTGGTATCAACTAAATTATCCAGAAGTGCTGCAAGAATTAGGCAGCGATATGTCAGAAGGTCTGAGCCAAGAGCAGGCAAATCATCGTCTGAGATTGCATGGTTATAATCAATTGATTGAACAGGATCTCAAAAAACCTTGGGTAATCCTGTGGGAACAATTGACTGATACTTTGGTGATAATTCTGATTGTTGCTGCTATTGTCTCGGCTATCTTGGGAGACTACAACGATGCTATCGGTATCATCGCCATTGTTGTGTTAATCGCTTTGTTGGGTTTCAACCAAGAGTACCGGGCACAAAAGGCGATCGCTACTCTCAAAAAGCTATCAATACCGACAGTCAAAGTCCGTCGCAGTGGGTGTGTAACAGAAATCTCGGCTCGTCAACTTGTACCAGGGGATATTGTGGAACTGGAGGCTGGGGATTTAGTACCCGCAGACTGTCGCTTGCTAGATAGCCTGCACCTACGGACACAGGAAGCAGCCCTCACAGGTGAATCAGAATCGGTAGATAAGGACCCAAAAGCACTGGCTTTAGATGATTTGCCTCTGGGTGCTAGGTATAACATGGTTTATATGGGAACGGACATCACCTATGGGCGCTCGCTGGCTGTAGTTACCGAAACCGGCATGAAAACGGAGTTTGGCCGCATCGCTACCATGATCCAAACGGTGGAGTCAGAAGCAACCCCACTACAACGACGACTAGATCAGCTGGGAAAGATGTTGGCGATCGCATCTTTAGTCCTTGTAGCCCTCATCTTTGTTTTGGGACTGCTCAGGGGAGAGGATATTAAGTTAATGTTCTTAACCGCAATTACCCTAGTAGTAGCAGCTTTACCCGAAGGATTACCAGCGGTAGTAACTATTGCTTTAGCTTTGGGGGCACAGCAGCTGCTCAAACGTCGGGTTCTGATTCGCAAACTACCAGCTGTCGAAACTCTGGGATCGGTGACGGTGATTTGCTCCGGTAAGACTGGCACCTTAACTGAGAATCGCATGACTGTTTCAGTGTTAGATGTAGCAGGGTCTAGATTAGATCTAACTGCACCCCTACGTTCTTATACACCATCTGCAGAAACACCATCTCTACTCAGTCAGCCGCCGGCGCTGTCTCTACTATTGGCTGCTAGCACTCTCTGCAATGATGCTCAGTTAGAGGCTGACTCAGATGAGCCGCTCTCCTTCCATGTCGTAGGCGACCCTACGGAGGGTGCTTTGGTAGGCGCCGCTGCTCTTCAGGGACTTTGGAAACCTGAATTGGAACAGACTCTTCCCCGTGTGGCTGAGATTCCCTACGATTCACAGCGACAACGGATGACTACTGTACACCAATTCCCTGTAGATTTATCCCAAATCCCCCTAGCGCTAGAGACAGTTTGGCACTGGAACCAAGGTAATGGAAAATTATCCGACCTTGCTTTTACCAAGGGCACAGTGGAGAAACTCTTGGATATTTGTTCTGATGTGTGGGTAAATGGGCGAACTGAGCCTTTAAACAAGAAGTGGCACAAACGGATTTTGGCAACCTACAACCAGTTAACCAACAATGGTTTACGTGTTTTGGGTGTTGCATTTCGATTGGAAGCCACCCCTGGAAACCTAGAGCAAGACCTGACTTTCATCGGTTTAGTAGGGATGAATGATCCAGCGCGACCCCAAGCGCGGGAAGCCGTGTTAACTTGTAAAACGGCTGGTATCCGTCCGGTAATGATCACCGGCGACCATCCTTTGACATCTCAGCACATCGCTCGTGAGTTAGGTATTGCTATTGACCACCAAATTTTAACTGGTGAGGATTTGGCTCGTCTGTCTGGTGAGGAATTAGAACAGCAACTGGAAACTGTATCAGTTTATGCCAGGGTTTCACCAAAGCAAAAATTTGACATCGTACAAGCTCTGCAAAAGCGGGGGCAAATTGTCGCCATGACCGGCGATGGCGTCAATGATGCACCTGCCTTGAAGGCCGCTGACATTGGTGTGGCTATGGGCATTAGGGGTACTGACGTGGCAAAAGAGGCAGCGGATATGGTGCTGCTAGATGACAACTTTGCTACCATCGTTGCTGCCGTGAAAGAAGGACGGGTGATTTATGACAACATCCGCAAGTTCATTAAATACCTCTTGAGCAGCAATTCTGGAGAAATGTGGGTAATGCTGCTAGCGCCCTTTTTGGGTATGCCATTGCCATTATTACCACTCCAGATTCTCTGGATTAACCTGACTACTGATGGTTTACCAGCCTTAGCCTTGAGCCTAGAACCAGCAGAAAGGGGCATCATGAGGCGATCGCCCTACAACCCCAACGAAAATATCTTTGTCCGGGGAATGGGGCGGGACATTATTTGGGTAGGTTTACTAATGGGGTTTGTATCTCTTGGTACTGGTTATTGGTATTGGCGCATCAACCACCCAGCCTGGCAAACAATGCTATTTACCGTCCTAACTCTCTCACAAATGGGTAATGCCTTAGCGATTCGCTCTGAGCAAGACTCACTGTTTCGCATTGGTCTACTGTCTAATAAAGCACTATTGGCAGCAGTTATCCTCACTCTGGGATTACAACTGGCGGTCATTTATGTACCTTGGTTACAAAGGCTGTTTATCACAGTCACCCTATCATTTACAGATTTAATCCTTAGTTTTGCTCTAAGTAGCCTAGTTTTCTGGGCTATAGAGCTACAAAAGCGGTGGAATCGTCAACCTCAACCCCAATCCATAGAGTGAAGTTGCAGGACGCTCATTATGATTAATTCTTCAACATCTACAACTACCTCTACTGTTAATCAAGATGCAATCTTACACGCACAAGTTAGGGGTTTTTATTATGGAAAAGCCTTAGCTTTACGTAATATTGATCTCCCCATATACAAAAACCAGATTACGGCGTTTATTGGTCCTTCCGGCTGTGGTAAAAGTACCTTACTTCGTTGTTTTAATCGTTTAAATGACATGATTCCTGAGACTCGCCTAGATGGTCAAATCCTGTTTAAAGGTCGTAATATTTATCATCCTCGAGAAGATGCGGTGGTAGTTCGTCGATACATTAGCATGGTCTTCCAAAAGCCGAATCCCTTTCCTAAGTCTATCTACAGCAATATTGCTTTTGGTCCTCGCATTCAGAAATTACGAGGGGATTTAGATGAATTGGTAGAGCGGTCATTACGTCAAGCTGCTCTTTGGGATGAAGTGAAAGATAAATTAAGAGAAAGCGCTTTGACCCTCTCTGGTGGACAACAGCAAAGATTATGTATTGCGCGAGTACTAGCTATACAACCGGAGGTAATACTAATGGATGAACCCTGTTCTGCTCTTGACCCCATTACCACTAGTCAGATTGAAGAATTGATGCGACAGCTAAAGGAACACTGCACAATTGTGATTGTCACCCATAATATGCAGCAGGCAGTAAGAGTTTCACAAATGACAGCATTCTTTAACCTAGAAATGCAAGAAGGAAGCCAAACTGGAGAACTGGTGGAATATGACTACTCTACTGTGATTTTTCAACAACCAAAAAATCATGTCACCCACGAATATGTTAATGGTCGTTTTGGCTGAAACGACTATTACAATAGCAATACTCCTCTGTTAAGCCCAAAAAAAAAATTTAAATTTTGTAGGTTGGGTTGAGGAACGAAACCCAACATTTCCGGGATTTTGTTGGGTTTCACTTCCCTACGGGACGCTACGCGAACGTTCAACCCAACCTACAATTTTTCTTAACCGAGCAGTATTGATTACAATAGTATTTAATTAACTAAGTCAGTGCAAAAAAAGCCTACTGGTTAGTAGTTTATCGCCTTAATTTTGATGGATTGTTCGTAGTTATACCAATTTGAAAAAAGAGTAGGACAGATAGGGTAGGGGCGCAGGGACTTGCGCCCCTACAGATTATCGATGTGTTGCAAATATTTTTTGAATTTGTATTACCCTAAAACGCTCCAACCTTTTTTTTATTTGCTATCTATTTAACTTTAAGACGATATAATAAAGATGTAATAAACGAGGAATCAAAAATAATATGTCACTGAAAATAATACCAGAGTTGGAAGAAGTAGTTGAAGGTCTTGGTGTACCTGGAATTGCTGCAATAGTCCTTTTACCTGTTATCATCCCAGCGATGGGAGGTATTAGCAAATCTTTGACTAAAGCAACTATCAAAGGTGGAATTGTGCTTTATGAAAAGGGTAAAGGAGTAATCGCAGAAGTTGGTGAGACATTTGAGGATATTGTTGCTGAAGCTAAGGCCGAACTTGCTGAGGAACACACAAGCGATATGGAAACTACTCCAATGGAAGGGGGAGTTAACTAGTTTCCATGCGACAAAATCAAAATGATAAAAGTTGCTTGAGGGATGGATAAGATATCTATCCCTTTTTTGGTTGATATATTCCAATACGGTTCAGTTAGAGCCAAAAACCTTGCCCACGTAGGTTGGGTTGAGGCTTTGCGAAACCCAACATTTGGCGGGTTTGTTGGGTTTCGTTCCTCAACTCAACCTACAATTTTCCTTAACTGAACCGTATTGTGATATATTCTGCTTATACCATTTCAGCAAAACTCTGATACATATAGAGGCGAGCATTGCCGTGCCCCTACGAACGTATTTGTATCATACTTAAAGTGAAACGGTATTAGTTATAGCCATATTTGTTGATAAACCAAGTCTTCACAAATTGCGTCAACACACAATAACTCGATAGAATTAACACTAACCAAGGGAAGTAACTTGATGGCAAGGGTACGAACCCTAAAGTTGAGCCAATGGGTGAAAAAGGAAGATAAAGACCTACCGCCATAATAGTCAGAGTTACTAACAGTGTTGACAAAGCAGGCCAGCTTTGAATCAATGGAATTTTAGCTGTCCGAATAATATGGACAATCAAAGTTTGAGTCATCAGGCTTTCGACAAACCAACCTGTTTGAAACAATGCTTGCTTATCTACAGTATTAGCTCCAAAAATAAACCACATTAAAGCATAGGTCGTATAGTCAAAAATTGAACTAATCGGACCAATGAATAGCATGAATTTTTGAATATCATTAATCTGCCATTTACGCGGTTTGGCTAGATATTCTTTGTCAACATTATCGAAGGGAATTCCTGTTTGGGAAAAATCGTAGAGCAAATTATTTACTAAAATTTGCACTGGTTGCATGGGCAAAAATGGCAGTATGGCACTTGCACCCAACATACTAAACATATTCCCAAAATTGGAGCTAGTACCCATTTTGATATATTTGACGATGTTGGCGAAGGTTTTACGTCCTTCAATTACGGTTCTTGCGTACTTAGCGTGCTTAATTATTAGTTAAAGTCTATAAATTTGCTTTAAAAGTAAGACTTACAGGCGTTCATAATTTAATTTTCAGCAATATGACCAAAAATACAGGAAATAATGGCTATTACCGTATCTCAGTAAGGGTTTCAAGCTGATTATTTAATAAATTTAGCACGCTAAGTACGGAAGAGCCGCAACTTCATTAAATCCGTATTTTTGTAATCTGCCAGAAGACTGAATCTCACTTAATCCTTCTAAACTGGTATTGAGGGTTTTCAGTACAGTTTCTACATCACTGTAAGCTACATCTATCAAGTGGGCTGATACTTCTATAGATTTACTAGGTGTGGTGTTAGATGTTTGTTTTAGATTTAATATTTGGGTAAAATTTTTCATAACTGATAGCGTAAACATTTATGAAAATAACGGTTCAATAATTTACTTTGCTATAATCCGCTTGTTAATCCAACCTACTTTAGGTAGCTTTTTTATTCACAATAAATAATTATCTGAATCGAATATCTCCCCATAGGATTAGGTCTGTTAACTTTTGACAGACACGACTTACACAAAAACCACAACTTTATGTCATTATGAAGAAAGATAAGTAATCACAAAGGCTTATTTTTCGTCACGAGTGGCTAAGTCTTAAGATAGATAAATCTCTCAAACCAAATCAGTGAAAGCCATGTCTAATCGGTTCTTGCGTACTTAGCGTGCTTAATTATTAATTAAAGTTTATAAATTTGCTTTAAAAGTAAGGCTTACAGGCGTTCATAATTTAATTTTTAGCAATATGATATAAAATACAGAAAATAATGGCTATTATCTTAGCTCTGCAAGGGTTTCAAGCTGATTATTTAATAAATTCAGCACGCTAAGTACGGAAGAGCCGATGTTTGACACTCTCAGGTCTAAAGACACTGAGATTCTTTAAGACTTGCTTAAAAGGGATAGTCAAGTATCCCCCTAGACGCTCAAAACAACTACCCAAAGGTATTGCAATTGCGCTTACTTTTTTTGTTAAATTGCTTTGGGAGTCTATCACTTTGCCAATCCGGTACGCTCACCATCCTGACATTACAAGTCTTTTTGTGTTGCCTTTAATAGGTGTACTAAGTAGCCGGGATTTCACCGAACTAGGAATGGTTCAACACGTTGAAGTTGCCCTACTTGCTTCTTAAGCATATCAGAAAACCACAGCGACTAAAGGAGCCACTGCGTTGCTTTGGTTCCCAAAGTTGTAGCAAGTGGCGTTCGCCGAGTCGTTTCCCACGAGCGGGCTAAAGCCACTGAGTTTCCCACTTAGAGCGAGGTTCTATGATTCAAGCACTGGGAAGTAATTCCTGATTCTGGCGATTTTCGCTATCCAAAGTTCGGGGTAGTTGTAACCCCAGTACTAAGATGATAGTTGCCATATAAGATACAAGAGATATCCACAGCAGGTGGTTATTGTGGAGATACCACGCTGTTATTGCTAGTGGTAGAAAACCTAATCCAAAAGCGAGGAGAACAGCATTACGAAGCACTACTCCTTCTTTTAACCCGATGAAGTATCCTTCCAGCATGAAGGCAATAGCAGTCAATCCTAACAGAGGTAATAACCAAATATTATAGCTAGTGATATGTTGGTTGACTTCTGCATGACTAGTCAATAGCCCAAATACAGCATCTGGGAATACAACAGATACTACAGCGAAAGCCATTGCCACTAGCAAACTAGTGAATACAGAGACAACGAGCAACGGTATCATCTGTTCTTTAGACTTTTTAGCGTAAAAGTTTCCTGTCAATGTTTGGGTTGTCATCCCCACACCTTGAATTGTAAACTGACTCAAAAGAGCAATTTGAAGCAGCAACCCGTTTTCTGCTAAGACAATTGTTCCCATTGCTGCACTCAAGTTTGTGAAGATAGCGTAGGTGGATATTAGGGCTAAAAATCGTATTAGAATATTACCTTTAAGTGCAATGGTGTCTCTCAAGGCAGCCCAATCAAAAACCTCTAGCAATGCATCTGGTAATACTTTCCAGGAAATACTGAAGCATACCCCGATCAAACCAGTTACTAGTGCCAAATACTGACTTATAGCTGTTGCTAGTCCGGCTCCCATGCTTTCCCAGCCCCATCTGACAATCATTAAATAGTCTAGTAGCACATTAGAACCATTACCAATAATAGACATCAATAGCACTACGCCATTCATTTCTCGCCCTAGAAACCAACCCATCAGCACAAAGTTAAGCAATACAGCCGGGGCACCCCAAATCCGGGCGTAAAAATAATCAACCCCAGAGGCTTCAATCTCTGGGGAACCACTGAGGATGGTAAATCCTATTTTTTGCAGCGGGTATTGCAGCAGCAACATCAGTAAACCAATACTTAGTGCCATTAAGCCGCTTCGTAGTCCCGCCAATAAGACGGCTTTAGAATCATCAGCGCCTACACCTTGTGCTGTGAGTGCGTTAGTACTTGAGCGCAGAAACTTCAATACACGATAAAGGTAGTCAAACAGAATAGTTCCCAGAATCACTCCAGTCAAGTGACGAATATCTGCTAGATGTCCCAAAAAGGCAATGTCAACCAGACCCGCTAGGGGTATCATCATATTAGAAAACATACTAACGCTTGCTAGCTTGTAGAAGCGAGGCAAGAATTTGTAACGGTCCCAAATCACAAATGTCATATATGCCCTATGGAAGAATTGCTAGGATATTACTCCACGAAAAAAATATCACAGTTGCGTAAGTCCTAGGTTATTGTAATCTTTCAACCGATATTCCGCACACCCACTATTAAAATCGGTTCTTTCGGATTTTATCCCTTAAAGGATAGTTCTTATCCAAAAACAAGGGAATGTCTAATGGCAAGGCCTAGGCTGGAAAGTGCCATCCCTAATCCCAAATCTGGAAACGTCCAAAATTCTTTGTGTGACAGTTCACCAGAACCAAGGAACAAAGGATAGGCAACATCTTCTTGCTGCTGAGTGTCAATGTTGTACTGCGGGTAATAGAATGAAAAGCGAAGCCTTTGTGCTACCTTTAACTATCAAAGATAAAGGTTTAGTATCATATTTTACAGAAAATTGAAACAGAAATCTGTATTCAAATTAGGCTTGTAGCATCTAAAACGCTCGTAAAATTTTTATGACTTCCCGGATTCGCTTTTTGATGTGTGCCCCTGACCACTACGATGTGGACTATGTAATTAATCCCTGGATGGAAGGGAATATTCACAAATCGTCACGCGATCGCGCTGTTGAACAGTGGCAGAAACTTTATCACGTCCTCAAAGAACACGCAATTGTTGATTTAGTACCACCCCAAAAAGGTTGGCCGGATATGGTGTTTACCGCCAATGCTGGTTTGGTACTAGGGAATAGTGTAGTATTGAGTCGCTTTTTACACAAGGAACGGCAGGGAGAAGAGCCGTATTTCCAACAATGGTTTGAAGAAAATGGTTACACAGTCAATGTTCTACCGAAAGACTTACCTTTTGAAGGCGCAGGGGACGCACTGCTAGATCGGGAGGGACGTTGGTTATGGGCTGGATATGGCTTCCGTTCAGAATTAGATTCCCACCCCTATCTAGCCAAATGGCTAGATATTGAAGTCCTGTCTCTGCGATTGATGGATGAGCGCTTCTATCACCTAGATACCTGCTTTTGTCCGCTAGCAAACGGCTATTTACTGTACTATCCCGGCGCTTTTGATTCCTATTCCAACCGCTTAATTGAAATGCGCGTCACACCAGAAAAGCGGATTGCAATTGAAGAAGCCGATGCGGTAAACTTCGCCTGTAATGCGGTGAATGTGGAACACATCGTGATTATGAACAAGGCGAGTGATACTTTGAAAACCCGCCTTGCAAATGTGGGTTTCCAAGTTATCGAAACACCGCTGACGGAATTTCTCAAAGCTGGGGGTGCGGCTAAATGTCTCACGCTGCGGGTGACGGAACCAGTTAGGGAAGAAGTCCATGCGAATGTCTCGGTAGAAAGCCGGATTATTCGCCTGGAAGGACACCTGCTGGACTCTGGTTTGATTAACCGTGCTTTGGATTTGATTGTAGACACTGGGGGAAGTTTCCAAGTCCTAAATTTCAACTTGGGAGAACAGCGCCAAAGTACCTCAGCCGCTGAAGTTAAGGTATCAGCGCCATCCCATGAGGTGATGGAAGAAATCATCTCGCAATTGATTGATTTGGGTGCAGTAGACTTGCCCCAAGATGAGCGGGATGTCAAACTAGAGCCTGTGATCCAAGATGGTGTGGCTCCCGATGATTTCTATGTGAGTACCATTTATCCCACAGAAGTAAGGATTAATGGTCAGTGGGTGAAGGTACACAATCAGCGCATGGATGGGGCGATCGCCATTTCCCAAACCCCGAATGGGCTATTTGCGCGGTGTAAAATTTTACGTGATTTAGCAGTTGGTGAGCGGGTAGTCGTAGATGTCCAGGGTATCCGCACCATCCGCAAAACTGAATCCCGCGAACAACGCAATTCTCAGGAATTTAGCTTTATGTCGTCGGGGGTTTCCAGTGAGCGCCGCGTGGAAATAGTCGTGGAGCAAGTGGCTTGGGAATTACGTAAAATTAGGGATACTGGTGGTAAATTAGTTGTCACAGCAGGTCCGGTGGTGATTCACACTGGCGGCGGCGAACATCTATCACGCCTGATTCGCGAAGGCTATGTACAAGGATTGCTGGGCGGAAATGCGATCGCCGTCCATGACATCGAGCAAAATATTATGGGCACCTCCCTGGGTGTGGATATGAAGCGCGGTGTCGCTGTCCGTGGTGGACATCGCCATCACCTAAAGGTAATTAATACCATCCGCCGTTATGGTAGCATCGCCAAGGCTGTGGAGGCGGGGATGATTCCTAGTGGTGTGATGTATGAGTGTGTACGTCATCATATACCTTTTGTCCTGGCTGGTTCGATTCGGGATGATGGTCCTTTACCTGATACCGAAATGAATTTGATTCAAGCCCAGGAGGAATATGCCAAAGTCCTCGAAGGTGCGGATATGATTTTGATGCTCTCATCCATGCTGCACTCGATTGGGGTGGGTAATATGACTCCGGCTGGGGTGAAAATGGTCTGTGTGGATATTAATCCTGCTGTGGTGACTAAGTTAAGCGATCGCGGTTCGATAGAATCGGTCGGTGTGGTGACAGATGTGGGGTTGTTCTTGAGTCTGTTAACTCAGCAGCTCGATAAGTTGACAAGTCCCTATGTTGCTAATGTAGGTTAAAAGAGGTATCACGCAGAGGCGCAAAGGCGCCCAGAGGGGGGGATGAGAGTGGCTTTGAGGAGAGATTTGCAGGTTAATTGGGTGAGTTTTATTGCTGATTTTCTGCTGGTGGGTATGGTTTTTGGCCCGCCAGTTGCTCCCTTTCTGGCTGCTTCTGGTGTGTTTTTGCTTCCGGGTATTGCGGACATTATTTATTTCTTGGGGAATCATGTGTGTCCGCAACCGGATATGGGGTTAGATTTGGCTCCGCCTTTTATTATGGCTGTGTGTATGCGCTGTTATGGTACGGTGACGGGTTTATTACTCACGCGCTTACTGTTTGCAGTGACTGAGGGTAATGGTTTTTATTGGTTGAGTCAATATGGTTGGAGTGGTGCGGCGCTGGCTAGTGTTTTGATGATGGCTTATCCTTTGGAGTTGGCGGCGCAGGTTTTCGATTTGTGGAGTTTTAATAATTATTTGGTTACGCCTTTTGGGTTGATTACGGGTTTGGCTTGGGGGTTGTTTACTATGCCGATTTTGCATGAAGTGAAGATAAAATCAGCCAGGTTATTAGCTAATAAAAACTGACTTATTCTTTTGTGTTTATTGTAAGTTCACGTGGTTTAGCTAAGTATACACCGAGCAAAACAATACAAAAAGCTATGCAATTTATAAAAGTTAACTGCTCAGAGAAAATGACCCAAGCTATAAATGCAGTGATCATAGGTTCAAGCAAAAGGCTAGTAGCCACAAAACCTGATGATAATTGATTGAGGGATTGTGCTAGTAGTCCTTGACCTAATACTTGACACACAACTGCTTGGGAAATTACCGCTAGCCAGCCGGATAAAGAATAGGGAAAAATTGGCTGTTCACTTAATATTACTATAGGCAGAGTTAATACTGTTCCTATGAAGCAGCGCCATAGGAGTATGGTAGAAGACGAAAATCTGGTTCGGAGTTTTTCGACACTCAGGAGGTAAACACCATAGAAGATTGCAGCAAGTAAGGCTGCTACATCACCAGTGATGTTATTAGTAGAGTATGAAAAGTCAGTAATCCCAATTACAATTGCTCCACACAAGGCGATCGCTATCCCAACTAAGAAGGTAGTTTCAAAGTACTGTCCTAAGAATAGCCATCCGAAAAAAGTGGTAAAAACCGGGGTGAGACTTCGCAGCACTATAGAGTTGGCAAAACTAGTTTGTGTTAGCGACCATGCCCATAAAGTAATGTAGATAGAGGAAGTTACGCCCATTATAAGTAGAAGTTTTAAATTATTTAGAAAACTAAAATTTTCTAAGTTAACAGCTTGAGGAATTAAATCTTTTGAGCGGTAAAGTTGTATTTGTTTGATTCCACTCCCTACGCCAAAAATCGTCATTGCGATCCACAAACGATTGAAAACTGTAGCATTGGAACTAATTTCCATTTCGCTAAATCTGATGAAGATTGCAGCAAGGGACAAAGCTATTAAGGCGATAAATAATAACACTAGTGCTGACAGTGTGGGTAACTGCTCTACCTTTTTGAGATCATTTTCCTCTAGATTTGGCTGACTAGATAATTTTTCTGTGCTTGTCATAGTTAACTGGTAAATGTTGTAATTTACCATTATAATTCACTTTTAATATTTTTAATATTTGCGGAATGTGGGTTCAACATCAAAAACTTTGTAGTGGCGCTTTAGCACTACTACAAAGTTTTTCCCTTCTTTAATGTTGAACTATTTAGTTGTCGCAATTGGTATAAGACCCTGAGTTGATGCTTTTGCTTATGGAATTTAGCGGGTCAAGTTGATACTATTCGACTGGGTGTTAGGTTTGATGAGGATTGGTAACACCAAGTTGTTCCATTTCAACTTTAAGATATCACTACTAACAGTTGCAGTCACATTGGGGACAGATTTATATTGTTTCGTTCCCATCTGTAACGCGAATCCAATTCCGGCTTGTTTCAAATCACCAAGACGAATTGTTTTTTGTTGACCAGAATATAACACTAAGTCAAGATATGAAGTTGTATCTGTTTTGCCAACTTGCCATGTTCCCGATGTATTACCAAACTGAGCATAAGGCACGGCAATCTGAAAATACAAATTACCAACGTTTAAATTAACTGGCGATTTTAAATCCTTTGGTAATTGTAACTGATTTTTTCCGGCTTCTCCTCCAAATTCAAAGCGTAAACGTAGGTCTTTGGCTTTAATTACACCATCTTTAAGTTTGTCAAAAACGATATGGGTATCGCCGCCATTGGTAGCGAAGTTTATCCCAGCTAAAACACGTTCTTTATTTTGGACGCTAAACAATTGTGCCGCTGCAAAATCATAGCCATCATGCAAAAAACGCAGGTGTAAATAGCTTGGCTTTTCTGATGTACCCCAGTAAGCTAGGAGCGATCGCCGCTGATTCCACAAATCACTGTAGTTAACTGAACCAATTGTGAAAGCTGGATCAAGATAGGTAGTAAGGATAGTTTTGAATCCACCTATATCCAAGTTTTCCACAAAAGTGCGTGCCTGATTCAGAAAGGTAAAATATCCCTCCAGATCCCGTGGAGCAGGAAGTGGTAAGCGATGTTCTTCTAAGGTAGGGCTTGTATCTAACCGGAAATTTACTCGTCCTTCAGTTGCTCGCTGAATAATATCAAGCACACGAGGCTGAAGTAAGGTTTTGTAATTTCGACTATGAGGGCCAGCCCACTGTCTGGTTGGCGCGTGGAAGTGGTAGGCGATTTCTTCCCAGGCTAATCGGTAAAGATCTCCTACCAATTTTTTAGCATTGGTGTTTTTGACGTGTAAACGCAAACGACCCAGTGATTCCACATTTAGGGTGCTATAAGATGGGCTGTTATATTCCGGAAAGCCTCCCATCTTCTGAGTGTAATCATAGAACCGTTGGAGACGATCTAGGGCATAATTACGTAAATCCGCAATATCGTAGGTTTCGGCTGTTACCAGCGTTACATAAGTCCCCAAGATGGCAATGTTTGTATAGCCAAGACTAACATTGCGTCGTTGAATAGAGCGTGCTGCATGTACGAGAGCTTGATCCAGTTTTTTTGCGAGATCAGGCGCTAGGCGATGACGATGATAAAGTGATACTTGTAGCAGTTGCGTACCTAAGAAGTCAGCCCAGTTCCAATCTGGGGGTGACATTTTTGCTAGTGGCTCTTCTAAATACCACGACCAGATACCGTAAGTCTTGCTATTGGGATTTTGATCCTGTAGAGCAATAATCCGCCGCAAAATGTCCTCGGCTCGTTTGCGGTAAGTTTCATCTTGAGTGTCTAGCAGTGCAACCGCATAGTCCAATGAACTCTTGGTTGGATGTACCATCCCACCTGTAAGCTGGGTGTGATAACCAGGCGATGAGAAAGGGACGCGCAGCATTTTTTCGACTGGATCGTACTGCTTATGGTACCACCCTAGTGCCTTATTGAGACGTTCAAGTTGTTTTGGTGTCAGCGGAACTGTCTGCAATTTTACAACTGGTGGATTCACATTTTGAGCAATTGCTGTGTGAATTTCTGTGAGCATGGCTGTAGGGAAAAATAACAGTGTCCCTAGCCATAGGTTTTTCATTAGCGCGTACTTATGAACCATTGAGTAATTCCCTCAGCTAGAATTTTTGCCAATTTTTTCTGTTCTTTTGGGTTTATCACCCATTCAAATTCATCAGGGTTACTCATAAAACCCAATTCCAGCAGCACCGATGGTGTATCTGTCGGACGAGTTAGAGCCAGATTATTCCAAAATACACCATAAGTGGATCTACTTAGCTGATTCACGAGGTAATTATGCATGAATACAGCCAAATTATGAGATTGCGGATGATACCAAAAAGTGCCCACTCCCTGAGTATTTTTTGGATCTCCATCATCAGGTAGGGAATTATAATGAACAGAAAGAGCGATAGCAGGTTGTTCTCTACTAATAATTGCCTGCCGTTCTGGGAGGGAAACTTCTTTATCAACGTCTCGTGTCATCACCACCGTTGCGCCACGCTTGACTAACTCATCGCGCAGCAACTTAGATACCACCAAATTCACATCTTTTTCCAGATATCCAGTAGGTCCACTAGCGCCAGATTCTTTACCGCCATGTCCTGGGTCTAGTAAGATCTTGATGCCAGATAACGGTTGGCGTTTTTTATGCCCAATTACAGGCGGATGGCGTAAAGTCAAAACTAGGCTTGTAGCTTCGTATCTGAGCTGATAACCCCATTGTTGGGATTTCTTGAGGTTGAAGGTGTATTGCACCCGCTGACTCCCGCCATTCGGGGAAGGTAATTGTTGCCAATCTAAGCGAGAAATTAGAGAATTATCATCTGTGCGAATAATATCCGTTTGAGCAGTGGTATTGTATAAGGTAAGGGTGAAACTGCGATCGCCTTGTTGCACGCTCAACGGTACAGGAACTTGTAAGGGGAAAATTATCTCTGTGGCATTCGGAAGTTGACGATATCCCACACTCCGAATCATCGTGCTTGGTGGGATGGCATTTGGTAAAATCCGGGTTTCTTGACTCTTAATCCAAGCGCCATAGTCTAAACGTAACCATTCACCTTCCTTACCTGTGACGCTGGCACGTGTACCTTTAGGCAGAGGTGTGAGTCGAGAATAATCGGTATCTGGACCGGTGCGAGCGACACCTGAGTCTGCTGTTACTTCTACAACTGGCAACTGTGCGGGTGCGAGAATTTGAATTTTGCCAGTACCAGGCTGCGTTATCATCTTACCATTGAGGGTCATCTGAAACTGAGGTTGTCCGAGATCGGCAGCAGTTGACACCGTAGTGCAACCTTGGTAGTTTCCTGCGGTAGACTGAATACCAGGTTGATTTTTCCCAGTTAGGGCAGCCAAATTGCTTGGTAATTCTGCCTGAGTTGGTTGGGGTGCAAGGACAATTGTTTGACTAGCCAAGTTGACAGATACTGTGGCGTTAGATGGTGCAATAGCGTTAAAACAAATTAATTCCCCTGGTAATCTAGCAATGTCAACTGCTGGAGCGAGAGAATTTTTGGCAAAGCCTAACCCCTGTGGTATCTCAGGTTGAGTGGAAAGCCTTGTCACCTTAATCTGGCGTTCTTGATTAAGGTGGCGTATAGTAAACAGATTCTCTCCCAACTGCAAAGGGAAACTGGGTGCAAAATGACCGGCATTGCTGCGGGCAATTGGCTTATCATTGATCAAAACCTGCCCGTCTGGTGGTGCTGTGCCAAGAAAGAAAATTTTTTCTGCCGTAGTCTGGTGGTTTGTCTGGGGAAAAACAACTATCAGAGATGACTCTGCCAATGCTACCGAGGAGGTGACAGTACAGCTTAATATTACCAATCCTAAAAGTTTCTTCACAGGAAAATCACACGAAATTTGACAAGAGTTACTGTGACACAATGACGAGATGCAATTTTAGAAGTCGCTAGCAATACAAATTACTATGACTAAGTTTATCTTTGTAACTGGAGGCGTAGTTTCCAGTATTGGCAAAGGCATTGTAGCAGCAAGTCTGGGAAGGTTGCTTAAATCACGCAATTATTCGGTATCGATTCTCAAACTCGATCCTTATATTAATGTCGATCCAGGGACGATGAGTCCGTTTCAACATGGAGAGGTATTCGTTACTGAGGACGGCGCGGAAACAGATTTGGACTTGGGGCATTATGAACGCTTCACTGATACCTCAATGTCGCGTCTTAACAGTGTTACCACGGGATCAATTTACCAAGCTGTCATTACCAGAGAGCGCCGTGGTGAATATAATGGCGGCACTGTGCAGGTCATACCCCACATCACCAATGAAATTAAACAGCGGATTTTAAGGGTAGCACAAAATACGAAAATTGATGCCGTTATTACAGAAATAGGCGGCACAGTGGGAGATATTGAATCACTACCGTTTTTGGAAGCAATTCGCCAGTTTCGCAAGGAAGTGGGACGACAAAATGTCCTGTATATGCACGTTACCCTGTTACCGTGGATAGCCTCGGCTGGGGAAATGAAAACTAAGCCAACCCAGCATTCGGTTAAGGAACTCAGATCCATTGGCATTCAACCAGATATTTTAGTCTGTCGGTGCGATCGCCCCCTTGCTCCCCGATTGAAACAGAAATTATCCGAATTTTGTGATGTCCCAGAAGAATGCGTGATCACATCTCAAGATGCTAAAAGCATCTATGAAGTACCGCTAATGCTGGAAAGGGAAGGAATGGCCGAGCAAGTCCTAGATTTGCTGCAAATGGAACAACGCCTACCAAATTTGGTGCAGTGGCAAAGGTTGGTCCAAAAGTTGTACACTCCCAAATATAGTGTGGAAATTGCCATTGTTGGCAAATACGTGGGCTTAGGTGATGCCTATATCTCCGTGGTCGAAGCGCTGCAACATGCAGCCATTTTTACCCAAGGACAGATGCGTCTACGTTGGGTCAACTCCGAAACCTTGGAAACAGAACCAGCAGAAGACCATCTAGGTGGTGTTGATGGCATAGTTGTCCCAGGAGGTTTCGGGATTCGCGGCGTAGATGGTAAAATTGCCGCCATTAAATATGCCCGCGAGCGCCAAATCCCATTTTTAGGATTATGCTTAGGAATGCAATGTTCCGTAATTGAATGGGCTAGACATATTGAGGGATTAACTGATGCCAATAGTGCTGAATTTGACCCCCATAGTAGCGATCCGGTTATTAACCTTTTGCCAGAACAACAAGATGTGGTAGATTTAGGCGGTACAATGCGCTTGGGTCTTTATCCTTGTGAAATTGTGCCCAACACTCTGGCGTTTAAGCTCTATCAAAGAAATGTAATTTATGAACGACATCGCCATCGTTACGAGTTCAACAACGCTTACCGTCATATGTTACTCAAGTCTGGCTATGTCATTAGTGGTACATCTCCTGATGGACGTTTAGTCGAAATTGTGGAATTACCTAAGCACCCTTTCTTTCTGGCTAGTCAATTTCATCCAGAATTTCAATCGCGTCCTAGTAACCCCCATCCTTTATTTAAGGGATTTATGCAAGCCGCGATTTCCCGTACTCATCCTACCTCTGGTACACCAACACCAGTAGAAGTATCTTAAGTAATTCAAAATTCGTCTAGAAAAGTTTGCTAGGTCGGGAAACCCTCCTAACAACTTTTCGTCAAATTCAAAAGTGCGTTTGTGAATTTTGAATTTTGACTGAGTGTTGAAAATATGAAGGTCAGGTTTGAGGATAATTTCTGGGGTATTTTGTGACAATCATTCATTCGTAAACTTTGGACTTGAGGAGAATTTGTGGCGTACTGGGTGAAAATCCTTTACGAGAGGAAAGAATATGTAGTTAATTTTGACCGTGTTAATGCTTTTTGTTATGAAAAGAACGGCAGGGTTACTTTTTGGCTACCAGATTGTGCTATTCCTGTTGTTATTAACCCCCAAAATAACCTACCAGACTATCAAAAAATCCTGCAATATATAGAACGTGTTACAGGGTTAGATTTGGATAGCGCCCATTGGGTAAAAATCAACTATGAAAGAAATCAATATGTAATTAATCTCAACTGCATCAGTTCCTTTTGTCAAGAATCTAACGGGAGAATCACTTTCTGGCTACCCGATGGTACTATCCCCATCATCATCAACCCCGTAAGTAATCCAGAATCATATCAAAAAGTTTTAAATTTCGTTCAGAATACAACAGGATATTCTTTATCGTAGCTGTTGTCATTTGTTATTTGTCATTTGTTATTTGTCATTTGTCATTTGTCATTTGTCATTTGTTATTTGTCATTTGTTATTTGTCATTTGTCATTTGTTATTTGTCATTACTCATTACTCATTACTCATTACTCATTACTCATTACTCATTACTCATTACTCATTACTCATTACTCATTACTCATTACTCATTACTCATTACTCATTACTCATTACTCATTACTCATTACTCATTACTCATTACTCATTACTCATTACTCATTACTCATTACTCATTACTGATTACTCATTACTCATTACTCATTACTCATTACTGATTACTCATTACTCATTACTCATTACTCATTACTCATTACTCATTACTCATTACTCATTACTCATTACTCATTACTCATTACTCATTACTCATTACTCATTACTGATTACTCATTACTCATTACTCATTACTCATTACTCATTACTCATTACTGATTACTCATTACTGATTACTCATTACTCATTACTCATTACTGATTACTCATTACTCATTACTGATTACTCATTACTCATTACTGATTACTCATTACTCATTACTCATTACTCATTACTGATTACTCATTACTCATTACTCATTACTGATTACTGATTACTCATTACTCATTACTCATTACTCATTACTGATTACTCATTACTCATTACTCATTACTCATTACTGATTACTCATTACTCATTACTCATTACTCATTACTGATTACTCATTACTCATTACTCATTACTGATTACTCATTACTCATTACTCATTACTCATTACTCATTACTCATTACTCATTACTCATTACTCATTACTCATTACTCATTACTCATTACTCATTACTGATTACTCATTACTCATTACTCATTACTGATTACTCATTACTCATTACTCATTACTCATTACTCATTACTCATTACTCATTACTCATTACTGATTACTCATTACTCATTACTGATTACTCATTACTCATTACTCATTACTCATTACTCATTACTCATTACTCATTACTCATTACTCATTACTCATTACTCTTTGTCATTTGTCATTTGTCATTTGTCATTTGTCATTAATATCCCATGTATGAATGCAGGGGATTGAATATTGATGATGAACCTATTTATTTTTTCATTAATACAGCGATTTTCAGGTATAGCGGTTATCAGTCCAGTGCAGTACACTAGGAGAGAGCAATTGTACTGATAACTGGTCGCTATGAAAGCCTACTCTATCGACTTGCGCCAGAAAATTGTTGATGCTTATGCCTGCGGTGACATTTCCCAACGAAAACTGGCGAAAAACTTTGGCGTCACCTTAAGTTTTGTGCAAAATTTACTCAAACGTGATGGCACCGCAAGCGCCGCAGGCATCGTGAATTGGGCACGATAGTCCCCAAGGTGCGGACTGAGCAGACGCCAACTTTCATTGAATGCCGAACAGCTAGAAATCCTGCGCCAATTGGTAATAGCACAGCCCGATGCGACGCTCGCGCGAATTGCGGGAACGACTTTACGAGAAAACAGATGCAAATACTCTCTAAATTTTTACCTGCTTCATCTGGTGTAATTTTAATTGAGATAATAATTCTCAACTCAATCTGATAATATTAGGGATGCGATCGCATCCCTCAATTGCTTAACTAATTCCCTAACTCCCGATACCGTTGCTGAATATCCTCAATCGTAAACACAGCCTCAAAATCTAATCCAACAGACTGGTAAAACTCGGCTCCGCCTTGCTTTCTATCAATCAGTGAAATTACTTTATTAACAATATAACCTGCTGCTCTGAGTCGCTCTACAGCCTTCATCGCCGATCGCCCCGTAGTCACGACATCTTCCAAAACCACCACTTTTGCACCTTCTGCTAAAATCGGCCCTTCAATATAAGCCCTTGTGCCATGTCCCTTGGCTTCTTTACGAACAATCAACGCGGGTATCGGTCGATTTTCATACACAGACACCACACTCACTGCTGTAACAACTGGGTCAGCGCCTAGTGTTAATCCTGCAACCGCCTGTGTATCTACGGATAATAAGGGAAACAGCACCCGTCCGACTGCTAAGGCGCCTTGGGGGTGGAGAGTTACCTGTTTACCATTGATGTAGTAAGAACTGCGTTGTCCAGAAGAGAGGAGAAAATCACCCTCTTGATAGGCGAGTTGGGAAAATAAATCTAGTAACTTATGGCGGAGGGTAGTCAAATCAGCAGTGTCCGCCCAAATATCGGAGTGGGTAAGGGTTTCAGTAATATCAGTCATTACAAAAGGTGAAAAATTGTGCTACACCAAAGATTGAACTGTTAACAGTTCTGAATTTAAGCATAAGTGAAGATTCGCCCCAAAATTGCGGAGTGATAAGCATGGGTATAAAATTTCAAACTAAAACCTTTAGCGCTTTATTGGTGCTACTGGCTTCTAGTATTGCTTTTCCTGGTCTTGCAGATGCGGATACAGCAGTACCTAATTATGAAACCACAAATGATACCTTTAATCGAGCTTTTTTTCGACACGATCGCAATTTTTATGAAAATCGCAGCAAGAAGCGTCAGATAGACTCTTTACTGGGATCTGGTTCAGGTTTGCAGGATAGTTTCCCAGAAAATGAAATTGCCCGCGATGCTGAGTTAGTTAACAGTCTCTATCGCGATGTTTTAACCCAACAAGCTACCAATGATCCCATACTCCGCACTCCCGACTTACCCAATCCCTATGGTACATCACTGCTGATGTCTCCGCGCATGAATGCCAATCAGCTCAAAATCGGCACTGAATTTAAATTTTAGGCTCTTAAGTCAGGAGTGCTGAGTCAGGAGTGCTGATAAGAGTTAAAAGTGAGGTTACGATTGAAATGAACCCTAACCAAGGAGTGTGGATTTCACTCAAAAACATAACTTATCACTCAGGATTCAGCACTCACGACTCAGTACCGATTTAATCCAGGGTGCAGGAGTTGAACCTGCCTTGCACGAATTATGAGTTCGTTGCCTCAACCGCTCGGCCAACCCTGGTAGAATTTCATCAATTGTATTGTAGCGTGAGTTGACAGTTTGTCTACCCTCAAAAATAGTTTACCAGATTTTAATACTACATCATTGGAGAGTGAAATAGTGCAAACTAATATTGATTAAGTTCTTCTAATCATTGAGCTTAACGGCTTCAATAGGACTAAAGCTGCGTGTCATATTTTTTCGCAGGGGCGGTCAAGAGTCCAAAGTCAAAAAAAAAATCTAGATTTTTGACCCTTGACCCTTGACTCTTGACGACCATAGCGCAAAGCATATGTCCCAGTTGGCCAAGTCCTGAATACTTTACTTTTAACTAGACCAGCATTCTTGTGCAATAGCTTGTCAGCGATGAAAATAAATTCCACTGTTCTTCTTACGTTAATTTTGTTAACCCTGATGTTGGGAGCTGGTTCTGTTAGTGCTTTTTGGGGCTTTACTCTGGGGAGTTCAGCACTCAAAGGTGTGACAACGCCAGATGGTCGCCCGACAACCAAATTTGCTAGTGGTAAGTCAACCAACGCTCAACAGGGAGGAGTCACCCTGTTAAGAGAGGATGAAATCCTAAAAATTGTTAAGTCACGGATTGAGGGTAAAACCAAGGCCGCTAAATCCCAAAAGCTAGACGAAGATGATGAAGACACCAAGAGCAGCAAGCCTAAGCCAGAGGAAAAGAAAGAGCAACTAGTGGAAGAAAAACCCCTACCAGGGTTTCCAGTCGCGGCTGAAAATGGCGGTGTAAATATGTCTGTACAATCAGCCCGCTATTCTGGCGGGAATCTACTACTGAAAGTAAAAATGCAGAACAAAGGTGCTGATTCTGTGAGATTCCTGTATAGTTTTTTGGATGTCACCGATGACAAAGGCAGAACTCTCAGTGCTAGTACAGATGGTTTACCCGCTGAATTGCCTGCAAATGGACCTACTTTTACTGGTACTGTGACCATTCCCACCGCTTTGCTTGATGATGTCAAGAAGATATCCCTAGGGCTGACAGATTATCCTGCTCAACAATTGAAGCTAGAGGTGTTGAATATTCCTGTAGAAAAGTAAGTGGGGCTATTTTGAGAATGGGGACTGGGGACTGGGGATTGGGGATTGGGGACTGGGGACCGGGGATTGGGGACTGGGGACTAGGGGGACTGGGGACTAGGGACTGGGGACTGGGGACTGGGGACTGGGGACTGGGGACTGGGGACTAGGGACTGGGGACTGGGGACTGGGGACTGGGGACTGGGGACTGGGGATTAGATTAATTTACTCTTGACTCATTACTCATTACTCATTACTCATTACTCATTACTCCTTACTCCCAACTCCCAATCCCCAATCCCCAATCCCCAATCCCCAATCCCTAATACTAATAATGGGGGCGTAAGTTGTACACGAGCTTTAACGGTGAGTGGTTTTCCTAGCTTAAATTTGACAGATATCGGGCTGCGATTGTTATCAGTGCTGCTATTGATTGCGATCAATGCCTTTTTTGTCACAGCGGAGTTTTCAATGGTGACAGTGCGGCGATCGCGTATCCATCAGTTAGTCAAAGCTGGTGACATCCCAGCGATCGCCGTGGAAATGTTGCAACGTAGTATTGACAGATTGCTATCTACCACCCAGTTAGGTATTACTCTCTCTAGTTTGGCACTGGGATGGATTGGCGAAAATACGATTGTTATCGTAGTGAATACATGGCTAAAATCCTTACCTGTACCGGGTGGGATGACTCAATTTGTCGCCCATTCGTTATCAATACCCATCGCCTTTTTGTTGATTAGCTATTTGCAAATTGTGTTAGGGGAACTTTGTCCCAAATCAGTAGCTATGTTGTATTCAGAACAACTGGCACGATTTTTGGGACCATCAGTAAAAGCGATCGTCCGTTTTTTCAGCCCCTTCATCTGGATTCTCAACCAATCCAACCGCTGGCTATTGCGACTATTTGGCATTGAATATACAGGTCAAGGCTGGAGACCACCGGTGACTCCTGAAGAATTGCAGCTAATTATTTCTACCGAACGCGAATCCACCGGTTTACGACTTTCGGAGCGAGAACTGCTAAATAATGTCTTTGAGTTTGGGGATGTCACAGCCGAAGATGTGATGATTAAGCGCACCAGCATTGTCGCTTTGTCTAAAGACGCCAGTTTCCAGCAATTACTCAAGGAAATGGCTACTACTGGTCACTCGCGCTATCCCGTTATCGGTGAATCTTTAGACGACATTCGTGGCATAGTATACTTTAAAGACTTAGCAAAACCCTTAGCTGTAGGCAAGCTGAATTTAGAAACACAAATCCAACCGTGGATGCGTCCAGCCCGATTTGTACCAGAACATACCCCTTTGAGTGAACTACTGCCAATGATGCAGCAAGAAAAGCCCGCTATGGTGATGGTAGTCAATGAATTTGGCAGTATTGTCGGACTGGTAACACTGCAAGATGTCATTGCCGAAATCATTGGCGATGCTGGCGTACTGGACAGCACCGAAGACCTGCTGATTCAAATGTTAGACCAGCAGACATTTCTCGTCCAGGCACAAATCAACCTAGAAGACCTCAACGAAGTCTTGAATATCCGTTTACCCTTAACTAAGCAATACCAGACTCTGGGGGGCTTTTTGCTCTACCAATTGCAGAAAATTCCCGCCAAAGGTGAAACCTACACCTATCAAAATCTTGAATTCACCGTCGTCTCAGTTGTTGGACCACGTTTACACCAAATCCAACTGCGACGGATTGAGGAGTTAGGAGTTACTCCCTTCCCGGTGTAGGATTAGCGCTTGAGATTGCTCTGCGTTTCCTGCGGGACGCGGAGCGTGTCTTAGCCAGACGCCCAAGGGACGGGGTTCATTTAAATCCGGCTTTCTGCACTTCATCGTGTAATATGCGTAGATTTCCAAAACCTGTTTAATAATGGTTAAATCAACAACATAAATTACCGATAGAATTCAATATTAATACTTAATAGGTTGAACACTATTAGGAATTTTTATTGAAAACAGAAATAATACATTTTGAAGTGCGGAATGTGGGTTAAATAAATATTCTTCCAGTGGTAGGAGTTGGGAGTTGAGAGTTGGGAGTTATTTCTCCCCAGTCCCCAATCCCCAGTCCCCCTTACAATGCATAGGGAAGCGGATCTTTCAGCCCCAATTCGGCAAAAGCGGCTAGCCGCAAGCGACAAGAATCACAGACGCCGCAAGCGACATCGCCGCCGGCATAGCATGACCAAGTTAGGTCCCAAGGAACTCCTAATTTGTTGCCAAGTTGGATTATTTCGGTTTTTTTCAGGTGTATCAGGGGTGCGAAAATGGTAATGGGTTCTCCATCACGTCCTTGTTTGGTTCCCAGGCGGAAAACTTCTTGCATTGCTTGGATATAGTCGGGGCGACAGTCAGGATATCCAGAGTAATCTAAGGCGTTTACACCGATATAAATCCTTTCAGATGCGATCGTTTCAGCATAGGCCAGGGCAAAGCTTAAAAAGATTGTATTACGCGCAGGCACATAGGTTACAGGAATATTTTGTGCCATTTCATCTAAGGAACGCTCCTGGGGTAAATCAATTCCATCGTCTGTAAGCGCCGAACCGCCCCATAGTCGTAAGTCAAAATTAACCACTTGATGTTTTACCACTCCAGCTTTTTGAGCGACGCTGAGGGCTGACTTTAACTCTCGTCGATGTCGCTGCTGGTAATCAAAGGAAATGGCGTGACACTCACAACCATCAGCCTTAGCTTGGTACAGAATAGTAGAAGAGTCTAATCCCCCAGACAACAGAATTACAGCTTTCATAAAACCTGCTATACAAAACTTGGCTAAACTTATCTAAGCTTCGCCATTCAACTAGAAGTAATTTCTAGAGGGTCTGCTTCTTGCTACCCTTCTCCTTCGGAGACGCTACGCGAACGGGAACGCTAAGAGCGAACCACCAAGGGAGTCGGCTCCAACAGTCCACATACGCTAGTATCCCCCAAAAATTGCCCTGGGAGATCTGTAAGTGTTGCAGATAATTATGCAAAAATTATTTAAGTGAATCAGCGGTGGTAATTCCACATAAATTCTGTGTTTAAACAACCCTCTCCGTGTGATATTTTGGCTTTTTTGTAATTTTCCTGACAAAATAAAAAAATTAGTTTTCAATGGTATCAATTAGATATTGATCCCGCTAATTAATTGACTCACAAGCATCTGAGAATTTCCACTTAGATATTACTTAGGTTTTCAAGTTAATAAAAACACACATTGTAAATTGTATAAAGTGCAAAAAATTGATCAACTCCGAACCAACTATACAAAAGACAGCCAGATTGCGGGAACCCATAATAATCTTTGAAATTCTTCATAAACAGAACCTCTATGTTACCATCTGGATGGTTTTAGACGGATCGTAACTGGCAGTTAAGTATAAAGGCCAACGTCCGCAGCGTCTCTAAATTTGGTGGTTGAGGAGAGAATAATAGTGCAAAATAGTATGTCAGTGGCAGAACCGAATCCATATACACAGCGCAACCAGCCACGACCGATTCGCATAGGCGTTATCGGTGTGGGTAATATGGGGCAACATCACACCCGTGTGCTAAGTTCCATGAAAGATGTTGAACTGGTGGGGGTATCGGATATTAATGTTGAGCGGGGATTAGAAACCGCCAGCAAATACAAGGTGCGATTTTTTGAAGATTACTGTGACTTGCTTCCCCATGTGGAAGCAGTTTGTATTGCCGTTCCTACGCGCCTGCATTACGCTGTTGGCATCAATTGTCTATTAGCCGGAATTCATGTTTTAGTTGAGAAGCCAATTGCTGCCAGTATTTCTGAGGCAGAATCCTTAGTCAATGCTGCTGCCGAGTCTCAGTGTATCCTGCAAGTAGGCCACATTGAGCGCTTCAATCCAGCATTTAAGGAATTGAGCAAAGTCCTGAAAACTGAGGAATTGTTGGCACTAGAAGCTCATCGAATGAGTCCTTACTCAGATCGAGCAAATGATGTTTCGGTTGTCCTGGATTTAATGATCCACGACATTGACCTCCTTCTGGAATTAGCCGCATCCCCAGTGGTGAAGTTGACCGCTAACGGTAATCGTTCCTTAGACTCTGGTTATTTAGATTACGTGACTGCTACCTTGGGATTTGCCAATGGTATTGTAGCCACTTTAACTGCCAGCAAAGTGACTCACCGGAAAATTCGCCGAATTGTCGCCCATTGCAAAAATTCATTTACTGAGGCAGATTTTCTCAAAAATGAAATTTTGATTCACCGACAAACCAATCCCAACTGTGTGAGTGACCATCGGCAAGTACTCTACAGACAGGATGGTGTAATTGAGAAAGTCTACACCACTAACATTCAACCCCTCAGTGCAGAGTTAGAACATTTTGTCAACTGTGTACATGGTGGTAATCAACCTTCCGTTGGTGGTGAACAAGCACTCAAAGCTCTGAGATTAGCAAGTTTAATTGAGCAGATGGCTCTGGAAGATAGGGTTTGGAACCCATTAGACTGGCAATCGGAACCAAGAGTACAATCATTAACCCAGACTGTCTAAAAGCTGAGGGCGAGCAGAAAATTCCCAATTATTTAATCAAAATTTGGGATTTTCTGCCCACTCCCATGAAGTTGTTTATGAGTTTAATTGCCAATTTCATCAAGCCAAGTTATCTTGACTCCAGCAAGTTTGGATAATTAAGGTTTGAGAAAGCTAAGGGTGAATGTAGCAAGTATACAGGTGCAGAAATTTCAGGAATCGACTCGATGCTCGAATGGATAACTAATACAATCAACTCCTTGGGTTATTGGGGAATCGCTCTACTGATGTTCCTAGAGAACCTCTTTCCCCCCATCCCCTCAGAATTAATTATGCCATTGGCAGGATTTACGGCCAGTCCCGATCTCCCTGGAGGGGCAAAACTCAATATCATTGGCGTGTTTATCGCCGGGGTGTTGGGTTCTGTATTGGGCGCACTGATCTGGTATTACCCAGGTAAGTTATTAGGTGAACAACGCTTAAAAGATTTGGCTGATAAGCACGGGAAATGGTTAGCCATATCCAGCAGAGATATCGCCAAAGCCAAACGTTGGTTTGACACTCAAGGTAATAAAGCAGTGTTTATTGGTAGGCTTGTACCGGGAATCCGGACTTTGATTTCCGTTCCCGCAGGCATTAGCAATATGCACTTGCTACCCTTTTTATTTTACACAACCCTGGGTAGCGCCGCCTGGGTAGGTTTGCTAACATACTCAGGATATTTCTTGGGTAGTAAGTATGAAGTTGTGGACGAGTACCTTGCTCCTGTATCCAAAATTGTTCTTGGGGGCTTGGTTCTGGCATTTGCTGTTTGGGTATTCCGGCGTCGGCGCAAACAGACCAGAAAATGAAATCCAACAGCTTTTGGTGTAAAACCGGGCCTTGAATATCACCAAAATTAACATACACTATGCCAAATAATGTTAAATTCGCGATCGCCTGAATTAATTTTTGGCGTATTTCTAGCTACACTTGACGCAATCGAGAATTTCTGGTAGCTCGCATTTTTGTAAGATGAGCATGATAACTTTTTACAGTTAAGTTAGGACTAGGAGCTTACATGACAGACCAACCTTCCGCTGCTACCCCAATGAATGCCGCTGCAATCCCTCTAAATAGAGTCACGGCCTCTACTCCCATCAATACTGGTGGTGGTGTTAATAGGCCAAGTAGCAGTCCTGATGGTAGAACCATACTCAGTGTCGATTTAGGTAGAACTTCTACAAAAACCTGTGTCAGCCGCGAACCCAACAATGTGGTGTTTGTACCTGCAAACGTCAAACAAATGTCAATTGAACAGGTGCGCGGGGGGGTTTTTGAAGCTAGGGCTACAGATCCTTTAATGGATCTTTGGCTAGAGTATCAAGGTAGTGGATATGCTGTAGGTCAGCTGGCAGCAGATTTCGGGGCAAATCTCGGGGTAGGACAATCTAAAGTAGAAGATGCACTGGTAAAAATCTTGGCAAGTGCTGGCTACTTTAAGCTCAAAGGCGAGATTTCCGTGGTACTGGGTTTACCTTTCTTGTCTTTAGAGCAATTTGAAAAAGAAAAAGCACAGATGACCAGCTTAGTAACTGGACCCCATGTGTTAACTTTCCGGGGCGAATCTGTAAGCCTCAACATCGCTAAAGTCTGGGTAATGCCCGAAGGCTATGGTAGTTTGCTGTGGTCTGAAGCTCAACCCAAAAAAACCGGCGCCAGCCCCGATTTTACGAAAATATCGGTGGGAATTGTCGATGTAGGGCATCAAACTATCGATTTCTTGATGGTGGATAACTTCCGCTTCGCACGCGGTGCTTCCAAGAGCGAAGAGTATGGGATGAATAAGTTTTATGAACTTGTCGCCGCTGAGATCGAGGGAGCCGATAGTCAATCCTTGGCGCTGATTTCTGCTGTCAACAAACCCAAAGGCGAACGCTTCTACCGTCCCAAAGGTGCTAGCAAGCCCGCGAACCTTGATGACTTCCTCCCCAATCTCATCGAGCAGTTTTCTCGCGAAATTTGCAGCCGTGTGCTAGCGTGGTTGCCAGAGCGGGTCACAGATGTGATCCTCACTGGTGGTGGTGGTGAATTTTTCTGGGAAGACGTGCAACGTCTGCTCAAGGAAGCTAAGATCAACGCTTATTTAGCTGCACCTTCTCGTCAAGCTAATGCTTTGGGGCAGTATATTTATGGAGAAGCCCAGCTATCCTCCAATCGCTCTGCTAAGGCTTAAAACTGATGTTCCAATGGTCAAAAAAGGTAGTTAAATCGGTTACGTTCAATCCTGGGGTCGCTGATGAAAGCTTGTTAGCCCTTGTTGAAAGCCATTTGGAAAAACAACCCGACAAAACTTTCAGCGACCTCTGTAAAGAAGCCTTATGGCAATCTTTATGTGTACCAGAATCTGTCAGACCTGGCCCGAAACCCGCAGCAACAGAATCGGTTGAACAACGAATCGGTGAACTGCAACATCAAATGGCTGACCTTGAGGAACGTTTCTTTGCCAAGGAATCCAATCGTTTAGAGACTATGGAACGCCAGATTCTGCAACTTACTCAACAAGTAGCTCAACTGGCGCTCATGGTCAATGACCGACCATTTATTCAGGCTCCGACCCAATCAGCATATGCAGAAGTGGTGAATACCCCTTCTACCTATGCTGCTCCTACCCCTCCTCAAGAGGTTGACCCCGTTATCAGCCGACTTAGTCAGTTTCTCGATGATTTTTAAGGAACTATCAGGGTGTTGAGCATCTTTTGCTCCTATTGACAATCCTTAATAGTAGACACTATTAAGGATTATTAATATTTTTATATATTTAAAATGGGGTTTGAATTGTTCATCCCCCCGATTTCCCCATTCCCTAAAGTTAACTAAAGCGAACTAAACGAATTTCTGTCCGTTGGTTGCGTTTATCTTCGGGATCGATGTTAGGTAGAGGCTGTTGTCCGCCTTTTCCGACAGCCTCAATTTTTAGCTTGACACTGCGATCGCGCAGATAGTTGGCTACAGTCTCAGCCCGTTGTTGACTAACGGTTTGGTTAAAGTCAGCATCGCCAAATTTAGAAGTATGACCAATTACCCGAATAGCCACAGTTTCCTGGTTTAATCCTGTCAATTTCTGCGCTACCTTATTTAAGGTTTGTTTACCTTCCTCCGTCAGATTGGCAGAATCAGTAGCAAATCTAACATCTCCTTCCACTTGCAAGTTACCGATATCCGTGGCGCCCTCCAGTGGTTGAGAATTAGGAGTCAGACCAGTCGCATTTTTACCTTCAAGTTTCTTGGCTAGATCCGGATTATCAGCATGTACCAAATTAATCAAGTTTTGGGTGCTTTCTGCTGCTTTGGCAATAAATTCTGCAGAATACAGTTCCCGGGGATTCTGGGGTACCTGAGTTATTTTAGCGGCGAGGGTCAGCACTGCTGCTGTAGAATCAATGCGTTTATTTAAAGTCTCATCCGTCAGCCAGTTTTTGGCTTGTACAGAGGTAAAAAAATCAATCCCTTGCAACACCGCAGTCGCATCAGATGGAGATAATTTACCATCCTTCGCAATTTGCTTTTGCAAGAGTGAAGCATCGCGAATACCAGCATCAATACGACGGTAATAAGCTGCTAGTAATTCAGCAATTTTATCTGGTTGAGACTGAATCAGGCGATTAGAGGCGACAATCACATTTAAAATTGCCTCTGGTTCATCCTTGCTCGATAAAACTACCTTGTAGCCTTGCTGTCTAGCTTGGGTAACATAAGGCTCCCAAATCACAGCAACTGCTACATTCTGATTGGGGTCTTGCAACTTCTTCCAAGCAACAGATGCATCTGCTACTATATCTATCTGGAAATCTGACAGCTTGAATGCCTCAAATTTGCTACTTAACACCCAAGCTAGGTATTCGCTAGCAGTGTCACCAGCAAAGGAAATTGTTAACGGCTGTCCCTTCTCCCGTGCTTCCTGTAGCAACTGGGTCAGATCCACCAGGGACTTGAGGTTGGGATACTTTTTGGTATTTAGGACGACAGCATCTGCACCCACGGTCCGACCAATCAGCCCGATAATTTTACCATCAGGCTTGTGTTTGAGAAACTGATCTAAGCTCGTTAGCAATAAATCAGCTTCTCCCTGATTCAATCTTTCAGCCCGTTTAGTCTGATCTAACTCATTTTCATAACGTAGATTGAAGCCAATTTCTTTAACTGCTTCACTAAATGCTGCACTGCGAAAAGTGCTGTAACCACTAAAAGAATCGCCCAGAACTAGCAGATGCTTCTTTGCAGATGTATTTTCTGTTTTGGTTTCCGATTTATTTTCGATAGCTGAATTGAAACCAAACCCAAATTGATACGCCCACCCAATACCAGCCACACTCAGACCAAATGTCACCGCCAGAGTCAAGAGCAATACAACCGGATTGTCAAGCTTACTCATAAGACCTCAGTCAATGGTGGTATTTCATTAAGTAATCAATCAGGTATTTTTATACATTATTTTTTATGTAATTTCTAGTAGGTTTCGACACGCAATTGACACAAGATTAATTTTTTCTGGGGATTGGGGATTGCACTTCTCTGCGAGACGCTACGCGAACGGCTCCGCTCAGTTACCAGGGATTGGGGATTGGGGAATGAATGAGGTCTACAGCAATCTCGTCCAAAAAATAAATTATCCGCAGGTGCGATAGGGTAGGGTAGTTCATATCTTGCACCAACTATGTCATACAGAATAAAAATCACTAAGTATTGATAGATTTTCGCTGTCCTAACAGATCCGACACTGACTTACAGTCCCTGTCTCATAGCTTAAGTCCTCTATAAGAGGACTAAAAACTATATTGTAATTTAGTAATATAAATTACATGGTTTTTTCTGGATTCATGGTTTATACGTAAAGGTGCAAGATCTGAGGTAGGGTAGGTGCGTCATTACCAGTAATCTCTTACCTTACCTAACCCAAGTTTTCTCGCTCCTGACGCACCCTACAAATTGGAGATTTTTTTTTAATTGTCAGTCCCCAGTCCCCAATCCCCAGCGATGCACTGAGCGGTCGTTGTGTCCCTAATCCCCAATCCCCAGTCCCCAATCCCCAGTCCCGTTAAATTATCGTTTTTAGACGTTCCACCAACTGGGGTGCTTGCACAACACCCTCAATTCGCTCTACTGGCTGACCTTGCTTGAATAGCACTAGGGTTGGTAAAGCCTCAATCTGATACTTGGTTGCCAAATTCCGGTATTTCTCTGTATCTATTTTAACAATACATAGGCGATCGCTAAGTTGGGCATTAACTTGCTCTAAAATCGGGGTCATCATCTGACAAGGGCCACACCAATCAGCGTAAAAATCGACCAAAACAGGTACATCTGAACCAGACAGCATTTCTTCAAAGCTGTTGAATTCCTTTTTAGTAGCCATGTGACACACACAGATTTTCTATTGTTTGCTTTCAATGGTAATTGCTGGTAAATCGAATCGGCGTAATATCATTTTGTTTTTATAAGAGACGGGGGCCCAAACCACTTTTGTTTAAAACAGGTTTTGTTTAAAACAGGATCTACTCTCTGGGCACATATATCTTCTGTCTTGGAGGTCAAAAGTCCGGGTTTTTGGACTCTTGTCTGTGACACGCTGGGCGATGACAACCTGCGCGAAAAAAAATATGCCGGTTGCGTAAGTCCTACAAAATTCAAAAACCTATAAGTTCTAGGTACGAATCACCATAAGATAATTAGCGCGGTGATTCAAAAAAGCTGAGGAATAGTTAATGGTGGAAATATTGAGTGAAAACTTACAACTGTTGAGGGGAAAAGTTGCAATTATTACAGGTGCTTCACGGGGAATTGGGCGAGCGATCGCACAAGAATTAGCCACTTATGGAGCGAATGTAGTGGTGAATTATGCCAGTTCTAGTAATGCTGCTGACAATTTAGTTGCGGAAATTACGGCGACTGGCGGTCAGGCGATCGCCGTACAAGCTGACGTTTCTAAAATCGAACAAGTAGACGTACTATTTAACACTGTCATCGACAAGTTCAAGCGGATTGATATTTTGGTTAACAATGCAGGTATAACCCGCGACGGTCTTGTTTTGCGGATGAAGCCAGAAGATTGGCAAGCCGTGATTGACCTCAATCTCACTGGTGTTTTCTTATGCACACGTGCTGCCAGTAAAGTTATGCTCAAACAACGGTCTGGGCGGATTATTAATATTGCCTCTGTAGCAGGACAAATGGGCAACCCTGGTCAAGCAAACTACAGCGCCGCCAAAGCAGGTGTCATCGGCTTTACTAAAACCGTTGCCAAAGAACTGGCGGCTCGTGGGATCACCGTTAACGCCGTCGCCCCTGGTTTCATTACCACCGACATGACCAGCAATCTCAGCAACACCGAAGAAATACTGAAATTTATCCCCCTAGGTCGCTACGGTCAACCAGAAGAAATCGCTGGTATGGTGCGCTTTCTTGCTGCTGATCCCGCCGCAGCCTATATTACGGGACAGGTCTTTAATGTCGATGGTGGGATGGTCATGGCGTAGAGAGTTAGTGAGGAGTGAGGAGTGAGGAATGAGTAGTTAATTAAACACTCATAACTCCTAACTCCTAACTCCTAACTCTTCACTTCTGCTCTGGTTCCCCTGATTCTTTGCCAGACAGTAAAGCCTAAAAGGCTAATGATGCTAATGACGGTAGCACTTATAACTATCAAGCTCATGCCTTGGATTCTCATCGCTACCAAATTGCAAATCAAGGTTATTGACCACAGAGTGATTGCTGCACGGCGTTGGGAGAATCCCCAAGCTAGTAAGCGATGGTGTAGGTGGTCTTTACCGGGGGTACTGAGGGGGTTTTTCCCTGCCATTAGCCGCCGAACAAATACTTGAGTAGTATCGAGTACTGGCAATAGCAAAAATAACACCGTCGGTATGAGGGCATAGAGAGTGTTTTGCTGGAGTTTGCCTAAGATGCTGGTAGCCGCCAGCACATAGCCAAAAAAGTAAGCCCCGGCATCACCCATAATGATCCGCGAGGGGTGGAAGTTGTGGCGTAAAAAGCCCAACGCCGCCCCCCCCAATGCTGCCAAAACTAAGGTTGCTGCTGCCCGATTGGGGAACTGGGCGGAAACTGCTAATAAACTTAAAGCGGTGATAAAACTGATTCCACCCGCCAAACCATCCATTCCATCCATCAAATTGATGGCGTTAGTAATTCCTACTACCCACAATACCGTGAGTAACATCGAGAGGACTGAATCGATAGGAGTGCCAAAAGGTACTTGAACACTAATGCCATTAGCAACTAGTAACAGTGCTGTGACAATTTGTGTCCACAAACGAACAGAGGGGGGTAAACCGAACTGATCATCAATAAAACCGACCAGCACGAGGATAGAACCCCCCAGTAGAATAGTCAGTACCTGAGCCAATACGCTTTGAATTTCAATTCGTCGTAAGAGGCTAGCTAATACCAGGGCAGCAATTACTCCCGCGTAGATAGCTAAACCTCCTGCATTGGGCAAAGGTTCTCGGTTGAGTCGCCGTGCATTGGGTTGGTCAGCCCAACCTACTCGCAAGGCAAATTTGCGTATTGTCGGAATCAACCGCCATGTTACCAGGCAAGCCAAGAGAAACGTACCTACTACCGCCAACCAGCCGGTGCCGCTAGGGTCAGCAATCCCGAAGGACTTAAGGGAGTTGTCTAGATTCAGATTCATCTCCCAATACAACCATTACTGCTAGTATCCAAATTGAGCATCAACTGTATAGTAATCAATTTTTTTATTTACATTTGTAACTTGATTCGATTTACGAGAATTAGCACTCTGGTCCGGTGAGTGCTAAATTGTCTAATGGAAGCGCTGAAGAAAAAAAACATGGCGAAAATTCTTGCATTTGATGAGGAATCGCGGCGGGCCCTAGAACGGGGTGTAAATGCCCTTGCCGATGCCGTAAAAATAACCTTGGGACCAAAAGGTCGGAATGTTCTGTTAGAGAAAAAATTTGGCGCACCCCAGATTGTCAACGATGGTATCACTGTTGCCAAAGAAATTGAACTAGAAGATCCATTGGAAAATACAGGCGCCAGATTGATCCAAGAGGTGGCGTCAAAAACTAAAGATGTCGCTGGTGATGGTACAACTACAGCCACAGTTTTAGCACAAGCCTTGATTCGGGAAGGTTTGAAGAACGTCGCGGCTGGGACTAACCCAATCAGCTTAAAGCGGGGGATCGACAAAACCATCGAAGGACTAGTGCGAGAAATTGCTAAAATAGCGAAGCCAGTAGAAGGAAGTGCGATCGCTCAAGTGGCGACTGTCTCAGCTGGTAACGATGAAGAAGTCGGCAATATGTTGGCTCAAGCAATGGAGAAAGTTACCAAAGACGGTGTGATTACCGTTGAAGAATCTAAATCCCTGACAACCGAACTAGAGGTAGTAGAGGGGATGCAGATTGACAGAGGTTACATTTCCCCCTACTTCGTCACCAACAACGATCGCTTGACGGTAGAATTTGACAACGCCCGCATCTTGATTACCGACAAGAAAATCAACAGCATCCAGGATTTAGTACCTGTGTTGGAAAAAGTTGCCCGTTTGGGTCAACCTTTGTTGATTATCGCGGAAGATGTCGAAGGAGATGCTTTAGCGACCTTGGTCGTGAATAAAGCACGGGGTGTGCTTGCTGTCGCTGCGATTAAAGCACCAGGATTTGGCGATCGCCGCAAAGCTTTGTTACAAGATATCGCAATTCTCACCGATGGCCAGTTGATTTCTGAAGAAATCGGCTTGAGCCTAGATACCGCTTCCTTGGATGCGCTGGGAACTGCACGTCAAATCACCATTGACAAAGAAAGCACCACAATTGTAGCTGGTAGTAATACCAAGCCAGAAGTGCAAAAGCGGATTGCTCAAATTCGTAAGCAGTTGGAAGAAACAGATTCTGACTACGACAAAGAAAAACTGCAAGAACGCATTGCCAAACTAGCTGGTGGTGTAGCGGTAATTAAAGTTGGCGCAGCCACCGAAACTGAACTCAAAGACCGCAAACTCCGCATCGAAGATGCCCTAAACGCCACCAAAGCCGCCGTGGAAGAAGGTATTGTTCCTGGTGGTGGCACAACCCTCATTCACCTATCCAAGAAGGTAGAAGAGATTAAAGCCAGCCTCAAAAATGATGAGGAAAAGATTGGGGCTGATATTGTAGGACGGGCCCTAGAAGCTCCCTTACGCCAAATAGCAGACAATGCTGGTGCAGAAGGTTCTGTGATCGTCTCTAAAGTGCGCGATACCGATTTTAACATTGGCTACAACGCCGCTACCGGAGAATTTGAAGACTTGATTGCAGCTGGTATTATCGACCCTGCTAAAGTCGTGCGTTCAGCTTTGCAAAACGCCGCTTCCATAGCTGGTCTGGTCTTAACCACCGAAGCCCTCGTGGTTGAAAAGCCTGAGAAAAAATCCGCAGGCCCAGCACCTGACATGGGTGGTATGGGCGGCATGGGCGGTATGGGCGGCATGGGTGGTATGGGCGGTATGGGCGGCATGGGCTTCTAATCCCTCCTTCCCCAGATAGATAGATACTTATGTTCAGCAGTTTGCCCTGACAAGGCAAACTGTTTTTTTATACCCTTGCTGATTCCGAGGCGATTGAATGATATCATGTGCGCTTGAATACTCAAAATAGGGCATGGGGCATGGGGCATGGGGCATAGGGCATGAGGCAAGATATAGTTACATTTAATTAGGGGTTGCTGAAAATGAGATCCTTCACTTCACAAGCATTGGAGAATCGACATCTAAAAGCCAATTCTCATCAACAAATTCTAGATTTTCATCATAAACAAGAACCAATTCACCCAGTTTTTGAGCTTTACTACTTGAAGTTTTTGTATGATCTAGAGCATCAGCTATAAGTGAAAACTTTAGTTGTAAAAAACGTTCAGTGTGAGTAACACCAATAGAACTGCTAACTAATTCAGCTTCTAGGGTACGAGGCAACGTAATTGTTTCATAATATTCATCTTGTTCATCCCAGTAACCGGACACTTGATAATCACATTGATCAAGATGTTCTTTAACAAGAATATTGGCATCTAAACTTTCTAATATTTCAGTTAAATCTCGCCAAACTTGATGATTTTTTAATTCGAGTCTTGTCATAGTTATGCGGGTTTAATGTTCTGTTACAAAACCAGGGAAGTGTAATATACCATCAACGAATTTTGCATGAAATCGGCGGTCGCCACCTTTACCTAAGACTTTAGATTTGAACGCACCCCATCTAAATCGGAGATTATAGATGGGGATTCTTACGCTATGCAGCTTTTAGACTACGCAGCGTTCCCAGAGTTACTGGCGTTCTCAGTGTGTCGTTAGAACTTTCGCTTACGTTGGCGAAGCCTGCGCTCCGCGCATACACTCTAGAAAAGGTTTTATCTCCCACAGTTAGACAATACCAATATCTAGCACCGATGTTATAAGATGCTGATAAGTCGCAATTGTATTGCTTGCCACTCTTAAAGACAGCGAGAGAATAATTATTTTTATTTCGCTTAACTTTACCGCTGCCATCAAAAGCATAAGCACTGGTATATTTGGGATTAATAGCTTGAACTTGTCCCCCTAATTCAGACCATCTATGTGTGACTATCTCAACAATTTTTGTGTGACACCACAGATGAAATTTCTGTTTTAGTAGAGAGCCTTTCTTACCAGCTTTCGCCTTCCAACCAGCTAAACTCTCAATCACAATTACTTTGACATTATGAGTTTTCCCCAACTCAACAATACCTCTAGCAACCTGACGCGAGATTTCTAAGTTAATATGTGAGGACTTGCGGTAAAGTCCCTTACAGAAACCCTTTTTCCGCTTAGATTTAGTAATATTTTGAGTCTGTTTAGACTTTTTAGCAATCATCATTCGGCGTTGATTACGACGGTCTATGTCTCTGGCTGGATTAATGAATTTCCGTGCCTTTACAGTACCGTCCTTCCCTACTACCGCGCAGGTGGCTGCGTTATTAATGCCCAAATCAACACTCACTACATAATCAGAATCCTCAAGGTTTTTTTTGTCAATTTTTACTGGCATTGATAGCTGGCATTTGTTTTTGTTTACCACTAATGCAGGTGAACAAATTTCATTACCATCTATTAAATGCCGATTCAAGCCGTGACGTTTTATCTTAATTCCACTAAGCCATACCCAATCAGTTCCACTCCAAACTTTAATATCAACTGTCTGATAGTTTAAGTTGTAGCGAATCTGCTGACCTTTGTACAATGCTGGGTAGGTATTGCACATTGCAGTTAAACGCGGCGGTTTTGCATCTCTTCTAGCTCTAATTCCACTCTGCCACTCTCTATAACGAGTTTGAAAACTTGAGACAATTCCAATAGCATCTGCAATTGCAGCACGTCTTAAATAGCTAGGAAACTTTCGATGTGATGGATAATTTTTAATAATTGATTGAAAATATTTATGCTTCGGGTCGGGGTTATCTGCTGTTTTGTGAATCATTTTCTCAACAACATTTACCCGTTCTTTTGCAGTTAAATCAGTCAAGTTGAGCCATTGAGCATTTACTATTATTACCAACGGTAAAAGGTATTTGCGATACTCCTCAATCGTTAAAAGCATTTGCTCTTTCTCGGATTTGAGCGTTACTAAATCCCAAACATCAGTTCTAATTAGTTCTGGCGTTTTTTTAGATTTATGCCGTTTAGTTTGCTTCTTGCCCATGACCCTAGCCTCGACCTTGACTTAGATTATAATATTAGATACTATTTATAGTTGTCAACTTAGTTATTTTTTAGTTAATGGAAAAGAAGCAAGCACTAAAAACCCGCAGCAACATGACAAATAACAAATGACTAATGACTATTGAGAGGTAAAAGTGCATGGTCAGAAAAATTCGCCGCTTTACCAAAGCAGTAACCAGACCATTTTTCCAGGAATATTATCACCAACCGGGCACACTGCCAGGGACACTCATTGTTGACGAAAATGCTGAATCACCAACTATTTTGTTGATTGACTATAATCCAACAAATTTCATTCGCATACAAATAGAAACGCCGGAGGAATGCGTCAGTTATCTGGAATCAGAATCTGTGTCTTGGGTGGACGTACAAGGTTTAGGAAATCAAGATATATTACAACGATTGGGGGAAGTGTTTGATTTACATCCTTTAGTTTTAGAAGATGTCGTCAATATGTCAGAACGCCCAAAAATAGAAGATTATGAAGAACAATTATTAATCATTGCGCGGATGGTAGTGCCCAAAGAGAGAACATTTGGTTTTTATAGTGAGCAAGTCAGTTTAGTATTGAGTAAAAATTACTTGTTGACTGTTCAAGAAGAACCAGAACATGATTGCTTTGAAGGCGTGAGGGCGCGAATTGAAAAAGGCAAAGGAACCATCCGAAAACAGGGGACAGATTATTTAGCTTACGCTTTATTAGATTCAATTGTTGATGGCTTTTTCCCAGTGTTGGAGCGTTACGGCGAGCAAATCGAAGACTTAGAAGAGGAAGTCATAGTTAGACCCACTGAAAAAACACTACAAAAAATCCATCAAATTAAGCGAGAATTACTGCAATTGCGTCGAGCTATTTGGCCACAGCGAGATGCAATTAATGCCTTGATTAGAGATGGCAGTGATCTGATAACCGAGGAGGTGCGAATTTATCTGCGAGACTGTTACGACCATGCAGTGCAGGTCATGGATATGGTGGAAACTTACCGAGAATTAGCCTCTGGGTTGATGGATGTATATTTGTCGGCAGTGAGTAACAAAATGAATGAAATTATGAAGCTGCTCACGGTAGTTTCGTCAATCTTTATTCCACTAACTTTTGTTGCTGGGGTATATGGAATGAATTTCAATACGGAAAAATCACCATATAATATGCCTGAACTGAATTGGTATTGGGGCTACCCGATTTGTTTGGGATTGATGGCAGGGATCGCACTTGGGCTGCTATTGTTTTTTTGGCACCGGGGCTGGCTGTCCAAGTCTGTCCCTCTGGAGCGTGATTAAAAATTGGCAATCAGCAATGAGTCGCATATACAAAATTAACACAGGGAGTATATATTCTGAGTGATGAAAGGGAGCAGTGACCAGAATTTAGTAGTTTTGACGCTTTATATTATCGGCGTCACTTACGTCTTTAATCTCATGAAAGAGTCTATCGACGACAAAATTAAGTATGAATTTCTCAAAGGAGTCGTCGATGATCAACTCAAAGAGCAAAATCTC
Source organism: Gloeotrichia echinulata CP02 (assembly GCA_038087035.1). NCBI lineage: Bacteria > Bacillati > Cyanobacteriota > Cyanophyceae > Nostocales > Gloeotrichiaceae > Gloeotrichia > Gloeotrichia echinulata. Next base: position 333,140 of record CP051187.1, on the reverse strand, counting down.
CAAGACAAAATTGGGGTTTCCTTTAAACTTGGACCCTCAAACGGATTTGAGGATATCAAAGAATTGTCACTGAGCATTGAGAACAAATCTGAGGATATAGCCATATACGTTGACTGGGACAATAGCTCTTTGGTAGTCGAACACAGCAAGCAATCACGGCGAGTAATTCGCAAATCACCAGACCTGACCCGTGATTTAGCAGTACCACAAAGTCCTAGCCTCATAGCCCCCAAGAAAACACTTTCCGAGACAATCTCAGCCGAAGATGTTTTCCAGCGCGATGAAAAAGGTATTTATTCAGCGAAAAAACCCTTAGTTGATATCACCGGGATCAAAGGAGGAAATAAAAAGTTGTACAACGACTTTATGAACGAAAAAGCTCAGTTGAATTTTTCACTCCAGCTAGTGCTGCGGATATCTGAGGTGCGTGTGGGTTTAGCCCCTGGGATCAATTTCCCGCCCATGTGCATTCTTAATTGTCCTTTCACCATCAAAAAACTACCTTGGACCTACGCCCTACCCTGGAATAAAAAGAAGTAATCAAAATCGGACAGTCCATGCCATCCAAGATTAAACTGGATCTAGGGAGGGAGTAGGTGCAGGCGGTTGCAGATCAGTCACAATGACGGGTTTGAGGAAAGTCCGGGCTCCCGAAAGACCAAACTTGCTGGATAACGTCCAGTGCGAGCGATCGTGAGGATAGTGCCACAGAAAGATACCGCCAGGAATAGGGACTGGGGACTAGGGACTGGGGAATTATTTTCCCAATCCCCAATCCCCATTCCCCATTCCCTGGTAAGGGTGCAAAGGTGCGGTAAGAGCGCACCAGCACGACCGAGAGGTCGTGGCTCGGTAAACCCCGGTTGGGAGCAAGGCCAGAGGAACTACGGTTGGTCTTTTACCAGTTCCGCTCAAATAGAGCCGCTTGAGGCGTTTGGTAACAGGCGTCCCAGATAGATAACTGCCCTGATGTAGAAGGCTTTGCGTGCAAGGTCTCTACATCAAGAACAGAACCCGGCTTACTACCAACTCTCTCCCCCTTTTTCCCTCTACCCCATCCCCCCATCTCATGTAATGTCTCTTGCTTACCCACGCCGTCAAAGGCAGCTCGAAACTTTAGTACACAAATTAGGACTGCCAAAGGAAGCACCGATAAACTGGCAATTGCTGGATTTGGCGCTGACTCATCCGACTGTTTCTGAGTCCGCAAATTATGAACAGCTGGAGTTTATTGGTGATGCGGTAGTGCGGCTGGTAGCGGCGATTGTGTTGTGGAAATATTATCCAGATTGTCCCGTGGGGGATTTTGCAGCAATTCGTTCGGTGTTGGTGAGCGATCGCATTCTCTCTCAACTGGCTAGAGAATATGGTTTAGAACTATATTTATTGGTGGCTGGCAGTGCTACGGCTGATAAAATTGGTCAAGAATCACGTCTGGCTGATGCTTTTGAAGCGGTTCTCGGTGCCCTTTACCTTAGCACTAATAATCTCAATCTCATTCACCCTTGGTTAGACCCGCACTTCAAAGAACTAGCGGCAGAAATTCGCCTCGATCCAGCTAGACTCAATTACAAAGCTGCCCTGCAAGAATGGACTCAGGCACAATTTAAGGTTTTACCTGAGTATCGGGTAGTGGAAATTAGTCAACCCCACCACAATCTTGAGCGTTTTGCCGCTGAAGTCTGGCTGCATGAAAAATTGCTGGGTCAAGGTAAGGGACGCTCGATTAAAGCCGCCGAACAAGCTGCAGCTAAAGTTGCTTTTTTATCTATTGACTCTCAGCAATTGCCCTGAACTCAAAATACGGAAGCAAAGCAGATAATCAGTTGTTATTCAGGAGTCAAAAGTCCACGGTCAAAATATTGACTCTTGACTCTTGACAACTGACAAATGACTACTGACAAATGACTAAAATTAACATCGCTGTAATCGGGGTTGGGCGTTGGGGTGTGCATTTGCTGCGGAATTTTTTAGAACACCCACAAGCAAATGTGGTAGCGGTAGTAGACCCCCATCCAGAACGATTAGCGGTTTTGCAACGGCAATTTCACTTAAATAAAGATGTGCTGTTAACCACCGATTTCCAGTGCCTCAAGCAAGTGCAGGGTTTGACAGGAGTAGCGATCGCCACTCCTGCTACTACTCACTATGCCTTAATTAGGGACGCTCTTAACTGCGGATACCATGTTTTGGCAGAAAAACCCTTAACTTTAGACCCAGTAGAGTGCGAGGAACTTTGTCAATTGGCTTTGAAACAGGGTTTGATACTGATGGTTGACCACACCTATTTATTTCACCCAGCGGTGGAGAAAGGACAAACTCTCCTTGATGCGGGTAAATTAGGTGATTTACGCTATGGCTACGCTACCCGCACCCATTTAGGGCCTGTGCGTCAAGATGTAGACGCTTTGTGGGATTTAGCTATTCATGATATTGCCATCTTTAATACCTGGCTGGGTCAGTTACCTGTGAAAGTGCAAGCAACGGGTAGAGTGTGGTTACAGCCAGGAGTGGGGGAAAATCTCTCTCCCTATCGCCCCATCGTCCCAACCGGCTTGGCTGACTTAGTATGGGTGACGCTAACTTATCCAGATGGCTTTCAAGCTTATATTCATCTGTGCTGGCTCAATCACGATAAACAGCGACGGTTGGCGGTGGTGGGTAGCCTTGGTAGTTTGATTTTTGATGAAATGTCACACTTATCACCTCTAACTTTAATAAACGGTGAGTTTGAACATCAGGAAAATCAATTTATTCCTGTAAATCAAAGTCAAGAGGTCGTGGAAATTGAAAAAGGTGAACCATTACAGCGGGTTTGCGATCGCTTTGTTAACAGCATTCAAAAGAATACTCCCCCAGTGGTTTCATCTGGCTGGGTAGGAACAGAGTTAGTACAAATTCTCTCTGGTCTGACAACATCTTTGAGCCTGGGTGGTCAACCTGTAGTAATTAACAGCTGATTATTGTAGGTTTCTGAAAGCGGACATCTGGGGTTTATCTGCTTCTACCTCTGCGATCGCCGAACCGTAAACTTCTATAGATGGGCTACCGATAAAGGTTGATTCCCCTACTCCTTTCATCCCCCTGACGGCTTCATCAGCAGAGGGGATTCCTATATCCTCTAAAGCTGTATGTTCTACTGGATCTGATAACAGTGCTATATCAATTAAAGGCAAAGTAATTGAAACTGTTGTACCTTGATTTAAACCAGCACTCTCCAGAGTAATTGTCCCTTTCATCAGTTCAATTAAGTTGCGGGAAATCGCTAATCCTAATCCAGTACCTTCAAACTTGCGTGTGGTTGTACCATCCACCATCACAAAGGGACGAAATAGTTTATGCTGTTGAGCAGGATCAATGCCTACACCTGTATCTGTGACATTGACAATCACCTGAGAGTTTTGCTGGTGATGTTGAATTTCACAAGCAACTGTGATCATGCCTAGGTCAGTGAATTTAGTGGCGTTGCCGATAACATTAATTACTACCTGCTTGAGTTTTGCTGGGTCTGCTTTAACTGGAATCGGCTCAGTACCCAGGTCTGTTTTCAACTGCAAACCTTTTTGTTGAACATTCACTGATTGTATATTTACCACTTCCAGCAGTAATTGGCGGAGGTCAATAGGTTCGGTAACTACCGAGAGTTTACCTGCTTCAATTTTAGAAATATCTAGTAAATCATTAATAATACCTAACAAGTGAATCGCTGTTTCATCGGCTCGCTTGAGGAACTCCAATTCTTCTTCGCGGTTATCGCACAAGCCATCGTGAACTAGGCGAACACAGTTAATAATAATATTGAGTGGGTTTCTTAACTCATGGGAAGTTGTAGCCAAAAACTGAGTTTTGATTTGATTGGCACTTTTCGCTTCTTTCCACGCTATTTCTAGTTCTTCAGCCCAGGCTTTGAGTCTCTCAACCATTTGGTCTAATGCTTGGGCTAGTTGATTGAATTCCCGGATTTTGAAGTTGTGAGGAACTGGTTGGGCGGCTTGGTGGCTGTAAATATTCAAGGCGTAGTCTCGCAATTCTTCTACCGGACCTGCCAGGTAAGGAGCTAGATACAATGATGCTAACAAACTCGCACCAATTAAACCTACTGTCAAAACGATCAGGATGAGTTTGATTTCCTCTAAACCAAATAGAGCATTATTGACGCTTGTCACAGCTAAGACAATCCATTTTTCCTGGGATTGTGTTTTGATGGGATTGGCAATAGCTGTATAACCCGCTACTGATTCTTGTCCATCTCCAAAAGACAAATCTAGAGAATCTTTTTGCCCAATAATGGTATTTTTGACCAGATTTTTCAGTTTGATACTATCTGGATGCTGTTGAATATTAGTGCCCACCATATATGCTAATGGGTGTGCTAAGATCGTCCCATCCTCGGCAATGATGATCATCGAACCGATGAGCGACCCTGGCTTATTTTTAGTTTGTTGGTGTAATACTGACTGAAGACTCAAGGCATAAAGCATCTTGCCTGTGTGATCATAAACTGGAACAGACAGTAGCAATTGCAGTTGATTTTGTGCATCTCTTTGACCAGTTCTTCCTGCCTTTGGGGGTAAGATTACTGTGGTTTCCACCCCTTCAGTAGTCAACTTTTGACTAGATTCTCTAATTGCTTTGTCGTCACAGGTACTGGCTATAATTCTACTATTTTGCAGATTCGTTAATTCAATGCATTCAATGCTGTTCGGCAGTTTTTGTGCTATGTCAGTCAGCAAAGCTTGAGCTTGTATTGGTGAACCCGATTGTATCGCTTTTGTTTGACTAGCTATGAGCAAGTTGATTTTCAGGGTAGCTATTGCTTCTTTGAGCTTCTCCCCTTTGATGACGGCGCTTTCTGTTAAATTTTGTCTAGCAGTTTTCAACAGGGTAGAACGTGCCTTATTAAGAGCGACAAGCTGTCCTATGAATAAAACTGGCACAAATAGCAGTAATATTCTTGTTACTAAAATCCTACGAAAGGATGATTGACGGGGCTTAACCATCGAGTGTCTCACTTCGCATCTGCAAAACCACAAGAGCAACGATATGCAATTAGACCAGCTTTATGAGACATTTTATGAAGTTATGACTATTATATTACCAAGATTTAAATGTATCAAATATTTTACCGTCAAAAAGGCACATAGTATACCGAATTTTGTCAATAATGGATGTGACAGAGCGTTGTGTGGCATAGAGCTAAGGTGGTGAAATTAGTCAACAGTGGCTGGTAGGGATTTTTTGAGAATCAAGTTACTAGTAGTCTGTCAATTTTGTTTTGAGGGATTTTTGGTAGTGTGAGCGTCTCGCTCACGCGGGCAAGATGCCCGCACTACAGCGTCTCGCTCACGCGGGCAAGATGCCCGCACTACAGCGTCTCGCTCACGCGGGCAAGATGCCCGCACTACAGTCCATCATTTTTATCTTGACATAGTACTAGTACCCCTACGGGAAATTGAAAATTCGCTGACGCAAAACGCCTATGTTGTCAGCTTTTGTCAGATTTGGTCTGGTTGTTTTATTGACGCTGTGCTGTACTGGCAGAGAGAATAGACAAATTATTACACCAATTCAATGATGCAACATCGTCCTCATACCACAGTGATTTTGGCAATGAGTGCAGATGGCAAAATAGCAGATTTCAGGCGATCGCCTGCTCGGTTTGGCTCAAAAGTAGATAAAGCACACCTGGAAAAACAAATTGCTGCCTGTGATGCCGTTATGTTTGGTACTGGCACTCTAGAAGCCTACGGAACCACATTAACCGTATCACATCCCACACTGCTACAACATCGAACTCAGGAGGGCAAATCAGCCCAGCCAGTTCATATAGTCATTACACAATCTGCTAATCTTAATCCGGAAATTCATTTTTTCCAACAGCCAGTTAAACGCTGGTTGCTGACGACAACAGCGGGGGCGCTTTCCTGGAAAGCACGGTTAAAGACACTACCGACATCGCGGAGTTGTCCATTACTGGATTTTCCTGGAGGATTTGAACAAATTTTGATTTTTGAAACCCCTGGGGGCAAAGTAGATACTACCGCTGCTTTACAACACCTAGTAAACCTACATCATATAACACGCTTAGGAGTTTTGGGAGGTGGTGAATTAGTCGCTTCGATGCTGGAACTGGATTTAATTGACGAATTCTGGCTAACTATCTGTCCATTGATTTTAGGTGGTGCAACTGCGCCCACGCCAGTAGGAGGTCAAGGATTTCTGGACAAATTCGCTCACAGACTGGAACTGTTAGAAGTTGACCAAGTTGAACAGGAAGTCTTTTTGCACTATCGCCTGCAACGACTAGCAGATTAGTATACGCTAAATAAAGTTTTTGCTAATTTTTGTATCTTCAAAGCCACAAGATGATAGAAAAACCCCAGCCTCGCTATTCTATCCTTTGGATCAACAAAATTGCTGAGGTCCCACAAAATGCATGGGATGCTTTAGCAATACCACTCAAAACCCCTTTTTTAGAGTGGGAGTGGCTGAATAATCTGGAAATTTCCCACAGTGCTACGGCTAAAACTGGTTGGTTACCAAATCACCTGACATTGTGGCGAGACAGAACGTTGATTGCTGCGGCCCCACTCTACCTTAAAGGTCATAGTGCTGGGGAATTTGTGTTCGATCACCAGTGGGCAAATTTAGCGGAGCGCCTTGGGGTAGAATATTACCCAAAACTGTTGGGGATGACGCCATTTACCCCGGCTGAAGGCTATCGATTTTTAATTGCACCAGGGGAAGATGAAGATGAGATCACCGCTTTGATGGTGCATGAAATTGACTCCTTCTGCTCTCAGAATCGGATTTCTGGGTGTCATTTTCTCTATGTTGATCCCCAATGGCGCCCAGTGCTGGAACGACAAGGGTTTACAACTTGGTTGCACCACAATTATATCTGGCAAAATGCAGGGTTTAAGACTTTTGATGATTACTTGACGGTATTTAATGCCAATCAGCGTCGTAATATTAAACGGGAACGCAAAGCAGTCCAAAAGGCTGGTTTACAACTGCGATCGCTGAGTGGTGATGAAATTCCTCAGTCCCTTTTCCCTTTGATGTACCAGTTCTATGCTGATACCTGTGATAAATTCGGCTGGTGGGGGAGCAAATATCTAACCAAAGGTTTTTTTGAGCAATTACACAGCAATTATCGCCATCGGGTGTTGTTTGTCGGCGCATACAGTGAGCAAGATGATCGCCAACCCTTGGGAATGTCCTTTTGTCTGTTTAAGGGCGATAGATTATACGGTCGCTATTGGGGTAGTTTTCAGGAGATAGATTGCTTGCATTTTAATGCTTGCTATTATGCACCGATTGAGTGGGCGATCGCTCACGGTATCCAAATTTTTGACCCTGGCGCTGGTGGAAGCCACAAAAAACGGCGCGGTTTTCCCGCTACCCCTAATCACAGTCTGCACCGCTTTTACAATCGGCGTTTAGAACAAATTTTACTTCCTTATATTCGTGAAGTAAATCAACTCGAACAACAGGAAATAGAGGCGATTAATACTGAGTTACCTTTTACAGAAAATAAAATCCAAACATCCCAGAATGTACTAGAAGATAGCAACGAAGGAATTACACTTGAATTAGAGTGTAAAAACCCTGAAGGTATTTGATTTAAGCATGACCATGAATCTGATAGTTGAAGATTTGGCGGCAATAGATAACCAGCTTTCTGAGCGTCATATTGACCTTGACCCTAGTGGATATTTTATTATTTACTTGGATCGCGAAGCGCGGTTAATTTATGCCAAGCATTTCACAAATGTGATTGACGAGCGTGGTTTAGCCGTCGATCCAGAAACAGGGAAAGTGATTCCCGCAAAGGGAAAAGTAGAACGCACTCACACAACTGTATTTAGTGGGAGAACAGCAAAGGAACTTAGTGTAAAGATTTTTGAAGCAACTCAACCCTGTCCAGTGACGCTGTTAGATCACGCAGCCTATTTAGGTCGGGAGTTTGTCCGCGCCGAGATGGCTTTAGTAACAGGACAAGAGTACATTCAAGATTAGAGTTAATCAGATCTTGCACTAGGTAGATAATGCACAACAAAAATCACTAAGTATTTATAGATTTTCGCGGTGCTAACAAATCCGCCAGGGACTCTAAGTCCCTGTCTCATAGCTTAAGTCCTCTATAAGAGGACTTAAAACTAACTTTATACAAAGTAAAATATATAACGCAATACAGTTCAGTTAGGCTCGAATGGTATACAGTGTAGGGGCACGGCATCCAAAATCTTTTCTTCTAATGACAATTTTATTCGTGCCGTGCCCCTACGACAATTTTCCTTAACTGAACTGTATTGATATATAACGTTATTTTCCTCGATTCATGGTTTATGCGTAAAGGTGCAAGATATGAAGTTATGAGTTAACTGCATAGTTCTATAGCAGTTTCCACTCAGATGCGGTAAAATGTTGCACTGCCAGATGTAGGGGCACTGCTGTGCCCCTACGGGTGTACTACCCATTGCTTGATGGTTGATTAATTTGGTAGATGTAGTAAGTTGCCATCGGGATAACGGTAGCAGCAATTATCAGTCCTACTACCCAAGCAGTGGCGTTACCTTTGTCGGTTTCTCCGGCTTTTTTAAAGGTGCTTTCTACCTGAACTTTCTCAGTGATTTGCGGTGGACCTGGATCAGGTTTACCAGCAAGAACGGTGACTAGGCGATCGCTAGCATCTAGAAATGCTTGGTTATATTTATTACCTTCACGCAAGGGGAGCAATAATGTCTCAGACGCTACGCTCAGGGCGATAGAGTCTGACAGCAAAGATTTAACTGTATCCCCAGTAATAATGGCAGACCCATTGGTAATTGTGTCAATCACCAATAAGGTCTGATTTGCTTGTGCTTCTTTGGTGGGAAACCATTTTTCAAACAACGCTTTGGTGAAACTTTCTGGTGTTTCTCCGTAGTCGAGTCGGCGAACCGTGACAATTCTGACTTCGCTTCCTGTTTGTTTGGCTAAATCCTCAAAGGCGCTACTAATCTTTCCTTCATTGAAACGGCTGATGACTTCTGCTTGATCCACAACCCAGGTTTTGTCCCCTGGTACGAGGTTAGGTATTTGATAAACACCTGTAGCTAATGCAGGTGCGGTAATCAGCGAAGAAGCTAAAATGATCATTACCAACGGCAGGATTAGCCTGATCAGATGCTTGGTACTGTTAAATACTTGCGGGAGGAGGTGTTTCATCAGATGAATTCGCAGAGAGACTTTCACCAAAAATACTACAGAACCACTGACAAAATCATCAGAAAAATAGGTTCAAACCCCGTGCTTTAGCGGAGCGCAACTACGAACAAATAAATTTCCCCAAAGAAACACCGCCCCATTCGGGGATTAACCCAAATAGGTGGGGCGGACTTTGCAAACCATTAAAGGATTATACCGTATTTTCACATTGATTAATATCAAAAAAAGGTTTTGAGAGCGATCGCAATTTTATGTAAACTAAAGAATGGGGAATGCAAGAAAGTTTCCTGACCCAACAGGAAGCAAAATTGATTAAAGATAAAGTTATGGCGCTGATAGTTCAAAAATACGGTGGCACCTCGGTCGGTTCAGTAGAACGTATTCAAGCTGTTGCACAGCGCGTGTGCAAGACGGTGAAAACAGGAAATTCAGTGGTGGTGGTGGTTTCGGCAATGGGTAAAACCACCGATGGACTAGTCAAACTAGCCAATGCAATATCGAGAAATCCTAACCGGCGGGAAATGGATATGCTGCTTTCCACTGGCGAACAAGTAACTATTGCCTTGCTGACTATGGCATTACAGGAACAAGGACAGCCAGCAATTTCGATGACTGGCGCTCAGGTAGGAATTGTTACGGAAGCTGAACACACCCGCGCTCGAATTTTAGATATTGCCACAGGTCGGATTGAGCGTCATCTTAACCGAGGTCAAGTAGTTGTAGTAGCTGGGTTTCAAGGCGTAGCTAGTACCGAAGAATTAGAAATTACTACCTTGGGACGTGGTGGTTCCGACACTTCTGCAGTGGCTCTGGCGGCGGCATTACGGGCGAATTTTTGTGAAATTTATACGGATGTGCCAGGGATTTTAACTACAGACCCCCGCCTAGTTCCAGAGGCACAGCTGATGGATGAAATTACCAGCGATGAAATGTTAGAATTGGCAAGCTTGGGAGCAAAAGTGCTTCATCCGCGAGCCGTGGAAATTGCCCGTAATTATGGAGTACCCCTAGTAGTTAGGTCTAGTTGGACTGAAGACCCAGGAACATGGGTAACATCAGCGCAAATCCCAGGGCGATCGCTAGTGAATCTAGAAATAGCCCGTCCAGTAGATAATGTAGAATTTGACACAGACCAAGCCAAGGTAGCTTTATTGCGTGTACCCGATAAGCCAGGGGTAGCAGCACGGTTATTTGGCGAAATTGCCCGACAAAAAGTAGACGTGGATTTGATTATTCAGTCAATACACGAAGGCAATAGTAACGACATTGCTTTTACCGTAACAACACCAATATTAAAGCGGGCAGAAGCAGTTGCAGCAGCGATCGCCCCCGCACTGCGAAATCCATCCCATCCCAAAGCAGAGGAAGCGGAGGTGATGGTAGAGCCAAATATCGCCAAAGTCAGCATCGCGGGGGCGGGAATGATTGGGCGTCCTGGGGTTGCAGCTCAGATGTTTGCCACTTTAGCAGCAGCAGGCGTCAATATCCAGATGATTTCCACCAGTGAAGTCAAAGTCAGCTGCGTAGTCAACGCCACAGAATGCGATCGCGCCATCACCGCCCTCCGCAACGCCTTTGAAATCGCAGCAGACAAGGAAACAAGTTTCCCCCCATCCCCTGTTTCTCCCCTCGCCCCAATCCCTCCTGTGCGCGGCGTGGCCTTGGATATGAATCAAGCGCGTCTGGCCATTCGCCAAGTCCCAGATCGTTCAGGGATGGCGGCGAAGCTGTTTGGATTATTAGCGCAAAACAACATCAGCGTTGATATGATTATTCAATCTCAACGCTGTCGGGTAGTTGATGGAGTTCCCCGGCGGGATATTGCTTTTACCGTCGCCCGGATGGATGGTGAAAATACCAAAGAAATGCTATCCCAAGCTGCAGCAGAATTAGGATGGGGTGAAGTAGTGCTTGACAGTGCGATCGCCAAGGTAAGTATTGTGGGTGCAGGTATGGTAAAACAGCCAGGTGTCGCCGCTAAAATGTTTGCAGCCCTAGCCGAAAACCAAATCAATATTCAAATGATCGCCACTTCTGAAATTAAAATTAGCTGTGTTGTGGCACAAGAGCAAGGTGTGAAAGCTTTGCAAGTCATTCACGCCGCCTTTGGGCTTGCTGGTACTGAAAAATTTGTAGTTCCAGCGTAGGACTAGTACCGCTGCGCGTAATGGGCTACGCCCCGCTACGCTAACGTAATTACTTTTTTTCAGGCTTGGTCACGTTTCTCATAGAACCTCGCGGGATGCGGGAAACTCAGACACTTCAGTGCTGAGAGGGAAGCGGCACGAGCGACTTTAGTCGCAGTGGTATTTGTGTTAAAATTAGAGCGTGAGTAAGAACAAAAAACATCTACGTGTTGAAGCATCCTAGTATCGGAGAAATCCCGGCTCCTATGAAACAACGGTTAGGTTTAAGTCCTGGCGCAGTATGACAGGAAAGAGCAAATAAAGGCTTGTTGCGGAGCGTACCGCGTCTTGGCTTAGTGATGGATTCACCAAAGCATTGGAAAAAATAAAAGTAGCTAGAAACCTAAGCTTGACTTAGAGTGACTAGGTAGACGGCGTTTGACGGTCGTAGCGAGAGTTTTACTCTGTCTGTAGAATCTCAGTGTCTTTAGACCTGAGAGTGTCAAGGATGGTTTATTTGCACCTTACCTTACTGTACTAGGGAAAAAAGCAATCTCCAGAACAACGCGACAAGGCGAAAACCGTCAACTGTTAAAAGTAGTTACGACTGACAAATGACCAATGACAAATGACCAATGACCAATGACAAATGACAAATGACCAATGACAAATGACCAATGACAACCATCAACCATTTCTAAGTTGCCATTTTTCCATCATAGCTATTATTTGCGAAATCGGCCGTTCTCCGCACCAAACTAAATCAAGTTTTTTCAGTTGTTCGAGACTGATACCGCCATCTTCGTCAGTGATAGATTCATATTTGCTGTCGCCGAGTGCTGCTAGTAAATGCTGGAAGATGATTCGTTCATCGAATTCGGGGTTTTTTTCCTGATCGTTGAGGATGGCTATTGCTCGTTGTTGTGGAAGCCCTTGGAGACTGCTGAAAATGAATATTGTAGGAAAGTTAGCATCTTGAAGACTTGGATGACGGGTGACTAACCCAGCTAGCAGCACTCCCAAATAAGCAGCTGCTTGAGAATTACTCAGCAGCTTGATCTGTTGAGATGCAATCTCAGTCAAATTTGTAAAGAATGGACACCCCAACATCCGTTCAATAGCGGTGACTTGATTTGAGACTGGGATACTTTCTAATTGTACCTGAAAAAATACCTGGCGCTCCTCTGGCAGTCGCCGGTGTAAGGTTTCCTTAGCCAAATCATTGATCATGATGTCGCCACCATACCCAATGCTGAAATCTCTACCAGGTTCCAAACCTTGATTTACTAATGTTTGAAAAACGTTATGTTGGGCTAATTGCTGCATTTGTTCATATTCAGATTTCCCTAGAAAAATTTGCATAAACCAACTGTGGCTGTCAGAATCGCATTCGACCAATACCTGGTTACAAATCAAATCTGTTAATTTTTGTAACCCGATAATTTTTTGCCAACGCCTAATTAGGGTATTAATAGCAGCTATATCACGACAATATAGAGCCTTGAGTAATTGACGCTTTGCATTAGCTGCCTGGTCTTCGTTTCGTCCAAATCCGTAGATTTTCAATGTTTTATAGAGGATGATTTGTGATTCGAATTAATACGTTTGTACACTGTTTAGCATCGCTCGTCATGAGTGGGAACACTGAAGAAATAGGAAAAGAGGATTTCACTTTTCTACACCAGAAATAAAAAGGGGATTTGGAGAAGGTAAACAGCGCCATCTCTTTCTATTTAGGGGTTTTCAACTTAGTCAAACCTGGTCGTAGATCACCATATTTAATTATAGTATTATTTACTCCTTGACAAAAATGTTCAGATACACAATGTCGATTTTTAGGTAACAAGTCGCGGAATAAAGTTTGAGTTCTCCATGATTAGCGCTCGCAGGCTCTCTATCCAAAGGTAGTTGGCAAAAGCCTGAGATGACATAATTGCCGTATATACATAATGTCCTATTTCTAGAGTGCGTAGGTTATATATAAATATTTTTCATAGATACAAAAAGTAACTATAGGACTACTATTTGATTTCTAAAATACATATAGACTAAGCAATATCAGGCAAAACCTGCATGTATCAGCCATGTAGCTAAGTCAGTAGACAGGAATAAAGCGAACTGTGTTAAAAAACGAAAAAAGCGTGAAACCCTTAGCAATTAAGAATAACAAAGGACAAATAACGATGCTTTTCTGTCCCAGAAGCACTCGCGTTCACCAGTACGGTTTATTTGCACCGAGCTACGCAGCTAAAAATACTGATACTTTTCCAAAAATTAACTAGATTACTATATAAAATTTTAGGTATAGTCAAGACTAATTTTTGATTAAAGATATATCACAGGTAACTTGACTTTTTACTGATTTTTATCTAAGCAGCAACATTAAAAATCGGTAAGAATACGCAAGCTATAATCAAACAAGAGAGTATAAAGCTATATTTATTTTCATGAATAATCAACTTTTGGATGCTCGTTACCGAATACTGACAGTTCTGAATGTGGGAGAAGTAGCGCAAACTTACCTAGTCGAAGATGCTAGCCTTCCCAACAGCAAATTTGTATTAAAGCAGCTCCATCCTGCTAGTAACAATCCCCAAGCTTTAAAAATTCTGCGGTGCTTGTTTGCGGATGAGGTCAAAATTTTAGAACTATTAGGTCAGGAACACGACCAAATCCAGAAGCTTGTTGCTTATTTTGAAGAAAATGAAGAATTCTACCTAGTCCAAGAATTCATTCCCGGTAATCCGTTAACTGAGGAAATTTTACAAGGAATACCGTTGAGTGAAGACGAAGTAATTAATCTCTTATCAGAGATATTAGAAGTATTAGTATTTGTCCATAGCCGTGAGGTGATTCATCAGGACATTAAACCTGCAAATATGATTCGCCGAGAGTCAGACAAAAAGTTAGTTTTAATTGACTTTGGTACCGTTAAAGAAATTGTCACTACTATTGTTGGTAATCTTGAATATATACCAGTAGAACAATTGCATGGAAAATCCCAATACAATAGTGATATATATGCTCTAGGTATACTGGCGATAGCTGCACTCATAGGTTTAACACCCAACGAAATAGCTATATTACCAAGTCATAAAAATGTACTTACTGGTGAAATTCTCTGGCGATATCAAATTCCCCAAGTTAACACAGAATTAGCAAAAATTCTCGACAAAATGATCCGCTTTGATTACCGGAAACGCTACCAGTCTGCGAGGGAAGTATTAAACGATCTGAAAAAATTAAAGAATCATGAATATGAGCCGCAAAGTCGGAATCAGAAAAAAATCAGGATAGTTTTGACAAGTATAGTTAGTTGTATTGCAGTTAGCGTAGCAACGTGGTTTTTTTTAGCACATAATTCTGTCAATAATCCTCCACAGTTATACAAACAAGGAAATGATTTTAATAAAGTAATTCAAATTAATCCCGATAGCGCCAAATAAGCTACGAGATGCTTCATTATCAATACTGCATAGGGCATTGGTGAATCTTTGCCATGACGCCACTTGCAACAAGCGGGGGAACCCTAGTCGAGCAGTGGCTCCCCCATACCTAATGAACCATGCCCTAAAACTCCATCCCCAGGTGGCTAAAATCCAAAATTGATTCACTCATCTTTGTTGTTACCATGTTTTTCCTTTTTCATACTTTCTTCTAAAGATTGAATTTGTTCACGACGGGCTTCCAGTTCTAGGGAACGACGCGCCAAGTCTTGGTTTTGTAACGTCAAAGATTGTCGCCAATGTTCCGCTCGCTCTACTTCCTGTTGCAATAATTCCGGTGTCATACCAGTACTGAGGTAGCCTTGGACTAAATGTAGTACCCAGTTAGTAGCATCTTCTAATTTTTTGATATCACCTGTGGGTGAAAGCTCAACTAACACAAGCAATTTTTCGCTCATCGTTTTTCCTTTTCCCAAGAGAATAAACGCCTCTTCTGGAATAATTGCCCACAGGTTATCAGCTTCTTGACGTGCCAACAAGCGCAACTGGTACTGCTCTAAAAATTCGTTTTTATGCACTTGAGCCAGATATCTCATGAGTCTCGCTTTGCTCCAATTAAAAATTTTCAATTAAAAATTCACAAAAATTTTTTATTTTTAATATCTTTATAGGGATTGGGAATTGGGAATTGGGGATAGGGGATTGGGGTGATGGATGATCCCCACTCCCCAGCGATGCACTGAGCGGTCGTTGTGTCCCCAGCGATGCACTGAGCGGTCGTTGTGTCCCCAGTCTACGGCAGATCCTGAAGGCGTAAGCGCAAAATTTCCACTTGTTTCTGGGCTTCTGCTAAAGCATCTCGTGCTGCATCTACCACATCAGGTCTAGCTTTATCCACAAAATTAGGATTACTTAACCTTCCGCTGAGAGAGTTAACCTCGGCTTCGGCTTTGGTGAGGCTTTTCTCTAGCTTGGCCCGTACTGCGTCGATATCCACCACACCTGTGAGGGGAATGACTACTTGGACAGTACCAACAACACCAGCGATCGCATTTTCGGCTGCTTGAGGTTCCTGTGCTTCTGGTTGTGGTAGATGCTTGTCAGTTTTTTGGGCGAACCACTTTCCCCAAAACCTTTGTCTACCCTCAGCTAACAATAAATTACGGGACAAAAACCAAGTTGTGTAACCAAAACCAACGATTTTAAAGAAATTCCCCAAGAAGGTAATGTCATTAATCGTATACGCCACATTGTAAGCCAAGCGAATCAAGACAATTGCCAGAATAATCAAGCCTATTATCTGCCAGCCTTGGAGTGATTTTTGAGGTGCAGCCGTTTGGCTGTTTTCTGGCTCACCCACAATGCTTAAACCCGCAATGCTTAAAGTTTCAACCTTAGCCAAATCTTTAATATATGCTTGTCCTGCGTTCAAAATTTGGCGTTCCTGTTCGCTTTCACTTTGCAAATTCACCGTCACCTTCACCCCTGGCTTAATCTCCGCTTCAGCGCGGAGATTCCGAATTGTGCGGATAGTGCCAATTAATAATTCAAACTGTGCTTCTAATTCCAAATCAATCAGTTTGTCATCTACCTGGGGATAGAGTTGTAAAGATATAGTTTGGGGGGAATCTGTTGGTTGTTGGGTGAGAGTTTGCCAAATTTCCTCAGTAATGTGAGGCATAAAGGGATGAAGTAATTTTAAAATCCCTTCCAGCACGTAGGCGAGGGTTTGTTGAGCGACCCGCCGCGATGCTGCATCAGCGTCTTGCTGCAGACGAGATTTGACTAATTCAATATACTGGTCGCAAAAATCACCCCAAATAAATTCGTAAAGTCCCTTTGCTGCTTCCCCTAAACCGTAATTGTTGATGGAATAAGTCGTTTGTTTAACAACTTGATGATAGCGGGAAATAATCCAGCGATCGCTCAGTTCAGTGCTGAGTGGTTGACCTAATTGTTGCGGGGTTTGTCCATCCAAATTCATCATCACAAATCGGGCAGCATTCCACAACTTATTCGCAAAATTGCGGGAAGCCTCCACCGATGATGATTCATCCTTTTTGCGATCATATTCCAAGCGGATATCTTGACCAGCCCCAGCCACTTCCTTCACCAGGGTGTAGCGCAGCGCATCAGTGCCATATTTAGCAATCAGCAACAGCGGGTCAATACCATTATTCGCCGACTTCGACATCTTTTTATTATTTTCATCCCGCACCAAGCCATGAATATAAACCGTTTTGAATGGCATAGTCCCGGTCAAATGACCCGCCATCATCGTCATTCTGGCAACCCAGAAAAAGATGATATCAAAACCTGTTACCAAAGTAGTAGTGGGGTAATAAGTCGCTAAATCTGGGGTTTGTTCCGGCCAGCCTAAAGTCGAAAATGGCCACAGCCCCGAAGAAAACCAGGTATCCAACACATCTGGGTCTTGCTCTATCTTGACATGTTCGCCAAATTGTGTTATTGCTTTTTTCCAAGCTTCCGCTTCATTCTTTGCGACCACAAACGGCGTCGAGTCAGTAATTTTACCATCAGTTTCACTAACCGCGTACCAAGCCGGAATTTGGTGTCCCCACCACAACTGACGAGAGATACACCAATCGCGCAAATTCACCAACCAATCACGATAGACCTTTGTCCAGCGCACAGGGACAAACTCCGGAGAAGAATGCTTATCGAGGAATTCCAGACCTTTGTCAGCTAGGGGGCGAATATTGACAAACCACTGAGTTGAGAGCAGAGGTTCAACAGGAACCTTACCGCGATCGCTGTAGGGAACGGTATGCTTATAATCCTCCACCTTCACCAAAAAGCCCTCAGCTTCCAAGCGAGCAACCACATTCTTTCTCGCCACAAAGCGGTCTTGTCCTTGAAAATCCCCAGCATTAGCGTTTAGGGTGCCGTCCTTATTCATAATATTAATAAACGGCAAATTGTGACGCTTACCCATTTCAAAATCATTGGGGTCATGGGCGGGAGTCACCTTCACACAACCCGTACCAAAAGCCGGGTCAACCAACTCATCACCAATAATAGGAATTTCTCGCTGTTGAATAGGTAGAGTCAGAGTCTTACCAACGAGGTGCTGATATCTTTCATCATGAGGATTAACCGCCACCGCAGTATCACCCAACATCGTTTCTGGTCGAGTCGTCGCCACCTCCACATAACCAGAACCATCAGTGAGGGGATAGCGGAAATGCCAAAGATTCCCATTTACCTCTTGATTTTCCACTTCCACATCAGACACCGCTGACATAGAAGCCGGACACCAGTTAACTAAATATTCACCGCGATAAATTAAGCCTTCCTGATACAGGCGAATAAATGCTTCAATCACAGCTTGCGATAAACCCTCATCCAGGGTGAAGCGTTCCCGCGACCAGTCTACCGACACACCCAAGCGGCGTAACTGATTCACAATTGTCCCACCAGACTCCGCCTTCCATTGCCAAGCGCGTTCTAGGAACTGGTCACGCCCTAAATCGTAGCGCGTTTTACCCTCAGCTTTGAGTTGCTTTTCCAAAATCGCTTGCACAGCAATACTAGCATGGTCAGTTCCCGGCAACCACAGGGTATTACGTCCCTGCATCCGGTGGTAACGCACGAGAGCATCAATTAACGCGCTTTCAAAGGCGTGACCCATGTGTAAACTACCGGTCACATTGGGGGGTGGGATGACAATGCAATAGGGTTCACCTGTGTGGTTGGGATCGGCTTTGTAAATTTGGTTTTCTTCCCAGAATTTTTGCCATTTGGCTTCTGTGGAAAAAGGTTCGTAGAGACTGGGGAGATTCGGAATAGTTGCGGTCATGCTGGGAAAACTAAGTTTGGAAGGACTCTATTGACACTCCCCGACCATTAGGTACGGGGATTCTGTAATCTACGTCAGAATTTGCTCTTGCTGGCTTGCGCCAACTAGCACAGTGATTCCGACTCCTACAGCGTTACTTCGGGATTGCCCATCCCTAGCTTGTCTGGCAAGATTTAAAATATTAATTGCTGCGTTTTCATCTCTATGCAAATTGCATCCACAACTACAAACATGGGTGCGAGTTGATAGAGACTTTTTCATAATTACACCACAACTTGAACATTTTTGTGAGGTGTAATGTGGTTGCACGCTGAACACTAGCCTTCCAAATAAACCTGCAAAATACTCAATCCACTGCCGAAATAAATACCAGCTAGCGTCAGCAATTGACTTAGCCAAACAATGGTTTTTGAGTAAATTACGCACTCGTAGGTCTTCATAGGCATATCATCCGCCTATTATACTACAATCCGCGTGGTGTTAAGGAAAATTGTAGGTTGGGATTACCGTTTAGATCTGGTTTAACGGTACTTTATTATATCGGTATATGCTCGCCAACTAGACCACTGACCGGTCAACCGCTTAAACGTTTTTCATTCCTTGTGTATACAAAATATACGTATATACACATAGTCAACAGACAGTAATATGTGTTTTTATAAACCGCATACTCCTAGGTCGAAGCAACCTACACGCAGTGTCTCATAACACAAAATGTAATACATTACTGCTGCAAATGATCTTACTAAAACCAACCATGTAACCTGGTATTAATATTTATGGCAATTGGTAAATGTGCGTATACTTAGCCTGCGGCAGGCATCGCTTGTCAAAACAAAGTTTAAGGACAATGGGCATGGAGGACAACTATTTCGTAAAGCAATGCTGGCTCAGTATAACGATAAACAGGGTAAACCAGTAGGGATTGAACTTCATATTGGGAAAAGACCAATCATCGCAGTTGGTAACTCTAGTGGTGATTTACAAATGTTTCAATACACCAATGTTGGGGTGGACAAATCCTTAATCGTGCTGATTAATCACGATGATTGTCAACGGGAATATCAATATAATGATACCGAAGGCACGCACATAAAACCTAAAAGGCTACGAAAGCCAGAAGAGCTAGTATATGATAATGAATCTCTAGTAGAAGCTAACAAGCATGACAATTGGAAGGTGGTTAGTATGAAAAACGATTTCAAAACCATTTTTGAATCAAACCCACAAAGACCAACTCCAATTTGCAAAAGTAATCATATTTGATTTTTGAAAAAATCTCAGTACCTGTAGGGTGGGCATTGCCCACAAAAACGTTGATGTATAAGGCATAGCCCTACCTACGTATATTTCCCAAATCAAATATTAGTCCTAAAATAGATTTTAGTATTCAGCTAAAATACTACCATCAGTAGTCAGTAGGGTGGAAAATCTCCACCTTACAACCAATTAAGTTGAGAGCTTGTATTGTTTAAACATAAAAACTGTTATGAAAACTTTTTGGTTAAAATCATTGATTCTCAGTTTGCTGACAATATGCCTCTTTTTAGGTTCTTCCACAGAAGTAAAGGCATCTCCTACAAAGAATAGCTGTCCAGAGGGGATGGTGTTTATTGCTGGTGGAACTTTTAACATGGGTTCAGATGCTCACTATGCTTCAGAGCATTCTGCCCCAGATATTACCGTTAATAGTTTTTGTATGGATAAATATGAAGTTACTAACGCCAAATTTGCTCAGTTCGTCAAAGAGACCGGCTACATTACAGTAGCAGAGCGTCCTCTATCCAAAGAGCAGTTTCCCGATTTATCAGACGATGTGAGGAAACCAGGTTCATTAGTCTTTCAAATGTCAGAACCAGAAGCAAAAAAAATCCGCTACTTAAGCTGGTGGAAGTGGACTCCTGGGGCAGACTGGCGACATCCTTTTGGGACTGGGAGCAATATCAATGGCAAAGAAAATTATCCCGTCGTCCAAGTTTCCTATGAAGATGTTGAAGCCTATGCTCAATGGGCAAATATGTCACTCCCAACAGAAGCCCAATGGGAATATGCTGCTCGTGGTGGACTCAATGATGCTACCTACAGTTGGGGTGAGCAATACTCAGAAAAGAAGGCTAATACTTGGCAAGGATTATTTCCTGTTTTCAATACCAAAGCGGATGGTTACATTGGCACAGCACCTGTAGGGTCTTTTCAATCCAATGGTTATGGCTTATATGATATTACTGGTAATGTTTGGGAATGGACTTCAGACTGGTATCGTCCTGGTCACGACCATAAAGCTCACAGTTTAGAGCCTACAGGTCCGTCTAAAAAAGAAAGCTTTGACCCTAGAGAGCCAGGAGTTGCTAAACACGTAATTAAAGGTGGGTCTTATCTGTGTGCCCCTAACTATTGTAGTCGCTATCGTCCTGCAGCTAGGGAGTCTCAATCACCAGATACAGGAACGACACATATTGGTTTTCGCTTGGTGAAATCGCACTGACCGCTAGTCCCGCGATTTCAAAGTCTTATACAATACCACTAAAACGCTGACACATGTGTATTTCGCGTAGGGGCACGGCAATGCCGTGCCCCTACAGCTGGTATCATATCGTGTGGATTTAGGGGTATCTAAAAATTTATCCGGTTAAACAAATAGTTTGAAAACACGCCCTAACCCCCTCGCTCTTTTCATCAACTTGAAAAAATGAAAACCCCCCCCTCACCCTGGACATACATTCCCACCCTCTACTTTGCCTCAGGTGTGCCCTACGTCATTATCAACACAGTTTCTGTGATTTTTTACAAAAAACTCGGCGTAGATAATGCCCAAATTGCCCTATGGACAAGTTTTCTCTATCTACCTTGGGTGATTAAAATGTTTTGGGGACCAATTGTAGATGTTTATTCCACTAAAAGAAGATGGATACTCTACACCCAATTTGCCATGTTCTGTTGTTTAGGTTTAATAGCTTTTTCGTTACATCTACCAAATTTCTTTTTTATCTCCCTCGCTGCTTTGACAATTGGAGCATTTATTTCCGCTACTTATGATATTGCCACGGATGGCTTCTATTTGTTGGCTTTAAGTCCAGAACAACAAGCATTTTTTGTCGGTATTCGCTCACTATTTTATCGACTTGCTGTAATTTTTTGCTCAGGAATTTTAGTGGTTTTAGCAGGTCAGCTTGAAGTATCTCTGAATAATATTCCTTTAAGCTGGACTCTAGCTATTAGTTTATCATCTTTAATTTTAGCCATAATTTTTATTTTTCATCGCCTAATTTTACCCATCCCTGAATCAGATACCCAACGACAGTCAGAAGCTGAAAAAATAAAGATTCCTTTTTGGGAAATTATTAGCTCATATTTTGCTCAGGAGAAAATATTAGGGATTTTAGCTTTTATTTTGCTCTACAGATTTGGCGAGGCGATGCTTGTGAAGATAGCTTCTTTATTTTTATTGGATAAACCAGAAGTAGGCGGCTTGGGTTTATCAACATCGGATGTCGGGTTAGTTTACGGAACTTTTGGGGTAATTTCCCTGATTTGTGGCGGCATTTTAGGCGGCTTGGTGATTGCTAAGTATGGGTTAAAAAAATGCATTTTTCCTATGGCTTTAGCATTAAATTTACCTGATTTATTTTATGTTTATCTCGCTTATACTAAACCTAGTCTGGCATTAGTGTATCCTTTGGTTTCTTTAGAACAATTTGGCTATGGTTTTGGTTTCACAGCGTTTAGTGTTTATTTGATGTATATTTGTGAAGGAGAATATAAGACTTCGCATTTTGCTATATCGACAGGCATCATGGCTTTAGGTATGATGCTACCAGGTTTGATTAGTGGTTATCTGCAAAAAGCTTTTGGCTACCCAGTATTCTTTATTTTGGTTTGTTTTTTCACTATTCCGGGGATGATTTCTCTGTTTTTTATTCCTTTGCAAGCACAAACAACTCGCACAACCAGTTAAGGTAGTTCTAATTTAAAATATAAGGCATCAAAATTTATTAAAATAAACCATCTTTCTTTTGGTGCTACATTAATTGTTTATGAGTTATGTATTAGGTATCGATGGCGGCGGTAGTAAGACGGTTTGTGTCTTGATGGATGAAAACCGTCAAATATTAAGTCGTGGTGAAGCAGGTGCATCTAATTATCAGACTATCGGTATTGCTGCAGCACTACAATCAATTCAATCGGCAATTCATGCTGCTGTCAATACAAATCATTGGGAAATTCAAGCGATATGTTTGGGTTTAGCTGGCGTTGGTCGTGCAGCAGATATCGAAGTAGTAAAAAATTTAGTAAAAGATTTACAAAATAACAAATATATACCTATTGTCTGGCAATTACAACCATCTAATATGGTAATTTGTAACGATGCGTTGATTGCTTTAGTAGGCGGAATTGGTCATTCTGTAGGCATTGTAGCTGCAGCAGGCACCGGTTCGATAGTTTTGGGGCGCAATCATCAGGGAGAAATTAAGCGAGTTGGTGGCTGGGGATATATTTTAGGTGATGAAGGTAGCGCTTATAAAATTGCTGTTGCTGGTATGCAAGCAGCGTTAAAATTTTATGATGGGCGTGAAATGTCAACGAGTTTGATAGATGGTTTTCAACAGCATCTTGGTTTGGCGAGTATAGAAGATTTAATTGAAGTCATCTATCGGCGCGGATGGGGTGTTAAAGAGATAGCTGCTTTGGCACAAATTGTGGATTTAGCTGCAGTATCAGGTGATGAAGTAGCGAATCAAATTATTGATGATGCTGTGCAAGAGTTGGTGAAAGCGACTGCTACAGTTATTGAGGCTATTTTTAGTTCTGAATCTGTTTTGGAAGTTGTTACCACCGGAAGTCTGTGGCGAAGTAGATGTAAGATGCAGGAGAGATTTTCAGTATCTCTGGGGATGAATTATTCTCATGTTAAAGTTATTTTTCCGAGGTTTGAACCTGCTTATGGTGCGGGTTTGTTGGCGTTGAAGAGTTTAGCGGGGGAGAGGAAAATAATTTTTAACTAATCGCCCCAGGGACAGAGTATACAGATAGTAGTTACAGCAGTTTTCACGTAGTTGAACCACACTCTCAGGGCACAGCAGTGCTGTGCCCCTACGGCAAATGTGGTCTATTTACCTGAAAATAGCTGTAAGAGTAAAATCGCACGAAAAAATACATTACAATCATATAATATGATTGTAATTTAATCGGCAATAAATATTGGTAAAAGGGATAGATGACATTCGCGAAATGCGAAGCATCTACCCCCAAATAGCTGCCCAGATGATTAACCTAGAACCCTATAGTCAGGTATCTAATAACCCAAGTATCAGCGGAGAAATGTCTATCGTCACCCGGAGAGATACTGATTTAAAAGATATTTGTAAACCGACTTTACAGGGGTTACGTAATTTCTGCCCATCTTCCGATCCCTTCATCGCCTCGCCTTATTCCCCCCATCGCCAATAAGGCTGTTCCATAGGCGGCTTCTGTATTCATTGAAGCGCTTACAGGCACTTTTAAATACCGCTGACGAATCACAGTCCAGGTGTCATTGGCTGCGCCACCCCCAGCGGTATAAACGTGGGTCAATCGGTCGGCCCCTTGCTGCTGTAATAATTCATATCCTTGGGCTTCGATGCGGGCAATGCTTTCTAACAAACCATGTAGAAATTGTACGGAATTATGTGGGCGTGGTTCCAATCTTGGGAGTAAATTGGGATCGTTAATTGGAAAGCGATCGCCTGCTTTCAACAAGGGATAATAATCCAAGGGGCTGGCTTTTGCACCATCAATCTCCCCGCTGAGGCTTTCTAACTCGGCGTTCGTGAAAAATTGCTTTAGCACCGCACCCCCAGTGTTAGAAGCGCCGCCAGTTAGCCACAAATCCCCCAGACGATGGCTGTAAATCCCGTAACGTGCATCTTCTATGCGGGTACGACTCAACAGTTTTAGTACCAATGTTGAACCGAGGGAAGTCACCGCTTCACCTGGTAATTTTGCACCACTGGCCAGAAAAGCCGCAATACTATCAGTTGTACCAGTACATACTAAACAATCATGACGTAATCCGAATTTAGCCGCAATTTCCGGGCGTAATTCGGCAATGGGACTGCCAGGTGGTAAAATTTTGGGTAGCTGAATGGGAATTTGTAGCTTGTTCAACCATTCTGGGTATTTTAACTGTTCTACGTCATAACCTAGCTTTAAAGCGTTGTGGTAGTCGCTAATACCTAAATACCCATGCAGGAGAAATGCCAACCAATCGGCTTGATGTAAGAAATATTCAGCCTTGCTAAAAGATGGTTGTTGCGACATCCACAGAAGTTTGGACAGACTGGAAGTAGCACTTAATACTGTATGATTTTCTGGTACTATGTCCTGCAACTGCTCTAGCATCAGATATCCGCGTCCATCGTTATAAAGTAAGGCTGTATCTACAGGGTTGCCAGCAGCATCGCTGAGTAATACTGTAGAAGAAGTGCCATTAATGGCGATCGCCCTAATTTCTTCTCGCAATTCCTCTGGAATGTATAAAAGCAGCGTAAATAAAGCCGTTTGCCACTCGGTTACTGAGTCGCACACAGCAGCGTTTTCCCAAGGATACCTCACCTCGGCTACGATGGCAGCCTCATCATCAATTACTATAGCCCGTGCGCCAGACGTACCGAAGTCGATCCCCAGAAACAATTCCATAGATTTTTAGATTTTTCTCACGAATAACAACGATTAAAGAATGCTTTGTTGAATCAGCTTTGAAATATTGAATTTTTGCGTCTTTTAGTAGACAATTATCAAGGTAAACCATGTTAGTCTAGGCACAGACTTACATCGGGTTAAAGCTCCTAAGTGTTGGTCTGTGATTGTTTCCGGTATATCTAGTAATTCTCGACTAGATTTTATTTGTATCTAGCATAACCACTACTACAATACCGATTTTAACGAATTGTGTCTATATATTTCCAATTTTGGCAAAACAAGGAAAAGTAGTAAACGAACTGTTCAAAATCTATTGGGTTTAGGAGGCTTCCAACCATGCCTTTATTAAATACTCTCTACCTAGCTGTTTCTTTGTCCGATACTCAAGTGTACATCGCTCTGGTTGTAGCACTAATTCCAGGACTTTTAGCTTGGCGGTTAGCTACAGAGCTTTACAAATAAGACCATAGTGTGAAAGACTGAATCGGATTTATAATCCTGGCATTACGGGTGGCATTTTCTAGACGCTTGGGGCTTTAGAGCATCAACTGTTTGAAAATATCTACGTACGTGTGCCAGGTTTATTTTTTGGCTATAAACACACGTGTAGCATTTTCAAAAAAATGAAGTAATATGGCAGCTAAATCAAGCCGTAATCAATGCAAGTGGGCTGTTTGCGGTGTTCCTCTTTAATCAGTGAGGTTATTTTTACCATCATGCACGCGATTCAACCGACCAGTCCCCCGCAACAACCTATACAAAAACCCCGGGTTGTGTCTCGACCCAAGCGACATCTTCGCCAACGGTCTTACCAGGTGATGGCGCTGGAAACTTCAGCTAAGATTGTGGTTAATCTGGTGATCTGTGGCACTGCAGTTTCTGCTCTGGTGCAACTTTTACCTTATCACTGGTTACAGCAAGAAAAACTGCGAGAAGTGCGTACTGAAGTCAAGCAGATGGAAGGACGTGTCAATACTTTGCAGGCGGAATTTAGCCGGAATTTTGATCCGCACCAAGCTAAAAGTATTAGACAACAACAAGGATACCGATTTGACCCTAGCCAGCGTCCGGTGGTGCTGATGAATCAGGAGGGGAGAGACGTTGAACAAGCAGAGTCATCACCCTAAAAAAGCAGTATATCTGGAATTATAGAAGTTTTTTGCGTTGTCGCAGTGCATCAACAACCTTTGTTAGATACATTAGCTAACAGCTAATAGTTAATAGCTAATTATTGAAGATCTGTTTAGTTATCATCTATTAGCCATTAGCGGTTCAGGGGCACTATACTGCTACAAAAGCATTCAAAAAAAATCAAAAATCATTTTGAATTTTGAATTCCCATTCGGCATTTACCACAAGCGTGATCAGACAGCGAAGCAGAAGCCTTAGATACAGAGCGGCTCGCTGTAGGCTAGACTAGGATAATCTACCAATCAGTATGCTGGGGAGATAGCAGTTCATTTAACCAATTTTCCACTTGTAAACGCAATCGGCAACCTGGAACATCCCTGCTGCTGTCGGAAAGTTTAGTGATGGCGCGGCGATAATCAGCGATCGCACAGTTCCAATCACCGCACAAGTGATATGTTCTGCCTCTCTGGGCTAAAATATGACCTTCTAGTTGACCAAAAAGCAGTGCTACGTCAAAATTCTCAATAGCCTCCTCGTATTCGGTCAAATCACGCAAAGTAATGCCTCGGTTAATCCGTGCCCGCACATGACTAGGATGCAAATCAATCGCCTGATCGTAATCAGCGATCGCCATCCTTAATTCCCCACAAGCCGCGTAGTAATTGGCTCGGTTATTATAAGCGCTGGCTAAATTGGGATTAATTTCTAGTGCTGTATTGTAGTCGCAAAAAGCTTTTTGCGTTTCACCACTTTGAAAATAAATCAGCCCCCGGTTGTTGTAATCAACGGCATTTTCGGGATGACGTTGAATCAGTTGGCTTAACAAGGCGATCGCCTCGGTGTAATCTCCTTCTTGCGCTGACTTCAATGCACAAGAGCGTAAGTTAGTGTCTTTTAACGGTGATTCACCGCGTTTTTTTACACCGTGCAATATATTATTTAATGTACTTTTATTGACTAAATTATCTAAGTTGTTTTGCTGATTGCCGAAAGCTAAAAATGAGTTGTTATTCATATTCTTCTGCCGGATGTGCTTGCTTTTTGAAATCAAATTATAATTTGACACCCGCTGCTGGATTTGCCAATGTGGCAGTTATTTAGGTGTCTATGATCACTGGATTGCCAGAACCCAGCGCTACCAGTGGAAGTCTTCACCTCACACACACACGGGACTTACGCGACGAGGGTATTGATGGAGATCGGTCCTAGGGCCTTGGTTAATTTTTCAGCCCTATGCGCCCCCATGGCCAACCCCAAGATTTCTCGTTACTCATCCATAAGTCCTAAAACAATTGATGCTCCAACCTGATAATGGATACTTCATCCCCAAGTTGAATTCCTGAAAAAGTAAATATCAATCTTCGAGACTACTCAAGTAGTGGGAGCGACAAGTTGCTAAAATGCCAACAAGCCGTTCGTTAAAGATTCACAAGAGGAGACAGGGACACGGTGACTGGTGGAATGCAACAGCAACATCGACTAGTCATCGAGTCTCACCCCAGTACAGCATGACAAAAATACACCTACATACCCTGCGTAAACCTGTTACGCGACTCCAAAATCAGTGAAAAGCTTACTGGATCAGCTTTTTGAATTTTGACCATTCACTTCTTACCCTACGGGAAGGCTACGCCTACGAGGGCAAAATTGTGAAATTTGAATTTCGCGTACGGCTACTTGGTCTGGATTTTACACCCTCCAGCCTCCAGTAGTTGATTTTGACTGTTAAGTTTTATTTTGAGAAAATTGGTTTATGACAACTGCAATTTCTTATCCTCATGCCCCCGATTTAACTGCAGACGATTACATTGTCATCGGACTGGCAAGCTGTTTTGTCAAGGAAGATGGAGAAGTTCATCAAATCGAAGTGATAGAACCAATTCCCTCTGCAGCGTTGGAAGCACTGGTAAAAGGCATTCCTACCTCCTATAAGCTGGCTTATGCGACAACCTTGGGATCAGTGCTAGACAGCGATCAACCATCCTTGACGGCTGATTTTCCACCATCAGCACAGCTAGGAGATGAATTTATGTTAAGGACATTGGCAGCAGCTCGCACCTACAAACGTCGTGAAATTTCACAATCCCTCATTCCTGTAGGTACAACCTTCACAGAATTTAACTATTCCATAGAGCGCAAGCGGGTGCTAAATGCTGCTAGAGTTGTCACCAAAGACGACAACGTTAAACAGCACTCCCACACTCACAAAGTTCTTTAGTTGTCATTTGTCATTTGTCATTGGTCATTTGTCGCCTTGTCTCTCCATCACCCCGTGACCTGTGACCCGTGACCCTTGACCTTTGACCGAAAAAATGGGATTCAAGCCCCGTCCTTCTAGGACGGCTTTTCTTGATTTCTAATATATTGTTTAAGCACTTCTAGCGGCGCTCCACCCACAGAAATAGCAAAATAGCTGGGACTCCATAGAGCTTCTTTATGGGGTTTTTTATATCCAGCTTGTCCATAACGACGACTAGAAACCCCTTTTAGCGCGTTAACGATTTGAGATACAGACAGCTTGGGTGGATATTCAATGGCTCTTGCGTACTTAGCGTGCTAAATTGATAGGATAATGCCAAGAAAGTAAAGCTCTAATCTCAAAATTACGAAAGTTTCTAAATCCAAATCCACTTCGCTTTATTAACTTCAGTTTATTATTTATTCCTTCTACTACTCCACTGGTAGTCCTTCGTTCAAAATATCCGACTATTTCTCCAAACCACCGTTTAATTGTCTGCACACTTCTTTGATAATATGGTTCAGCTTTTTTTAACCAATTGATTAATTCTAGCGTTCCCGTTACCACATTTTTATTGTCTTCAAATAAATTGTGAAAATCTTCTTTTAATGAATGCATTCTAGCTATTAAAGGAGAAGCTTGTTTAATTCTATTTAATTTATCTTTTTGCTTTTCGGTGAGCTTATTCTCGGCTTTTAGAATTGTAAATTTATTTCCTTTTAAACTTTCAAATACTTTTTTTCTTTCCGGGGCATTTAACTCAGATGCTATTTTATTTTCTGCTATCCTAGCTCGATTTAATTCTTCATGTACTAATTTAGTAACATGGAACCTATCTACCGTTACAAGGGCGTTTGGACAAATCTTCTCAATTAAAGATTTATAATTGCCTGTCATATCAATACTTACTTCTTCTATTTGTGACAAAACTTTTTCTCCCCACATTCTCATGGTTTTTTTGATTTCAATTTGTTTTCTTTCTTTTACTAAACCTATCAATTTACCTGAATCTATATCTACTAGCACGACAATAAATTTTCCTTGTCCTTTGACCAAACTAATTTCATCTATTCCTAATCTTCTTAAATCTTTGACATCTATTGGCATCACATTTTTAGCTACATCTTCAAGCATTGATATGACTTATTCATTAGTTAGTCCATTATTTCTTGCCACATTACTTACATTACTATTAATCACTTGTTTGATAATATATTCCGCATATCGGTATGTATACCTCTTTCTTGCTCCTAGAAAATCTAGCTTTTCATTAAATGTTTTTCGGCATTTTTTACACTTGAATCTTCGTCTATTGACATTCAGTATTACTTCAAAATCCCCCATCGGTAAATCTTTCACTAAACATTTTTGATTTTGATGTAAATGTCTTGAGTTTTGACCACAGTGTGGGCACGATGCACTTTTCGCTTTTTTACCTACTGATAGAATTAGGACTTGACCCTCTTGTAGGCTTGATTCTACTAATACTTCAGGCAAATTTAGGAGTTGAGTCATTATTCGTTTCATAATTTATTTTATTAAACATTATTAAAAAATATCTTAACATTTTAGCACGCTAAGTACCCAAGAACCGATTTTAACCACAGATACTCGTAGGGGCGCAAGGCCTTGCGCCCCTACCACGTGGTCTGTTTACACGAACGTGCTGCAAAAAAAGTCTAGAGTAATTCTTGACTTTTGACTTTTGACCACGTGCAGTAAAAAAGTGTAATTTGTAGGCGCAATATAATCGTTTATCGATAATTGGTAAATTGCAAAGCCACAGGGAAATCTTCTTGCTTTAGGCGCTGGATGACCACTTGCAGGTCATCTTTAGATTTGGCTGTTACCCGCACTGCATCACCTTGAATTGAGGCTTGTACCTTTTTGAATTCATCGCGAATCAATTTAGAAATTTGTTTGGCGATGTCTTGGCTAATGCCTTTTTTGAGTGTGATTTCTTGACGTACCCGGTTTCCACTAGCTGAGTCAACTTTACCAAATTCAAAGATTTTTTGGGAGAGGTTACGCTTGGCAGCTTTTTCACGCAGGATATTATGTACAGCATCTAAAGTAAAATCACTGTCGGTGTTAACGTTAATACTTTCTTCAGTTAATTCGACAGTAGTTGCAGTATCTTTGAGGTCATAACGACTTTTAACGTCTCGGACAACTTGATCGACAGCGTTGACCAATTCTTGTCTATCAAAGTCGCTAACAATGTCAAAAGAAAAAGTAGAAGCCATAGAAAATGTTGGATTTGAGATGTTGGTTGAGAAAACAGGAATTAGGGATAGGGTGCTTTTATTTTGAATTTGGAAGTAGTTAACCCCATTTTAACCAGGGAGCAACGCGATTTTGTGAGGTGAGGTCAGGACAAAAACAAGCGATACCTGGGACGGGCTACGCCTACGCTAAAATACCCGATCTCCTTGTGGGTGGGGCGGTTGACTAGTAGTTGCATTTGCTGGATACTGCTGCAAAACGTGGCGCAAATACTCCCCAGTATAAGACCGGGGATTTTGGGCTACATCTTCTGGCGTACCCACCGCAATTACTTCTCCTCCTTTATCGCCACCTTCAGGACCCAAATCTATAACCCAATCAGCACAACGAATTACATCTAAATTGTGTTCAATTACTAAAATTGAATTTCCTTTATCTACCAATCTTTGCAAGACATCCAACAATTTGTGGACATCGTAAAAAGATAACCCTGTTGTGGGTTCATCGATTAAATAAAGTGTCTTACCTGTGGCGCGGCGTGATAATTCTGTGGCTAATTTCACCCGCTGTGCTTCGCCTCCAGATAAGGTAGTTGCAGGTTGTCCCAATTGCACATAACCTAACCCGACATCCACCAAAGTTTGTAACCGAGTGACGGCTTTAGGAATGTTTTGAAAGAACTCTAAACTCTCCTCAGCGGTCATGTTGAGAACGTCAGAAATAGATTTATCTTTATATTTTACCTGCAAAGTGTCGCGGTTGTATCTTGCACCTTTACAAACTTCACATTGGACGTAAACATCGGGTAAAAAGTTCATTTCAATGACATTTACTCCCTGTCCACTACAAGCTTCACAACGTCCACCTTTAACGTTAAAAGAAAATTGTCCAGGTTTGTAACCTCTAGCTTTGGCTTCGACAGTTTGAGTAAATACATCCCGAATAATATCAAAAACCCCTGTATAAGTCGCGGGGTTAGAACGTGGTGTGCGTCCAATGGGAGATTGGTCAATGACTATTGCTTTATCAATAGAATTTAATCCCTTAATTGCATCCATTTCTTTGGGTAAGGGAACTTTTTTAAGTAAGTGATGTTGCAATGCTGGATAAAGTAATTCATTAATTAAAGTAGATTTACCAGAACCAGAAACACCAGTGACCGCGACAAGTTTACCTAGAGGAATTTCGACATTGATATTTTTTAAATTATTGCGATGGGCGTTTGTGATTAGCAAACTGCGTCCATTTCCTTCCCGGCGTGTTGTTGGCGTATTAATTACCCGCCTTCCTGATAAGTAGGCACCGGTCAAGGAATCTTCTGCTGTTAGCAAAGCTTGTAAATCACCTTGGGCGATAATATGTCCCCCATGAATTCCTGCACCGGGGCCAATATCAACAATGTGGTTGGCTGCACGAATTGTTTCTTCATCATGCTCAACTACAATTAAAGTATTACCCAAATCGCGCAATTTCGTTAAAGTTGTGAGTAATCTGCCATTATCGCGTTGATGTAAACCAATACTTGGTTCATCTAAAACGTAGAGAACGCCTGTTAAGCCAGAACCAATTTGTGTTGCTAGCCTAATGCGTTGTGCTTCCCCACCAGAAAGGGTCATTGCGGGACGGTCAAGACTGAGATAATCTAAACCGACATCCAATAAAAATTGCAATCTCGCCTTAATTTCTCTCAGCACCAAATCAGCAATTTTAACTTGGCGATCGCTCAACTTTAACTGATCAATTCTCTCTCGACAATCGCGAATAGAAACGCTAGTGAAATCCAGAATTCCATATTGACCTAACCTCACCGCCAAAGCTTCCGGCTTTAACCTTTTTCCCCCACAAACCTCACAGGGCTGGTCAATCAAATAGTCTTCTAACTTCTGCTTAACTAACTCCGACCCCCCCTCATATTGCCGTTGTAAAATGGGAATAACCCCTTTAAAACTCTGTTTTCTCTGTGCCTGGGCGGTTTTTTGCTCGTCCTCCCCATACAAAACAATTTGCTGTTGTTCTGCTGTTAACTGACTCCAAAACATTTGCAACTCAAATCCATAAATTTGCCCCACACTATACAGCAATTCCAGATAGTAGGAATTATCTTTTTCAGACCAAGGGGCAATAGCCGCATAGACAGGCGTTTCTGGGTCAGGTACTATCAAATCAGGCGAAAATCGTTTTAAAGTTCCTATGCCATGACAATTAGGACAAGCACCATAAGGCGAATTAAAAGAGAACAATCGCGGGGATAATTCTTCCATTACCGCCCCATGTTCTGGACAAGCAAAGTTCTCAGAAAATACTAACTCTTCTTCACTCTCATTTGTTGTTTGGCCTTGGTCATGACCAAGGACAATGGTAGCAATACCACCAGATTGCTTGAGACAGGTAGACAATGAATCAACCAAACGCTCGTGAATACCGTCTTTTTTCACCAAGCGGTCAATGACAACTTCAATCGTGTGTGTCAAATTTTTATCTAATTCAATAGAATCAGAAAGTTCTCGCACCTCCCCATTAATCCGCACACGGACAAAACCAAGGGAAGCCAAACTGGATAACAGCTTGCGGTGAGTACCTTTTTTACCCCGAACCACAGGGGCAAGAATTTGGAATCGGGTGCGATCTGGTAAATTCATAATGCGATCGCACATCTCATCAATAGTCTGAGGTGCAATACAGCGATCGCAAATGGGACAATGGGGTTCACCAGCACGACCATACAATAGCCGCAGATAGTCGTAAATCTCCGTCACCGTCCCCACCGTCGAACGGGGGTTATGAGACGTAGACTTTTGGTCAATGGAAATCGCGGGACTTAAACCCTCAATCGCCTCCACATCCGGCTTATCTAATTGTCCCAGAAATTGCCGCGCATAAGCGCTGAGAGATTCCACATAGCGGCGTTGTCCCTCGGCGAAAATGGTATCAAACGCCAAAGAAGACTTACCCGAACCAGAAACGCCAGTGAACACAATCAGGCGATCGCGTGGCAATTCCAAATCGATATTCTTAAGATTATGCTGCCTTGCGCCCCGAATCCGAATCGTATTCTGATTTTTGTGGCTGGGGTAAGGAAGATGACCATTTAAGGATGTTGCTAGCTGTTCGTCTGACATATCGCCTGGCTGAAAAGGAGTTTCTAGTGAAACAGTCCTTAATAATAATATCTTTGCAGCCGTTATTATAGAACAATAGTACTGTTGTGGGTAATAAACTCCGATTTATTATCCAGTAATTGTTAATTTGAAAGCATATTTCTGAAAAATCCTCCTGAAGGTGAAGGTATGGTAACTCAAATCCAAGCACCGACCCAGCCAGAGGTCATCTACCCCGATTGTGATGGACAACCAGTGGCAAATAACACCATACAGTTTCGTTGGCTTGTGGAGATCAAGCAGAATTTAGATTGGTTATTCGCCAATGATCCGAATGTATTTGTAGCGGGAGACTTATTTTGGTATCCCGTCGAGGGACGGAATAAAATCGTTGTCGCCCCAGATGTTATGGTAGTCTTGGGCCGACCAAAACGCGATCGCCTTTCTTACCGACAATGGTTAGAAGCAGGAATTTCCCCCCAAGTAGTCTTTGAAATCCTCTCCCCCAGCAATACTAAAGCTGAGATGGATAAAAAATTACTCTTCTTTGACCGTTATGGCGTCGAAGAGTATTATATTTATGACCCTGACAGCCATGATTTGTCTGGTTGGTTGCGTGGTGAAGACGGGTTGGATATCATCCCCGAAATGGCAGATTGGACTAGTCCTCGCTTAAAAATTCGCTTTGGTCTATCAGCAGAAGGCTTACAGCTTTATCGACCTGATGGGGAGCGTTTTTTGGGTTATGACGAAATTTATCAACAGCTAGAACAAGAACACCAACGCGCCGAACAAGAACACCAACGCGCCGAACAAGAACACCAACGCGCCGAACAAGAACGCCAACGCGCCGAACAAGAACGCCAGCGAGCAGAAAAATTAGCAGCCCAATTAAGGGCGCTAGGAGTGGAACCAGAAACTTAAGATAGACTTTCCCACATTGTAGGGGCGCAAGGCCTTGCTCCGTAGGGGCGCAAGGCCTTGCGCCCCTACCACTCCAAACGCCACGCTAGGAACTTGAAACTTGAATATTTTGTAAGCTGGGTCAGATGTCAAAAATCTGTTGAGAATCAGGAAAAACTCAAATCTGACGCACCCCACTAACTACTAACACTCAACAGTCAATAAATATTAAATTTCAAAAAATGCCAAAATGGCAACCAAGCCAAAAATAATTCAGTTAAATTTGTAAAAGATAAACGACTTCAAGGGTGTTGTTATCAGGGTCTACCAAACAATCATATTACTTGTAAATACAAGTTTTTCGGATTGATTTGATTGTACACAATAATTATATCTACCAATCATTTGTATTGGCAGATTATAAACAGTAATGAACCTTGGCATTTGCCGCAACAGGAACATTAATTTTGTCTGGATATTGTCGTTAAATTACACTTTAGCCCCCTAAATAAAGGGCAGTATCCATACATATTCCTGAACGCTCCAGTGGCAAATGACAGAGTGGGAGAATTAAGGCGAATGGTATGCCTTCTCTCACTTATTATTTATTAAAAGCGACGGGAAACTCCATCCCAATACTGCTAGGTTAAGAGCCGGAAATAAATTTCCGGCTCTTAACTTATAAAAAATTCGTATCCCGCAGGAACTCAAGAATCTCAAGATTCAGATGTTCTGAAGAACCAGTAGCAGCATCATGACAACAGTTAGGCAGAATTTGTAACTTAGCATTAGGGAGAGATTGATATAATTTGTAACCGTGACTAACCGGGAACCAACTATCTTGCTCACCCCATAAAATTAGTGTGGGACAATAAATTTTATCCAGTTTATTTTGAATTTGACTGAGGAGATTTGGTTTATTAGTTTGGTAATCTTCTAATTCCTTTGCTGCTATTTGTAATTCTTCAGCGATTTTGACAATAGTACCAGGAAACTCAATAAATGGGTAACATATCCAGTAGATATCTTCCTCATTGAGGATGGATGGGTCAAATAGTACGCCACGTCTTTGAATTGCCATGAATTCTCGAAATAGAGGCGCAAACAAATATGCGAGACGCAAAGAGTCAATTGTTTGCAGTATTTCCAGCGGCGTTTTGGCTAATAACCACATTCCCCAATGGGGTAAAGTTTCAGCAAAAATTGGTACATTAATGACTACTAACCGCGCTATTAATTCAGGATATTCTTGAGCCAGGGATAGGGAAACTAATGCTCCCAAAGATTCGGCGATAATCACAGCAGGTTCATCACATAAAGCCTGAATAATCCGCGCTAGCTCAAGAACTTGATGTCCGTTATTTTCACGGCGAGACAAAGGTTTTTCGGAAAAACCATAACCTTTAGCATCAAAACAAATTACGCGAAAATATTTAGACAATGGCGTAATGGTGTGACGCCAATTGTAGCTCCAGTTGCCCATCCCATGTAATAAAATCAGCGGTTTACCTGTACCTTTCTCACCATAAGCAATTTGTACAGGATAACCTTGACTATCAGTAATAATTAAACTTTGCCGCCCTTGAGGAAAAGTAGTATCCCACCAATCTTTCATTTTTTTTATCAATGACGAATTTAGCCGCCAATTAAGGACTGCCACAACAATCTAATTAGTATAACTGGGATGGCGACTAAGATAATAGCCACGACTAATAATCCGACCAAAACAGCAAAGATAAACCATCCATCAGCACTTTTATTTTGGCTGGGGAATTTTAAGTACTCTTCCAAGAGCTTGATATTAAAAGTATTAGCCGTCCAAGCAAAATCAAAAAAGTCTCCCAGCAGTGGGATAGAACCTACCAAACCATCAATAACGATATTGAAGACCATTTTACTGAGTGTCCTTTTAGGCACGCCTAGCCGCGCGGCTTCTAAGACAATGTAGCAAGAAAGCATGACTCCTAAAAAATCACCACCAATAGGTATTAATCCTATAAGTGGATCTAAGCCAATACCAACATGGGTTCCGGGAATGGTAACAGCATTATCGAGTAACCAGCTAAGTTGACGTAGGCGCTTCAAGGTAGGGGCCTTGGCATCGGGTTCAATAGTGGAAAACCGAGAGGTAAAATCAGGGCATTGGGGCGATCGCTTTCTTGAGGACGTAGAATTCTCGTATATTTTACTGCTGTGTTATAACTTTTCAACGGCGAAATGTATTTATAGCTACATACTTAAGATTTTTTGACAAACTTCGAGTCCTTTGGTGAGTGCATATCTTCGCCCACAATTACATTCAATTGGTCTCCCACCAATAGTACAAAGGAACTCATCCACAGCCATAACATTAAAACTATCACAGCGCCTACAGCACCATAAACTTTGTTGTAGTTACCAAAATTAGTCACATAAAGCCGAAATAAGCCAGATAAAATCGCCCAGACAATAGCTGCTAAAATTGCTCCTGGCATAATCGGTGTACCTGATATCCACACACTCGGTCCATAGCTATAGATAAAGCCAAAAGCAGCGGCAATAATACCTAAAGCTAAAGGCCACAGTAATAGTTGCCAAAGATGGGATAAAAAGTTTAAATAACTATGTTGACGGACGACAATATTTAATAATATATCACTAATAAAGATTAAGAAAGAAGCCAGCAACAACAGTAAAATGCTCCCAATTGTTAATCCTAGAGATACGAGTTTGGCTTTCCAAAAGGGGCGCATGTTCTGTTTGGGAATTTGATGAATTTGATCAAAGGACGCCATCCCAGCACTTATGGCGCCAGAAGCAGTCCAAATTGCCAGTGCAAAACTCAAAGAAAACAAGCTACTATTTTTGGAATTAGCAATTTCTTTTGTGGCAAAATCACCAATCAGATCTAGCGCTTCTTCTGGGATGATGTGACTAAGTTGATCCGTTAGCTGCTTAAAAGTGTCTTGCAAAGATTCTGCCAATAAGCCAATGGCTGTTAGAAATGCGAGTATAGCCGGAAACAGCGATAACATGGCATTGAAGGCAATTTCTGAGGCTAGTCCTAAAAGTCGGCTTTCGATGGTCTTCGTCAAAGTTTTCTTCAGCGTGCGCCAATTGAGGTGACGAAAGAAGCGGACAAAAGGAGGCTTGTCCATGATTGTGAGTTATGACTGTGTGGTTTTCTCAACTAATGTGCCAAGTATTCTGTGGCGACGCATCTATCTTATTACTTCTTTTTTACGAAAAAATACTGATTTGGGGATTGGGGATTGGGGATTGGGGATTGGGGAGCGGACAAATGACAAAGAGTAATGAGTAATGAGTAATGAGTAATGAGTAATGAGTAATGAGTAATGAGTAATGACAAATGACAAATGACAACTGACAACTGACAAATGACAAATGACAAATGACAAATGACAAATGACAACTGACAAATGACAAATGACAAATGACAAATGACAAATGACAAATGACAAATGAGAAATAACTATGAATCAAGACTTAACAAAACAATGGTTAGGAGAAATTCAAGCACTCAAACAGCAGATGGAGCAATTACAGCGCGATCGCGATGCAGGTTGGGAAAGTGCGGAAAGATGGCGTAAACTGTATAACACAGAGGCAGAACAACGCCGTACAGATATTCAGCTGTCCCAACAGGCGATCGCATCCCTAAAAGCAGAAATTCAAAAACTCCAGGGTTTTGAGGAAGGGACACTTGCTGAAACTACACTCCAAACAGCGATTGAACAAGAAATCTCGCAACTCGAATCTTTTGAGGAATTGAAAACTAAATTAATTACACTCATCAAAGAACGCGATCGCCTGCTACAAGCTTTGAAAATTGAACAAGATAACCACGCCCAAACTCGCCAAAGCTTAACCACTGCCTTAGGTGATGCCATTGATAGTTTGACACGAGAACGCGCCGACGGAATGGGCGAGGGGGAAAGGAGGGGATGAGGAGCTAGTCTGGTATATCTACATCTGAAAATTTGCACTCTCTGAGATTTGCCCCACGAAACATGGTATTATCGAGGATGGCGTCATATAGGGTCGCTAGATATAGATTAGCCTGATACAGGTTAGCATCAGAGAGGTTGGCGCAGTCGAGGTTGGCTGCACTGAGGATTGTTCGATGCAAATTAGCCCCAGATAGGTTTGCGCCTTTGAGGTTGGCTGCAGTGAGGATTACTCCAGATAAATTAGCCCCGCAAAGTTCTGCGCCTGAAAGATTACTTTGATAGAGGTTTGCCTTTTCTAGATTAGCCCCTGAAAGGTTGACGCCGCTCATGTCTGTATGACTCAAATCAAGTTGCTCATTTTCTGGGTCTTGGTTGATATCTCTTCTAGCAATTACAGTCAAAGCTGCTTGAATATCTTGACGAATTCCTAGGGATGTGTTAGGTTTCAGTTCTGCTTGGGGCTGATAGGGCGCATGATTACGGACAAACATAGTGAGATTGTCCATGATTATCCAGTGAAATTGTGGATATTCAAGGGCGATTTGCTCTAAATCATCAATTGCAGTCAGACTTGTTTCTAGATTTTGATGATTATCTAGCTGTTCAAAGGCTATTTTTAAGCGTTGCTTGGGGGATGGAAATTTAGTTTTCTTGATTTTTCTCCTACTGGTGATTATTCCCAAATCTATATTCGGCAAGTAATTTTTATTCCTCGGCAAAAGAATTTTACCATTCTGATAACCATTCATAATTACTCTCCACATTTCCAAAATTATTTTGAATAATTTAGTTGCGTAAGTGATTTTTCCATCCATAGACAAATCCTGAATATTTAGTAAATGTCGGGATTAGATTTACCAAAAACCGAAAATATAAATTTAAGAACAAATAAACGCAGATGCTTGTTATATCGCACCCTGTCCTATACTCTGTAAATAGTTGCGCTCACTACAAAAGACTGTTACCCTGACGATATAGATTTCCCTAAGTCCCTGAAAATAGCCAGCAGTAGACTGGTCTGTTCGGTTGCTGAACAGACAATCAAGGGTTTTTTTGAAATACGGATGATCCTGATGTGATCAACTTATATCATAAAACCTGCACTGAAAATTCAAAAGCGGATCTGAAAAATCTATCGAAGGGCTTTGTTGGGTTACCCTGCGGGTTCTCCGAAGGAGTACGCAGAGCCTCAACCCAACCTACGATTTTCCTTAACCGAGCAGTATTGCACCGGGAATTGCTCACAATGAGGCTATAATATTTCTTCCTTTACTAATAAATCTCCACTCAGGACTCAGCAATATTTTCAAGACAGATGCAGCAAGATTTACAGCCGATAGTTAAAGACCTAGTGCTGATTGGTGGTG
Source organism: Gloeotrichia echinulata CP02 (assembly GCA_038087035.1). Taxonomy (NCBI): domain Bacteria; kingdom Bacillati; phylum Cyanobacteriota; class Cyanophyceae; order Nostocales; family Gloeotrichiaceae; genus Gloeotrichia; species Gloeotrichia echinulata. Next base: position 292,943 of record CP051187.1, on the reverse strand, counting down.
GTCATAGCCATGTGATTGTGCTGAAGATGTTTGGGATGAAACCCTTACCTGGTGTTCGTTTGACTTTGATTACGACAGATGCAAATACACCTTATTCGGGAATGCTACCGGGACACATTGCTGGATTTTATAGCCACGATGAATGTCATATAGACTTAAGACCTTTAGCAAATTTTGCTCAAACACAGTTGTACATTGACAGAGTAATTGGTATTGACATAGCAAATAAAAAAGTGATCTGTACTAACCATCCAGCGGTAGATTTTGATGTTATATCTATTGATATTGGCAGTACGCCAGCGACAATATCTGTATCGGGTGCAGCAGAATATGCGATTCCAGCTAAACCAGTTTCACAATTACTAGAACATTGGCATCAGCTAGTAGAAATTGTAGCGAAAAATCCTCAAAAAGCAATTAAAATTGGGATTGTCGGTGGAGGTGCTGGCGGTGTAGAATTAGCACTATCGATGCAAGCACATTTACAGCGAATTTTGCATCAAAATCAACAACCAAGGCAGAATTTAGAAATTCATTTATTTCAACGTGATGCAGAATTGACGCCGAATTATTATCAGTCAGTGCGGCTGCAAATTCAGCAAATTTTAATTAGACGTGGTATTAAGTTGCATTTAGGGGAAACAGTTTGTCAAATCGAACATAAGAACTTGACCCCTAACCCTTTTTTGCAACCAGAAAGGGGAATAGAAGAAATATTGCAAATCAAATGTAAATCTGGGTTGATAGTAGAGTGCAATAAAATTTTCTGGGTAACACAAGCATCAGCACCCGAATGGATAAAAACATCAGGACTGAGGACTAATGAGCCAGGTTTTATTTTGGTAGATGACACATTACAATCGCCAACGCACCCCTACATATTTGCAGCGGGTGATATTGCGACAATGGTAAATCATCCCCGTCCGAAAGCTGGGGTATTTGCTGTGCGACAGGGTAAGCCTTTATTTGAGAATTTGCAGCGATTTTTATTAGGAAAATCTCTCAAACCCTATAAACCACAGCAAGAATATTTAAGCTTAATTGGTACAGGGGATGGACGAGCTATGGCTATCCGAGGTAGGCTGATTTTACCACCTCATAAACTCTTGTGGTGTGGGAAAGATTGGATTGATCGCCGCTTTATGAAAAGCTTTAGTAATTTGTCATGCGCTAGGCTAACTTAATTACCTTTTCAGGAGTTACGCAACTGGTAAATTAGTAAGGTGCGTCAGATGTCAAAAGTCTCGTGATAATCACCAATTTCTCAAATCTGACGCAGCCTACAAGATACAAGCAATAGCAATGTAGCTAATTTACTTGAAAGCTTTGCCGTTGCATGGTCAAATAAATATGGTTCTCAAACTAGATTATTATTCATTCATGAAAAAATCCGCTGCGCTGACATCTGCATTTTTTGTTACTTGTACTCTGCTGCTAACAGCCTGTGGTGGCGCTAATACTGGTACGAATTCTCGAAATGATGACTCAACTAATACTACAGCAACGACGGGTGGCGCTATTCCTATCGGTGTGGCTTTTGCTCAAACTAGCAATGTGGCGTTAATCGGTCAAGAGGGAGTTGCTGGTGCGAAAATTGCTGAAAAGTATTTTAATGATCAGGGTGGGATTAACGGTACACCGATTAAATTGGTGTTTCAAGATTCTGGTGGTGATGAAGCAGGAGCAATTAACGCTTTTCAAAGTTTAATTAATAAAGATAAAGTCGTAGGAATTGTGGGTCCTACTTTGTCACAGCAAGCTTTTAGTGCTGACCCGATTGCCGAACGTGCTAAAGTTCCAGTTGTAGCAGCATCTAATACGGCTAAAGGTATTCCAGAAATTGGTGATTATATTGCTCGTGTATCGGCACCAAGTTCTATTGTTGCTCCTAATTCGATTAAAGCTGCACTCAAGCAAAATCCCCAAATTAAAAAAGTAGCAGTTTTTTACGCTCAAAATGATTCCTATAGTAAATCGGAAACGGATATTTTCCAAAAAACTGTGAAGGATCAGGGACTGGAAACGGTAACAATACAAAAGTTCCAAACTACTGATACAGATTTTCAAAGCCAAGCTACGAATGCAATTAACTTAAAACCAGATTTAATTGTGATTTCTGGTCTAGTTGCAGATAGTGGTAACTTGGTGCGACAATTGCGAGAACTGGGTTATAAAGGTTTAATTGTTGGTGGTAATGGTCTAAATAGTTCTAATATATTCTCAGTGTGTAAAGCACTTTGCGATGGCGTAATTATTGCTCAAGCTTACAGTCCTGAACACCAAAATGAGATTAATTCGACATTTCGTAAAACCTACGTTGACCAATACAAAAAAGAACCACCTCAATTTAGCGCTCAAGCTTTTGCAGCGGTGCAGGTGTATGTAGAAGCGCTGAAGGATTTAGATAAAAAGAGCAAAATTAGTAAGTTGGCGCTACCTCAATTGCGTACAGAATTGAATAAGCAAATCCTAGCCGGAAAATATAATACGCCCCTGGGTGAAATTTCTTTTACACCTGTAGGTGATGTCGTTCAAAAAGAGTTTTACGTCGCTCAAATTAAGATGGAAAAAGACGGAACCAAGGGGAAATTTACATTTATCAAGTAATTACCTTATGGATTTGAATCTGTTTATACAGCAATTTTTGAATGGGTTATCTATCGGCAGCGTCTACGCGATTTTTGCTTTGGGATATACCCTAGTTTATTCTATTTTGGGCATCATTAATTTAGCTCATGGTGCAGTTTTTACCTTGGGTGCATATTTCACATATGCACTCATCGGTGGTACTTTTGGATTTAACGGTTTGCTAGCTAATGCGGTTCTACCGATAAAATTACCATTTCCCATAGCTTTAATATTAGGAAGTATTCTCGCGGGATTGGTGGGAGTAGCGACAGAACGCATTGCTTTTCAACCTTTGCGCCGTAAGGGTTCTGACCCATTGTTGACAGTTGTTTCTAGCTTGGGTGTGGCGGTGGTAATTGTCAACTTAATACAGTATTTAGTAGGAGCAGAAAGTTACACATTTCCCGCAGATGCTTACGGTAATTTACCACCTTCAATTAACTTTGGTAGTTCTGATAACCCGATTCCCATTCGTAGTGTACAGGTGGTAATTTTTGCTGTATCTGTAGTGATTGTCAGTATCATGACTTATTTTATTAATCGTACTAAATATGGGAAAGCAATGCAAGCGATCGCCGAAGATCCAATTACCGCTAGTTTGTTAGGAATTAACACCGATGCTTTTATTATCCTAACATTTTTTATTAGCAGTTTTTTAGCTGGCTTGGCGGGAACTTTGGTGGCTTCTAGTGTTAGTATTGCAGGACCATACTTTGGGATTGCTTTTGGTTTACGGGGTTTAGCAGTAATTGTTTTAGGTGGTTTAGGTAGCATTCCCGGCGCAGTTCTCGGCGGTTTAGTGATTGGACTAGCAGAAGCGTTTGTTCCCGGTGAATACTCTGCTTATAAAGATGCAGTAGCCTTTGGAATACTATTTATCATGCTGTTAGTTAGACCCCAAGGTTTACTCGGACGGCGCCTTGTACAAAAAGTCTAAATACCACACAAAAAACTCTCAGAAAACCTCTGCGCCCCTTTGCGTAAACCTCTGCGTTCCTCTGCGTTTAAAAATGAAATCACTCCTAACTCAAAAACATGGCAGATTTTATCAATACTTACGGCGCAATTATCGTCTCTATGGTATTAGGGGCGCTGCTGGGTTTATCGCTATATTTACCCTTGATGGCTGGACAGTTATCTTTAGCTAGTCCTGGATTTTATGCGGTGGGTGGATATATTGCAGCAATTCTATCAACTACCGTTTTTCCAACTCCTACTGGAGATTTATTTCCGATTCCTCTGGTGTTATTGGAAATGATAATTGCAGGAATAATTTGTGGTTTGTTGGGTGTCGCGGTGGGAATTCCTGTTCTGCGGTTGCGGGGAATTTATTTGGCGATCGCGACTATTGCTTTTGTGGAAGTGCTGCGGGTTATTTCCCTAAATCTGGATATTACAGGTGGCGCAATTGGGATTCCGAATATTCCTCAACCTTTCGTCAGCCAAATTGAATATTTGTGGATTGCTTTACCATTACTCATCATTAGTATGGTGTTGTTTTATCGCTTAGAACGTATCCGCGTTGGTAGAGCTTTTACTGCTATTCGCGAAGATGAATTAGCTGCTGGTGCAATGGGAATTAATCCTACTTCCTACAAAGTTTTAGCCTTTACCCTTGGAGCAATTCTAGCCGGAGTTGTCGGTGCTATTAGTGCCCATTTTCTCAATACTTGGAATTCCCGTCAAGGGACTTTTGATGCTAGTATTATCTATTTAACTTTTGTGTTGATTGGTGGTTCGAGAACTTTTTTGGGTTCGGTTGTAGGTGGTATGGTATTTACAGCTTTACCAGAAATTTTGCGAAACGTTGCGGATACGGGCGGTTTACCCAATTGGTTAGGACAATTTTTACGAGATGGTCGGTTAATTGTTTTCGGTTTGCTGATTGTCGTGGGAACAATATTTTTTCCCCAAGGTCTGGTGACACCAGATATCTTTAAAAGACGCACCAGTAATCGGAATCGCCAAACATGAGAAAATTCAAAAAATTCAAAAAATTTAAACCTTTATTAATAGCTATTATAGCAGTTTTGTTCTTATGCACTACCAGCCAGGCGCAAATAGCTAGACCTGTGTCCACAGTACCTGTAAATGCTGATTATGTTAGAGCATTATTTACAGCCGATAAATTCTTATCTGCTTGGAAAACTAGAAATGTGAAGGAAGGATTGACCCTGGTTTCTTCTGGACTCAAAGGTAAAATATCTAATGATGACCTATCTGCTTATATTTCTGGAACTTCTAGCCCCAGTCATGCGGCTTTTGAGGTAAAATCTGGGAAAAAATTAGCGGATGGTAGATATGCTTTTGATGTTAAACTTTATGAATATCTTTACTCAGCCATACCTGAGTCTCAGACTTGGAAGTGTCCGCAGTCTTCAAGAATTGTGCTTGTGAAAATAGGAGTTGATGACCCTAAGTTCCGGGTCGGGAATTGGCTAGTTGATCAATTGCCTACATCGTGTGAATTAAACTTAAAATAAACATGACCCTTACTCATGACAAATGACAAATGACAAATGACGACCCTAACCAGTACGGTTTATTTTCGCCAAGTAACTTATCTCATAATATCGTCTTAGAAGCGAAAGCTTTGACTCGTCGCTTTGGTGGTCTTGTGGCGGTAAATAATGTATCTTTCGCCGTCAGTAAAGATGAAATTTTTGGTCTGATTGGTCCTAATGGTGCTGGTAAAACAACATTGTTTAATTTGATTACGTCCTTAATTTCGCCTTCTAGTGGTGAGTTACTTTATCAAGGTGCTGCAATTTCTCAACTGCGTCCCCACCAAATTGCAGGTTTGGGTATCGCTCGCACTTTTCAAAATATCCGCTTGTTTGGTGAATTATCGGCTTTAGATAATGTCATTATCGGCAGACATTTACATACCAAAAGTGGTATGATTACAGGGGTTATGGGATTGCCTTCAGCGCTTAAAGAAGAACGCAAAACTAGGCGGAAAGCTTTAGATTTATTGGAGCTTGTAGGCTTGAGCGATCGCGCTGAGGAAAAAGCCAAAAATTTTCCTTACGGAGACCAACGCCGTTTGGAAATCGCCCGCGCTTTAGCCCTAGAACCGCAAATATTACTCCTCGATGAACCCGCAGCGGGGATGAATCCTCATGAAAAGCAGCAACTGAGTGAATTTATCCGCAATCTCAGAGAACTGTTTAATTTGACGATAATTTTGATTGAACATCATGTACCTTTGGTCATGGGTTTGTGCGATCGCATTGCTGTTTTAGATTTTGGTCAATTGATCGCTTTGGGTGAACCATCTGTGGTCAGAAATGACCCGGCTGTGATTGAAGCTTATTTGGGTAATGAATGAGGATTTTAACCGCAGATGAACGCCGATACACGCCGATATGTAGAGGATAAGCAAGATTTCACGATTTTAGAGGTTCAAGACCTTGATGTGAATTATGGTGGAATTCAGGCTCTGAAAAAAATTAATTTAACTATTAAAAAAGGCGAGGTGGTGACGTTAATTGGTGCTAATGGTGCGGGGAAAACTACCACGCTCCGCGCTATATCAAAAATAGTTAATCCTCAAAATGGGAATATTATTTATAATGGCAGAAATATTACTCGCCGTCAAGCGCATGAAGTGGTAAAACTTGGTCTAGCTCATTGTCCTGAAGGACGTAGGGTATTAGCTAGGCAAACGGTTTTTGATAACTTATTATTGGGTGCTTATATTCGCAGTCATCAAGCAGAGATTAAGGCAGATATTCAACACCAATTTGAGTTATTTCCCAGGTTAGCACAAAGACGCAATCAACTAGCAGGAACCCTCAGCGGTGGTGAACAACAAATGTTAGCGATCGCTCGTGCTATCATGAGTAGACCACAACTGTTACTCTTAGATGAACCTAGCCTGGGTTTAGCACCAGCTATTGTCAGAGAAATATTCACCATTATTCAAAATTTGCGGGCTACAGGCGTGACAATTTTATTAGTAGAACAAAATGCTAATCTCGCCTTGCAAATTGCAGACCGGGGATATGTACTCGAAGCCGGTTCTATTACTTTAACAGGTGCGGCTGCAGAATTAATTAGTGATGAGCGGGTGAAAAAGGCTTATTTGGGATAAAATTTGCGCGAAAGGTACAAATATATGATACAATTACCAACTAAAAGCCTAACTTTAGAAGAGTTCTTGAAACTACCAGAAACAAAGCCGGCTAGTGAATATATCAATGGTCAAGTAATTCAAAAGCCAATGCCTCAAGGAAAACATAGTATACTTCAAGGAGAACTAGTTACCAATATTAATGGTATAGTAAAGCCTCATAAAATTGCCCTTGCTTTTCCAGAATTACGGTGTAGTTTTGGCGGACGTTCGATAATCCCCGATGTAACTGTGTTTGCTTGGGAACGCATTCCCCTAGATGAAAATGGAGATGTAGCAAATGTTTTTGAAGCGCATCCAGACTGGACAATTGAGATTCTTTCCCCTGAACAAAGACCAACTAAAGTAACTGGAAATATTTTACATTGCCTCAAATATGGTACTAGTTTAGGTTGGCTACTTGATCCAGATGAGCGTTCAGTTTTAGTTTATCCGCAAAAACAACAACCAGAACTTTTACAAGAAGAACATGATATATTACCAGTTCCAGATTTAGTTAGTGGTCTCAACTTAACTGTAGGACAATTATTTGCATGGTTAAAGTTATAGCTTTTACTGAGCAACTGTAGGGTGTGTTAGGCGCATTATTTGAGCTAATTTCTCACCAAACAACTATCCTAGCGCCTAACGTAACGGCGCATCAGGTGCGTTACGGCTAATTCTAATTTTCTCCTTGTCACAAATTCTTTCATAGCCGTAACGCACCCTACTTATAGAGTTTCTCGCCCTAGTAAGGTACACCCGTAGGGCGCCGGCAAAACGTGCCCCTACACCGCGTGATACAATTTTGTACCTCACTTAACTGAGAATCGCTATTAAAACTGTATGACAATTATTTGAATTATTGAAATTATGAGGATATATAATAATGGGTTTTAAACTAGAAAACCTCATTCCCTGGGGACGTTCTCTCAGGGAATACATCAAAATGTTTAATTTAACTGCTGAAGAATTAAACTCAAATATACTTGATTGTGCTGGTGGTCCTGCTAGTTTTAATGCCGAAATGACCCGCCAAGGGTATAAAGTTATCTCTAGCGATCCCATTTATCAATTCACAGCAGATGCAATTTACCAACGTATTCAAGACACTTATCAACCAGTAATAGAAGGTGTCAAAGCAAATCTAGAAAACTATGTTTGGCAAGATATCCAGTCACCGGAAATGATGGGTGAACTTCGCATGTCAGCGATGAATCAATTTTTGGCAGATTTTCCTCTGGGAATTACAGAAGGAAGATATATCAAAGCTGAATTGCCTAATTTGCCTTTTGTAAATCATCAATTTGATTTAGCTTTGTGTTCCCACTTGCTATTTAGTTATTCTGACTTGTTATCAGCAGAATTTCATTTAGCATCAATTGTAGAACTGTGCCGAGTTGCCAAAGAAGTACGCATTTTCCCACTGGTAAATATATCTGGTGAACCGTCTCTCTGGGTGCAACCAGTGATAGATGAATTACAACGTCAAGGATATGCAGTAGAAATCAAAAAGGTGCCCTATGAATTTCAGAAAAATGGTAATCAAATGTTGCGTGTTCGAGAAAAACTCTAAATTACTTACTAACCATTGTCGGTAAATGTTACTATATAGCGGATACGTGGTTTCGCAAAAACAGGATGAACGATTTTCTTGATCGCAAACTCTCTAAACGCTTTCGCAGCTTTGATTATAATGGCAACGGCTTTATTGAGCGCAGCGACTTCGAGATGTCAGTCGCACGTCTGGCTGAGGAATTCGGTCATGAACTTGAATCCCCCGCTCGACAACGGCTGCTCGATCTCAGCCTAGGCTTATGGGATCAATACTTGCAAGTCGCCGACACAAACGGCGACGGACGTATCAGCGAGGCCGAGTACAAAGAAGCATTTGCGTTGGGACTACTAGAAACTCCTGAAGCATTTGACGCTGGCTATATGCCTTTCCTTTGGGCGATTATGGATATCGTTGACCAAGATGGCGACGGTAAGCTGACCGTTACTGATGAGATTCGCTGGACTAGCGCCTGGATGAATCTATCCGAGCAAGATTCTCGCGAAGTATTCCGCCACCTTGACCAGGACGGGGATGGCTTCATCACCACCCATGACCTGCTCGAAGCCATCCGCGCTTATTACTTCGACGACGATTCGCCCAATTCTCCCGCCTACTGGCTGCTAGGCCCCCTCGATTCATAGCTCAAATTCTGCGTGAGTAATCTCCTAGTCACGTATTTGCTGGACTTCCACCGACATTTATTAACAAACCGGTAAAGATGGTACAAACACCCACCGAACTAGAAACCATCTCCATTGAACTGCCAAATGCGATTACTTTGCACGTCACCCCTCAACAGTTCGAGGCGTTGGCGATCGCCAATCGAGATTTAAGGCTAGAACTCACAGCAGATGGAGAATTAATCGTGAATCCCCCCACAGGAGGCGAATCAGGTAAGCGCAACCTGAGTATCAGCAGACAACTCGGTAACTGGTACGAAGTTCATGAAGACTTAGGAGAAGCCTTTGACTCCTCCACTGGATTTATCCTTCCCAACGGCGCCCGTCTTTCCCCAGATGCTTCCTGGGTGAGTCGCCAACGGTGGGAAGCACTCACCCCCAAAGAGCGAAAAGGATTCGTACCGCTTTGTCCCGATTTTGTTGTCGAGTTGCGTTCTGAATCAGACAGCCTCACCCAACTGCGCTCTAAAATGCAGGAATACATGGACAACGGCGCCAGATTGGGATGGTTAATTAACCCGCAACAGCGACGTGTGGAAATTTATCGAGCCGGAGTCGCTGTCCAAATGTTAGAAAATCCTACCGAGTTGTCTGGTGAAGAGGTACTACCTGGGTTTGTTCTCCATCTCACGCGAGTGTTTGCGTAATAAACTAGGACTTACGCACTTTCGACGAGGAAAACTCTAAATTACCTACGAACCCTTGTCGGTAAATGTTACAATATAGCGGGTACGTGGTTTGGCAAAAACAGCATGAACGATTTTCTTGATCGCAAACTCTCCAAACGCTTTCGCAGCTTTGATTATAATGGCAACGGCTTTATTGAGCGCAGCGACTTCGAGATCTCAGTCGCACGTCTGGCTGAGGAATTCGGTCCCATAGCCGTATGTCATGGGTTTGTAATTTATGTGAATCTGTTGTGTCATTTTTAACTCATGCGAACCATGCTACTGAGCAGAAATGCCTTTACTAAATAATACTTAAAGCCATTATCTGTTCTGCCATTTCAAAATTAGATGTGACATTTTGCACATCATCTAAGCCTTCTAGGGTATCAATTAACTTGAGAAGCGATCGCGCTTGATCGGGGGCGGTAACTTCCACAGTATTACTGGGAATCCAGCGCAATTCGGTATCAATTACCTTAAAACCTTTGTTTTTGAGGGTTTGGCTGAGGTTCTCTAAATTTTCTACCTCGCTAAACACTTCAGCCGTTTCATCCTCGGTCATTTCATAGTAATCGGCGCTACCTTCAAGGGATGCTTCTAAAAGCTGTTCTTCGTCAACCACTCCCTCGACCACACAAACGCCTTTTTGAGCAAACATCCAGCCTACGCAACCAGTTTCACCAAGATTACCACCGTTTTTACTAAAAGCTACACGCAAATCAGCAGCGGTACGATTACGGTTATCGGTGAGGGCTTCAATCAAAATTGCTACACCACAAGGGCCATAACCTTCATAGCGAATTGCTTCTAAAGTGGTGTTATCCCCACCGAAAGTACCCGCACCTTTGGCGATCGCCCTTTCAATATTATCATTGGGAATACCCGCCGCTTTCGCCTTGTCAATGGCGGTGCGGAGTTGAAAATTCCCCGCTGGATCTGGAATACCGCTTCTAGCTGCAACTATAATCGCCCGCGACAGCTGCGTAAAGGTGTTTCCCCTTTTTGCATCCACTACCGCCTTCTGACGCTTAATATTTGCCCATTTACTATGTCCTGCCATAATCGGAAGTTATTTAGACTGTATTTCAAGATTAGGATACAAGTAGGGGATTCGGGAATGGGGATTGGGGAGAAGTTTTAGCCTCTCAACGAGAAACTTCTGGTTTGAAACGAGAAACTTCTGGTTTGAAACGAGAAACTTCTGGTTTAGAACGAGAACCTTCTGGTTTAGAACGAGAAACTTCTGGTTTAGAACGAGAAACTTCTGGTTTGAAACGAGAACCTTCTACTTTAGAACGAGAAACTTCTGGTTTGAAACGAGAACCTTCTACTTTAGAACGAGAAACTTCTGGTTTGGAAGAAAAACAAAGAACATGGGGAAATATTTTAGCAGTTTCATGCTGATAATACTGGTGGGAATATTGGCTGTAAGTGGATGTCAGGCTTTGTTACCTAGTGCTAAAGAAAGTAATGTGATTCATATTACCCTATGGCAAGGAGTGAATCCGCCGCCAAATCGGGATGTATTGCAAAAGCTGGTAGACAAGTTTAATCAAACCCACCCAGATATTGAAGTAGAGTCGCTGTATGTGGGACAACAAGACCAGCAAATGCCTAAGATTTTAGCAGCAGTGGTGGGCAATGCACCTTGTGATTTGTTGTGGTACAATCCCACAATTGCCGGTCAATTGGTGGAACTGGATGCGCTAATTCCTTTAGATGCAATGCTGGAAAATTCACCACTCAAAGCCGAAATTGACCCTGCTTTATTTGGATCAATGGAATACCAAAGGAAGCTTTGGTCTTTACCTTTTGCGACAAATAATGTTGGCGTGTTTTACCGTCCGAGTTTGTTCAAAGCAGCGGGAATTACTGAATTACCGCGCACGTGGGAAGAGTTACGCCAAATAGCCAAGCAATTAACCCGTGATACTAATGGGGATGGGCGCATAGATCAACATGGTATCATTCTACCTTTGGGTAAGGGAGAATTTACAGTATTTACCTGGTTGCCATTTATGTGGAGTGCTGGGGGAGAGTTGGTGAATGGTGATGGACAAAATCCAGCAGGTGTGATGTTGTCAGATAATCCAGGCGCGATAGCCGCTTTGCAATTTTGGCGGAATTTAATTACAGATAATAGCGCTATTTTGTCAGAACCGGAACGCGGTTATGAAATCGGTAACTTGGTAGCTGGTAAAGTTGCAATGCAGATAACTGGCCCTTGGAGTTTAGGAGAATTTAAACAGAGCGGCGTAGATTTTGCTGTGTTTCCCATTCCGGTAGATAAACAACCAGCAACTAGTATTGGTGGCGAGAATTTATTTTTATTCAAAACTACACCACAACGAGAAAAAGCCGCCTTTAAGTTTGCTGAGTATGCTGCTAGTGCAGAATTTCAGACTGAATTGGCGTTAGGAACAGGCTATTTACCTATAAATTTAAAATCGCGTCAAAGTGCAAAATATCGAGAATTTATGCAGCAACAACCACAGATAAAAGTATTTTTAGAACAGGCAAAAAATGGGCGTAGCCGTCCGATTTTTCCTGGTTATAATCGAATTTCTGATAGCTTAGGACGGGCGATTGAATCTGTATTGTTGGGTAAAAGTTCGCCTGTAGAAGCGTTGAAACTAACCCAGCAGAGATTAGATTTAATTTTTAAGTAATCCGCCGAACCCGTGACAAATGGGGATTGCACTTCTCTGCGAGACGCTACGCGAACGGCTCCGCTCAGTGACCAGGGATTGGGGATTAGGGATTGGGGATTGGGGATTACCCGAATTTCTCACCACATCTCAATAATTAAATGAGTAATGAGTAATGAGTAATGAGTAATGAGTAATGAGTAATGAGTAATGAGTAATGAGTAATGAGTAATGAGTAATGAGTAATGAGTAATGAGTAATGAGTAATGAGTAATGAGTAATGAGTAATGAGTAATGAATCTTACTTCTTACTTATTACTTCGCCCGTGAGGTTCGCGCTTTGGGAGAGACCAATGACAAATGACCAATGACAAATGACCAATGACAAATGACCAATGACAAATGACCAATGACCAATGACCAATGACAAATGACCAATGACCAATGACCAATGACAAATGACAAATGACAAATGACAAATGACAAATGACAAATTACTTCTGAAATTCAGCTAATAACCAAGCACCAACTTGACCCTGATTCATTTGACGAGTTCGGCGTAAAGCATCATTGAGTAAAGAAATTTGCAAACCTGGTAATACCTGAGATTCTGTAATTCTTCGACTACCTTGATTTTCCATAACAAAAGCGATTACTTGGGCATTCTTAACATCTATTATCCAGTATTCAGCTATTCCTAAATCTTCATAAAGTAGCCGTTTTTCACCTTTATCATCAGCTAGAGAACTATTGGCTACTTCTATTACTAAATTTGGCGGTCGATATATATCTAAATTAATGATTGAAGTTCCGAAAGGAATGACATCAGCATTTTCGCCAATGTAATAAGACACATCAGGTTGGGCATCATCAAAGCCTGTTTTGCGGTAGGTGCAGTTATCCTTACCATTTAAAGCAATAAATTTAATACTGCCAAACAGGTTAACAGCAAATATAATAATTGTGTGGTCACTGGCGTGATCATTTCCTACTGGTGGCATTTCAATCCTCATTTTTTGATTGTGGTAGTAGCACTTGGCTTTTTCATAGGCTGGGTCTTCAACTATTTGGATATATTCATCCCAAGTTGCTGTCACCCAGGTATCGGTGGGGATTTGTGTTTGGATTTTGTTCATAAATTATCATCCACTTCATCAACTTATTGGCTTTAGTCTAACGCACCACGTTGTGTGTCGGTGCGTTAGGCGCACCAAGGAAATGTTGTTTGCAACCAAGCAGATGGAAATCTGTGCCTAACAGACCCTACTTACAGCACTTCCTATTCAGATGAGGTACAAAATTGTATCACGCGATGTAGGGGCACGGCACTGCCGTGCCCTTACCGATGTACCTCACTAGGGCGAGAAACGCTATAATTGCTCAACTTTTCAAAACGACCTGAAAAGAATTTAAATACCCGGTAATGGTTTTAGCTAAAGTTTGGCGTTGTTTTTTACTAACTATAGCCGTGACTTGATACAAACGCCCCTCAGCAAAATACATCCTGGTTTTAGTAACTTTCCCGATAGAATTGATATACTCAATTTCTTTACCAGGATGACCATTAGAACTGCGAATATTTCTCTGACTAATCAGATTGCTTTTCGTAGTTTTCAAAGCCATAGTCTGTGCATTATTCAGTATTTGTTGAGGGTTTGCCATTTGACCATAGGCATAAGGAAAGTCATTGTAAGCAACTATATATGCTACTTCCTGCTTTGGCGGTTGAGCTACAAATAGTTCTAAATTAATTTCCCCCATGTAGGTTTTTTGAGATTGGGTATCTCGTTTAGGCACTCCTGGCATTAAAACACTAAAGCGCCCATCAGGAGCGTTGAATAATGTCCATTTAGGCTGTATTACCTCAGAAACTTTTGGTTTAACTGGTAAAACAGACTTCTTTGCTTGAGAGGTGCTGGCTTTAGCTGGCGCCACAGTCGTTTTTGGTTGACGAGCCTCAACTAATGCAGTTCCACTACATACACAAGTGGCGATAATTAATGACAAAAAAACCTTAATTGTCATGGTTTTTGCTTTTTATGCTGCTGATATAACGGATGATATTTGTAAGTTAGTGGAAATAAAAATCACTAAGTCAAAGTCCCAAATCAAGCATATTCTGCCATGTCCCATGCTCCATGCCCTATACTCAAACTAGTAATATTTATTTTCACCAACTTACTTAGTTGTTATAACCTAGCCGCAGATAAAGCAGCACCAATTAATCCGACTTGTTGATTGAGAATAATATACACCGGTATTTCTTCGAGGATGGAACGCATCCGGCCTTTTTGGGTGAAATTTAACAGAAAGCTGCTATTTTGCATCAAAGGCAGTATTTTTGGAGCAATGCCACCAGCAATATATAATCCACCGTAGGGTAGGAGTTTAATTGCCAAATTGCCGGCTTCTGCACCATAGGCTTCGATAAATAATTGTATCGTTTGTTCCGAGAGGCGATCGCGTCCTTCTAATGCAGCCTTACCAATTACCGCACCAGGATCAACGCTTTTCTCTGGTTGTCCGGCTTCTTGTTCCCAAGTTCTGACGGTTTGGGCGATGTCTGGTGATTCTGTAGCCATTTTGCGGTCGCGCAAAAATTGGTAAATGGAGACAATCCCCTGTCCCGAAACTACCCGTTCTACAGAAACACGTTGGATATCATGTTTATCCAGCAGGTATTTCAATAGCAGAAATTCTAACTCGTTACGAGGGGCAAAATCAGCGTGTCCACCTTCGGAAGGAAAGACTTGATAGTGATTTCCTTGCTTGATTAAAAATCCTTCTCCTAAACCAGTACCAGCACCGATGACAGCTATGGGTGCTTCTGGTTGGTGTTTACCGACTTGTAAAGTCAGCAAATCTTGTTTGGTTAAGCCAAAAATTCCATAACCAACAGCAGCAAAGTCATTGATCAGAGAGACGGAGGAAATGTTTAGTTCTTGTTGTAGACGTTCGGTATCCAAGTACCAAGCCAAATTCGTCAACTTGGCAGTATGATTAACCACAGGCCCAGCGATCGCAAAGCAAGCTTTTTGGGGTGTCGGTGCCTTAGCTTGTACCAAAAACTGCTGTACTATCGGCACTAAGTCAGGAAAATCTCCACTGGGGTAACTTGCTTCATGGATAGTACGTAAACCTGGTGAGTCGGATGTCTCAACCAATCGCAGAATCGTTTTTGTGCCGCCAATGTCTCCTGCTAATAGTAAGGTCATATAATTTGCAATTAGTTGAATCTAGTGAAATCGAATCGCCGTCTCTACCTGGGTCAAATGGGAAGTATCTCCCTTGAGTTCTAATAACCATTCTGAGTCTTGACGTACCACTTTGACTAAGGAACATAAGGAAGCCTTAACTTCCGTTTTCGCAATTTCCCCGACTAACCCCATTGCCCCACCTAGGACTGATGCACCATGTGCTACCAGTAGTATATCTTCGGGAAAGTATTCAGCCGCAAGACATCTAGCAGTTTGTCCAGAACGTTCCCGCACTTGTTCGTGAGTTTCAGGATACTTTGCAGCTATCCGTGGAGTGTAGCTGAGGTCAATTCTGGGAAATAATTTTTTTAACGCTAGAGTTGACAGTCTTTCTGGTTCTTCTGTCATCCAAGCCGGATTTAGCCATTCACTCAAGCCTGTTTCTAGTTTAATGGGCAAATCCAGCACTTGGGCGACGGCGTTGGCGGTTTGTACCGTTCGCAGAAAAGGTGAAGCAAAAATCTGAGTAATATTTTCTAAGTACAAGCGCTTGGCTAGCTGCTGTGCTTGGACAAAACCATCATCAGACAGAGGTGGATCGTAGCGTCGTTCAGCGGTGAGAAACCAATCAGGGTTTACGAAGTCGAGACGGTTGGCGTGTCTTGCTATCCAGACAATTTGACTCATGAGTTTAGAGATTAGGGCGAATTGATTTTTTCGCTGTACTGATACAGCCCGCTGATGCGGGCTGCAAATTACATCTTATGCTGAAGCTTTCTGCTCTAATTGTTGTAAATCGACCCACGCTGTAGGGGTTTAGCAATGCTAAACCCCTGCGAGAACTGTGGTTGTTCAAATCATTCATATTTAGTTTCTCCCGACAAAATCTTTACTCAATCATTCATTTTTCATTAAAAATAGAGAATATAGCGTTAATTATACTTGATAAACCAGTTAAATGACCGGAAATTTCTCAGCAATTGTAGCAGAAATATACATAGAAACTTCACATAAATAACAAGACTCTGACACATGAGTTTGTGATAGTTACATTGTTGGTTCGTTGAATGAAATCAATTAGGAGTCTCAAATGAATAAGTTTGCTAAAGCTTTACTTCTTTCTCTAGTACTTGTTGGACCTGTAGCTATTGCTGCGCCCGCTGTGAAAGCAGAAGTTGCTACTCCGGCTATGTCTAGTCATGTTAAAGCCAACAAAGGCGTTAAGAAGCATTCAGTCAAAACACATCACACCAAAAAACATCACGCTAAGAAAACTGTTCAACACTAAGGGATTGATAATTGAAACTCCCCTGGCTAAAGCCCTTCACGCAGCGTGTCCCAGACAGGGGATTCTCAATTCACCCTAGCAACCTCTACTCTGACAGGCTTTAGCCAGGCACAGTAGAGGTTGCTAGTCCTTTAGCGTTACTTCGGGATTGCCCATCCCTAGCTTGCATAGCAAGATTATAAAATATTGATTGCAGCGTTTTCATCTCTATGCAAATTACAACCACAGCGACAAACGTGGTTGTAATTTGCATAGAGATTTTTTCATATTGACGCCACAATCACTACATTTTTTATTTGTATAATGAGGTGCTAAAATTAAATTCCTTGCGTAGTTATGTTGAGTACTTATTGAGAGTAAATCTGTCAACTGCCCCACCCACGAGGGGATGGGGCTTGTAACTAGGAAACAGAATTTCCTGAAACATACGGGGTATTGACTGACCCCTGCTCCAAAGACCGGTAGGTAGAGGAGAGAATATAGTCATCACGGACATTTCTAGAAGCATTGAGATCCGCGTGAGTTTGGTGTCCACAGTTTTTGCAATGGAACTTAGACTTATGGCGGTTTGTTCTTTTAATATGCTGACAAACATTGCACTTTTGGGAAGTGTACCGAGGGTCTTGGTGTACCACTCGTTTTCCTAAAGCTTCTGCTTTGTAAGCTAAGAACTGCTCTTGTTGGTAAAATGCCCAACTACCCAACCATTTATTCATTTGCTTACCGCGTCGTTGGGTACGAATACTAGACAAGTCTTCCAGCACAAAAACCGCTATATCTGCTTGGTTAGCTAGCTTTTTACTTACACAATGGTTCGTGTCCTTCATGAACCGCTGCTCGCGTCCAGACATCGCCTTGAGGCGACGTTTAGCGCTACGAGTGCCTTTTTGTTGGAGCTGACGACGATTGAATAAGTAACGTCTTTGAGTATTTCTAATTTGGGAACTGGAGAAAAATTGTCCGTCAGAAGTTACTGCTTGATGGTAAAGCCCCTGGTCAATTCCCTGAATTCCCCCAGTAATTTCTGGCGGATTCTGTGATTCAAAAACCAGTCGAACCCAGAACTGTTTTGAAAGCTTTGAATAAGTTAAAGTTGCACCTCTAAATTCCCAAGTCTCAAAAACTTGTTTGAAATAATCAGGAATTTCTAGGATTAATTTAACTCGCTTACCAATACAGGACAAGGTTAACTGATGTCCACGCAATGTCATAGTGCGCTGATCATACCTCAATCCTGATGTTTGTTTTTTTCTGGGAAGGCGCTGGAATTTAGTGGCTTTAATTGCTTCTAAAGCATTTTCCCTGACTGTTTGCAATAACGCAGAAGGAACACTCGGATACTGTATTCTTAGTAAATGATACAGTTGCTTGTGTGCCTTATTTTTGTTGTAGCTACTGTTAGCTAATGCCCAGTCAATATGAGCATTAAAAATTTCTGCACACTGATTCATCAAAGGCAGGAACCTTGTAGATGGTAAATCAACTGGGATACTAACAGTACGCTTCATTAGAGAGCCACTCCGTTGCTTTGGCTGGGCATTTAATTACAGGCCAAATTGGGTGTAAAATGAGTATATCAGAAACTTTATATAGTTAAGCAATATACTCTAAAAATGAAAATACTTTCTAGTTCACACGCCAAACACTGCCTTGGCTACCACATCATATTTTGCCCAAAGTAATGAAATTAATCTCTGCTGTGCATATATTTAATACTTTTAAAGATTTGAAAAAGCGTAGATTTTGGGGATCTCGACTGTGGAGCGACGGAACATTCTACTCGTCTGTCGGTGGTACATCGTCCGAGGCAGTCAAACAATATATTGCCACCCAGAAGCAACGCGGATAGTGTTAGATTAGGGGGTATCGAACCCCCTAATTTAACCGTGCTTACATCCCCGCCCACAAGGGGACGGGGTTTTACGCACGATCAATAAAATTATCTGATCGCCAATACCTCGACAAGCTCAGTACAAGTACAAAATCGCCAATCTAAAACGCTTATGGCTGAAGAACTGAATTTTCAGGGAGATGGTAGCGATCGCCTACCACCCCAAAATATTGAAGCAGAAGAAGCGATTTTGGGGGGAATTTTACTAGATCCCGAAGCGATGGGTCGAGTGAGCGATCGCCTCAAATCAGAAGCTTTCTACATTAGCGCTCACAGAGATATCTATACTGCAGCCCTGCTGCTCCATCGCCAAGGTAAACCCACAGACCTGCTAGCGGTGACAACTTGGCTGGCTGATAACGATTTACTAACCCGAATTGGTGGGAGAAATAAATTAGTCACCCTGGTAGACCGCACCGTCTCAGCCGTTAACATCGACGCCTTGGCTGGGTTGGTGATGGACAAATTCCTGCGACGACAGTTAATTAAAGCTGGTAATGAAATTGTTCATCTCGGTTACGAAACTGAGAAAGAGCTACCAATTGTATTAGATCAAGCAGAACAGAAAGTTTTTGGCGTTACCCAACAACGTCCCCAATCAGGTTTAGTTCACATTTCTGATACCCTAATTAATGCTTTTCAAGATATTGAAAACCGTCATCAAGGTATTGCTTTACCGGGAATTCCCTGTGGTTTCTATGATTTAGATACCATGACCAGTGGCTTTCAGCGTTCTGATTTGATTATTGTAGCTGGCAGACCATCAATGGGGAAATGCCTCAGCTTTGATTCAGAAATCGTTCTCGCAGATGGTCGAATTGCCACAATTGAAGAATTATACAAGCACCGTCACGGCACATTATTAACGTTAAATGACAACTGGAAATTTACCTTTACCCAACCATCTGCGTTTGTGGATGATGGTATTAAACCAGTTTTTCGTGTTACTACTCGCTTGGGGCGGACTATTGAAACTACAATCACCCATCCATATTTGACTATTAAAGGCTGGCAAAGATTAGAACATCTGAAAGTGGGTGATAAAATAGCCGTTCCCCGCCAAATAGATGTGTTTGGTAGCGAAGCCATGCGTGAGTGCGAAGTCAAGTTATTAGGTTATTTAATTGGCGATGGTGGTTTAACTAACAGCAATCCACGATTTACAAATAGTAATCCATTACTACAAGCAGATTTTTCCCAAGCCATCATCAGTAAATCTAGTGGTAATTCACTAACAGCTTGGTTGGAAAAATTAGGTTTATGGGGCAAAGATGCTCATGCTAAAACTATTCCAGATATCGTCTTTAAATTAGAGCGATCGCAATTATCTCTATTACTTAACCGTCTTTTTGCTACAGATGGATGGGCTACACTACTTTCTAGTAGTCAATCACAGTTAGGCTATACAACTGTCAGCGAGAAACTAGCCAGACAGATCCAACATCTGTTATTAAGATTTGGCATTATTGCCAGTCTTAAAAAGCGTTCTGTAAAGTATAAAAACACCCGCAGATCAGCGTGGCAATTAGATATTACTGATGCCTTATCTATCAAGAATTTCATCTCAGAAATTGGTATCTTTGGCAAAAAAGAGGCCTTAGCAAAAGTTGCAGCAGCTATAGCTCAAAAGAGATATCAAACTAATTGTGACCTAATACCTATAGAAATTTGGGAACAAATAGCCGCAGCTAAAGGTAGTGAAACTTGGAATAGTTTAGCCAGACGGGCTGGTATTCAAGACCATACAAATATGCACGTAGGTAAACGTGCTTTAGGAAGAGAAAGGCTTTGGATTTTAGCCACGGCTTTAGATAATTTGCCACTTCAACAGTTAGCAAATAGCGATATTTACTGGGATGAAATAGTTGCTATTGAGTCAATGGGTAACAAGCAAGTCTATGACTTAACAATTCCAGAAACACACAATTTTGTTGCCAATGATATCTGTGTTCACAATACAGCATTTTGCTTAAACCTGGCTCATAATATTGCATCTGGCTACAAATTACCAGTGGCTGTGTTTAGCTTAGAAATGTCCAAAGAACAACTGGCGCAACGGTTATTAGCGAGCGAAGCTGGAATTGAAAGTAGTTATCTGCGGAGTGGACGTATTAGTCAAACCCAGTGGGAACCCTTAAGCCGTGCTATTGGTATGCTTTCTGATATGCCAATTTTTATGGACGACACGCCAAATATGACCGTTACAGAAATGCGTAGTCAGGCGCGGCGTTTGCAAGCAGAACAAGGTATGGAACTAGGATTAATAGTCATCGATTACTTGCAATTAATGGAAGGTGCAGGTGATAATCGTGTACAAGAATTATCCAGAATTACCCGTTCTCTTAAAAATTTAGCCCGTGAATTATCTGTCCCAATTATTGCCCTTTCTCAGTTGAGTAGAGGTGTAGAAGCACGCACTAACAAGCGCCCCATGTTATCAGATTTGAGAGAATCGGGTTCTATTGAACAAGACGCGGATTTAGTAATGATGTTATACCGCGACGATTATTATAATCATGACAGTCCAGATCGCGGCATTGCCGAAGTCATAGTAGCTAAACATCGTAACGGACCGACCGGCACTGTTAAACTCTTATTTGATCCGCAATTTACCAAGTTTAAAAACTTAGCTAGACCTAATCATTATTGAAGTGCAAAACCCTGTTTCTAGCTCCCAATCCCCAGCCCCCAATCCCCAATCCCCACTCCCCACTCCCTACTTCACACTCAACAATTGCACATCAAAAATCAAAGTAGCGTTGGGAGGAATTACGCCACCAGCACCACGAGAACCATAACCTAACTCTGGGGGGATAATTAACTTACGTTGACCGCCCACTTTCATCGTGCTAAGGCCTTCGTCCCAGCCTTGGATTACCTGTCCACGTCCGATGATAAAGCTGAAAGGACTGCGGCGATCGCGTGAACTATCAAACTTAGTACCATCTGTTAAAGTACCAGTATAGTGAACTTCAACCTTTTGTCCAGGTTGAGGAGTCTCTCCCGTTCCCTCCTCTATCTCGACATATTTTAATCCAGAGGCGGTAGTAATGGTATTGTCTTCAGGCATAGTATTCTTCGGAATTAAAGTATTGTTTTCAGTAACTGTAGTGGGTGCTGGTGTAGCTTGAGTCACATTATTAGCAATGGACGAATTTTGTTTATTACCAACTTGCGCTAACACCAAAACCACAACACAGATCAGCATGAACGCCACACTGAGTAAAATTGATTTCAAATTAGCCCTCCCTATTTAGGCAGTCTGGCAAAAAGATGACCAACTGGATATTAAATCACAATGGGTATCCTAACGCCAAAGCTTATTTTCTAGATCGCGCACTTGACGCTCTAATCGGTCAATTCTACCGCGTAATTCATCCACTTCAGACTGACGCGCCACCCCTAAATCCTGCATCATATTTCGCACTTGTCGTTGCATTTGGGCGTCCCAGGTGCCCTGGTCAGAGCGCAACTGCTGTACAATGTCATCCATGACCGCCTTGGCTTGCTCAGGATTGAGCTTACCATCCTTAACCAATTCATCCCCCACTTGTCGGAGTTTGTCCGCTACCAAAGATGTAGTACCAATACCCAGCATTAATATCTGCTGCATCCAATTATTGTTATCCATACTCCCTTCCTCTTAGTTGTGTTAAAGCAACGGGTCTTTGCTCCTGAGTGTACGCAATCAAGCTATGCTGGAAGCGTAGTTATTCTAGCCTACAACTCTATTTTGGCAAATCCACAAGCAGAGGAATAACCGACTGAGATACCCCATGCCTAAAGGCATGGGGTTCTAACTCACGTAGTGAGTTTCGTTTACCCTCACAGGTTCCGACTCCTCCCTACGGGACGCTACGCGAACACACGCTATTAGATTACTGCACATTTCCTCTGTCCCACCAACGGCAGGAGACTTTGGACTAGCCTCGGTTCTCGGAAATTGATTTGACCCATTCTGCCAACCGTGCAGCAGGGATTTCTCCATCCCTAGCCAACCATTTCGGTTCTTGCGTACTTAGCGTGCTTAATTATTAGTTAAAGTCTATAAATTTGCTTTAAAAGTAAGACTTACAGGCGTTCATAATTTAATTTTCAGCAATATGACCAAAAATACAGGAAATAATGGCTATTACCGTATCTCAGTAAGGGTTTCAAGCTGATTATTTAATAAATTTAGCACGCTAAGTACGGAAGAGCCAAGTTTGTTTGAGTTGGCGATTGAATGTGCGATCGCTCCTACCATGTTAAATTACAATCCCTTGCACTGCTTACCCTCCGCCAGGGTGAGTGATGGCTTTAGCCTAACGCACTATACTTAAGATTTATTGGCTCAATTAACTCTTAAGCTTCTCCCGCACCCAAGCACGAAAAGATTTCAACAAAGCAATTTCACCCATACTTTTACTCTGCTGAATAAATCTGCTCATATCACTAACAGATATTATAGGAAAGGCAATACTAAACTCACACTCAACATATTCCCCATCTAGCAACTGATAAAATTTTAAATCCTTCCCGTCATATCTCCAAAGTTCAGTTACACCCAAGGCTGAATAAATATTAAATTTATTCACCGAACTGCTAGTAATATCAATTTCAATTGCTAAATCAGGTGGCGGATCTGTTTCTAAATCTAAAGTTTCCTTCCCTCTGACTCTCGGTTCAGTTTTTATATAGTAGCAGTTATCTGGTTCTATACCACGTCTGGCTAATTTCCGCTTTAAAGTTGTAGAACCAGCGCTTCTGAGTTCAATATCTAATTCTTCAGCTAAAGCAATAATAAAATTTCCCAAATTACTTTTGGGATTTTCGTGTTCAAAAAGTGGAGTCATGATTTCTAAAGTACCGCAGTCATAAGCAAAGCGAGAACCTCTATCCTCACCTGTATCTGTCAGCAAGGCTTCAAAGGTTTCCCAGCTAACGTTGTGTAGCACTGTTCTTTGTTCTGCGGGTGTTGACGTTACAAGCATATTAAAATACTTCTTCAGTCCAATATGATATAAAATTCCGAAAATTTTACCTATATCATTAATATAATATTCACTCAGGTCAATTTCAACCACTTGCTCATAAATCTTGAGAAACTTCCAGTTAGTTCCCGTTGTCACAGTCCCGTAAATAGTCTTAATATTATTGAAAATAAGGGATTTTATCGTCACAAATAAGCCTAAATAGGGTCGTGATAGGAATATACTGCATTTTGTTTACTAGGATTTTCCTGACGAACATCAAGTCCCCGACTGTCAAAAACACAAGATTTACCATTTACTTTCTTCAAACCGGTAGCCATCTCACCAAACCTGGTTGGCTTTTTCTTTTGAAATGCTTCTTCGAGTAGGCGAATAGCTTGATTTTGTGTTTTTTCAGAAACAAATCTACTCCAGGTTTTTCGCCAAAACGCTTCAGGACGATATCGAGCGCGTACCAAAATCTCTTTGCACTCTTTTTTAGGATAGTCCTGTTCTCGCCTTGTTGGACGTAGAGAGAATTCTGCTGATGTCGGGGATGTTTTCTTGAACTTAACAACTTGATACTCCCAACTTGAACCTCCGGCGATCGCAGCATGAGGAATTAAAACCCCAAGCAAGCATACCAGACTTAAAAGTTGGACGTAGAGAGAATTCTGCTGATGTCGGGGATGTTTTCTTGAACTTAACAACTTGATACTCCCAACTTGAACCTCCGGCGATCGCAGCATGAGGAATTAAAACCCCAAGCAAGCATACCAGACTTAAAAGTTGGACGTAGAGAAAATTCTGCTGATGTCGGGGATGTTTTCTTGAACTTAACAACTTGATACTCCCAACTTGAACCTCCGGCGATCGCAGCATGAGGAATTAAAACCCCAAGCAAGCATACCAGACTTAAAATAGGCTTTTTCATAAAGGTGTTTTACCAGCTAATTAAGTATTATAAGTATTAATATAAATCCAAATCAAAAGGTGGGCTAAAGCCCACCGTACATTAAGCGAATACCCCAGCAAAAAAGTCAAGAGTTTCCTTGAGTGCTTTGATAAAAATATCAATTTCCTCGCGGGTATTGTAGAAAGACAAACTCGCCCTAGCGGTTGCGTTAAGATGCAAATAACGGTGTAATGGTTGAGTGCAATGGTGTCCAGAACGAATAGCGACGCCTTCTTGATCTAATAATGTAGATATGTCATTGGCGTGGACTTCACCCACGGTGAAAGCAGCTAAAGCCGCTCTACCTTCTCCTGTCGGAGACGCTACGCGAACTCCCTTAGCATCTGGCTTGGGGCCGTAAATCCGAAGTTCGGGAATTTGCGCTAATTGTTGGAACAAATAAGCTGTTAATTCAGCTTCATAGGCGTGGATTTTATCCATACCTATATTAGTAAGATAATCTATCGCCGAACCCAGAGCGATCGCTTCCCCAATTGCGGGTGTACCGGCTTCAAATTTATGGGGTAACTCAGCGTAGGTAGAATGGTCTAAATACACCTCAGCTATCATCTCACCACCACCAAAAAATGGTGGCATTGATTCTAGCAATTCTAACTTACCATATAAAAATCCTATGCCAGTTGTAGCACACATTTTGTGACCAGAAGCTACCAACCAATCGCAGTCTATTTCCTGCACATCGATAGGCATATGAGGTACACTTTGACAAGCATCAACTAAGAATTTCGCGCCGTATCTGTGAGCAATCGTAGCAATTTCTTGGACTGGGTTAATACAACCCAAGGTATTGGATACATGGACTATGGACACCAATTTTGTTTTTTCAGAAATCAGTTGTTTAAACTGTTCTAAATCAAAAGTTTCTGCTGGTGTCAGTTCCACAAATTTTAACACTGCACCGGTTTTTTGGGAAACAAATTGCCAAGGAACAATATTACTATGGTGTTCCATCACCGAGAGAATGATTTCATCTCCCGGCTGCAAATTGTTCATTCCCCAACTGTAAGCTACCAAATTAATTGCTTCAGTTGCATTGCGGGTGTAGACAATTTCTTGGCGAGATACAGCATTAATAAATTTAGCAACTTTATCTCTCGCACCTTCATAAGCATCAGTAGCTTTAGCACTGAGAGTGTGGGCACCGCGATGCACATTAGCGTTATATTGTTCGTAATAATCTCGTAGAGTATTTAAGACGAACAAAGGTTTTTGAGATGTCGCCGCATTATCGAGGTAAACCAAAGGTTTATCATTGACTTGCTGGTGTAAGATAGGGAAGTCAGCGCGGACTTGATCGGCGAGGGTTTTGGTAGGAGTAAAAGTCATTGGTAGATAAGTCAAGAGTCAAGTGATGTAGACTTAAGATTATTGACGGTATTTAAAAGGATTTCTCGCAGAGAAGAAAGTGGGATTTCGTTGATAATTTCCGCTGCGAAAGCGTTAATTAACAAATTGCGGGCAGCATTTTCATCAATGCCCCGACTTTGCAGGTAGAATATTTCATCATCCTCCAACTGGCTGACAGTAGCACCGTGGGCACATTTAACGTTATCGGCAGTAATTTCCAATTGAGGTTTAGTATCAACCCTCGCCTTGGATGATAATAACAAATTGCGATTCAACTGACCCGCATCAGTTTGCTGCGCCGGCTTAGGAACAAAAACCTTACCGTTGAACACAGCATGAGCGCGATCGCCTACAATACACTTATGCAATTGCCGACTCACACCATAAGGATAATTCAGGGCGATCGCACTGTGAGTATCCCCCAACTGATTACCCCAAATCATCGTCAAACCATTGAGAGTAGTTTGGGTTTGCTCACCAGTTTGCAAAATCTCCAAATTGTGACGTGACAGCTTACCACCCAAAGTAATCGCATTACAAATATATCGACTATCACGAGCCTGAGTCACAGCAGTCTTCCCAACATGAAAAGCCGCAGCAGCTTCCCGTACAACCCTAGTGTGACTCACCTCGGCATTCTGGGCCAGCCAAATTTCCGTAACCGCATTAGTCAGGTAAACTCCCTCTGCGTCTGTGTGGTGCGTATAATCTTCAATCACAGTCAGCTGAGAACCACTTTCAGTCACCACCAAACAACGGGGTTGGGAAATACTCGCCATTTCACCCGTCACAGAAATAAACACCAAATGAATAGGCGTCTCAACTGCGACATTCTTCTGGACCAAAATAATCGCCGCATCCGACAAACCAGCGGTATTGAGAGCCGTAAATACTTCCTTAGCTCCCTCAGCCTCAGCTAAATACTGCTTAACTCGCTCCTGTAAATCCACCGATAACCCTGTTAGATTACCGACGACAACCCCAGAAGGTAAATTGGCGATCGCCGATAACTGTGGTACATAAACACCATTGACAAATACCAAACGGCTATTAACCGCTTCCTTAAGAATATCAGGCTGTAGAGACTTTACCTCTAAAGGTTCTACAGATTTGAATTCCACCTTTCGCAAAGAAGACAAATCAGTAAAGCGCCATTCTTCATCACGGGTCGTGGGGATAGTCGAGTGACGTACCCAATTAGCAGCGCGATCGCGCAATTCCTGTAACCAAATCATATCAGTTGGGCGAGATGCAATCTTCAACAACTCAGATAGATAAGCATCTCTATCCGTCAAACTGACAGTATCTGAGTTAGGAATGGGAGAAACTTGAATACTCATTTAGATACTCGTGAAATCGTTATAGAATATAAGGCGGTGCTGATTAAAAGTTTGAAAATCTCACGCACAGGCGCATTCACGGAGCGTTATCGTTCGCTCTGCGTCCCGTAGGGAAGAGTAGGCGCAGAGAGAGAATAAGAGTTTCGGCGGTGCTGAATCAGAATTATCAAATGCCAAAAATACCTTTCTTTTTCTTTGTACCTTTGCGCCTTCTCTGCGAGACGCTCCGCGAATGCGCCTTCCCTACGGGACGCTCCGCGAATGCGTGAGACAAATTCATCTTTCCATTGCCAGAAACATTACACCAGCACCTCAACTGCAGCATCTTCCAACACCCAGTCATAACCACGAGATTCCAATTCCAGCGCCAATTCCTTACCACCACTGGTGAGAATTCGCCCGAAAGCCATCACATGGACAAAATCTGGTATTATATAATCTAGCAAGCGCTGGTAATGGGTAATCATAATCGTGGCGTTTTCGGAATTGGTGAGTTGGTTCACTCCATGCGCCACAATTTTTAGCGCGTCTATATCCAAACCAGAATCAGTCTCATCCAAAATCGCTAACTTCGGTTCTAGCAGCGCCATTTGCAGAATTTCGTTCCGCTTCTTCTCACCACCAGAAAATCCTTCATTCACACTACGTCCCAGGAAAGCGGGATTCATCTTCACCACTTCCAACTTTTGCTCTACCAAATCATCAAAATCAAACGCATCCAATTCTTCTAAACCTTGCGCCTTGCGACGAGAATTGTAAGCAACCCGCAAAAAATCCAAATTGCTCACACCAGGAATTTCTAACGGATATTGGAACGCCAAAAACACACCTGTTCTCGCTCTTTCTTCCGGCGTCAATTCTAGCAGATTTTGTCCTTGAAAAATTACCTCACCACCAGTCACAGTATACGCCGGATGTCCAGCCAACACCTTAGACAAGGTACTCTTTCCCGAACCATTCGGTCCCATAATCGCATGGATTTCACCATAGCGAACTTCCAAATTCACACCCTTCAAAATCGGTGTCCCATCAACTTCAGCCGTCAAGTCACGCACCGACAGCAAAACTTCACTATTTTCAATAATCATCTTCTCTCTCTCTCTGTTATTTTATAGTCAGCACTCCAACGCTTCCTCTCACATTAAAGTGCTAACTACCAGCCTGAATCCTTTTCCTGACTCCGCGTTCCTTTGCGTTTCCTTCGCGTCCCTCTGCGTTGAAAAACACTAAGATTTGATGCAAAGCAGTAATTAGTCAGCACTTTAGCGCTTTTTCAACCCCTAAAGTGCTGACTACAAGCATTATCCAACTGAACCTTCTAACTTCAAGCTCAACAACTTATCAGCTTCCACCGCAAATTCCATTGGTAACTGATTAAAAACATCCTTACAGAAGCCACTAATCATCATCGAAATTGCATCTTCTGCGGAAATACCCCGTTGAGCGAAGAAGAATAGTTGTTCCTCCCCAATTTTAGAAGTAGAAGCTTCATGTTCTACTTTGGCGGTATGGTTTTGCACCTGGATATAAGGGAAAGTATTGGCGTGAGCATTATCCCCAATTAGCATTGAGTCGCATTGGGAATAGTTTCTCGCCCCTTTAGCCGTTGGGTTGACTTTCACCAAACCCCGATAGCTGTTACTAGATTTACCAGCAGAAATTCCTTTAGAAATAATTGTACTGCGAGTGTTTTTACCAATATGAATCATCTTAGTGCCGGTGTCGGCTTGCTGCATATTATTTGTCAGCGCCACAGAGTAAAATTCACCCACGGAGTTATCACCCACCAAGACGCAACTGGGATATTTCCAAGTGATTGCTGAACCGGTTTCCACTTGTGTCCAGGAAATCTTGGAATTTACACCTTGACATAAACCCCGTTTGGTGACGAAGTTATAAATCCCGCCTTTACCATTCGCATCGCCAGCATACCAGTTTTGCACGGTGGAATATTTAATTTCCGCATTGTCTAAGGCGACAAGTTCCACAACCGCAGCGTGTAGCTGGTTGCTGTCATACATTGGCGCTGTACAACCTTCTAAATAGGACACATAGCTACCTTCCTCGGCGACAATTAAAGTCCGCTCAAATTGTCCCGTATCACCAGAGTTGATGCGGAAGTAGGTAGATAGTTCCATTGGGCATTTTACGCCTTTAGGAATATAGACAAAAGAACCATCGCTGAATACGGCGGCGTTCAAAGCTGCAAAATAATTATCTGCTATGGGGACGACACTACCCAGGTATTTTTTTATCAGTTCTGGGTATTCCTGCAATGCTTCGGAAATTGAGCAGAAAATTACGCCGTCTTTGAGGAGTTTTTCTTTAAAGGTGGTAGCGACAGAAACGCTATCAAAAATCGCGTCTACAGCTACGTTACTCAGTCGCTTCTGTTCCGACAGGGGAATCCCCAACTTCTCAAAGGTTTCCAGGAGGGTAGGATCAACTTCGTCTAAACTATTGAGCTTGGCTTTTTTTTGTTTCGGCGCTGAATAGTAAATGATATCCTGATAATTAATTGGTGGATACTTGACGCTAGGCCAAGTTGGTTCTGTCATTTTTAGCCACTGGCGATAAGCTCGCAGGCGAAATTCCAGCATGAATTCCGGCTCGTTCTTCTTGCTGGAGATTAAACGGATAACGTCCTCGTTTAGTCCACGCGGTATCGTGTCGGCTTCAATGTCGGTGACGAAGCCATACTTGTAGGGTTGGTTGACTAAGGTTTTGACAGTGGCGCTCATCGGTAATCTCTCGTGTTCAGAAATTGGCTCTCTCTAGCGATCGCAGACGGGATCGAATTTAGCCGATTCCCATCTCGCATTACCGAGCGGTTCAACGGCTGTTACAATGAGGATGAAGACTAAAACAACATCCAAGTTGTTTAACTTATCTTCATTTTACGCTAAATTAGCAACAACAATGTTGTTAAAGTCAAATTTTTCCAAAAAATTTTTGGGGCGTTCGCGGAGCGTCTCGTAGAGAAGATGGCGACTACCCACCAGTCCTCAACGAAGCAAGATATCCTAGAATATCTCCTGAAACACACGCAAGCAACGGCTTTCGAGCTAGCTGACATCTTAGATATTAGTCCCCAAGCGATTCGTCGCCATCTCAAGGATTTAGAGACCCAAGAGATGATATTATGCTCAACAGCGGAACAAGCCGGGATGGGGAGACCGCAGCATGTATATCAATTAAGTAATCAAGGACGCGATCGCCTCCAACGAACAAGCGATCGCCTAAGTGATGGCTATGGTGACTTTGCCGTTTCCCTGCTGGATACCTTAGCAGAAACCGTCGGACCAGACCAGGTGACAACGATTTTACAAAAACAGTGGGAGCGCAAAGCCCAAGAATACCACGAGCGCGTGGGTAAAGGTTCACTACAACAACGTGTGGCAAAATTAGTTCAACTCAGACAAGCCGAAGGATTCATGGCCCAGTATCATCCTGTAGAGCCGAATCACTCCCCAGCAGAAGAACGCTTTATTTTCATCGAACACACCTGCGCCATTTCCAACGTAGCCGAATCCTTCCCTAGCATCTGTGGTCATGAATTAGAAATGTTTGCCGCCATTCTTCCTGATTGTACAGTAGAACGTACCCACTGGATGATTCACGGCGAACATCGTTGTGGTTATTTATTTAGTACCAGATCGAAAACAAAAATTTAATCAGTACTTAGTAGGGTGCGTCAGTACCAAAAATTTCTTGGTATGTCGAGGGGGTATCTAACTGGCGCACCAACAAGATTGGATATTTTTTAATTTGTCAGTCCCTAAATTTGTTTTCCAATCCAGTGTAGATTATGGATAATGGCTAAGTGGTAATCAGCTTTACCATGCCATGAAACGCTCACTTTTAGATAAAACTTAATAAAATTTAGAAATTCTATGGATTTACCATCACAGCAACCATCAACACAATTTTTGACCCTAGAAGAATCAGCAAAAGTAGACGCCGCTTTGTTGTCTTCCCCAGAAAAGTTTTTAACCAGATTGACCATTTCATCACTTAAACTCTTGCAGCATATCGCCCAAGAGTATAGTGTGGCTATAGAAGATTTGACGACACAGCAAGTAATTGACTGGTTTGAAAAAGATGGTAAGATTCGCCGAGAGCAAGGAATCGAAGCTTCATTTTTGAAGTGGTAAAACTCTGATAAATAGCTAAGATGGTGCGTTACGGCAAAAATATTGATTTTCGCTATGTTTTTTAATCTTGTGCCGTAACGCACCCTACGCAATAATATACCCTCGTAAGGGCACGGCATTGCCGTGCCCTTACTGGTTTGAAAAAGATGGCAAAATTCGCCGAGAACAGGGAATCGAAGCTTCATTTTTGAAGTGGTGATTTGTCATTGGTCATTGGTCATTTGTCATTTGTCATTGGTCATTGGTCATTTGTCATTTGTCCAGTGGCACCCATAGCTATTTTTTCAAAGTTTATTGTTTTGATAATACAAGAGATCTAGTCAGGGCAAACGCACCTTGTCAATAAAAATGCCATCTTCTCAATAAACCCCTAATTTTTCGCATTAACCCCTATTTATTGAGAATCAATGGAATGATAATTTTTACCTTAATTCTACGGATAAAAAATAAAATTAACGAAAAACCTTATTTATACGTCAAATACACCAAATTAGTTTTTTGTCCATTTAGTTTTGTTAATTTTAGGTGCGTTTGCCTGGAGATCTAAATATAGTTGTAAATGTAAATTAATTGTGCAGGAAAGTCAAACTTAAAATATGCCATTAAATCAAGGGTTCATCGTAGATTCCTATCGTTTCTATCAAATTGCGAAGGATGGTTATTCTAAAGCAAGGGAAGGTTTTGAAATTCACACACAAAATGATGCTTTGGTATCTATAATTTTTTCTGCACTAGCATTAGAGGCTTTTATTAATGAAATTCCTGCTATTGCTAAATGTGAAAAGCAAGCGGGATCAACTGAGGCTTTTTTGGATAAGTTGATTGATGCCATTGAAGAATCTAATTCTAACAGGAAAAACACACAACATAAGTTTATGCTCGCTAGTGAAGCCTTAAATAGTCCTTTGGAAAAAGGAAAACCACCTTATCAAGACTTTGCAGACCTATTCAATTTGCGTAATTGTTTAGTTCATCTTAAACCCGAAGATGTCATTGAAGAACAAGAGGATGGTGAAATGAAATATTTTGGAAGAGATTTAATTAAACGTCTTCGTGATAAAAATATGTTTTTAGATACATCAGTGGATTCAATAATATTGAAAGTCAGCACTGCTAAAGCTGCTTTCTGGGCTTGCAATACAGCTTCAGAAATGGTTAAAGAAATTCTAGACAAACTTCCTGCATCTTTTACTGATAAAAATCCACAGATAGATAAGTATAGGAGAGAGTTTCAACCTCTACAAAAATAACTTTGTGATTGAGTAGTAGAGTTGGTAATGCCCACCAAAAGCAGAATGTGGTCAGCATTACCCACCCTACGAAATCATCATATTTCTGAAGTTTTAAGTTCGCTATTGTGACAAAACTAACGCATCCTCACAGCGGTACCTGTGGCAGTAATCAACATCAAAACCCCAGACTGGTCAACATTGATTGTACCAGTATCGATTTCAATACCGATAACAGCGTTGGCACCTAAAAGCTGTGCCCGTTGCTGTAATTCTTGTGACGTACTCCACACACTCCCTTTCAGGTGAGTGTGGGCTTCTCAGCGACTCTTCTATGAAGACATTGACTGAGCTTTAAGACCGTGCGCCCCACGGTTCTTTGGTTAAGCCAAACAATTAGCTTTTATTTTAATAGGCTGCTTTTCAGCATTTAATTGGATTACACCTACTGGTTAAAATTATATCAAATATTTTGAAAAAAAACAAGAAAGTGTTCATTCCTCACCGACCAACATTGCTGATTTCGCTATGCTCAATTTCGCTCGTTGGTCAATTCGTCACCGAATTTTAGATTTTAGATTTTGGATTGAAGATTCAAAATTTAAAATCTAAACTGGTCCCAAGCCCCCGAATTTATTCGTGGAATAAATCTAAAATCCAAAACTTGTACTGAGCGAAGTCGAAGTATCAAAAAATTTTAATTGAAGCCCCTGCATTCATAAGCCACTGCGGTGGACGGGTTTCCCGGCTTAAAGCAAGTGGCGTGCATGGGGTCAATCTAAAATCCAAAACTTGTACTGAGCGAAGTCGAAGTATCCAAAATCCAAAATTGATTCACGCGCCATTCATCCCACGCTCATTCGAGTGAGCGTGGGGCTTCTGTCGGGAAAGCTAAATATGATTGATACTCCCCACGTCTAAAGCCGGGGGATTCTTAAAGAGTCCATAAACGAACTTTTAATGGTGCTATCAAAGACACCCTAGACGCTCATAACAACTACCACGGCAGTGCTGCAATTGCGCTTACGTTTCTTTTTTTTCGTTTTCCGAGTCCATCACAACGCCAGTTAGGTACGCTCAACATCCTGCCATTATTTGCCCTTTAACTATTCCAAATCAAGTTGGATATGTCCGTTGCCGGGATTGCTCCGTACTAGGATGAATCAACGCGCAGATGGTTGTTCTTACTCACAAGCTCTTCAATTATACCACTGTGGCCCAAGCCACACAATCGTTTCACGGAACTTAAAAGTTCCTACCGACTTATCCCCATGTCTAAAGCCAGGGGCTTGCGTCTCGCTTTTTGGTCAATCACAGCTCCTTGGATGACATCAGTCGTGGTTAAAATCATAAATTAGCCCTGAGTTGCCTACAGATTGATGATATCCACTATCCACCTTCTGCTTTTTCTTGCGATAATTCCCAAGGGGCGTACGCTCTCATTGGTTAGTTCTAGGGGTTAATAGATGACTATCAAACGGTTGGGTTTAATTTTGCTGACGGTGGTAGCAGTCTGGATTGCTGGTCAGTCTTTATTCAGCAGTTGGCAAAAACCGCAGATCCAAAGCAACCTGGAATTGTACCAAACAAATCTGGTGCTACAAGCCCAAGTCTGGGAAGCAGAAGATAGCCAGGACGAGAATTTGCAGGGATTTCGCGAAGCAATACTGGGTGAGAAATCTCTAGAAAATGCTACGAAGCAATATCAACAGGCGCGGAAATCGGTACAAGCTAATTTGGTAAAGGTGAAAAAGGAATTGGCGCAACTGCGATCGCCTGCTGTCAATATTACCACTCCCCCACAACCACTACCAGATATCCCGCGTACTACCAAAACTTCTAGCCCTGTAGAACCGCAACAGCTACAGCAGTCTCTCAAGCAACTGGAAAAATTGCTGGGGGAATTAGATTTGCGCGTGGGAATTTTACAAGCACAGCCAGGAAAGACGGATACAGCCATCAAGACCTGGACTGAATTAGAGCAACGCTTAGATAGCAATCGTGAGTTTAGCGAAACTGCTGCTGTGTTGAAGGGACTTTGGAGTAATCCTCCCCTTCTCCTACCAAATGCCGAGCAGTTGATTCAAAATAATTTAGACGGTTGGTTTCGCTCTACGGCGTTGATTCAATTATATCAACTCCAGCAACGTCCAGACGCATTATCAGAGGTGAAAGCCTTACAACAGCAAGTAGCTGCTAAATCTGTGTTGAAATTAGCGCTGATTAGCATCATCCCCACGGGAGCAGCTGTGATTGGTACGTTACTGCTAATTGTTTTGCTAGGTCAATGGTTGTTCAAGGGTAACGCCGCCTTATTAGCTCAAAATGCTGATATCCCTTGGTCTACCCCTTGGGATGGTGAAACGATTTTGCAGGTTTTCATCCTGGGCTTTTTCTTGATGGGACAAGTCTTTGTGCCCTTGATTTTATCCTTGATCCCTATCCCCCGTCCCCTGGGTAATGTCCGCATTCAAGCTTTCTACGTCTTAGTCAGTTATCTGCTGGTAGCATCAGGTGCTTTGTGGGTGCTTTATAGCTCCATCAGGCGTTTTTTCCCCCTACCAGAATTATGGTTTCAGTTCCGTTTGCAGGGTAAGTGGTTTTTGTGGGGACTGGGTGGCTATTGCACCGCTTTACCCATAGTCGTGTTGGTGTCTTTGCTCAATCAACAACTATGGCAAGGACAGGGTGGCAGTAATCCTCTACTCCAACTGGCATTAGAAAGCCAAGATTTTGTGGCACTAGGGATATTCTACATCACAGCTGCGATCGCTGCTCCATTATTTGAAGAAATTCTCTTTCGCGGCTTTTTGTTACCCTCCCTCACTCGTTACTTACCAGTATGGGTATCTGTTCTAGCTAGTAGCCTGTTATTTGCTGCTGCTCACCTGAGCTTGTCGGAAATTCTCCCACTTACCGCCTTGGGAATCGTCTTAGGCGTAGTCTACACGCGATCGCGCAATCTCCTCGCTCCCATGCTCCTCCACAGCCTCTGGAATAGTGGCACCCTACTCAGCTTATTTATTTTAGGGAGTGGTAATCAATAATACTAAAAATCCACTGTTGTTTTCAGTCAAAAAATTTGCTTTTATCGTGTCAAGTACAAACAATTTATCGGTTATAATTTATAAGAAAGCATGAATCAATGCTAGCTTCAGGGCAAACGTTGCTGATGACAAATTCTACTCCAGCAATTCTGTTAAATAGATAACAAAATATCTAAGTAAGCATCTAGTATGATCTGGGTGAAATTCGTTATTTTCGATATTTGATATCCTTCCCAAGCCTTTCTTGGCTGGAATTATGGGAAATGGGAATCGGCAAGTGAACAGGGTTTTGAAAACCCTAATACTTTGTATTGGTGAATACCACATTCTTTGGGTGCATAAGGCTGGTAATCGCCAAAAATTGCCTTCTCATTATTGGAGTCATCTGGAAAAAAGTCCGGACGTAAAACTCTATGACTTGAAAACAGTGCTATTACAGCAGAACAGTTTTTGCTGATTATTCAGGTTAGGGAAATCCAAAAAATCAAAACAACCACTTGAAGTTGTTGATGGTTGACGGTTGACGATTTACTGTGAACTGAATATTTTTTTATTTGGAATTCCCTTAATTCTCCTCAACAGAGATGTCTAACCGATAAATCTGCCAAACTGTTGTGCTGAAATTTGTAGTCAAACTCAACAAGATTCAGTAGTGCTGAATGCTGAGTGTCATCAGGTTCCCTATGGAATATTGGCACGCTAGTTTTGGCTATTTATTTGCGATTATGCTGGGACAAAAATAAAAGTTTAAATATATTTAACCAATAAATATATTTACTTCAATAGGAGTCCTGTATATATATTATTGAACGGAAAAATTTACAACTATATCTCATTTATTAAGGAACTGCAGTTATATGGCTAATCTCAATACTAATCACACTAGCAAACAACTTATATCTGGTTATTGTGGCATTATTCTCGGAGGCTTTGGCGTCCACAAATTTGTTCTTGGATACGCTCCAGAAGGCTTTATTATGCTGGTAATTTCTGTTGTAGGTGGTTCCTTCACCTACGGTTTTAGCTTCATAATTATGCAACTTGTCGGTTTGATTGAAGGCATGATCTACTTGAACAAATCCCATGAACAATTCGTCAATACTTACTTTCTGAATAAGCAGGGCTGGTTCTAGAAAAAGTCAATCCAAAATCCAAAATCCAAAATCGGTTGACCTTTGTTAATTCTTTATTGAAAAACTGCTAAATGCTAACCCTCAAACGTAACAAGCTGACCTTAAGCATATTCCTATTGTTGGGCTTTGGGTATTTCAGCGCTATGTCCAATTTAGAAATTCATTATCTTTTGAAAAGCCTGATTTCTTTCATACCAATACAACTGGGAGCAATTATCTACGTAACTTCTCAACGCTGGAACCGTCCTTGATACCCTATTACACCTGACGGGGCACAAGTCCACTGGTCAGGGGCGCAAGGCCTTGCGCCCCTACGAGGATCTGTAGTTATTTATGATCTACTCTGGGGGCACAATAATAATCGTAGGGTGCGTGACGCAGCGATAAATATTGTACGTAGTCACAAGACTTGTGGCGTCACGCACCATTCTTTAAATGTGACACTAGCGTAAGCCCTGGTTATTGCTTGAAAATTTATGTTAAAATAAAAATATAATTTTGACATGCAGTCGTAGTTGCAGATTTCGCCTACCCTCGAAATAGGGACGCTTTTAGTGAGGCGTTGTCTTTTCGTAGCGAATCTAACTAAACTCTTGCCATGCAACTTGTACCGACAACAAAGCTTGCCCCAGAACAAACCCCGATAACTGAGAAAATCATTCTAGATGTAGGGGGAATGAAGTGTGCTGGGTGTGTAAATGCCGTAGAAAGACAGCTAACCCAACATCCAGGAGTCGAGAGTGCTTGTGTGAACCTGGCTACAGAGGTAGCAGTCGTAGAAGCGGCGGCTGGTGCGGTAGATCCAGACGCATTGGCAAAGCGATTGACAGCGGTTGGGTTCCCAACTCAACCCCGAACAGCTAAAGATTTGGCTGGGGAAACATCTGCTATCCCCGACCCCGAAGCACGACAGCAGCGAGAAATGCAATCTGCACTCCAACAACTGGTGATTGCTGGTGTGTTGCTGGTGTTATCGGGAATTGGACATTTTGGTAATATCGCGACATCACTATTGCCATTTTGGAATAACATCTGGTTCCATTGTGGATTGGCAACGGTAGCGCTACTATTTCCCGGACGCCCGATTTTAGTAGATGGCTGGCTGGGTTGGAGGCGGAATGCACCCAATATGAATACCCTAGTGGGATTAGGAACGCTGACAGCCTACAGCGCTAGTTTAGTGGCGTTGCTGTTCCCCCAATTGGGGTGGGATTGCTTCTTTGACGAACCAGTGATGATGTTAGGCTTTATCCTCCTGGGACGCACCTTGGAACAACAAGCTAGAGGTCGCGCCGCCGCTGCATTTAGACAATTGTTGGCACTCCAGCCACAATTAGCGCGATTGATAGCCAACCCAGAGAAAATTGGCAATGACTTGGTTATTGGGTCAACTAGTATCGAGATTCCCGCCGCCCAGGTGCGTATTGGTGAGTGGTTGCAGGTACTACCAGGCGATAAAATCCCTGTTGATGGAGAGGTGCGCCTTGGGCAAACAACAGTGGATGAGTCGATGCTAACTGGGGAAGCCGTGCCAGTGATCAAGCAACCGGGAGATTTGGTGACAGGAGGTACCCTCAACCAATCGGGAGCGATCGCCATCCAGGCAACCCGTACCGGCAGTGATACCACTCTAGCTCACATTGTCGCCCTAGTAGAAGCTGCCCAAACCCGCAAAGCACCAGTCCAGAAATTAGCAGACACTGTAGCTGGTTACTTTACCTATGGGGTTTTGGCTGCAGCTTGCTTGACATTTGTCTTTTGGTACTTCTTTGGTACCCACATCTGGACAAATATCACCATTTCAGGCGGTATGGAGATGATGGGTCACGCCACCCATCACACTCAGCTAACACCATTGTTACTCAGTTTAAAATTGGCGATCGCCGTTATGGTCGTCTCTTGTCCCTGTGCTTTGGGTCTGGCTACACCCACGGCGATTCTGGTGGGCACTGGTATGGGTGCAGAACGTGGTCTGTTAATCAAAGGCGGCGATGTTTTGGAACGGGTACACCAGCTAAATACCGTTGTTTTTGATAAAACTGGCACCTTGACCACAGGTAAGCCCACAGTAACTGATTGTCTGTGCATTGAGGAATCCCAAACAGCAAATCCCCAATCCCTCCTCCAGTTAGCAGCGGCTGTAGAAAGCGGCACATACCATCCCCTAGCCAAAGCCATCCAGCAAGCAGCGCAGCAGCAGGAGTTATCTATCCCAGACGCTGTGGACTTTCACACCGAACCAGGATTAGGCGTATCCGCTGTGGTAGAGGGCGCTACTGTCTTGTTAGGCAACGGGGACTGGTTGAGTTGGCACGGTATAGCCATTAGTGATACTGCCCAACAGATGGCTCAGAAATGGGCAACAGATGGTAAAACAGTCGTTTACGTGGCGATTAGGGGGACTTTAGCCGGACTGATTGCGGTGTCCGATTCCCTCAGATCCGATGCTCAAGCTACGGTTGACAAATTGCGCCAAATGGGATTAAGGGTAATTTTGTTGAGTGGCGATCGCCAAGAAGCCGCGACGGCGATCGGCAAACAACTGGGACTAGATAGTGCTGATATCATGGCGGGTGTTCCTCCCAGCAAAAAAGCTGCTGCTATTCAATCCCTTCAGACTGGGGAGATGGGGAAAATACCCAATCAAAAATCCGTTGTCGCAATGGTTGGGGATGGAATTAATGATGCGCCGGCTTTATCCCAAGCAGATGTAGGAATTGCTTTATATTCTGGGACGGATGTGGCTATGGAAACCGCTGCTATTGTGTTGATGCGGGATAGCTTAAGCGATGTTGTCCAATCAATTTACCTCAGTCGTGCCACCTTCAACAAAATTCGTCAAAATTTATTTTGGGCTTTTGCATATAATACAATTGGAATTCCCCTAGCAGCGGGTGTTTTGTTGCCTAGTTTGGGCTTTGTCCTTAGTCCCTCTGGCGCCGCTGCTTTAATGGCGTTTAGTTCAGTTAGTGTGGTCAGCAACTCAGTATTATTACGTCGCCTGGGTCATAGAACCTCGCGGTAAGTGGGAAACTCAGTGTCTTTAGACCGCTCGTGGGAAACGACTCTTTAACTTTAGTCGCTGTGGTCTTCTGATATAATTAAGAAGCAAGTAGGGCAACTTCAACGTGTTGAACCATTCCTAGTTCGGTGGAATCCCGGCTACTTAGTACACCTATTAAAGGCAACACAAAAAGAGCGAGAAATGTCAGGATGGTGAGCGTACCGAATTGGCAAAGTGATAGACTCCCAAAGCAATTTAACAAAAAAAGTAAGCGCAATTGCAATACCTTTGGGTAGTTGTTTTGAGTGTCTAGTGGGATACTTGACTATCCCTGAAAACAAAGTAATTACGAGCTTCGTAGCGGGGCGTAGCCCATTACGAATTACGAATTACAAAAAGTTTCCAGGAAATTAATAATTTTAATGCTTATTACCACACACTGTAGTGGGCGACAATGGCAAAAAACTATAATAAACAAATTTTGATCAATCACAGTGCCAGCGATTTTAGCAAAGACGCACCAATGCCAGCAGACACTAATGAAAACCATCTACTAATTCTTGAAGACGATCAAGGTCGTAAGGAATTTTCTCTCGATCAAGCCGTTTATTCTATTGGTAGAGACCGAGACTGCAATATCCGTTTGATGTCACAGTTTGTCTCCCGCCGCCATGCCACATTAGTTAGATTACCACGAGAACACAATGGTAATAGCTATTATTACCGAATTGTGGATGGTGATGCCAAAGGCAAGCCTAGTTCCAATGGTCTGATGATTAATGGACGCAAGATGCCAGCCTACGACCTCAAAAATGAAGACGAGATCGTTTTTGGTCCGCAGGTACGTGCTATTTATTACCTACTGAAAAACATTGAACGTTGTGGACAAACGGATGCAAGCGAGTATGATATTACACTAATAAACCCAGGTATGACTGAAGATCTTGAGGAATAAATGTCCGTGTTTAGTAGTAAGTGCTGTTAGCGTAGCGGGGCGTAGCCTATGTTAAATAAAATACTTATGCCCAGGTAAATGCCCCATTCCCTGTGGGCGGAATCATCTGATCTGGAGAACTGCAAAGGGTTGATACCCCGTCCCTTGTTGGCGATCTTTTAACTCACTACGGGCTAACCCCGCTACGCTGCACTTTTAACTCAGCATTCTTCTACCCCGCCAGACTTTCAATCAAATGCCAATGACGGCTATGTTCAATTGCCTGCTTGACAAATTCAAACATTTGTCGGCAGTGATTATCAAGTTGGAGTGGTAGTTCCTCGTTTTTAACCACAATACTCAAGCGAGTTTCCGTTTCGGTGGCTGTTGATTTATCAATCAATACTTCCACCGTCACTAACTTAGAAAAAGAAACATTACCAGGGATCTCACGAGCCATGATGTAATCGGCTGTGTAGTATTGAACATCCAACTCACAGTCCTGTAGGAGTCCTACAAGTAACGGTTGGAGATGGTCAATAGCAACAGAAACAATAAATGAACAGGTATAGCGAGCCATAATAGCCCCGAGCCTTGCAACACTCCGTCCATCCTATAATACCCAAGCCTCTAAACGGCAAGTCTTTAGACATTCCTTCAAAAAATCAAGTTTTTTAGTGATCAAAGCAAGTAGTCTTCCGGCGACAGGCAGGTGTAAGCTGAAAATTTGATCACAAAATTTAATAAAATGAAGATTTGGCAAAGAGCATATGAAAGTCGCAATTACTGGAGCCACAGGATTTGTGGGTAGTCGTCTAGTCGCACGACTCCACAAGGAAGGTCATAAAGTGCTGGTGTTCACACGTAGCACTGATTTCGCTCAAAAGGTTTTTCCCTCTCAAACCTTCCCGAATGTAGAAATTGTTGCCTATACCCCTACTGTATCCGGTGCTTGGCAAAATGCGATCGCTCTTTGTGATAGTGTCGTTCATCTCGCCGGAGAACCCATCGCCGAGGAACGCTGGACGCCAGAACAACAGCAAAAAATCCTCAATAGCCGTAAACTAGGTACACAAAAAATAGTCGAAGCCATAGCCAACGCTAACCCTAAACCAACTGTGTTAGTCAACGCTTCAGCTATCGGCTACTATGGCACCAGTGAAACTGCTACCTTTGACGAAACTAGTTTATCTGGCAAT
This sequence comes from Gloeotrichia echinulata CP02, assembly GCA_038087035.1. Taxonomy (NCBI): domain Bacteria; kingdom Bacillati; phylum Cyanobacteriota; class Cyanophyceae; order Nostocales; family Gloeotrichiaceae; genus Gloeotrichia; species Gloeotrichia echinulata. The sequence goes on along the minus strand of CP051187.1, from coordinate 250,956 downwards.
GATTTTCTCGCTCAAGTATGCCTTGCTTGGGAAGCAGAGGCGACAAAGGTTAAGGATGCTGGTGTGCGCCTGGTAATCCTGCGTTTGGGCATTGTCCTAGGTTTGGGTGGTGCTTTAGGCAAAATGATTACTCCTTTCAAACTCTTTGCTGGTGGACCACTTGGCAGCGGTAGGCAGTGGTTTTCTTGGATACATTTAGACGACGTAGTTAGCCTGATACTCCAAGCCTTAACTAAACCCGAAACACAAGGTGTATATAATGCTACTGCCCCTCATCCAGTCCGCATGACAGATTTATGCCAAGCTTTGGGTCTAGTACTGAATCGCCCTTCCTGGTTACCCGTTCCAGCTTTTGCCCTCGAAGCCCTCTTGGGAGATGGGGCGATAGTAGTTTTAGAAGGTCAACAAGTCCTCCCTAAGCGCACCGTGGCTGCTGGCTTTGAGTACCAATACCCTGATTTGCAATCAGCACTTAAACAAATTTTAACCTGAAATTAAGGGTCAAGGGTCAAGGGTCAAGGGTCAAGGGTCAAGGGTCAAGGGTCAAGGGTCAAGGGTCAAGGGTCAAGGGTCAAGGGTCAAGGGTCAAGGGTCAAGGGTCAAGGGTCAAGGGTCAAGGGTCAAGGGTCAAGGGTCAAGGGTCAAGGGTCAAGGGTCAAGGGTCAAGGGTCAAGGGTCAAGGGTCAAGGGTCAAGGGTCAAGGGTCAAGGGTCAAGGGTCAAGGGTCAAGGGTCAAGGGTCAAGGGTCAAGGGTCAAGGGTCAAGGGTCAAGGGTCAAGGGTCAAGGGTCAAGGGTCAAGGGTCAAGGGTCAAGGGTCAAGGGTCAAGGGTCAATGATGACAAATGACAAATGACCAATGACCAATGACAAATGACAAATGACCAATGACCAATGACAAATGACTAATCCTTAGCAAATTTGCGAGAAATCCAACTGATGAGACCGCTGAGAATAGCACCACCCATCAGAATGCCAATAGCTGGGTTGAATACAGGTTGCCACAGCTGATGCCACAAATCCAGACCGAGATTTACTCCTGAAGCATCACCAATCGCTGCGATCGCTAACCACCCAAAACCAAACAACACCAAAAACACATCCGCAACTAAAACTAGATTTAGCCAATTTAATATTCTATCTTTCATGACATGCAAAAACAAGAAGTTAGGAATTAAAATTAATCCTAACTCCTAACTCCTAACTCCTAACTCCTAACTCCTAACTCCTAACTTTTAACTCCTAACTTTTAATTTCTCACTCCTCAAACAGCCAGGTTTTGACTTTTGCCAAACTTTGCCAATCTGGTTTGCGGCTGAAACCATCTTCAATGCTGTTGATAATTTCATCCCGCCATTCTGGGTTCACAAAAATTAACTGTTTGGCAAAATTAACGTGTTCTCGCAGACCTTTTTGATTGCTTTCGAGCATAGCGAGGGCGAGATTAATCCTGGCTTGTACGTCTTGTGAATTTAACTTTACTGCCTTCTGTGCGGCTTTGTAAGCCAAGTTGGGTTGGTTATCGAGTAGATACAACCAAGCCAAACAAGTCCAAGCAGGACTACTTCTAGGGGCGCGATCGCACACTTCTTTAAATACAGGGATTAAAGAATCAACAGATTCTCCGGCTTTATAACGTTCTAAACCTGTATCAAACAGGGATTCAACTGTATTAGTCATTGGTCAATAGTCATTGGTCAATAGTCAATAGTCATTTGTCCAGAGTCTAATGACAATGGACAACTGACAATCTTACACCCCAAATGACTTACCGCAACCGCAGGTTTGATTGGCGTTGGGGTTAGTGAATTGAAAACCGCCGCCAATCATGGCATCACTATAATCAAGCATTAAACCATAGAGGTATAATAGACTTTTGCGATCGCTGACAATCTTAAAGCCTTCATAATCAAAAATTTCATCCTGATGAGTGATCTTACCAAGGTCTTCAAAGTCCATCATGTAAGACATCCCAGAGCAGCCACCTTGTCGGACTCCTACCCGTAAGCAGAAATCTGAGCCTTGCTTGTCCCGCAGGAATTTTACATGGCGTAATGCGGCTTCACTCAAGAGGATTCCCCTCTGTTGAGACTGAGTTGCTTGTGTCATCTGCTTTTTCAACTCCTTAAGTGGTCTAACTATTACCCTGTATAGGCTGGTTACTGCCCTTGGGTAGCCGTTCAGTTTTTGTATTCATTCTAGCGACATTAATGACCTTAGTTGGTAAATTGTCAACACTCTGTCAAAAGCAGCTACAGATTTTTATTCTAGAATTAAGAGATTCGGTGTGTTTAGAGATTCGGTATTTTGACATACTCCCTGATCTGAAAGTTCAGGGATTCTGGATTCAAACAGCAATAGCAGGCATAGCCCGTCTTACATCACCTAGCCCGACAGACAATGCCCTGCCTGTTGCCACTATTTTACCAAAAAGCCGTCCTAGAAGGACGGGGCTTTAGACCCAGTTTTTTTGGTAAGAGTTAAAGTTTTGTGGCAGCCTGAGTCGGAAAGACTCTTGGTGTGCAGCGAGGAAATTGTCAGCCCAGGCTCGCCATTCCTAAAAGTTTACGAACGTATTGCTTCTACTGATCAACTTACTCTATGACAAGTTTTAATCGCTCTACCAGTCGTCGATTGAAGAAATTAACTCAAATTCCTTCTGTATGGGAGGGCGATCGCCGTCCATTATCAGGATCACCAACCCAGCCACAAGACTCAGAAGGCAAGGGAGAATGTATTCTTTGGGTGGATGGTTCCCAAGGTATTGTTCGCTCAATGGATGTAGTCGCACCAGAAACGGGGACAGAAGCAATTGTTCGCACGTTAATGCGGGCAATGGAGCATCCCCATAGTCCCGCTAAACCTGCTCGACCGCAAAAAATTGTGGTGCGAGACCGCGAAATTCAATTTTACCTGCGCGGGGTGCTGCAAGACTTGGACATTACTATCGACTATGTACCAGAATTACCTTTGATTGATGAACTGTTTCGCTCTTTTGCGGAAGTCATCGATAGCCAAACGCCTGATTTACCCCCACAGTATGCCCAAGCCTTAACAGATAAGGCCTTTGCCATTTGGGAAACAGCACCTTGGGAATTTTTGGAAGAACAGCAAATCTTGTCTATCGAAATTAATAACTGGGATGTTGGTACACTGTATGCCTCGGTGATGGGAATGCTGGGGATGGAATATGGAATTTTGTTGTATCGTTCCGAAGATTCTCTCAAGCGGTTTCGTGCAGCAGTTTTAGTGGATGATGAATCACAAGGGCATTTAGAAGAAGCTTTTCTCAAACAAGATTGTCTGTTTCTTACTTTTGAGCGTACTGAGGAAATTGATGAAGATGAGGAGGATGAAAGTGATTTAGCTGATCTGCCATTATCAGAAATTGAGCCTACCTTTGGTAATATCCACCCCCTAGAAGGACTGCGGTCTGTTTTATATGAGGAAGAAGCACTGGTAGTTTTTGTTGCCATAGAGAGCCTGAATCGCTTTATCCGCGATTACCAGCGTCAACTTTATGGAGAGACTTTCCCCAGCCTCAATCATCGCTATCGCATTGCACTCCCGAACTCAGATGAAGCCACTAAATCTTTGTCTGTTACTGTTGCTACCATGCCGGAGTTAGCAGCAGAATTAGAGGAAATGGCAGGCTTTGATGAAGATGAAGAGATGACGGAAGACTCAGAAGATTCTGTTTTCCAGTCATTGCGAGATGATTTAATCCCAGAAGATTCTTTTCTCAGCTTGGGTGTGGTGTCTTGGGAGATGTTGGAACATCTCCGCCAAGGAGTCGCATATCACGCAGTGGGTGACATCAAGCCAGTGGGTGATGGGTTGCCTGTAATTTTAATTCAAACTTCCCGTCCCAAGGCTAAAACTGTCATTGAAAATCTGGAGGCTGCTGGCGGACTCAAAGCAATTTGCTTTAATCCCGGTGCTGACCCATTTGATGGTAATCGTTATGACTTAGGTTTGTTACAAACGCAAAATAGCGAATTATTCCTATTTGGTGAGTTTTTAGATGACGACCCTATCCATGTAGAAGCCCGTAAAAAATGGAATCAGCGTTGTAAAAATACTAAGGGCTACTGTGGTTTGATTATTGCCAAAGGACTCACAGGATCAGCCCGTGGTAATCCCCAATTGCGAGATATGATGGCTCTGTTTGAGGCGCGATCGCTTTCACCTAAAGATTTAGGTCTTGGTACTCTCCAACTCATGCCTCAAGTTTAAATCAGCATCACCAATCCACCCACAATGACCACAAACAAATTTCGGCGTTGCATAATTGCGGGATGAAATAGTTAAATTCAACCCAGCGTCACTGATTGATTTAGCTAGATGTCAATTTCTGACAAACCTTCTAGTAGTCTGTCAATTTTGTTTTGAGGGATTTTTGGTAGTGTGAGCGTCTCGCTCACGCGGGCAAGATGCCCGCACTACAGTCCATCATTTTTATCTTGACAGAGTACTAGCAACGCTGAACTTTTTTGACTTTTGGCGAATTACATCCGAACTTTGTTTGGATAGCTTCACCATGCGCGGGTGTCGGTGAGTTAGAAATCCCAGAACTAGGGCGTTAGGTGTTTCGCTTGATTTTCTACATGATGTGAAAAACCATTGACATACTCCCTGAACTTTCTCTTCAGGGATTCTGGATTCAAACTGCAACAGCAGGCATAGCCCGTCTTACATCACTGAGCAACGAGTGCCACTATTGTACCAAAAGCCGTCCTTGTGGACTTGGATCTAGACCGAAATTTTCGGTAACCAAAGGCGGGCGTCTCAGCCATATAACAAGATTTGATAATTTCTTTTAGTCCCGTTACTTTTAACTCTTGACTTTTAACTTTTGTTAATGTCAGTGATCGCCAGTAGGTGGGCGTTTATCACAATATCTTCTAGCTACAGATAGCTTGGATAAATCCGTTTGTACTTGATGCAATTTTTATGAAGTATTTATGTTATTCTGTGGTTTCGTTATTTTCTAGGTAAATTCAGAAAGGATAAACCACTACAAAACCCAAAAACTATCTCTGCCAAGGTTAGACTAGCAAAAATCCAGTCAAGTTATTTAAAGTACGTATCGGCTCTTGGTAATTATTGGATGTTAATATGCTGTTATTAGCATATCTAATTCATAAAAATTTTATGTTCATCCAGTTTTCTGGGTATTTTTTTATAAAAACTTATAAATTATGTGAGATGGTCTGTGAATAAAGATTATTTAAAGATTGACAATCATCTCTATAATTAACACAATCAAAGAGTTTGAACGTGTACAATATTTTTTATCCCGCTGGTGTAAAATAAATAATGCCAATAAATTAAGTGGTTTTATCAAATAATTGCTAAGGGAGGTAAAAAATGATAAATGAGCGTGGGATAAAATTGTTAGTCCAGCCAGATACTAGAAAGTACAAGCAGAAAATCCAGGTTATGAATATGTTCAAGAAACTAAATACCAGTTGAGTTCAAAACAGGTGATTTTGTCCAAGTAAAGAGACACTATAGCCTCAGAATTTAGATCAGAGAATATTTACAGACAGTTAGTTCCCCAGCATCAAGAACAACTGAACTAATCCTGCTGGGGTAAGTGAAGTAGCTTGGGAAGAAAGAACTTTGACGACAGTAATCACCATTTAGATATACCACCGCCAAGGTCCCATAAGTCAGGGTGTCCGAATGATAATGGTTCTCAACGTGAATTTTCAGGTGTGATTGCAAATTCTATATTTAGAGGTGTATCCTTACCTTGGGCTAATACACAGAAAATTCTTCGCTCAAAGAAAAATCTCTAGGCCTTGATGCATCTAAATGGAAGGAAATTAAATTCATTCCAGGAGACAATTTCATTTTAAGATGTGATTTATCCTGTCATTGAGGTTATTTCCTTGCATAAAGAGTGTCCGATATCCCCAATATCACAGTACTAACAAATTAGTCAAACTTTTTAGAGTCTACTGTACAATGAACCACCCTTGAGCCAAAGACAATTTTTAGGATTAATGCAATTACTTGTTTAATGGCACTAACTTTGAGAATATTATTTTCTTCATCTTATTAGTTAGATGTCTTCGGTGATGTTAAAATACAGCAAATAACAGGATAATGACAAATAAAAAATGGGCGGTAAAACGTATAACTGTCAACCTCGCAGCGCAGGAAGCAGAAAAACTTGAAAAATATTGTCAACAGACAGGTAGACCTGCGACCGATATAATTCGAGAACTAATTAGAGGTTTACCCATCGCTGAAGATGTCAAGGAAACAAGCAGTTAGAACCCAGCAAATAAACAAATATTCAATTCACTGTTGGCTGTTGACAGTTAGCACTTAACAGTGAAGAAAGACCACTGGTTGCTTTAATTTTTTGATGTTCCCTTCGCAACTGTGGACTTTTGATTGTTGAGTCCTGTGCCAATTCCGACACCAACCCAGTTACAATTTGTAAAGAAACTGAAAAGGAACGAGGGAATGCGTGTCGCCATCGTAGGTGCGGGACTGGCTGGGCTAGCAACCGCTGTAGATTTAGCAGATGCTGGCTGTGAAGTAGAAATTTTTGAATCTCGTCCGTTTGTGGGTGGTAAAGTCGCCAGCTGGGTTGATGGCGATGGTAACCATGTGGAAATGGGACTACATGTGTTTTTTGGCTGCTATTACCAACTGTTCGAGTTAATGAAGAAAGTTGGGGCTTTAGACAATTTACGTCTCAAAGAACATACCCACACCTTTGTCAACATTGGTGGAAAGATAGGTGCTTTAGATTTTCGCTTCTTTACAGGTGCGCCATTTAATGGGTTAAAAGCATTTTTTACCACTTCCCAACTTTCGACGCTGGATAAATTACAAAATGCGATCGCCTTGGGAACTAGCCCGATAGTTCGTGGGTTGGTAGACTTTGAAGGGGCAATGAAAACCATCCGCAATTTAGATAAAATCAGCTTTGCTGACTGGTTTACTCGTCATGGCGGAAGTGTTGGTAGCATCAAACGCATGTGGAATCCCATCGCCTACGCCCTGGGATTTATTGATTGCGAAAATATTTCTGCCCGTTGCATGTTGACAATTTTCCAGTTTTTTGCAGTCAGAACCGAAGCCTCAATACTGCGGATGCTGGAAGGTTCTCCCCATGAGTACCTGCACAAGCCCATCTTGGAATACCTGGAAGCCAGAGGCACCAAAGTTTATACTCGTCGCCAGGTGCGGGAAATTCAGTTTACAGAATCAGGGGCACAAACCGAAGTTACTGGCATTTTAGTTGCCCAAGGAGATGCTGTAGAAACCATTACTGCAGACGCCTACGTCTTCGCCTGTGATGTCCCAGGAATCCAGCGCATTTTACCCCAAGAGTGGCGCAAATGGTCAGAATTTGACAACATTTACAAACTCGATGCCGTGCCGGTCGCCACAGTCCAGCTGCGGTTTGATGGTTGGGTGACAGAATTAGAAGATGGGGAGAAACGAAAACAGCTAAATCAGGCAGTGGGACTGGATAATTTGCTATATACTGCTGATGCTGATTTTTCTTGTTTTGCTGATTTGGCGTTGACTAGCCCTGCTGATTATTATCGCCCAGGGCAAGGGTCATTATTGCAGCTGGTGCTAACACCAGGAGATCCGTTTATTAAACAAACTAATGAAGCGATCGCCCAGCATGTTCTCCAGCAAGTGCATGAACTGTTCCCCTCGTCAAGAGAATTAAATATGACTTGGTACAGTGTGGTGAAACTGGCTCAGTCCCTTTATCGGGAAGCACCGGGAATGGATGTTTACCGTCCCAACCAAAAGACGCCTGTGCCTAACTTCTTTTTGGCGGGTAGTTATACTCAGCAGGATTATATCGACAGTATGGAGGGAGCGACCATTTCTGGACGGCGTGCGGCTAAAGTAATTTTGGAAAGTGTGAAGAAATAGGGGCTGGGGACTGGGGGCTGGGGAGTGGGGAATGGGGAATGGGGAATGGGGAATGGGGAATGGAAACAATACCCAATGACCAATGGACATCTGGGAAAATGAGGTAAGGGCGCAAGGCCTAGTACTCTGTCAAGATAAAAATGATGGACTGTAGTGCGGGCATCTTGCCCGCATGAGCGAGACGCTCACACTACCAAAAATCCCTCAAAACAAAATTGACAGACTACTAGGTCCCCTACCAAGACTTTCGGGAAAAGCATAATTAATTTCCCCAGATGACCAACGACCAATTACTAATGACCAATTACTAATAAAATCTCATGGCTGACTGGCTAGAGCATAGTGTGCAGGTTGAAGTTGAGGCTCCAATAGATTTAGTCTGGAGTTTGTGGGCTGATTTAGAGCAAATGCCTCGGTGGATGAAGTGGATTGATTCGGTGAAGATTTCGCCAGATGATCCAGAGATATCTCTTTGGAAGCTGAGTACAGGCGGACTGGATTTTAGTTGGAAATCCCGGATTCTCAAAGTCATTCCTAATCAGATTATCCAGTGGGAATCGATTGATGGGTTGCCAAATCAGGGAGCGATTCGCTTTTACGATCGCCAAAGTACTAGTATTGTCAAACTGACAGTTTCCTATGCTATCCCTGGTATTATTGGCAAAATTATGGATAACTTGTTTTTGGGACGGGCGGTGGAATCGACAATTCAAGCTGATTTGGAGCGATTTAGAGAATATGCTCTCAATATTCAAAAGTGAATCTATGGCAAAAGTATTACAAAAACCGAAACTGCAATATCAGCATCAGCTATCCACCAAAACGAAACCCAACATTTGGCGGTTTTCATTCCTCAACCCAACCTACGTATATCAAGGTTTTTGGCTCTAACTGAAGCGTAAGTAGGTCGGCGCAAATAAACGGTACTGGCTTTGGTCGTCATTTGTCATTTGTCATTTGTCATTTGTCATTGGTAAGCATTTGGGAGATATTTACATGTAGTAATATAGTTTTGTTTTTTCGTGCCGACTTACTTATTTGGTTAAAATAAGCTTATGTTTTTGGATTGCGTCTGCGAAATGTTGATATTTTAAAGGAACAAAAATCTATGAATATTCAGCTTGTTGAATCTTTAGCTAATGCCATTAAAGCTTTGTCTGTTGAGGAACAAGAGTTATTAAACCAAAAATTAAAACATAAATCTAATTGGCAAAATTTACGAGCTAGAATTTTAGCTAATACTCAAGCTATCCAGCAACGGCGTAGTGGTCAACCTTTGCAACCAGATATTGACCAAATTATTCAGCAAATGCGAGAAGAACGGGAGCAACAATTGTTAGCAGATGGATTTGATAGTGAAGAACAATCATGACCCGACAAATTATTTGTGTGGATGCTAATTTCGTAGTTAAGTTAATCAACAATCCCTCAGAAACATCACCATATTTGAAATTGTGGGATAACTGGGAGCAAAACCAAACCCAGATTATTGCTCCCACCTTGTTATGTTACGAAGTTACAAATGTATTTCATCGAATGCAATTATCCAAGCAATTATTGAATACAGAAGCGCAGGAATCTCTCAACAATGCTCTAAAATTACCCATTCAATTTTACAGCGATCAGCAACTTCATCAACAAGCTTGGAATATTGCCCAACAATTTAACATCCCTGCTACGTATGATGCTCATTATTTAGCATTATCTCAGCAATTTATGGCAGATTTTTACACAGGTGATAAACGCCTGTTTAATGCGGTTAATTTTTCCTTACCTTGGATTCATTTAGTTGAATAATTAATGATCAAGGCTATATCCTTGGGATTAAATTTTATTGTCAATGCGTAAGTCCTAGAATTGCAGAAATTATCCCAACTACCAGCTATCCATTGGCAGCGAAACAGTCCGATTAGCCCCAACTAGGAGCAATATTAATTATGGCGCCTGATCCAAGATATTTAAGTGATCCTACGCTACTACACAAACATAGACGCGGAGCGGCTTAAGGCAGGGTAGTCCACCGACCTGGACTAACACAAAATCACTGCGTAGGTTTTGGAAAAAGGCGATCGCCTACCAATGGAAGATAACAAAAGGTGATGCCTTCATTCGCCCAATACTTTTCAAACATCCTCCGAGGAAGAGATAAATTTTCCGCCTGTATCAAGTTAAAATAAACTTATGTTTATAGATTCAACTATGAAACCAACTACAATTTATTTACCCGAAGAAACTGAAGCTCACCTGCAACAGTTAGCAATTGAAATTGGGCGATCGCCTGCTGAACTCATTCACGAGGCTATCTCAAATTACTTGGCTTTACAATCTCGAAAATTACCTAAATCTGTGGGTATGGGATCTAGTAAAATTTCAGATTTGGCTGCGAGAAGTGAGTCACTTCTGTGGAAAGAAGAGTAATAGCCGATACCAGCGGTATCATTGCTTTTTTAAACCGAGACGATCAATATCATGGTGCTGCTGTTGAAATTGTCAGAAATCATAATATTCTGATTCCAGTTACTGTCCTACCTGAAGTTGATTATCTAGCTACGAAATATCTGGGCGAAAGAGTTGCAAGAGCATTTCTAGAAGACCTTGCTGAAGGAAACTTTACTTATTTGTCTGTAGATATAGAAGACTTGGCTCAGGCAAATTTGGTTATGGCGCGTTACAAAGATTTACCATTAGGCTTAGTAGATGCCAGCTTAGTTGTTCTAGCCGAACGTTATCATATTCAACAAATTCTCACCTTAGATCGAAGACATTTTGGCTTGATTAAAACTGAGAGAATTAAATATTTAGAACTTTTACCCTAAATTTTGCGGAATTTTTAACTGTCCATCTGGGGTCACTTGAACTATTAAAGTTTTACTCATCTTTACTATAGGCTAGAACTATGCGCTATGTTACGAGTGTTGAGCGAATTGGGATTGAACAAGGGATTCAACAAGGATTAATTAAGGGGATATCCTTGGGATTAAAACTCAAATTCTGCGAATCGGGTCAAAGTTTGTTACCGGAAATTGAATCGATTGGGGATGTTAATTTGTTGTCAGCAATTTTAGAGGCGATAGAAACTGCGAATACGACCGAAGAGTTGCGACAAATTTATCAGTCAGCAAATGAGTAAACGAGTAAGTTGATATTATGCTTAGGCGATACTCGCGTTAGTATCGCCTAACAAAATTGGTAAGGGTTTGGGGCATATTTACGTTTCAGTTTTGATATGTATCCTAGCTATTTTTTTCGCCCGTTCAGGTAACCAGCATGAGTAAACAATATAAAATTTATCTTGATGCTTGTTGTTTTAATCGTCCGTTTGATGACCAGACGCAATCTCGTATTTATTTAGAAGCACAGGCAGTTATGACGATTCTGAATCAATGTCAATCAGCGACTTGGAAACTTATCAACAGCAGTGCTTTAATTGCGGAATTAAACCAAACACCTGATTTAGAGAGACTACAAAATGTCAAAAAATTACTCGACATTGCTAAAATAAAAGTTATTAGTAGTGTGTTTATTGAAAACAGAGCAGCCCAACTTCAACTCTTAGGATTTTCCAGCTATGATGCTACCCACATTACCAGCGCCGAGAGAAGTCAGGCTGATGTATTTCTCACAACAGATGACAGACTCTTCAAAAAAGCTCAAAGAAATTCTCAATTAATTAACGTATTGATCAATAATCCTGTTCAATGGCTGGCTGAAGTAATACAAGCTGAGGAAAGCAATGATGAAAACCCAAAATGAAATTATTAAACAGGGCTACGATGCCTTGATCAATTCTCTGGGAGTTGCCGATACTATTCGGTTTATTCAATATTTCAGTTCCGGTAAAGGAGACTATACCAAAGAACGTCATCAATGGCTAAATGAAAAAACTTTGGCGGATGTGTTGGAGGAAATGAAACAATTACCCCAAGACGACACCAATCAATATGACGAAATTATTGAGTAGGTTTTACTCATCTTTACTATCGCGATCTGACTACTATTTTATTTTTGAAATTCACAACGAAAATTGTCGTAGGGAACATCCAAAATCTTTTCTTCTAATGACAATTTTATTCGTGCCGTGCCCCTACACTGTATACCATTGGAGTCTAACTGAACTGTATCGCCTAAGAGGATGTTTGAAAAGTTAATGATAGTGAATAACAATCATGACCCGATAAATTATTTGTATTGAGTGCTTATTTGCTGGGATAATAAACCAGGAAATCAGGAGCAGAAAAATCTACTTTCATGACCAATCCTCAAACAGAATTTGATTCACCTTGGAAAGACATTTTACAACTGTATTTTGAAGAATTCATGTTATTCTTTTTCCCGGAAGCACATGCAGAAATTGACTGGAGCCGACCACCGGAGTTTTTAGATAAGGAGTTACAGCAAGTCATTCGCGATGCGGAACTGGGAAAGCGAGTGGTTGATAAATTGGTGAAAATCTATCGCCGTTCTGGTGAAGAATCTTGGATTTTGGTGCATGTAGAGGTGCAAGCCCAGGAAGAATCTAATTTCCCTCGGCGGATGTATAATTGTCACTACCGGATATTTGATATATACAATCGCTCGGTAGTGTCGATAGCAGTGTTAGGAGATGAGGCAATTAACTGGCGACCAAATCGGTTTAGTTATGATTTGTTTGGTTGTCGGCTGGATTTTCAGTTTCCGATTGTGAAGTTGTTAGACTATCAGCAAAGACAATCGCAATTGCTGGCAAGTCGTAACCCATTTGCTACAGTAGTAATGGCACATTTGGCAGCATTAGCAACGCGGAATAATCGCCTAGAACGTAAGCAGCAAAAGTTGGCTTTGGTGAGAAGGTTGTATGAGCAAGGGCTGGAGAGAGAAAATATTATTAACTTATTCCAATTTATTGATTGGATGTTGACGTTACCATCGGAGTTAGAGAAGGATTTTTGGCAAGATTTTCGTGAATATGAAGAGGCTAGAACTATGCGCTATGTTACCAGTGTTGAGCGGATTGGGATTGAACAAGGGATTCAACAAGGGATTCAACAAGGGATTCAACAAAGTCAAAATCAGCTACGACAAGGATTAATTAAGGGGATATCCTTGGGATTAAAACTCAAATTTGGTGAATCGGGTCAAAGTTTGTTACCGGAAATTGAATCGATTGGAGATGTTAATTTGTTGTCAGCAATTTTAGAGGCGATAGAAACTGCGAATACGACCGAAGAGTTGCGACAAATTTATCAGTCAGCAAATGAGTAAACGAGTAAGTTGAGATTATGCAATGGCGATACTCGCGTTAGTATCGCCTAACAAACTTGGTAAGGGTTTGGGGCATATTAGAGAAAATATTATTAACTTATTCCAATTTATTGATTGGATGTTGACGTTACCATCGGAATTAGAGAAGGATTTTTGGCAAGAATTTCGTGAATATGAGGAGGCTAGAACTATGCGCTATGTTACGAGTGTTGAGCGGATTGGGATTGAACAAGGGATTCAACAAGGATTAATTAAGGGGATATCCTTGGGATTAAAACTCAAATTTGGCGAATCGGGTCAAAGTTTGTTACCAGAAATTGAATCGATTGGGGATGTTAATTTGTTGTCAGCAATTTTAGAGGCGATAGAAACTGCGAATACGACCGAAGAGTTGCGACAAATTTATCAGTCAGCAAATGAGTAAACGAGTAACTTGAGATTATGCTTAGGCGATACTAAGGTGAGTATCGCCTAAGAGGACTTTTCAAACATCCTCTAAGCCTGGCAATAAGCCATCTGTGGCTTAAGTTGACACCACTGGGCAAGGCAGTGCCCCTACTGCGTGGTCTATTTATTCCTTGATAGTAAAAGCGATCGCTCTGACCCAGAGATAAATTGAGCGCCTGTTTCAAGTTAAAATCAACTTAGTTTCTAGACAATGACCAAGTAATTGCCCATATTGTCCCAGAATCTTGTCCAGTAACCAAATTCCTGTGATCAACTATGAACCTGACAACCACCGAATATAAATATGTAGAAATAAATGATCACCAAGTGCCGATCATTGCGGGAACTACAATGAAAGTCATTGAATTAGTTACAGGTTATCTGGCTCACGGTTGGAGTCCTGAAGAACTTCACTTTCAACACCCCTACTTAACCATGAGCCAAATTCATTCAGCCTTAGCTTATTACTGGGATCATCAAGAAGAATTAGATACGGATATAGAACAGCGAGAAAAATATGCTGAACAATTAAGACAGCAAGCTGGGGAATCTGCTGTCGCTAAAAAACTTCGCGCTCAGGGTTTAATCTAGTGACTATTGCTTTATACATGGATGAGCATGTACGTAGAGCAATTACAATTGGATTGCGTCTGCGAAATGTTGATATTTTAACTGTGCAAGAAGATGGACGTGCTGGGACACCAGATCCAATTTTACTTGACCGAGCAACAGAACTTGGGCGCGTCATTTTTTCACAAGACCAGGATTTTTTAATTGAAGCTAATCGCCGTCAAGCTGAAGGAATTGCTTTTTTAGGTGTTATTTATGCTTCTCAATTATCTGTCTCTATTGGTGATTGTATCAGGGAATTAGAAATAATTGCTAAAGCAAGCGAACAGGAAGATTTAGCGAATTTAGTTTTATATTTGCCTTTGTAATTGTATTGGTTTATGGCTAGGATGAAATTAGCTGCGTCCCTTGAAGATGATTGTCAAAAATAACACTTAATTAGAAGCGATATAGCGCAATACGGTTCAGTTAAGGAAAATTGTAGGTTGGGTTGAGGCTTTGCGTACTCCTTCGGAGAACCCGCAGGGTAACCCAACAAACCCGCCAAATGTTGGGTTAGCCTTCGGCAAGCCCCTTCGGGTCTACGTTCCTCAACCCAACCTACATGGGTCAAGGTTTTTGGCTCTAACTGAACCGTATTGAATGATAGTGAATAACAATCATGACCCGATAAATTATTTGTATTGAGTGTTTGTTTCCTGGGATAATAAATCAGAAAATCAGGAGCAGAAAAATCTACTTTCATGACCAACCCTCAAACAGAATTTGATTCACCTTGGAAAGACATTTTACAACTGTATTTTGAAGAATTCATGTTATTCTTTTTCCCGGAAGCACATGCAGAAATTGACTGGAGCCGACCACCGGAGTTTTTAGATAAGGAGTTACAGCAAGTCATTCGCGATGCGGAACTGGGAAAGCGAGTGGTTGATAAGTTGGTGAAAATCTATCGCCGTTCTGGTGAAGAATCTTGGATTTTGGTGCATATAGAGGTGCAAGCCCAGGAAGAATCTAATTTCCCTCGGCGGATGTATAATTGTCACTACCGGATATTTGATATATACAATCGCTCGGTAGTGTCGATAGCAGTGTTAGGAGATGAGGCAATTAACTGGCGACCAAATCGGTTTAGTTATGATTTGTTTGGTTGTCGGCTGGATTTTCAGTTTCCGATAGTGAAGTTGTTAGACTATCAGCAAAGACAATCGCAATTGCTGGCAAGTCGTAACCCATTTGCTACAGTAGTAATGGCACATTTGGCAGCATTAGCAACGCGGAATAATCGCCTAGAACGTAAGCAGCAAAAGTTGGCTTTGGTGAGAAGGTTGTATGAGCAAGGGCTGGAGAGAGAAAATATTATTAACTTATTCCAATTTATTGATTGGATGTTGACGTTACCATCGGAGTTAGAGAAGGATTTTTGGCAAGAATTTCGTGAATATGAGGAGGCTAGAACTATGCGCTATGTTACCAGTGTTGAGCGGATTGGGATTGAACAAGGGATTGAACAAGGGATTCAACAAAGTCAAAATCAGCTACGACAAGGATTAATTAAGGGTATATCCTTGGGATTAAAACTCAAATTTGGTGAATCGGGTCAAAGTTTGTTACCGGAAATTGAATCGATTGGGGATGTTAATTTGTTGTCAGCAATTTTAGAGGCGATAGAAACTGCGAATACGACCGAAGAGTTGCGACAAATTTATCAGTCAGCAAATGAGTAAACTGCGTAGGTTTTGGAAAAAGGCGATGCCAGAAGTGGGCTACGCCATCGCCTACCAATGGAAGATAACAAAAGGCGATGCCAGAAGCGGGCTACGCCATCGCTACGCCTTGAAGGCGATCATTTTACGCCTATTTCAACTTAGAGCAATTTTAATGCAATAAGCACATATCCTCTCCTGGGCACGGCAATGCCGTGCCCCTACCACGTGGTCTATTTACAAGAAGATACTGTAAAATAAACTTAGTTTCTAGATTTAACAATAACCAAAATCCTCAATTAATTGAGCTCCCCATGAAAGAATTAATGAAACAGCCTTCATCTTGGCTACAAAATGGAATAAAACTTAATCTTTCTGATCAGTTTCGTCCTTTTTCTTTTACTGAAGAATTACAAATTCGTTTAGAGGAACTATTAGAAAAAAATCAAGAAAATTTACTCAATCCAGATGAACAAGCAGAATTAGCTGGGTTATTGGAATTAGATAAAATCTTCAGTTTTATCAATGCTAAACTTGCTTCTTAATTGTGGTTATCAACAATTTTGTTCGCTTAAACGTCCGTAAAAGGGCAAAATACTTGTGTGAATATTGTCACTCGCCAGAACGCTCAAATGCAACACCCTTTACCATTGATCACATTATTCCTCAATCTTTAGGAGGAACAGACGATCTCAATAATTTGGCTTTAGCTTGTCATCGTTGTAATCAAAGACGGTATAATTTTACAAATGGGATTGATCCAGAAACACAAACAGAAGTTCCATTATTTAATCCGAGAAATCAAAATTGGTCAGAGCATTTTATCTGGACAAAAAATGGGTTAAACATCATTGGAACAACTCCTATAGGTCGTGCAACTTGCAGTCGTTTTGATTTTAATGATCAAGACCATGATGATGGATTTATTCTAAATTCCCGTCAACTTTGGTTAACAGCAGGTTGGCATCCACCTATTGATGATATACGTCAATAGTAATGGCACATTTGGCAGCATTAGCAACGCGGAATAATCGCCTAGAACGTAAGCAGCAAAAGTTGGTTTTGGTGAGAAGGTTGTATGAGCAAGGGCTGGAGAGAGAAAATATTATTAACTTATTCCAATTTATTGATTGGATGTTGACGTTACCATCGGAGTTAGAGAAGGATTTTTGGCAAGAATTTCGTGAATATGAAGAGGCTAGAACTATGCGCTATGTTACCAGTGTTGAGCGGATTGGGATTGAACAAGGGATTCAACAAGGATTAATTAAGGGGATATCCTTGGGATTAAAACTCAAATTTGGCGAATCGGGTCAAAGTTTGTTACCGGAAATTGAATCGATTGGGGATGTTAATTTGTTGTCAGCAATTTTAGAGGCGATAGAAACTGCGAATACGACCGAAGAGTTGCGACAAATTTATCAGTCAGCAAATGAGTAAACTGCGTAGGTTTTGGAAAAAGGCGATGCCAGAAGTGGGCTACGCCATCGCCTACCAATGGAAGATAACAAAAGGCGATGCCATTCGCGGGCTACGCCATCGCTACGCCTTCAAGGCGATCATTTTACGCCTATTTCAACTTACAGCAATTTTAATGCAATAAGCACATATCCTCTCCTGGGCACGGCAATGCCGTGCCCCTACCACGTGGTCTATTTACCAGAAGATGCTCTAAAATAAACTTAGTTTATTGACTTAGTTTATTTAAGTTCATGGAAAGTGTAAATATCCATCAAGCTAAAACCAATCTCTCGCGGCTGTTGTCGCGTGTAGAAATGGGAGAAGAAATCATTATTTCTAATCGCGGCGTTCCGATTGCAAAGTTAGTACCGTTTCGTCCTGGTGGTAATCGACGCCATAGTTTAGGGCAGGATCGAGGACGTTTTGTAGTACCAGAAGATTTTAATGCCCCCTTACCAGAAGAGATTTTGGCAGCATTTGAGGGTGGTGATTAATGCGTTCCAGGTTCCCAGAACTGGAGCGACGGACTAGGCCAAATACTTGGTAGCCTTTGGCTAGGAGGAGTTAGGCTAGATAAGAGCCATCTTGGCCAGTTAATCCGGTGATTAGGGCTTTTTTAGTCATTTGCTTATGTCTGAAATAATTTGGATTTTATCTACCAACCACTGATTCTTAAAACTCTATGCCTGAATAACTGATAGGCGTAACCGGAAGAGTGAGCAATTGGCATTGTTAATAAGGCGACTCCGCAGAAAAACCAGCGACTCAGAAATGAGGGAATTTTATCTTCATCGCCTCGCCAAATTTCTTCCCTAAAGGTTTTACGGAACTTCCAGGTGATTCGCCAGCTTTCCACAAATGGTAATAAGAGACCCAACAAAACTAATGTTTTAATGGGTAGTCCTAGACTAGGAAATAACAAATCAAGAAGCAACATTAAAATTGTCAGAGATATTACGAGAAATGGTATTATACCTCTAATCTGCGACTTAATTGAGTGCTTAGTAGTTGTTCTGTAGCGACTACCACCGTATTTGAAATATTGAATCCACAAAGATTGCCAAGTCTTTCTGGGATAGTACCAAACATGAATTTTGGAACTAATATAAATTGGTTGATAATTTTGATTAACTAATTTTTGCTTTAATTCGTCATCTTGATTAATATTTATTGCATTTTCTAATGTATATTCTTTCAATTTTAAGTTCAATTCAGCATCTTCATTGGGAGTTGCTTCAATAGAATAACCAGATACTGCTAGTAAAGCCTTTTTCCAAAAACACCCTAAATAAACAGTTTCAGCATAACCGTCATAATTTGGATCTCTATATTTTGCGCCACCACTACCTAAAATGCTCTTGGAACTTAAAGCTATTCCTGCTTGAAATGGCGTTTTGGCTGCAAAACGTTGCGCTCCGCCAACATTAAGAGCATTGGATTCTAGTAATGCTTCTACACATCTTTCTATATAGTCAGGCGCGTAATCTGAGTGAGCATCGGCTCGGAGAAAAATTTCTCCTTTACATTCTTGTAGAATTAAATTAAGACCAGCAGATTGAATTTTTAACGGGTTGTGTATGAGTTTGATTCGGGAATCTTCTGTAGATAATCTTTTTACTATATCTTGAGTATTATCCGTACTCCCGCCATCAGCGACTATGATTTCAATTAAATTCTGATATCCTGTTGCCAATAAATCTTTGATTACTCGTTCTATGTTAGTTGATTCGTTGTATGTGGGAATGGCGATAGAAGTTGTAGGTAAATTATTCATAATATTGCTGAATTAGCTCAGATAAATATCGAATTTTTTCATGCATAAAGCCTCTGCATTGAAGTTAATTAGCTATTACATACTCCCAAGAGTGAAATTAAATTATTATTGTAGTATTTTTATATTAAAATATTTTTTCATTTGTCGCCAATACCAAATCATGTAAAAGTATGCATTCCAAACTAAATCGTAACACTCAAAGTATATGTTTTTCCAGAGTGATGCTCTAGGACGATTTTCTAAAAAATGAAAGACATTTTCATTCTTCAGAAGTTTTATTCCTCTCCACATAAGTTTACCTTTAGAAATTAAATGTATATCTAGAAGTGGAGGATGTGAGAAAACTCTAATAGGTAAAGCATAAAACCTATCATCTATTTCATTAGCTCGCTGTATCCCTCCTCGTTTCTCAATATCCCATGCTGTTTCACCAGCTTTTAGAATTTTCAGCAGAGTTTCTTTCTTCCATAAAGCAACTGTCATAGAAATACGGTAACAAGAGCCTTTAGGAAGTTCTCCTATTTCTTCTGCTTCATTTACCAAAGCTGGAGGGCTACAAGGAATTAGCTTCAAATACCCTGCATTTTTGGACTGAGCTAACTGAATTAGCTTTACTAATCGAGCAGTATCTACAGGAACCGCAGGAGGACGATCCTCAACCCAAAAAATAACCCATTCTTGTGGAATCTGGTTTAGAGCTTTGATCAGGTTAGAACTGTAGTCCATATCAGGATTAATTAGCACAGATGATACTCGATTATCTGGATATTTGAGTGTATTGGATACTAAGTAAACTGGGTATGGACAGTCTGGCCAATTTTTGAAAAAGCAATGAAAAAAGGGATGCCACACATCCTGATACTTATCGCATGATACAACTAAAATAGGTATACTCATTTAAATTAGTCCGAATATTTTTGGAAATTCACTTTTGATATTGCATGACTACTGTTAGATAATTCGATTTGTCACATAATATTCCTTAGGGTTATCACCTGTATAATAGAATGGAATTTTTAAGGTTAATTCTGTACTTTGGATATCTTCATGATTAAAAATCGCATATTTACTTGAGTAATAGCTTAATTTAAAAAATTTATGCCTATAACCATTCTAAAAATTCAGGTATAACTTCATCGATGATTGGATCATTAGAAGGATATAAAATTGAAAACCATATACTTAATAAAGTAATAATGCCTGTTAAATATAAAATATACTTTCTTGTTTGAGATGTTTGCACTCCAAACAAAGAAAATATAAATGGACTAAAAGGAAAAATATACCGGAAGGTTAAAATTGAATTTAGAATTACTATTAATATAGAGCATACTGTGAAGAAAAATATTACTGATTCGTAGCTAGAAAAATTTCTTTTTGTTAATTTATCTCCAAATAAAAAAACAAGCACTAAAGATAGATTAAACGGAAATAACAATAAGGCAATAATTGTATATCCAATATCAAGTAAAGGTAGTGGTGATTCCAAAATTCTCAATGGTCTTATAATTGGCGCAAATAAAATTATTGCTGATTTTGCAAGAAATGCTGGATATTGTAGGATTACATCCCGACTATAACTATTAAGTTGTAAAGCAATATCATAAATTCTAGAGGTTGAAAATGATATAACGTCATCATCCTGTAAGCCTGAAATTACTGAATTACCAAACGGGGTTGAATTAAATAAAAAAAATGATCCTAGAAATAATAATAGTAGAATTCTAGGCTTATTGATTTTTTTTTGTATTAATTTATATATAACAAGGCTTAGATATAAAGGAAAAGAAACTACTGGACGAATAAATAGAGGTATTAATCCTATAATAACCAAAACTATAGTTCTAATTTGCCCATTTAGTACAAAGAAAAATTTCCAAAAAATTAGACACACGAAAATAAGTATAGTTTCCTTGTTAGGTCCAACTGCACCAATTAATAAGTATGGGTTTCCTACTATAGCTAGTCTTGCATAATTAACTGCTTTAGGTGATATGTATTGAAATACACTTCGGCATAGATTCAACGATATAAATAATAAGGAGGCATTGAAAATAAAAAAACTTTGAGAACTTAAACTATATAAAAATTGATTAAGTATATTATATGTTTGAGCTAAAAAATCTTCACTATCTTTATTTGTTAAAATTCTCAGTTCATAAGTATAACTATCAGGAATATAAAAATTTGATATTTCAAGAACACTATTTTTCGCTAAAGATTGAGTAATTAATGTCAAGATGAGAAGAATTAATAAAAGTACATACCAGATAATGTCTTCTCTGTTGATAGCATTAATTTTAGCCTTTAGTGGGACATTGTTTGATAATTTCACCGTAAAATAATCTCCATATAATATTAATCAGTCTAATTTAATTTTTAATTACCACAAATTGTATATTGTTTTTCCTGGATTTTTTATCATTTTAATAAAATTAGCTTTTGTTAGCTTTTGCTATTGACGAAATTTAGTTTTTTTAAACTCAAATAGACCACAGCCATAGATCATCTGGTTTAGATCTGTGATCAGGTTAGAACTGTAGTCCATATCATGACCAATTAATAGAGGCGATACCCGTGAATCTATATATTTGAGTGTATTTGATACTAAATGAATTGGATAAGGACAGTCTGTCCAATTTTTGAAAAAGCAATGAAAAAACGGATGCCAGACATCTTGATATGCATCACAGGAAACAATTAAAATTGGTATAGTCACTTGATGACCCCTCACCAAATTTCTGAAATTTCATAATTAAGAAGATGAATTACGACTTACAATTGATTTGCAAAAAAATATTGATTATGGCATACGAAACACAACTCCTGTAAGAAATAAAAAAGCGATAACACCCGTCCAGCTTCACAAAGATTAAAATGTAAAGTTTTGTCGCAAAACCAAACTCTTCCGCTATAAAGTTTTCGATATGGCTATAAAGTTAGTTGTTGTAAATATCTCTAATGTTTCGTGATATTTCTTAATAGGATAGAGTCCATTTCTCAACAAGAGAAATATATGGTAATGAAGGCTCAAAAAATCGAAGAAATCTCGAAAATATGTCCGTGAATCTATATTACAGCCACCAAACTCGAATTGAATCCAATCTATTGCACCTGAAGACAGCATCTGTGTTGCTCCTTTTAAGACATTTAATTCATGCCCCTCAACATCTAACTTAAGATAGTCAATATGCTCAATACCGTTTTTGGCACAGAAGTCATCTAGAGCTTTGAGTCTGATTGTCTCTGTTAGCCTCATTCCCGATCCACCAAAATGTTGACGGTCATATAGTGAAGCACAACCTGATAATTCCTCTTCTGCATATAGAGTAACTTCCTCATCAGAATCTCCCAATCCGAAGTTGTGCAATTGAATGTTTGAGTATCCATCTAGATTTTTTTCCAAAGTATTGAATGTGATTCGTGATGGTTCAAAACAATGCATTCTAACTTGTTTGCCAAGAATTTGATATGCAGCACAGGCAAATTGACCTTGATTACTACCAACATCAAATATTACAGGAATCTTATTTGCACCTATAGTTTTTGCAAATTTACTCAATACATATTTTTCTCCGCTATCTTCAACCCCCCCACCTAAACCGATGTTCATACCCCAAACAGAAAGTCTATATAAACATTTAAATAGGGGGTGAAATTGAGTGGTTGCTAAAATAGCAAATAAATAACGCCTGATCAAATTCTTCATAGTAATACTCCATTTAAAATACACAATGTCTACTATCCACAGAAAACTGGTAATCCGAACTTACTCGCATATTTTTTTAACTACCTGCATAAATAATTTTTTCATTTGTCGCCAATACCAAATAGTGTAAAAGTTTGTTAGCTTTTGCTATTGACGAAATTTAGTTTTTTTTAAACT
This sequence comes from Gloeotrichia echinulata CP02, assembly GCA_038087035.1. Classification (NCBI taxonomy): domain Bacteria; kingdom Bacillati; phylum Cyanobacteriota; class Cyanophyceae; order Nostocales; family Gloeotrichiaceae; genus Gloeotrichia; species Gloeotrichia echinulata. Next base: position 227,956 of record CP051187.1, on the reverse strand, counting down.
CAAATAGACCACAGCCGTAAATCATATCTGGAACTTTCTCTGTATCATAATTTTCGTAAAAATTATCTCCATCATCAATGTAAGAAAATGAAATTAAGTCATAATTTTCCTTGGTCAGTGAAAGGATAGTTTCAACTGAAAATACACGATGTCCATTAAATTCAACTCTCTCAAAACCAATGGGAACTGATAGTAATAACTTTCCACCTGGTTTTAACAACTTTGTTAAAGAATGTAAACCTTTAATATGACCTTCTGAATCAATTGGATCTCCATATCGTCCCAGTCCAAAATGTTCTAATGCATGTAGACAAGAAAGAGAATCACAGATGTTGGCTGGTACGCTTTCTGATTGCATCAAATCAGCTTGACGAAAGGTCATACCAGAAACATTTGAAGCCATAGGTCTAACATCAAGGATTTCAATATCACGAAAAGTTAGTACATGGGCAACAAAACCATCAATTCTTGAGCCAACATCTATGTGATGTTCGGGATTATTCTGATAAACTTTGCGTGCAGCCCATAAATCTTGATGAAAATAATGTTTAGTGATATGACCTGCCCCTTCATATCTGTCTATCATACATGGAAACGGATTTCCGATACGAAGACTTTGATCGGACTTTTGACTTTCTAAATAAAATTTTATGAATTGATAAACATAAATAGGGATACCTCTCAGAAATGAAATTGTATTGAGAGGATTGAATCCTAATTCAGAAATAACATGATAGACAGTCTTAAGGGTATAACGCATTCCAAATATTATTGATGATTGGGTCATAATTTTATCCATTTTTTTGTTTATTTTTACAATGAATACTAATACAATTATTTTGATTTTATTGGCGGGTTGCTAAAAACCAATTTTATTTAGCATTACCCTAAAATTTTGTTTATAAATACTTAAAAACCAGCCAATTAGAATTATCATTTGGATTGTAGAAATAATGACTATAAATTCAATTTGAGAAATTAATAAGCCAATTAATATACACATTGTAAACCAAATTAATGGAAATATTAAAGATTTTAGCCATAACCATTTAGGTAACTTTAACAGATCAAGACCTGAAAAAATCATTAGCCAAGTTACAAGAAAACCAATATTACCTGTAATGGCACCCAACAATCCAAATTTGCTTGCCCCAATGGCAATTAATATCAATGAAAAACACCCACTCATCAACTGAATGCTCATCACCAACTTGGCAGCAACACTGATAAGGATAAAGAATCCTACAGTATTCAGTGAAAAAAGTCCATAAATGACTGTTGCCACTCTAAAACCAACTATACTGTTGTCAGTAGCTGCATCTGCAAACATTAGATGCATAACTAATGGTGCAAACATAAACAGCCAAGCAGCAGAACCTAAGGCAAAAAGTCCATTCACTTCAAAAGCCTGTTTTACCTTTTTTGCTAACTCTGGATTACTGATATTATGCTTTGCTGAATGATTGCTAAGAACTGGAACAAGGGGCTGAACAGGCAATGCTGAGAATGAGTTAATTGCTGCTGTTGCATCAGTAATTCCAGCGTATACTCCGAGGGTTTCAGAACCTAGCAAATAACCAACAATCAGGCGATCACCTCTACTGAACAAAGCAGTCCCTAAAGATATCAACCATATTATTAGGCTATAGTTTGCAATTGCTAGCCCCTTTTCGGTTTTCCAAATGAGTCGTAGGCGTACACCCTGAACAAGCGATCGCACTACCCAAATATGACTTAACAATGTTACTACACTTGTTAAAGCTTGCCACTGCATGAGTGCGACCGTCCGACCACCAAACCAAGCTACCCCAAACAGTCCCAAACTCAGCAAAACCCATTGCATCGTATTCAAAATATTCAGCAAGCTATAACGCTGATAAGCTTGCTCCACACCGATTAAAACCTGTTGCAATAATTTTGCCCAGACTACCAAGCCACCAAGTTGTAAAGCTTGTATGGCTGCTAACTGTTGTGTTTTTCCTAGTTTAGGGAACAAATCAACAATACCCTCAGCACCAAACCAAAGAGCGATCGCTCCGAGGGTAGCTAGTATCAGCATAGCCCCAAAGGTTACAGTTAAAGTCTGCGATAATCCATCAACATCCTCCTTTCCTAAGTCCTGAGAGACAAACACGGTAGTTGCTGTAGCAAGACCAGCCTCAGCTAAAGCAACAATTAAGATTACGGTAGAAGCCAGTGTCCACAACCCGTATTCTTCAACGCCAATCAGGCGAATCAGTAAGGGAATTGTGAGTAAAGCTAATCCAATTCGGATAATTCCACCAGCAGCATTGTAGAATCCATTCTTTAAAAAACTGTTTTTCAATTTAGTAATTTAGTGTTGCTAAACAATAAATTTATTGAGAATAAGTTATTTCCTGGATGAACTATCTCACATTTTAGTTGCAACTATGTGATAACCAACCGTGAAGTGTTTCTTTTCGTCCAATCTATCTAAAATATGACAGATAACAGGCATAATAAGCACTAACCATAAAGATAGGAGCAACCATCACGAAATCCGAATTTTAGACATTGGCACATCCACCTTCCCATTCTTCTCATTCCCCCTCGCCCCGTAATAACCCTTAGAATAATAACCACCATAACTACTACCAGAAGTCACACCATTCACCACCATACCCAACACCCGCTGACCGGCTTGCTCCAACAACGACTTCGCCGCATTAACCGACGCAATATTAGCCACCCCAGGACGCACAACCAACAATAGACCATCCACCAACTTACCGAACATGAGTGCATCAGCAACCGCCGTCAAAGGTGGAGCATCAATAATCACAAAGTCATATTCCTTACTAGCCTCTCGAATCACCTCCGCCATCCGTTGAGAATCTAACAGTGCTGCTGGATTCGGTGGAATTGTCCCTGATGTTACCAAATCCAGAGTCATCAAAGCTTCTTTCGTAGTAGTTTGTAACTCAGCTTGACTCACTAAAATATTACTCAGCCCCACAAGGTTAGACTGTTCCCAAATTTTATGCTGACGGGGACGCCGCATATCTCCATCCAGCAATAGGACTCGTCGTCCGATTTGGGCTACCGCTACTGCTAAGTTAGCAGCGACAAAGGATTTACCTTCACCGGGAATAGAACTACTGATGACAATTACTCTCAGCGCTTTGTCAGAAATCGAGAACCCTAGATTCGCCTGGAGCATTTCAAAGGCTGCGGACTGAGACGAATAAGGATTGTTCAGTACAGGTAATTCTACTAGTGCATCACCATCAGCACCCTTAACTTTTTCAGTCAAGGGAATCGTACCCAGCAAGGGATAGCCCAATAGCCGTTTGACTTCCTCAATTGTCTTGAGGGAATTATCCAACGCTTCCAAGATCAGCGCCGTTCCCGCACCCAGCAAGATTCCTAAAAATCCACCTAGGGCTAAATTCAGGGGAATCACCGGAGAAACCGGCTTTTCTGGAACTAAACCTTCAGATATTACCCGCGCATTACCGACATTTTGGTTTTCTACCACCTCAACTTCTTGCAATTGCTTGAGCAGTTGTTCATAGGTAATTCGCGCCACTTGTAATTGACGCTGTAGCTGTAGCTGCTGTTGTTCCAGTCGCGGTAAGCTCTCCAAACGTGTTTTGTTGATGATAAAAGCTTTCCGTAATTCCGCTACTTGGTTTGCTAACGCCAAACGTTCTACTTCGGCTTTGACGAGATTTTCACTTAAAGCCTGCTTGAGCGCCCCGATTTGCAAATTCTGTTCTGGTTGAGACTCAGAATTGCCGATGGTTTGGGCTACTCGCCCTTCTAGTTGAGTTTTCAGTGCTGCCTCTTTCAGTACCAGATTCACAATTGCCGGATTATCGTCAGTATACCGCGTCCGCGCCACCGCTAACTCATCTTGTACTTTTTGATATTCTGTCAGTACCTGCTGGACTCCAGGCGATTGACTTAAGGTGCTGAGTTCCACAGCTTGTTGCGTATTCAATTTGATTTCATTTTGCAGAGCCACTGAGCGAGTATTAGCCGCAGCTAATTCTGCTTGGGCGTTGGTAATCGCCTCGACTAGATCTTTCAACCCTTCGACGCCAACTTTTGCTTCTACCTCCAGGGCTATCACCCGATTTTTTTCCTTAAATCGCCGCACAGCCATTTCGGCTTGCGTCACTCTTTTCTCGACTTCAGGTATCTGCTTACTCAAGAATTCCCGCGCCGCTCTAGCCTCGGAACGGTTGGTAAGAACGTTACTATCTAGGTAATATTTCATCACCGTATTTACCACAGCCGCTGCTTCTTCCTGATCAGTACTGCGGTAAGAAAGCTGCATCACATCCGTCCCACGGATAGTTTTCAGCTTCAATATTTTGAGAAAGCCTTCCATCGTCAGGGTTTTCCCCTTTTTATCCTTCAGGTTCAGGCTAGTAATAGTTTTATTGATAATCGGGTAGGAACGGATAACCTCAGCTTCCGTATCTACTGGGTTACTGAGGTTAGTCAGACCGCCTAACTCTCCCACCTTTGCCGTGAGACTTGTCAGTGATGATACCCCACTTTGTTTGTTAAACAACAGCTTACCGTCTGATTCGTAAACTGGTTTTTGTGAGAATGTGACCAAAGCTGTGACTCCAAACACAGAACTAATCACAACTGATGTCACCAGCCAACGCCTTTTCAATATTAGCCAGTATTGTTGGAAATTCAGGGAGGAGTCTTGGGCTTCTGGTTTAGTAGACATAGGGAATCTAATAACAATTATGTGACATACTCCTACACGATACAAGCATACAGTGTAGGCTTCTCAACCAATCCAGCTATTGCTGAGGACGCCTTGAGATTTGTTTTAAGTCCACGGAATGCCCAGCCGCCGACTATACGATTTCTTGCACTGTGTAATGGAGTCGCTTACCAATAATCGCAATGCTACTGGACATAGGCTGATCAGACACGAATAAGGGTGAAGCAAACCATAAATATGATATCAAACAATACAGAAATTGGTGAAAACTAGCCCAGCCATCTCCCTCAACGAGTGACAGTCGTTATTGGTCGGTAAGTGAGGAGAGGAATCAGAATTTTCTTCATATTTCAAACATCAAACCAGATTCCTATAGTTTTGTAAATTCCTGCCGACTTACTTAGAGTATGTTTGAAAAGTTCTCGGCGAATAGAATTCGCTACTACACTAGTACTGTGTCAAGATAAAAATGATGGACTGTAGTGCGGGCATCTTGCCCGCGTGAGCGAGACGCTCACACTACCAAAAATCCCTCAAAACAAAATTGACAGACTACTAGCATTGTCCGCCTGTGCGAACGTAGAGAAGGGTTTTCAACCCATGTCGCTGGGTTTTGTCTGTGTAGCCGCGATTTCTAATCGCCAGGGCACATCAAAACAGACTTTTCAAACAACCTCTTAAATCTATTAAATATCTTGTTTGATCAGTTGCACCACCCAATCTTTTATTTTGTCTTTTTTTGTATATACCCTCCGTCAGATTGTCTATTAGAATCACATAATACAAGACTTAGGTAACAGTCAGCCTCACTCCCAAAGATTAAAAAATTTGGTCTTAGTTTCATCCACCCACAATTACCACCAACAAATTATTAAATCACCGGTCTAGAGGCAGATGATGATTTTGATAGGTTGTATTTTTTGACGCCCGTAACTATTTCTAAATCAACATCTAATGTCATCTAATTGGAAAAAGCAAGTATTCTAAACTACTTTAAAAAAAAAATACTTTAACAATTGGTAGTTTGAGTTTTTTGTTGTCTAGATGACTAGTAATTAGTATATACTTAGATTAATCTTTAAGCACCAGCAGTAGGTGGAAACAAACATAACCATGTATTACCTCGGAATAATACCTCAAACTGTAACTATCTGTAAAGAAAATACATTTGACTAGTAGTCTGTCAATTTTGTTTTGAGGGATTTTTGGTAGTGTGAGCGTCTCGCTCACGCGGGCAAGATGCCCGCACTACAGTCCATCATTTTTATCTTGACAGAGCGTCTCGCTCACGCGGGCAAGATGCCCGCACTACAGTCCATCATTTTTATCTTGACAGAGTAATAGTTGGGAGTATTGATTTTCAATGACTTGTATTATAGAACACTTATGTACCATATACCATTATCGAGTTACAGGGAAGGTATTCAGTTAGTAAAAATACCACGTTTTCTACCCGTCTTGCTTTTAATAGGAGATGTTTTTGGCTTAGTTTCCTGTTTGGGAGCAGCCTTTTGGTGGCGTCTCGGTCAACCACTTGAGGGCTTCGATGGAGTTGTGTGCGGATTTATACTCCTGGTTCTGTCAGGGCTTTATCTAGCAGATACTTACCATCCAGACAAGCAAATTGCTGGTTTGCGTGCGCCGGCACGGATCTTGATTAGCAGTTTAATAGTTGGTGGCATCACTTCCTCCCTAATTTACCTATCGGGAACCTGGGGACAACACCCCCTACTGGGCCGGGGTATATTGCTAATCAGCCTGGGAATATTTACAATCTGGGCAGTGATATTAAGGTTATGGGCAGTTGAGTGGATGCGATCGCACGCTCAACAAAGTCGTTGGCTGATGCTGGGTGCTAACGAGTGTGCCATGAAATTTGCCCAAATGTTCTTGGTACGGAACCCCTTGGGACGATTGGTGGTCTTGAAGGAAGCTGGTGAAAATATCACGGAATTGACTCAAACAGAATCCCATCTCAGCTGTGGAGGATACGTGAGCGACTTACCTACTTTGATTCAGCAGTCCTGGTCAGGTGTAGTAGTAGCAACCCCTGATTTCTCTGATGCACAAGTGCAGAATTTGATGCAGCTGCGACTCCAAGGCATCCCAGTTTACAGACTACCCGATATTTGCGAAACTTTATGGTATAAACTGCCTTCATCCTTACTTGAGGATAAATGGTTGGCTTTTAGCGATGGCTTTAACTTAGTTTCTGATGGTATTAGTCTCAAACTGAAGCGGTTTTTAGACCTGATGTTGACGGGGCTGTTATTTGTAGTTTTGTTTCCACTGATGCTATTGGTGGCAGCACTAATTAAATTAGATAGTCCAGGGCCAATTTTCTATAGTCAAGTACGCACAGGACTATACAGTAAGCCATTTCGGGTTTATAAATTCCGCTCCATGTATCAAGACGCTGAAAAGCGGGGCGCACAATGGGCTAGTCAACGTGATCCCCGCATTACCAGAGTCGGATACTGGCTACGACTCCTGCGAATTGATGAACTACCACAGATTTGGAATGTGTTGCGCGGGGAAATGAGCTTGATCGGTCCACGTCCAGAGCGCCCGGAGTTTGATATTCAACTCAAAGAGGCGATTCCATACTACGAACTGCGTTATTTAGTTAAGCCAGGAATTACTGGTTGGGCACAGGTTTTATATCCCTACGGTGCTTCGGTTGAAGATGCTTACGAAAAGCTATCTTATGACCTCTACTACATCAAAAATTATTCCTTCTGGTTAGACATTGCGATCGCCTTTAAAACTGTCAGAGTTGTTTTGTTGGGTAAAGGTCGATGAATCAAAAAGTTTTGGTGACTGGGGGTGCTGGCTATATTGGTTCCCACGTCGTCCGCCAACTCGGCGAAGCCGGTTATGATGTCGTCATATATGACAACTGCTCTACCGGTGTACCCCAAGCCGTACTGTCTGGTGAGCTAATTATCGGCGATCTAGCAGATATAGACCGTCTTTACCAAGTCTTTGCCAAGCATCAATTTAGTGCAGTTCTGCACTTTGCTGCCAGTTTAATTGTACCAGAATCCGTTGCCAATCCCCTCGATTATTACGCCAACAACACCCGCAATACTCTGAATTTGCTCCGGTGCTGTAGTGTAATGGGTGTTAAGCAATTCATTTTTTCTAGTACAGCCGCAGTTTACGGACAACCTCAAGAAAATCCCGTCACCGAGTCTACTCCCACCCTACCGATTAACCCCTACGGGCGCTCCAAACTCATGAGCGAATGGCTCATTCAAGACTATGGGTTAGCCTCTCGCCTACGGTACATAATTCTACGCTACTTCAACGTCGGGGGAGCCGACCCTAGTGGACGACTAGGACAGAATTCTCGCAATGCAACTCACTTGATTGCAGCCGCTTGTAATACTGCACTCCACCGTCAACCAGAATTGCACATTTTTGGCACTGATTTTCCCACACCTGATGGTACGGGAATTCGCGACTATATCCATGTTGAAGACTTAGCAGCAGCCCATGTCGATGCTTTAAGCTACCTAGAACAGGGCGGTAACAGCCAAATTCTCAACTGTGGTTATGGCCAAGGATATAGTGTAAGGCAAGTTGTCGAACGTGTCAAGGCTCTTTCTGGCGTAGATTTCCCCGTGATAGCAGCCAGTCGTCGCCCTGGAGACCCAGCTTGTGTTACAGCTTGTGCGGATAAAATCCAGCAAGTATTGGGTTGGCAGCCTAAGTATAACAACTTGGATGCCATTATATACACCACCCTAGCTTGGGAAATTGCGCGAGACAATTTGAGGTCAATCGGAGTGATTGAGAAACTTCTATCTATCAATAACAATAAGGAAAAATTAGTCAGATCTCAAATGATGGAAATGGCTCTCAGACTAGCTCAGTCTTAAATATTAAGGAGTCATGAGTAAGGAGTAAGGAGTAATGAGTAAGGAGTAAGGAGTAAGGAGTAAGGAGTAAGGAGTAATGAGTAATGAGTAATGAGTAATGAGTAATGAGTAATGAGTAATGAGTAAGGAGTAAGGAGTAATGAGTAATGAGTAATGAGTAATGAGTAATGAGTAAGGAGTAAGGAGTAATGAGTAAGGAGTAAGGAGTAAGGAGTAAGGAGTAAGGAGTAATGAGTGGATTATTTTTTATTTTTCTTTCAACTTGTTGATTGAAGTTGTTAATATCTTAATAATTCTTTCATTACTTATTACTCATTACTTATTACTCATTATAGCGTTTCTCGCCCTAGTAAGGTACACCCGTAGGGGCACGGCATTGCCGTGCCCTTACACCGCGTGATACAATTTTGTACCTCACTTAACTACTCCCTTCCCGGTCTAAGATTACCTATAATTTTCCTTCTTCTCTGCGTTCGCGTAGCGTGTCGAAGACAGACGCTGCGCGAATGCGCCTTTGCGCCTTTGCGTGAGCTAAAAATTATTTCGGTAATCTTCCAGCGGGAAGGGAGTAAGAATCGCTATACTTATTACTTATTACTCATTACTTATTACTCATTACTCCTTACTCACTTGAGGATTAAACGTAATTCTAGTTAGCTGCTTCATTTGCCGATATTAGATAAATTATGCCAGATATTACGGTAAAAACAACAGATATCCAAAAGGCAATTAAGGACGGAATTTGCCAGACTGCTGATAAAGGTGCAATTAGCAGAGATATTGCCACTATTTGACTGACGGTTTTCAGTTTACCCCAAATATTTGCCCCTGTAATCGTCGTTTGATTCACCCGCCAACCAGCGATCGCCAATTCCCGCGCTAAAATAATAAACACTCCCCAAGCTGGTATCTGTCTCAACTCAATTAAGACCAATAAAGGCGCCAAGACCAGCAATTTATCTACCAAAGGGTCGAGAAATTTGCCCAAATCGCTAATTTGGTCGAGTTTTCGCGCTAAATAGCCATCTAACCAATCAGTTAAAGCCGCAACGAGAAAAATTGCCAAACATATCCACCTCCCTTGCGGTGTGGGGTTGTATAACCCGTAAAGCAGAAATGGGATTCCCAAAAGACGGGAGAAAGTAATCCAATTAGGCAGAGTCATGCTGAAAAATTCATAATTTAATTTATAACTTATAATTTACAATTCCAAATAAGCCAAACGTTATTTGTTCAGTCTGGGGAGTTGAAAATGCTCTGAGGTAAACTATGACCCAAGCCCAAATACAAGCACAAGCACAAACCGAAACAAAATTATATACCTTTGATGAATTTATTGAATGGTATCCAGAAAACTCACAATTGCGTTATGAATTGCATGATGGAATAATTATTGAGATGCCTAAGCCTAGGGGTAAGCATTCAAATTTAACGGGTTCTCTCAGTGGCAGATTGCTGACAACGATTGATAAAATTGGTAAAATAGACATTTGGACAATACCCAGAGAATCGATTGTCAAACCTTACCGCGACAAGTCTGGGTACGAACCGGACATCATTGTTCTAAATCAAGAAACTATTGGCACCGAGACACGCTGGGAACATGAGTCAGTTATTCAAAACGCCACTTCGGTCAAATTGATCGTAGAAGTTGTTAGTACCAATTGGCAAGACGACTACTACGACAAACGTCGTGATTATGTTGGGCGAAGCCCTTCCCGAAGGGTAGCTATGGGCATTCCCGAATACTGGATTGTAGATTATGCAGCTTTGGGAGCGCGTGAATTTATTGGCTATCCCAAACAACCAACTATCTTTGTATACGAACTAATTGACGCAGAATACGTAAAAACCACCTTTAGAGAAAATGATGTAATTGTCTCCCCTAGTTTCCCACAATTTAATCTTACCGCACAACAGATTTTTAATTTCGCTGGATAAAGTTTTTGACACTTGGGCGGTCGCAGTTGCACCTCACTACACCTCACAAGATTGTTCTGTTTGTGGGACGCGAGTTAAAAAATCATACGGTTCCAGAAACACCCGTTGAGTTAATTCGGAACAAAAATAATCTTACAGTACCAGGGTGCTGTTGACGCGCAACTGTCATCGCAGCTTCTTCGTCATGTTCGATAAAATAATCACCACTCTTAGGCTCGACAACCATATACCAGTTGTAATGGGTTTTGATGTACTCTGGCTTTACGCGTTCAAAAATCGCTTGGCAACGTTGATGAAATTCCTTGCGTTCGGCTCGACGTTGGGCTAGTTCTGCTTCAGTCCATTGAATTTGGGGAAAAATTCTGCCTCGATGGGTGGTGCGAATCGGCTGAGTTTCTGTCATTCTGATTTTCATTTTAGCGTGCAGCAATTCGGATAATTGCCAAAATTCTCGTCTGTCGGTATGGCATGATCTGTTTCTTGAGATTCTTTAAATGATTCTATGACTCAACCAACAGATTTCCAATTCCGTACTGAACGCGATTCGATGGGCGATCGCCAAATCTCCAGTAGCGCTTATTACGGTATTCAAACCCTACGCGCTATCGAAAATTTCCCTATAAGTGGAATTAAGCCACTAGCTACTTACGTAGATGCTTGTTTATTAATTAAAAAAGCGACAGCAATTGTCAACGGGGAATTAGGTTGCATACCCCAAGATATCAGTCAGGCGATTGTGCAAGCATCTGAAGAAATACTTACAGGACAGTTGCGGGATCAATTTGTCGTCGATGTCTACCAAGCTGGTGCTGGAACCTCTCACCACATGAATGTCAACGAAGTTCTCGCCAATCGCGCCTTAGAAATTCTTGGCGATGTCAAAGGCAATTACCAGCGTGTGAGTCCTAATGACCACGTTAACTATGGGCAGTCTACCAATGATGTGATTCCCACGGCAATACGCATTGGTGGATTATTGGCACTATCAAAGACATTACAGCCAGCGTTAGATCAGGCGATCGCCGTTTTATCCCACAAAGCCATAGAATTCCAAGATATCGTTAAATCTGGCAGAACTCACCTACAAGATGCTGTCCCTGTGCGTTTGGGTGATAATTTCGGCGCCTGGGCACAAATCTTATCAGATCACCAAAACCGCATTTACACCGCCTCTGGGGATTTGATGGTGTTAGGTTTGGGTGGGAGTGCAGCGGGAACAGGATTAAATACTCATAGACAATATCGCGTCCGTGTGGTAGAAGTTCTATCAGAGTTGCTGAACTCTCCCCTGGAACCCGCACCCCACCTCATGGCAGCAATGCAGAGTATGGCACCATTTGTCAATGTTTCTGGTGCTTTACGCAATTTAGCACAGGATTTAGTCAAAATATCCCATGATTTGCGGCTGCTGGATTCGGGTCCGAAAACTGGTTTTAAAGAAATTCAATTACCCCCAGTACAACCAGGCTCCTCAATTATGCCAGGAAAGTATAATCCAGTCATGGCAGAGATGACATCAATGGTGTGCTTTCAAGTCATGGGTTATGACAGTGCGATCGCTCTAGCCGCCCAAGCCGGACAATTGGAACTAAATGTGATGATGCCACTAATTGCTTATAATTTGATTCACAGCATGGAAATTTTGGGTAATACCATCGCCGCCCTGACTCAAAGCTGCATCAAAGGCATTACAGCTAACAAGGAACGTTGTTTGGCTTACGCTGAAGGCAGTTTAGCATTAGTAACCGCACTCAATCCCCACATCGGTTATCTCAATGCTGCGGCTGTAGCTAAGGAATCCTTAGAAACAGGCAAATCTTTGCGTCAAATTGTCCTAGAACGAGGATTAATGACACAAACCCAATTAGCCACAGTGTTAAATCTCGAACAGATGTGTGGTATCTCACCCCTCAGATCAGAATAGGGCAACATGGATTAAAAAGATAGTAGGAAGATAAAAGAAATTATTTTTCTTCTATCTTTACCCAGTCTGGGCATAGACTGTTGGGTTAGGTAATGTAAGACAGGTTATGCCTGCAATTGCTGTTTGACCCCAAAATCCCACGCATAATATAAGTGGGAGTATGTCAATATTGGTCATTTATTTCCATGCAGACTCAAACACCATCTGTCAGTTTAATCCGGGCTACTTCTTACGAGCGCGAGGCTTTACGGGAATCTTTAGTCACCTTGCTAGAACCTTTTGGCGGGATAGCAGCTTTTGTCAAGAAAGGCGATAGGGTTTTGCTCAAACCGAATCTGCTCACAGGGTCTCGTCCTGGTAAAGAGTGTACCACCCGCCCCGAACTAGTTTACGAAGTAGCCCAGATGGTTCTTGAAGTTGGCGGTCAGCCATTTTTGGGCGATAGTCCAGCTTTTGGTAGTGCTAAGGGAGTCGCGATCGCCAGTGGCTATCAACCTGTTTTAGAAGCACTCAATCTACCAATTATCGATTTTCATGGGAAGCGTTACGAAACTATCAGCGAAAATTTTAACCACCTGCGTCTGTCGAAAGAAGCGATGGAAGCCGATGTGGTAATTAATTTACCTAAAGTAAAATCCCATATGCAGCTGACATTAACCCTGGGAGTAAAAAACCTTTTTGGTTGCGTCCCCGGTAAAATGAAAGCTTGGTGGCACCTAGAAGCGGGGAAAGATGCGAACCGTTTTGGTGAAATGTTGGTAGAAACAGCTAGGGCAATTAACCCCAACTTAACGATTTTAGATGGGATCATTGGTCATGAAGGGAATGGCCCTAGTGGTGGAGAACCTCGTAAATTAGGAATTTTAGCAGCAGCATCCGATGTATTTGCCTTAGATCGGGCAATGGTGGAAATCCTCAATGTCTCACCCGATCAAGTACCCACACTTGCAGCTTCTCAAAGATTAGGAGTTTGTCCTGAATTATCTGCCATCCAATTTCCTATTTTAGCACCTGATTTACTCAAAATAGAAGATTGGCGACTACCAGATAAATTAATCCCCATCGATTTTGCTATGCCCCGTGTGATTAAATCGACATTTAGACATCTTTACATTCGGTTTATCAAAGAACCAATGACGGCTTATGGTAAACGTTAATAAATCAGTGAACGGTTTACCGTTGACAGTTAACTGTTAACAGATACCCATTGCGATAGATCACCAGGTTGAAAATTAAACCATAAAAACTGATCAGGGAAGTCGAAAATATCAAAACAATCATTTGAGGTAGTTAACAGTCAACCCTCAACTGCCAAATTGGCTACAACAATTAAAAAATTAGCCAAGTAAGCTGAAACTACCCTCCGATTGCTTAACTAAACCGCCCTAGTGGCGGTTTTTTTAATTAGTTAAGTTGTTATAAGATTTCGTAGATAGCAGTTTCCAGTTCTGTTAAACGCTGTTTCACCCCTATACAGATTTTGAATGGGATATGGGTAAACCATTAACAATAGCCTATGGATCAGGCATTTTTACTCTACCTATATATAGATTGACAAAATAGAAGTCCTATTAATCAGCCCGCATAATCTCAATTTAGCCAGATTTTTTTTAGTGCTATCACTGAATAAATAGTTCTAATTTAAGTTATGCTTCTGTATTTGTTCGGTGTAGATAGCTTGTAAAAAAAATCAATCTTCCCCATTGTTGTCAAGTATCAAACAGCTTTGGTGTAACTACGGCTAAATAAATAACAACCGTAGCTGTATTTAAGTGTAATCTCGGTTTTTTTCCTGTATAAATAACTATTAAATATCATAAAATGACCTTACCAAAAGCCTTGTCGGATGTTATGATTAGAAAAAATATCCCAAAAAAATTTCAAACTAATGCAGGCAGTTGATAAAAAATGTAACTTATAATGCTGGCATGTCCAATCATGCTTAACGGTAAAATTACACCGTACAATAAGAAATCAGACCATATTGATCACATAGCAAGGCATGAAATATTTTTGTGTTACTTTGTATCAATATCCTTGAGTATAAAAAGGCTGTTATGACACTTGAAAAACTGGATGAGATCCTGAAGTGCTACACAGTTTACACTCAAAAAATAGCTAGAATATAAACAATACTCTCGTCAAGAGAGTAGACCCACAAGTGACGTGACGAACTGCAATTTTTGTATGAATTCAAATAGCCAGTCTGCCAACTCTGCCGATACATATTCCCATCGTTTGGCAGACATCGTGGGAACTGCGATCGCTCTGTTAACTCTGACTTTACCCGTGTTTGTCATTGCCAACTATTCTTCAAGTAATGTAACGAATAACCAACAACCCCTGACCTATAAACTACCAAGAAGTGAAAATTAGTCAAAACCCGCCAGTAATATAACGCTAGCAGCAGATGCCAAAATAAGGGGTGAAAGATGGCTGACAACATCTGCACAAGAAACATCCCCCAAGGTGATGACTGTAACCACAAAATATGCTGTGGTAAATGGAAATTAACGGTTGACAAATAAGCTTAAAGCACAAAATGCCCATCTGTGTGGGCGTTAAATACCTCGACATACCTATTTTCTTGAGGATTTCCAGATTTAAATGTGACGTTCGCTCTTAGCGTTCCCGCAGGGTAGGTAGCAATCGCAAACCTATAGCAATCCGTGTAGGATTTAGAAGCTATTTAGGAACGTTGGAACTTTGTTTGTAGTTGCGCTTTAGCGCTCTTAATTGTCTCGGCGCTAAACCCGCATTTCTCACAAGTCCCACGCTTGCACTCATCATAATCCTTGCCCAGGAAATGTTTCAGGCATTTTTGACAGATGATGTTTTGATTTGTGTGAAAAACCGCAATCTAGATTTTATCAGGCTTTGAGAATTGTGGTGAGAAATCAGGGTAAAGCGCAACTACGAACAATCCATCAAAACTTATTACGTAACTTGGGCTATATCTGACAAAACCCCTATGTAGTAGGCATTACCCAGCCTACAGATACTTATATTTTTTCAAAAATCAAATATGATTCCTATATATTTAACAGCGGTGAAATGAATAGCTTGGGAAGAAGTGCATCTTGGCCCTAAAATTCTACACGGGGAGCCAAATTGACAGCGCCCATCATTCACCATTAACCGAGGAATTGTTTGTGAACTTATCGCTTATACCACCCCAACCTAAACCCGGTCTCATCAGCGTTCTGATTGAAATTCCGGGTGGAAGTAAAAACAAATATGAATATGACAAGGAATTGGAAGCCTTTGCCCTAGACCGAGTACTTTATTCTTCGGTACAATATCCATACGATTACGGCTTTGTACCCAATACCCTAGCTGATGATGGCGATCCCCTAGATGGTATGGTGCTAATAGACGAGCCGACCTTTCCTGGTTGTGTTATCGCCGCCAGACCAATTGGCTTTTTAGAGATGATTGACGGTGGCGATCGCGACGAAAAAATTCTGGCTGTCCCTGACAAAGATCCACGCTACGCCCAAGTAAAATCCCTCAAAGATATACCAGCACACCGCTTGGATGAAATTGCCGAATTTTTCCGTAGTTATAAAAATTTGGAAAAAAAGGTAACTGAAATACTCGGTTGGCAAGATGCTGATAAAGTAAAAGCCCTAGTAGAAAAGTCCATCCTCGCCTACGGTAAAGGTTAATCGGGAGAGTTGTCAGGAGTCAGGAGTGAGGAGTTATGAGTTATAAGTGAGGAGTTATTTTTAACTCCCAAATCCTAACTCTCGACTCCTAACTCCCAACTCCTAACTCTCGACTTCTAACTGCTAACTCCTAACTTCCCCCAACGAAATGCAGCGTACTCTCCTTTTAGCAAAAATTCACAACTGTACCCTCACGGGAGCAAATATCAACTACGTGGGAAGTATTAGCATCGATCAAATCTTATTGGAAGCATCTGGTATCTTACCGTATGAACAGGTGCAAGTAGTGAATAATGCCAATGGACAACGCTTCATTACTTATGCAATCCCCGCCACAGCCAACTCAGGAGTAATTGAGCTAAATGGAGCCGCAGCACGTCTAGGCATTATTGGCGATCGCTTGATTATAATGACTTACGGGCAGTTCACATCGGAAGAGTTAAAAAATTACTCGCCTACGGTCGTGATTGTAGACGAAAAAAACCGACTATTGGAAGTGCGGCACTACGATGACCTGCTCGGTAAGGTCTAATTTCAAGAAAAATGTCAAATTTTGCGCTGTCGGATTCCGAGATTTACTTACGTGAAAAGCAAACTACTCAGCCGAGTAATCCAGCCCAGGAGTTTCTCGTGAAATTCTGGGGTGTTAGGGGTTTGATTCCCACCCCAGGCTGCAATACCAACCGCTATGGTGGTAACACTGGTTGTGTAGAGATGTCTGTAGCGGGTAAACACTTGATTTTTGATGGCGGGACTGGCTTACGTGTCTTGGGGAAAAATTGGCAACAACGGCAAAAACCTATAGAAGCCCATTTATTTTTTACCAATTCCCAATCAAATCGTATCCAAGGGTTTCCTTTTTTTGCGCCTGCATTTATTGCCCAAAATAGTTTTCATATTTACGGTACAGCTGCGTCGAATAGCGCGTCTATTAAACAATGTCTCTGTGACCAAATGCTGCAGCCGCACTTTCCTTATCCTTTACAGGTGATGCAGTCTTATTTGCAATTCTACAATCTGAGTCCCGATAGCGAGGTAAAGTTAGGTGATGTGACGGTGACAACGGCATTAATTGATCAAAATCAGCGGTCTGTTGGTTATCGAGTCACCTGGCAGGGATATAATGTTGCCTATGTGACGGATTTGCACAAGAATAGTGAACAATTAGACCGAGAGAGGATTTTACAAATTATTCAAGGGGTGGATTTGCTGATTGCCAATGCTACCTACAATCCCCCAACGGCTTATAACCATGAATTTACAGATTTACACTGGCAAACTGCTGTAGACTTGGCTAATAATGCTGGTGTGCAACGGTTGGTCATTTCTCATCACCACCCCGATGACAACGATGATTTTCTCGACCAAGTGCAAGTCGCAGTTAAATCTGTCTTTCCTCAAGCATTACTCGCTCATGAAGGTTTAATTATCACTTTGTCACTCCAATAACAAGCTACAGAAACTCAGCAATTCTATTCACAGCGGTTTCTAACACCGAAGGTTCATGGACTAAAGCAAAGCGAACGTAACCTTCGCCAGATTTGCCAAAGCCAGCACCACCAGAAGCAGCCACTCCGGTTTTTTCGACTAGCTGGGTACAAAATTCGATAGAATTATGACTCCAAGGTGAGGGCAATTTTGCCCAGATGTACATTGTCGCTTTGGGAGTGGGAACGTACCAGCCAATGCGGTGTAAAGCGGTGATGAAGGCGTCGCGACGTTGGCGGAAGGTAGTAACAGCAGCTTGTACGCCGGACTCAGGACCAGTTAAAGCGGCGATCGCCCCATTCAAAATTCCCCGATACTGATTAAAATCAACGGCGGTTTTTACCTGACGTAGGGCTTTAATTAACTGGGCATTGCCAATAGCATAGCCAATGCGGAAGCCGCCCATATTATAGGATTTGGAAAGGGTAAAAAATTCAATCGAGACGCTTTTATCTGGGTCAGCTTGCAGAATCGAGGGGACTAGGGATGGGGATGGGGGAATGGGGGAAAAATCTCCCCTTAGACAGTCCCCAGCCTCGGGAAATACCAAATCTACATAGGGGAAATCGTGAACTAGGACGATATTGTGTTGCTGACAAAAAGCCACAGCTTCTTTGAAGAAAGATAAAGGAGCGATCGCAGCGGTGGGATTGTGCGGATAGCTTAAAACCATCATCCGCGATTGTGCCAAAATAGGGGCAGGAATATCAGCCAATACAGGCAAAAAATCATTTTCTGGACGTAATGGCATCGGATAAATTTGACCACTAGCTAAGTAGACTCCCCCAGAATGGGAGGGGTAGCCCGGATCGAGTAACAGGGCAAAATCCCCTGGATTGAGTAATGCTAGGGGCAAATGGGCTGTACCTTCCTGGGAACCAATCAGGGGTAAAACCTCAGTTTCCGGATCGACCTTGATCCCAAATTTTTGTTCGTACCAATTGGCTGCGGCTTGACGAAACCCAAGAGTTGCGTGAAACAGCAAGTAACCGTGGGTACTGCGATCTTGGAGAGACTGTGCGATCGCCTCAATCACATGTACCTCGGTTGGTAAATCAGAAGACCCCAAAGACAGATCAATTATCTGTCTACCAGCAGCCAAAGCAGTGGCTTTGGCATTATCCATTACAGCAAATACATTCGATTGCAGGGGTTCTAAACGTTTTGCAAATTGCATATTGTCGATACTCCCCACGGCTATAAGCCGGGGGATTCTTGAAGAGTCCACAAACGAACTTTTAATGGTGCTATCAAAGACACCCTAGACGCTCATAACAACCACCACGGAAGTGCTGCAATTGCGCTTACTTTTCTTTTTTCGTTTTCTGAGTCCATCACAACGCCAGTTAGGTACGCTCAACATCCTGCCATTATTTGCCCTTTAACTATTCCAAATCAAGTTGGATATGTCCGTTGCCGGGATTGCTCCGTACTAGGATGAATCAACGCGCAGATGGTTGTTCTTACTCACAAGCTCTTCAATTATACCACTGTGGACCAAGCCACACAATCGTTTCACGGAACTTAAAAGTTCCTACCGACTTATCCCCATGTCTAAAGCCAGGGGCTTGCGTCTCGCTTTTTGGTCAAAAGTCAAGAGTCAGGAGTCAGGAGTCAAGAGTCAGTTTTTATCGACTATAGACTATTGACTAATTACTATTTAAGTGCATATCTAGAATGCTGACTAATTTCTCTTTATTGATCACTCCCTCAATTGATAGTAAAAGTTTCTCGCCTTGAATTAGTCTGAACGCGGGGACACCTTCCACCTGGTACTGCTTAACAGTCACTGGGTTAGGGTCAATTTCGATTTTAACGACTTTGAGGCGATCTCTGTATGTGGTGGCAGCTAAGTTAATTACTGGCGACATCAATTGACAAGGCCCACACCAGGAAGCCCAAAAGTAAAGCAATACTGGCAGATCGGCGTTTAAAACTTCGGTTTCAAACTCCGCATCAGTTATGGTGATTACACCCTTACTCATTGCAGTCTCCATCCGTTGGCATCGATCAAAGTTGGCACACAGAATACTCTATCCCAAACTGAGTGTCACTGGGGATTGGGAATTGGGGATTGTACTTCTGGTGCAGACGCTACGCGTAGCTTGCTTCCACGTAGTGGTACGGCTCCGCTCTGTTACCAGGGATTGGGGATTGGGAATTGGGGATTGGCGATTGGGGATTGGGGATTGCACTTCTGGTGCAGACGCTACGCGTAGCTTGCTTCCACGTAGTGGTACGGCTCCGCTCTGTTACCAGGGATTGGGGATTGGGAATTGGGGATTGGCGATTGGGGGAGCAATGACCAATGACAAATGACCAATGACAAATGACCAATGACAAATGACAAATGACAAATGACCAATGACAATAAATAATACAAAATCCCACAACCAAAAGGCGTGGGACTAGCTGAAATAATTTGTAGGCAAATTTTATAATTGATCCAATTGCTTACGCAGAGCTTCCAATTCTGAATCAACTGGTTCAGTAGGTTTGGGAGGTGCGGTTGATTGTTGGGGTGGTAGTTGGAGTTGATTGGGTGGAGTAGCGGGTGCTAGTGAGGCTTTCAAAGCTGCCAATTCATCATCAACATCGCTACTACCTTCCAACTGTGCAAATTGACTTTCTAAATCAGCACTTGCCAACTCTCCTGCTGACTGGGCGCGGGCTTCTTGCATGAGGACTTTTTCTTCCATCCGCTCAAAAGCCGCCATTGCACTACTGGTATTCATCCCACTGACCATGCTTTGGAGTTGCTCTTGAGCTTTGGCGGTAGTAATCCGCGCTTTGAGCATTTCTTTTTTGGTCTTCGCCTCAGAAATCTTGCTTTCAAGCTGGATTAAGTTGCGCTTGAGGGTTTCTACCTGAACGTTTTGTTGATCCAGGCTAGCTTTTAGAGCATTGCCTGTTTCAGTATAAGTCTTTTTCCGCTCTAAAGCTTGTCTGGCTAAGTTTTCATCGCCTTTTTGCAGTGCTAACTGGGCATTGCGTTGCCACTTATTGATTTCATTTTGGGCATCGTTATACTGTTTTTCCGTGCGTTTTTGGGCAGCGATCGCTTGAGCAACGCCCTGACGCAGCTGTACCAAGTCTTCCTGCATTTCCAGGATAGCTTGCTCTAGCATCTTTTCAGGGTCTTCCGCTTTATTTACTAGATCGTTGAGGTTAGCACTGACTACTCGCTTAATGCGATCGAATAATCCCATAACTTTGTTTTTCCTTTTGTAGTTTATGCGCTGTGTTGGACAGTTTGCTTTTTTACCGAAAGTTTGCGTCTAGAGCCGCCGTTCTTCTAGGACGGCTTTTTGGTAAAATAGTGGCAACAGGGAGGGCATTGTCTGTCGTTGCTCAGTGATGTAAGACGGGCTATGCCTGCTATTGCTGTTTGAATCCAGAATCCCTGAACTTTCAGATCAGGGAGTATGTCAATATTTTATAGCTACCTATTTCAATGTAATCTTTCCGGTTGGAACAGTACCTCGCAAGACCCCTTAATTGTTAAGATATAGTTCCAAATCACATAGTCAAACATAGTCAGACTTATGCAATTTAGCTTTAAGCAACTCTACTTTCAGCATGGACACGCTTAAATAGTGGAGTTATCCGCCTTGGATGTACTACCAGACACCCCCTATCCCTTAGAATAGACTGGAGACAGTCAAATCCTTCAGGATTACTTTTTCTGCCGATGTTGTACCCTGCGTTCACGTCAGCATGAATCTTCAAACCATTTTTACTGATATACCACGCACGTTTGACACGTTTTCCTGAGAATACATGCTTGATCTTGTTGTTAGGTTGATAAGTTGGGATGATGTCCCAATCAATCGCTGAAGCCTTACTTGTGTAAGATTCTTCTGCTACCTTAACGGTAATACCGACTCTAACTAATTTGTAAGTCAGTATCTCGATAAATTTAGCATGTGGTATTTGAATAAAGCTTTGGTTTGTACGTTTACCTAAATTAAGACGTGTTTTCCATTGTTCGTTTTTCCCGATTGAGACGTGAGTTACACCAAGAGATAGAAGTTGATCCACAATCATTTTTGTGGATTGATGCAAATATGAATCTATAAATTGATTACGGTTGCGGACGATATTTGCGATTCGCCTTGATTTAGCTTTACCATGAGGCAGAAAACCTCGAAACTTGGCAACCTGCTTGTTATAAAACTGGTTGGCTGATTTCAATGGTTTACCATTTACAATAATTGGTTGTATTGCTAGATCATTGAAAACAATCGTCGCTAGATTATCTAAACCAATATCTATCGCCGCATTCAGTTCAGGATTCAAACTACAAAAAAACTCTGACAACTCGGTAATTTCATAGACTATTTCGATAACGAAGCATCCAGTTTTTGGGATAATTCGTACCTCACACAAGTCCTCAAACTTTAGTCCAGGCTTTACTGGAATCCTGATTGGCGACATTGATGGGATAATGAAACCTTTATTAAATTCTCTTTTACCAATTGCTTGATTATTGAATTTCACTAAGTTTTTATCATCAACATAATTAGGTGGTTTTGGTCTACCAGTGAACTTAGTTGGTTCAACTTTGTAAGCCACTAATGCTTTGTAGTAAGCAATCCACGCATCTGCATTCTGCTTCAAAACGAGTTGCGCTACTTTTGCGCTTATTGCTTTGTAGTTCTCATTTTGTTTGAATAAACTATCTAAGCTAGCTTGTGATTGAGTTCCCCATCCGTAGAAAAAACCTTGACGCTGAGTGAATTGAGCAGTGTTGTAAAGCTGCCGAGAAATAGTGGTAATGTCACTACAATAATCAAACCAGTCATGTCCTTCTTTGATTATGTGCTTTTCTACTTGACGCATATTTATACTGAGCGTAGTCAAAGTATTGATCAACTTTGGCAATGAAATTAGTATATCATTCAAGATACAGTAAGATATGCTTGACTAGAAAACTTAATCAATCTGTTGGAGAATTTAAGGCTTCTACAATTTTTTCGGTTTTGCGCTTTGCCCTGATATCTTTTTCGGGTCGTCATCAACAATTACCGTACCCGTGGGAAGTTGCTCTGTTGGATATGGTATTTTACCTGCTTTGTCATGTCGCCAAGCGGTAAGGTACGAAATCCCCAAGGTTTTAGCATAATCAGATAATTTCATTAGGACTGTCTTTTAGACTATATCTGACTATGCTAGACTATATTTTGTTTAAAGTTTTATCATACTTCAACCTCCGTAATTGACCAATCTTCAATCATCTTAACTTTTGGGTAACTGCTGTTGGCTATGGGTATTTTTCATTGCTGCTAGTTCGGCATCAATATCATGAGTAGATTCTAGGGAAGTAATGCGTTGTTGCAAGTTGTCGCCACTAAGTTGAGCCATAGCTTCTGATTTAGCTTCGATTTGCAAGACTTTTGCTTCCATGCGCTCAAAGGCATTTAAGCTGCTGGTGGGAGAAACTTCACTCAGCAGTTCCTGGAGTCTAAAAGACGCCTCGGCTGAACGCGCACGGGCTATATACATATCCTTTTTGGTTTTCGCCTCGGCTATTTTTAACTCTAGGGTTCGCATATCCTTTTTTAGTTTAGTCACCAATTCCTGTTGCTCGTCGATCTGGTGAAAGAGGGCGGTGGCAGTTTCTTGGTAAACTCGGCGTTTAGTCAGAGCTTCCCGTGCTAGAGTTTCATTCCCTTGTTGCAATGCCAGTTGGGCGCGACGATACCATTCTTCTGCGGTAGACTGTCCAAGGGTCGCCTGCCGTTGGGTGCGTTTTTGGATAGCGATCGCTTGTGCTACTCCTCGCCGCAATTGCAACAGATTTTCTTGCATTTCCAAGACGGTCTTTTCCAGAATCTTTTCTGGATCTTCCGTACTGGCGATTAAACTATTGACATTAGCGCGAATCACCCGCACAATACGCTTCATAACTTCCATGTCGGCTCTGCTACTCCATTCACCGGTAACTAGGCAGGGTTTGTTATATATCTTTCCCCATTATCGCCTAGATTTTTGAGTACTGCTGATTTACAGGCAATGGGGCATGGGGCATGGGCAATAGTAGTTCAAACTGACAACTGACAACTTACTGCTGCTGAATTCGTGCTTTAATTCCCTTTGCCTGTAACTGTTGTATCTGCTGCAATGCTTCCTGTTTAGTTTTAAAAGCACCAAGATAAATCAATTTGTTATCTAGTGATAAATAAGCATCGGGAATGATTTGGCGTGCCGAGGAGAAAGCGCGATCGCCTTGATTATCCACCACTATATGATACAACCCATCGCCCGCTGGTTTAATTTGTGCATTTGGCTGGGATTGGGCTGGCTCTGGCGCTTTTTGAGCATCACTTGTCGTTGGTGTTGCGGGCACATTTAGCGAAGCGACCGGTGGTATCTGCGGAGCGACCGGTGGTATCTTTGGTACTGGTTTGAGAGTATTTAGATTTAGCGGTGGTTCGATAGCAGCTGGGTTGGGTAATGCAGTGGGGGATGGTTGAACTTTCGGTTTTAAGCCCACCACATCATTTGGATTTCTGACCTCTGGAAACTCTTTGGCGGCTAGGTTGGGATATTTGGGTATTGGTGTGAGTTCTTGCTGTGGTTGAGGTGATAAATTATTCTGAGGCTTGTCAGTATTATTGGCAGGTGTAGACGAGTTACTGTTGAACAATTTGGCGATATTCAACTGTGACAAAATTTTGGGATTGAACATAAAGTAACCCAAGCTGAGACTCGCCACTAATAGCAGCAACATCGAACCCACACCCAAGGGTGATAGCAGGCTGTCATGAGAATTGCTTGGCTGACTCGTTGACGGTGGTTCGTCTGTCAAACTTCGCAGCAGTGCTTCACTAGATTCCAAATAGTCCTCTGGTTGTTTCGGGCTGTCATCTGACGGCGAGGAATTGTCAGTTTTGGTAACTTTAATCTCCGCAGGCACTATGCTGCTGGTAGGGTCGGGCGAAGATGCTGGAGTTTCTGTGTTGGTTGACGGGGAAGATAATTCGAGATTATCCCATGCTTCAGCCTTTACCGTCGCTGGCGCTGGTTCCCCTTGAGGAGTATGGGGTGGAGATACAGGCGGTGCATTGGTTGTGATTTCTGGTGCTAATGGCTGAGTTTTCTCCGATGTAGTAGTGATAGCAGTTAAAGGCGGCGATGGACTGCTGATCTGATTCCCCAGGCGGGATTGGTTCAGTGTTCTGGCACTATTACGTGTGCGTCGGTATCGGGCTAACTCTTGATCTAGCTGTACTTCTAAACTCGCCAGTGCAGCGGCTAGTGGTGGCTTCAATCCAGATGTTTTAGACGATTGAGCGCCGGATTCTATCAGGGGGTTTTGACTCATTGCCTCTGGGCCTCAAACCTAGGTTGCTGGATTAACTTGGGATATATTTGTGCCAATATTAGCGAAAATTATCTAAAGCAACACCAAAAAATCAAAACAACCACTTCAAGTGGATCATAGTTGAGGGTTGACGGTTGACCCTTGACATTTGACCCTAAAAGATCAATCCCGGAACTTAGCTCAATTTTGACATTTGTTTGGCAAGATGTCTTTGAAATCTGTTAATGATATTTTAATTATTCTGGAACAGCAGGCTAAATGGCAGGAGCAACCCTTTCAACGCTTACTCC
The DNA here is from genome assembly GCA_038087035.1 of Gloeotrichia echinulata CP02. Classification (NCBI taxonomy): domain Bacteria; kingdom Bacillati; phylum Cyanobacteriota; class Cyanophyceae; order Nostocales; family Gloeotrichiaceae; genus Gloeotrichia; species Gloeotrichia echinulata. Next base: position 202,723 of record CP051187.1, on the reverse strand, counting down.
TGTGTTGGCAAGAGGTTGTTGGCCCAGTGGTGGCTACTCATGCTCGACCATTATCGATTCAGCGTGATGTTTTGCGGGTAGCAACTTCTAGTGCTGCTTGGGCACAAAATTTGACTTTTGGACGCCAGAGCCTGCTGGTAAAGTTGAATGCCAAGCTACCTACGCCTTTGGTGGATATTCGCTTTTCTGGTGCCGGTTGGCAAACTCCACTAGAGAAGGAACAGCAGGAACTCCCGCTTTTGCCGAGTCACCATCCTAGTTATCTGGGTGATGTGAGTAATTCCCCACCTGAAAATTCACCGAATACTGAGAACGCCAACGCTGCTTTTGAGAATTGGGCTAAAGCAATACAAGTGCGATCGCATGGTTTACCCCTTTGTCCCCAGTGTCAATGTCCCACACCACCAGGGGAACTCCAGCGGTGGCGTGTTTGTTCTCCCTGTGCCGCCAAGCAGTTGCGTTGACGGTTGACCCAGGGCAAATTATTCCTGTGTTCTCATAGACAAAATAGCGAAATCAACCTATAAAGGTATATCTTAAGGGACAAATTAAAAATACCGCCAAATCTAAAGCTTGAGATTTAATCTTGATCCCTAATGCTTTTTATCGCAAAGCGATATGTATCCACTCTAGTCAACGTTTAAAAATATAACAACAATATAAAAACATCATAAAGTTTATTTATGCCTGGGGATCGCTACAAGCCATATAAAATAATGGGTTTCTGGCTGTAATCAGTATTTGTATCTAGATGCAAAATATAAATACATAAATTCGCCCTCAATACAAATCAAAGATGAACCCAGATGAAACCCATTAAATTTTTGACATCAGCCTGTCGCTATTGTCGTCATTACCAGCCAGAGGGTCGCCGTGGTGGAATGTGCCAGCAGTTGGGAGCGCCAGTTCAAGCTAGTTGGAAGGCTTGCTCTTTGGCACTACCACCTTTTGCACCTTCTTGGGAAAATTGGCAAGAAGCTTGGAATTTACTGGATACAAGACCAGTTATAGTTTCTTCTGTGTCCCTAGTTTCTGATTTAGACAATACTGCTTTTGTTCCTGTGGAAGAAACAGTTACCCAGACTTCCGAGCAGACACAACCAGAGACAGTGTGTATTTAGAAAACTTTAAACAAAATATATTCACATATAGCTGTTTTTTGGCTATAATCCCTACTGAGAGCAGTAAAAAGCCACCATCAACTGATTAAGAAGACTTTAAAATTTTCGATGCTGTAAAGTTTTGTATCTTGAAAAATCGCGCCTGTTCACAAGGTGCGATTTTTGCAATTTTAAGGTAGCCAAGGGAAATCGCGAAAATTTGGTGGACGCTTTTCGAGAAAGGCTTGTTTACCCTCCGCTCCCTCTTCTGTCATGTAATAAAGTAAAGTAGCGTTGCCGGCAAGTTCTTGTAAACCAGCTTGTCCGTCACAATCGGCGTTGAATGCTGCTTTGAGACAGCGAATCGCGATCGGACTTTTTTCTAAAATTTCCTGTGCCCATTGAATACCTTCGGCTTCCAGTTTTTCTACTGGCACAACACAATTAACTAAGCCCATTTCTTGTGCTTGTTGGGCATCATATTGACGACAAAGAAACCAAATTTCTCGCGCTTTTTTTTGTCCGACGATGCGGGCGAGATAACTGGCGCCAAAACCACCGTCAAAACTGCCAACTTTCGGACCTGTTTGTCCAAAAATGGCATTATCGGCGGCGATGGTGAGGTCACAAATTAAATGTAAAACATGACCACCACCAATGGCATACCCAGCTACCAAAGCAATTACCACCTTTGGCATGGAGCGAATCAGGCGTTGCAAGTCTAGCACGTTTAAGCGGGGGGTACCGTCGTCATCAACATAACCCGCGTGTCCCCGCACGCTTTGATCCCCACCAGAACAAAAGGCATATTTTCCATCAGTATGTGGTCCTGCTCCCGTAAACAGTACGACGCCTATAGTCGTATCTTCACGGACATCACAAAAAGCATTGTAAAGTTCAAATACAGTTTTGGGGCGGAAAGCATTACGTTTGTGGGGGCGATTGATGGTAATTTTAGCGATTCCATCAGTTTTTTGATACAGAATATCTTCGTAAGTTTTGACAGTTTGCCAGTCGATTTGCATGGGAATGAAATACGCTGTTATGCTTGAGAATTTTATCGCGGACTTAGGGACAAAGGATTGTTAAGATTGGTGTCGTGAAATATTACAATCACTTAACAGTTGATTTTGTGTGGAGCAATAACAATGCGGCGCATTGACGACGGCACAATTCAAGCCAGTTTTCAAAAGTGGCTATTTGTTGATTGGTTGGTCGTAGACGGTACTGGTAGACTAGGCGCATTTTTATCTAATCTTTTTCTGGTTCAAATAAATCAGCCAAATTTTCAACCGTGGATCTTGTGATTTTGCAAAGTTTGATGGTTTGCCTTAAGGTCAGTCGCGGAGCATGAACTCCGCGCTCCCAGTTGGAAACAGTTTGATCAGTAACGCCTACTGCCTCTGCTATTTGTCTTTGAGTGAGTCCTAGTGACTCTCTTAAGGCAGTCCACGGATGTAATCCTTTCTTATGGATTCGATTAGGTACGCCTCGTAATTGATTTAGCGGTGGGTCAAAATATTCAATTAATGCTCTTTCGACTTGCAGCAGCAAACTAGTGTCAACCGATAAATAAGCAATCTTTACATCCTCCATACCCAACAAAAGTGAGTAGCGATGATGGTTAATCCATCGCAAAGCCGGATTACTTGACTGCCCAATGTATTGAATTATCCCTTTTGAATCGATAGCAAAGTAAATACAGGGTGTTGTGGGTAAATGCGATCGCTCTTTTAGTGAAACTGAAGGCAGGGCAAAGGGATTAACGCTAGAGGGATTAATCGTCGTTTCCATCTTTCTCAACCCATTCAATAATTTCATTTACAGAGACTTTGTAGGTAGAGATGATGCGGTCAAATACTTCTCCTGACGGGAACTGAGAAGGATTGTTTTTAAGTGAGTAAACGGTATTTTTGGTGATACCTGTGTCTTCAGCGAAACGATAAGCACTAACACCTAATCGTTTTATAAGAGAATCAATTTTATTTTTCATAGGCATAACCAGAATGGTACACTACAGTATATAACAAATTGATTTGTAATAGCAATATTGACTTGTTACAAACTAACTTGTTATATTACTGTATAGAGAAAGCGGTCACGCATGGAAAACGAACCGCTTCTCTATCCAAAAAATTGGTAATAGCATTATGTCGAAAATTAAGTTCAAAACGCAAGCGAGTATTGCTCTTGCAATATCAATCACGTTTTCAAGTTCAAATTTTTCACGCCCAGTCCATGCAAATCCTGCAATACTTGCACCTGCTGCATTTTGTGCTGGTACAGCAGGTATTGGTTGCATACTGGTTGGAGTTGCTGTTGTGGGTGGTGTTACTTACTATGTTTGGCGTGCTAGCAACGGCAGACATTATGCGTCTGATGCATCTGGTAATGTCAACAATTCTGAAAGATTAGTTGGAACCAAGAAACCGTCACCACTACAAAGTCGAGCCATTTCTGGAATCGAAGCAGCAAAAAGAGGGAATGCACATTGGGTTGCAAGTGATAATCCACAACTTTGTTACAAGATGGCAAAAAAATATGGATGGAGGGTCAAAGAACATCCTCCAGCAGAAGGTGGAGGTAGGTGGTGCATATTTAATGGAGAGCAAACAAGCTTTGGCGGAGGAGATGATTAATGCAATTGAGCGAATTTAAAGAATGCATGGAAAATGGCTCTTTGATAATCTTTATGTCGCTAGATGGAATAATTGTTTCCTCTGACGATCCTTTAATTGGACAAGAAAATTGTTCTATTGTCCTAAAAAGTGAAACAGATTTTCAAACATCTAGAAAGTACCCAAAACCTGGGGATAGGTTAGACAATTATCATGTCAACAGAGAAACGGGTGCTTGGTACACAACACCTTCCCACTGGGTTGTTTGGCGAGTCGAAGTTTTTAATTCTGCTGATGAAAACCAAGTAATGCGCGAAGTAGTAATTGCTTGGTGTAAGAAAGAAACTGTCACACAAAGCTAGACTTTTTCAGTAATTAATTTGCCTGCGAAACGCAGGCTTTTTTATGACTTATGTTACTGCTCAAACCGAAGTAGTCGAAGCTGGGCGATTCTTGCTGGAAAAAGCAATAATATCCGCTGCAAATTCCCCTAAATTATCCTTTCGCCATTTCGCATCGACTTTCCTATTTGTCCTTACCTCTAAAACCCGAATTCCCTGATTTGGCAGCGGGTTTAATCTTTGCTGTAACTGCTCCCAAGATATAATTAATTCATGCTCTACACCATAGGTAGCGCATAATTGAGCAAAATCAATATCTTGAGGTGTACCAAAAAATTCTTCAAATGGCGGGTCAAATTTGGCAATGGGTAACATTTCAAAAATCCCGCCGCCGTTGTTATTAATTAACAAAATTGTTAGGTGTCCAACAAACTTATTTCTGATTAAAAATCCATTGGTATCATGCAACAGGGCTAAATCTCCTGTCAACATTACACTACTTTGATGACGGTGGGCAATTCCTAAAGCTGTGGATAATGTACCATCAATCCCATTTGCACCACGGTTAAAATGCGATCGCACACCTAAATTATTCGGTTTCCAGAAAAATTCTACATCCCGCACGGGCATACTGTTGGAGATAAATAACGGCGTTCCCGGTGGTAGTGTCACAGAAAGCAACCAAGCAGCTTTACTTTCAAATAACTCTTCCATTGTCCCCATTTTTTGGTCAATAGCAGCCCTAACTTGAGCTTCAGCGCTACACCACATTTGCAAATATTCACAAGTTGAGGAAGAAAATTCTCTACTTGCGCCCCATCCCCCCATTTTTTCTACCGCAATTCGTAGATGAATTGTCCTCCCATGTAAAGGGTCGAGATTTTGGTAACTAGGGTCAATTATCCAGCGTTGCGGTTGGGTGGTATCTATCCAGGTACGCAGTTCTTTACTTGTAGGCAGATCACCTACTTGAATTACCATTTTAGCTGCTAGCTGTTTTGCTAGCTGGGGATTTCGCAAAATTAGGTCATAGGTGGAAATTATATAGGGGTTGAGGTGGGCATAATTTCTTACGGGGGAAAGTCCCTCTGCGAGTACGGGCCATTTGAGGGTTTGGGAAAGTTGGGCGATCGCTCTACAATATTCCTGTGGTTGTTGCGGTTGGGCTACACCGGCGATGATGATTCCTTGGTCAGATTGTAACCATTCTTGGGGATTGGGGATTGGGGAAGGTGGGGACTCCTCTGGGGATAAGGGGTAATGGGGATTGGGGAATGAGGTTGTGTTTCCGATTCCAGCAAAGAATTCTTCTGGGTCAAATTGGGACTGCAATATTTGTAAAGATGTTTGATCAAATGTCTCTGGGTGGGGAATGGGGGCGAGGGGGTCACGAAAGGGTATATTCAGATGTACTGGCCCTTGGATGGGATTTAAGCAACGCTCCCAGCTATGAATTACTGTTTGCCGCAAATAAGCTAGCATTCCCATGTTTGGGGAGGGTAAGGCTATTTCTGTTTGCCAGTTTGGGTAACTACTATACAATTTCAACTGATCTATTGTTTGTCCAGAGTGACAATCTCGCAGTTCTGGTGGTCTATCGGCGGTTAATACTAATAGGGGTACGCGACTTTCTTTGGCTTCAATGACTGCTGGGTAAAAATTCGCTCCTGCTGTCCCAGAGGTGCAAAGGAGTACGACTGGGCGTCCTGTGGCTTTAGCTTGTCCCAAGGCGAAAAAGGCGGCGGAGCGTTCATCTAGAATGGAAATGGCTTCAATATCGGGTTTTTGCTGGGAAAACGCGACTGCTAGGGGTGTGGAACGTGAACCTGGACAAATTACAGCACAGGTCAATCCTAGGCGCTTGAGTGTTTCGGTGAAGATATCAGCCCAAAGTTGATTAATATTTGTAAAGGCGATCGGCATCAAAGCAAACTACATTACTAGACAATTTTAAATTTTAGATTTTGTATATGGCAATTCACTTTAATATCTGAAATGCAAAATTCGTGCTGATAGGTTTATGGACTCGATTAATTTAACGGGAATTCGCTGCTATGGCTATGTTGGGTATCTGCCAGAGGAACAAGTGCTAGGACAATGGTTTGAGGTGGATGTGAAGTTATGGCTGGATATCTCTATGGCGGCTTACACTGACGCCATTGAAGACACTATAGATTACCGCCACATTATTAGCCTAGTGCAACACCTAGTCAAGACATCCAAGTTTGCTTTGGTGGAACGGTTAGCCGGGGCGATCGCTGAATCTATTCTACAACAGAGCGATCGCGTCACACAAGTTCAAGTCACAGTCAGCAAACCCGCTGCACCCATTCCTGATTTTGACGGCAAAATTAGCATTGAATTGACTAGAACTAAGTAGGGGCGCAAGGCCTTGCGCCCCTACTACAAGGCCTTGCGCCCCTACTCTAAAATACTTTATACAAGTAATAATATTTTGAATTAACTATTATACACAAGCGATTCATCGCTTTTGAACTCAAAAACCATTTGATAGCAAGTTTATCTTTATACTAAATTTCTGTAAGTTTATCAGTTTTAAAATTAATAAAATACATTCACATTTTTGAACTAATGCAACAAAAACTGTATCAAAGATACAAAGAGATTAACAATTAAATTCCCTGGATGATTGCCACAGGGTAGATTGATGGTATCGCTGTTCTACGGTATGAGTTAATTGGTAATTTTATTAACATAAATAATCGCCGAGAATTTTAAGTGAATTCCGCAGTCACTTGTGCTTTTTATGAATATCAAATTAGTAAAATCTGGAAAATAAATTTTTCATCTCAGGGATTTGTATGGCAATTTACATTTTTTATTTGAAAATTGTCTTTTTAACCGGATTGTAACTGGATCAGTAGATAAAATATATGATAATTAATAACTAATCACGTTTTTAGTCAGGTAGCTACACCGATATTTTAGAGATTGATTATCATAAGATTATTGATTTTCAGATTGAGTTGAGACTGGAAATAACATTGGAACGTTAGTAGACAGGTCATTCTAACATGTTCGCCCACAAAATCATGGTTATTGAGGATGAAAAACTCCTAGCCTTAGACATAAGAAAAAGTTTACAAAAGTTAGGCTGTTCTGTTACAGAAATTACTGATTTTGGTGAAGATACTATAAAAAAAGTAGCAGAAATCCACCCAGATTTAGTATTAATTGATATCTGCGTAACTGGAGAAATTAATGGTATGCACTTGGTAGACATTATCCAGAAAGATTTCCACGTACCCGTTTTATATTTAACGGAGTATTCAGAATATTTAAATTTAGATAAAAAGCAACTCAGTGAGCCGTTTAGTTACATCCTCAAGCCATGTGCGGAAAAAGACTTGCGTGTTGCTATTGAGATGGCACTTTACAAGCACCAAATCGCCCAGACATATCAAGCAGAAAAACAGAGACTGACAACTATTCTTAATAGTATGGGCTGTGGAGTGGTAGTCACATCTACCAATGGCCATATCCAAATGATGAATCCCATCGCCGAAGCGCTGACCGGTTGGCAACAACATGAAGCATTGGGTAAAGACTTAGCAGAAGTTGTCAGGCTGATTGACAAAGATATGGATGAAGAAGTTAAAAATTTAACCACAAGGGCAATGGAAACGGGTAAAGTTTTGAATCTACCGCAAAACTGTACACTGATTGCCAAAGATGGTAACAAAATACCAATTGGGGATAGTGTTGCACCTATCCGCGATAATCATGGTAATATGACTGGAGCGGTATTAGTTTTTCAAGACATTACTCAGCGCAAGGAGATAGAAGCCAAATTGCTGCGTAATGCATGTTATGATGGACTGACTAAATTACCCAATCGAGTTTTATTTCTAGATCGGCTCAGACAAGCAATTGAACGTAGCAAACGACGCATCGATTATCGTTTTGCCGTTTTGTTTTTGGATTTAGATGGCTTTAAGGGAATTAATGATCGCTTTGGTCATGGAGTTGGCGATGATTTTTTAGTAGAAATTGCCCAACGCTTAGAGTCTAGCTTACGCAGTGGCGATACTGTCGCCCGATTTGGCGGTGACGAATTTGCAGTCCTTTTAGAGGATATCAAAGACGTTACAGATGCTACCAATGTTGCCAAACGCATTCAAGAAAATCTCGGGTTACCACTTATCCTCAATGAACATCAAATATTTCCCACAGCTAGCATTGGTATTGCTTTGAGTGGCCGTGATTCTGAGGAACCACAAAATCTGCTGCGCGATGCTGATATCGCCATGTACCGTGCGAAACGTCAAGGAAAGGCTCGTTATGGTATATTTTATTAAGCTAGATAGCTCAAAGTAATTACCAGTAACTTTTTTATAATTCCAAATCTCAAATCTCAAATCCCAAATGCTATTAGTTCCCTCTTGTCTGTTAAAGATACTTTTAAAACAACCTACCAAGCGTATGAGGCTATGAATAGTCTGAGAAGTTGAACAACCCTACCTTGCCTTCTCTACGAGACGCTGCGCGAACGGCTGAAGGTGGGGATTCTGTGTTTATGAGCTTGTTCAATTAGCTGCTGTACTTTTAGTTGTAAATCATGGTAAGGGCACAGCATTGCTGTTACCCTACCCATAGTCAAAATTGCTGTAAGTTAAAACTTGTAACCCCTAGAGAGCCAATATTGCCAGTCTGCGAGTGCTTCTTTGGTATCCTCATCGGCATCAATTTGTTCTATTTCCGATAGTTTGGCAGTAAATATATCTTCATCTTTACCACCTGGATAACCCACTTCTACAAACATATCTTTTAAGCACTCATCATCTGGAGCCATTCCCAGAACTTCAACTTCTTTCTCTTCGACGGTCGATGATTTGCGTGACTTCTTTTTCCACTTAGCCAGAAAGGGAAAGTTCAGAGAATCGTCGAGGTAGTAGTACCAACCCATCGCCCGTTCCTCTTTGTCCTCGGCATCAACAAGGATCTCTGTTTTAATGCGATGCTCTCTGATGTCGTCAGCTTCAACACTAGGCATAAGATAAAAGCTTGATTAAGATGCATTTTGAAATATGGTATAATTCTAAATCACTCCCGTCAAGTATAGTCAGACATTTGCAATTTAGGTTTAAGCTACCTAATTTTGCAACTTTATACCATAAATAGGTGAATTTTTGTCACAGTTCTAGTTTTCACTCTGGTTCATCATCTTCGAGTAATATGGTGTTGAGGAGATTTAACTCACTAGATGCCATAAAATAGCGATAGCTAAACACGGTTTCTAATTGATTACAATCAATATCTTGTTCTTGTTTTGGGGTGACAAAGACGGTACTACAATCAGGATGATTGAGGTTTTCAATTCCATCAATCACCACAGCACTATCAATAGGGCGAGGTTTCCAGCATTTTTGTTTGACTTGTTCTTCATACCAATTGGATGCTGAATTAATTAAATCAGCATTGGTGGTCATGGTCAAAATACCACTGGGTTTTCCGTTGTTTCTGGCAAGTTTTTTGGTGACATCTCGATTAATTACTACTCGCGGACTGACATACAAAAACATGAAACCTTGGGATTGTTGCTGGAGAAATTTTATTACAGCGGTGGTTTTACCAATTCCCGGATTTCCTTCTAGGGCAATAACATTAATTTTACCAACTTGGGCTGAATTTAGTCCAGCTATAACTGCGGTTGTGTGGATTGTTCGCAGGGGAATTTTTGGTTGATCTGGAATTTGTTGATTGAGAGTTTCTGTAAACTGAGATTGAGGATTACCACCAAAAAATTCCCTGAGTGCGTCTGTTTCTTCAATAGCCGCAATTGCTTCATCCCGTGAAATTTCTTGCATGGAGTTGTAGAATCCCTCTACTTCCTCTTGAAACTGGAAGTGCAATTGTTAACCTAATTCTGGTTGTTGGGCTATTAATTTGGCTTGCTGCTTAAAATCATGAGGTAGCGATCGCACTAATTTATTAAATACTAAACGAATTTCTTGCTCTAGTTCGTCGGGTATATCATCACTGAGTTTACGCGCATGGCGATAGGCTTCACCCAAGGATTTCATAAATTTTGTTCTAGGTTCTGGTTCTGGTTGTTCTCCACAAAAAGGGGCGGAAATACTTTCAAAGCCATTAGATGTGATGGCGATAGCTCTAGCGTTGCAAGCTCCTTCTAATCTGCCACATGAGCGTAACAAATGAATCAGTCTTTCGGTATATGATGAAGCCTGACAGAGTTTGAATAATGGTTTATCTATACCACTAAATGCTAAGAGATGATTTTTGATATTTGATGATAGTAAAAATTCCTCACCTTCAACTTTAGCGCAAACTCTAGAAAATACCCCACGGGCATCAATATATCTAGCATAACGGTTAATTTCTTCACGGTGCGGTGTTTCGGTTCTAAAATCTGCCAATTTCCTTGGTGCATTATAAGAGAACTCTAAACATAGCAAAGAAGGCTGAATTTTTTTACGTTTATTTTCCTTTACTTGCAACCATAAAAGAAAATCGGCTCTAGCTGGTTGTCCTCTATTGACTAATGCTAAATCTAGGTTTCCTGGAAGGTTAAACGCCTGTTTAAATTCCCGCGCCGTTGTTTCTGTTTCTTCGTCACGTTGTATATACTGTCCAGGAAGCACCAACGGACACCAAATCGCTTCCAACTCTAGTTGATTGCTGGGACTTTGTTTGAGGTATTCCCGTATTGCTGTCCAACCTAAACCATAGCCGAGTACGAACACATGACGCACCATTGTTCCTACCCATTCTTTAGCGTTTGAATCTGTCAAATTGAAGGTTTTCACCAGTTGGTTGTAAATATCTCCATTCCTAACAGTTTGCCAAGGTTTGAGAACGGGATGTTGACTACTCAACAATTCTTGATGAATTAGCTTTTGCAGTACACCGGTTCTTGCGTACTTAACGTGCTAAATTTTTAATTACAGTCGATAACTTTGTTTTAAAATCAAGGCTTACAGGCGCTTATAGCCAAAATTTTAATCATCAGACCTAAAAGGCAGTAAATAATGGCTGTCATCTTATCCCAGCAAGGATTTCAAGCTTATTTTTCAACATATTTAGCACGCTAAGTACGCAAGAACCATGATCATCCCCAATCCCCAATCCCCAATCATGTCCATTATAGTCTTCGGCAGCATTAATATAGACTTAGTAGCCACCGCACCCCGCCTACCACTCCCAGGAGAAACCTTGTTAGGAGAAGACTTTATTAAAGTACCAGGAGGCAAAGGTGCAAATCAAGCCGTAGCATTAACCCGCTTGGGAATTCCTACCCAGATGGTGGGACGTGTAGGCGCAAATGGTTTCGCTACAGAACTGATTGAAAATTTGCAAAATTCTGCTGTACAAACCAATAATATTTTTGTGGATGAAACGGTTAGTTCTGGCGTCGCCATGATCACTGTAAATCATGCAGGTGAAAATCAAATTGTGGTAATTCCCGGTGCAAATGGGCGAGTCAATCAGGAAGATGTACAAAGATTATCTCATTTATTACCAGGAAGTTCAGCGCTGCTTTTACAATTAGAAATTCCCATCTCTACTGTAGTTTCTGCTGCTAAAGTTGCAGCATTAGCAGGAGTAAAAGTAATTCTCGACCCCGCACCAGCACAATCTGATTTACCAGATGAACTTTACCCGTTAGTGGATATTATGACACCAAATGAAATTGAAGCCGGACAGTTGGTGGGTTTTCCTGTAAATGACCCACAGTCAGCAGCAAAAGCAGCTGCAGTGTTATTGCAACGGGGTGTGAAATGTGCGATTATCAAACTCGGTGCTAAAGGTGTTTTCTGTGCAAATGCTGAAGCAAGTTTTTTTGTCCCTGCATTCGTAGTAAATACAGTTGATACAGTCGCCGCTGGCGATGCTTTTAATGGTGGTTTAACAGCCGCACTTTACGAAGGACTTTCTTTACATCAGGCGGTGATTTGGGGTGCATCTGCGGGTGCTTTAGCTACTACAAAACTCGGCGCACAAACTTCTTTACCTGATAGGTTGACTTTTGATGCGTTTCTCAAGGAGAGGGGAGTTTAATTTACCACAGAGGCGCAGAGAACGCAGAGACAGGAGATAGGAATTAACAAAAAAAATGACAACTAACTATTTCCCAATATCCTCATTCCACAGTTCAGAATTAGTTTCAATAAATTCACTCATCATCTGTTCGCATTCATCAAGATTGAGATCAATTACTTCCACACCATGAGATACCATAAATTCTTTGGCACCAGGAAAAGTTCTCGATTCTCCGGCGATGACTTTTTTAATGCCAAATTGTACCACGGCGCCAGCGCACAAATAGCACGGCATTAAGGTTGAATATAATGTTGTACCTTTGTAATTGCCTACTCTACCTGCATTGCGGAGACAATCGATTTCGGCGTGGGTGACAGGATCACCGTCTTGTACGCGCTTGTTGTGTCCTCTGCCGACGATTTTACCATCCTTGACGAGAACGGAACCGATGGGAATTCCGCCTTCTTGTCTACCTTGCTTTGCTTCTTGAATTGCAGCCTGTATAAATTCATCCATTACTGAATTCTCCTTCTATGTCAAAACAATTGGTATTAATGGACCACGATGGTGGTGTAGATGATTATCTGGCAACAATGCTGTTGTTGACGATGGATCATATTGAACTTCTTGGTGTCGTCGTCACTCCAGCTGATTGTTATGTGCAACCCGCTGTCAGTGCGACACGTAAAATTCTAGATTTGATGGAATTTTCTCATATTCCGGTTGCAGAAAGTACAGTGCGGGGTATAAATCCTTTTCCTACTCTCTATCGTCGCGATTCGTTTATTGTTGACCATCTTCCCATTCTCAATCAACGTGAAATCATTAACACACCCCTGGTTGCTGAAACAGGTCAAGATTTTATGATCAGAGTATTGCGTGAAGCATCTCAACCAGTTACGCTGATGGTTACTGGACCATTGACGACAGTAGCAGTAGCACTAGAAACAGCACCAGATATTGAAGCGAAAATTCAAAAAATTGTCTGGATGGGTGGTGCGTTGAATGTCTCTGGGAATGTGGAAAAAAGTTTAGAAGCAGGACAAGATGGTTCTGCTGAATGGAATGTGTATTGGGACCCAATTTCAGCCGCACGAGTTTGGGAAACCCAAATTGAAATTATTATGTGTCCTTTGGATTTAACTAACAATGTGCCCGTGACATCAGAATTAGTGCAAAAAATGGGGCGACAACGCCACTATCCTTTATCTGATTTTGCCGGACAATGTTATGCATTGGTTATTCCTCAAGATTATTATTTTTGGGATGTACTCGCAACGGCTTATCTGGGACAACCGGAATTTTATAAATTGCGCGAATGGGAAACAGAAATTATCACGGCTGGTGTCAGTCAAGGGCGGACTAAAGTAGTCTCTGGTGGTCGTCAGATCTATGCTATGGATCAGGTAGATAAAGAGGCTTTTTACGCTTACATCTTGCAGCAATTAGCAAGGTAAATTTGAGAATTTAGGGACTCACAAATTAAACAATATCCCATTTTTAGGGTGCGTCAGTAGCGAGAATCCCTGGAAATACCCATAAATTATTGGTACTGATGCACCCTACTAAGTAAGTCGGCGCGAAAAAACAAAACTATACGTAAATATCCCTGAAATGCTTCCCAATGACAAATGAAAAATGACCAATGACAAAGAGTAATGAGTAATGAGTAATGAGTAATGAGTAATGAGTAATGAGTAATGAGTAATGAGTAATGAGTAATGAGTAATGAGTAATGAGTAATGAGTAATGAGTAATGAGTAATGAGTAATGAGTAATGAGTAATGAGTAATGAGTAATGAGTAATGAGTAATGAGTAATGAGTAATGAGTAATGAGTAATGAGTAATGAGTAATGAGTAATGAGTAATGAGTAATGAGTAATGAGTAATAGACATCTCCGAAAAATGCTAATACCCTTCTATGACTGGCTTTTAACAGGCGATGCCTGCGGCGGGCGTAGCCATCGCCAATGGTAAATATCAGCAACTCTCAACGCCAAAATAAGGGTTTGAGACAGTTTGTGTTGATAATCAGGTATAACTGAGTATTTATAAACGCCTATTTTCATGAAAGAAAAATCGTCCCATTTTATATTTATAAAACCAAGGCTCCTATTCGCAATCTTACAAGCCCACATATTGTCATAATTATTTGTTCGTATTTACTTGTATTTAATCTGAATCTTTCAGATGCCACTCTAAATATCTTAATTACACGAATCAAATGTTCAACAAATATTCGTTCAGATGCAATTACTTTATTTTTCTCTTTTTCTGACCGAGTTAATTCTCCTTTTTTTGGCTTTTTTGTCGGAGTTTTAATCGATGCTTCTCCTTCATAACCTTTATCTCCTTTAAACTTTTGATGAGGATTAAATGCATTCTGCCCTGAGCGAAACAAATTTATATCACTTTTTGGTCCTGGTTCTCCCGCGATTACATCAACAATATCTTTGCCATCTGGTAAAACAGTAATTTGGTTTTTAAAGGTATGGTGCTTTTTCTTGCCTGAGTAATACTTGGACTGCTCTTTATAGTCGCCTGGTCGCTCTCTAGCCTGTTCCGAAGTATCTACTATTAGTTCATAGTCGGTTAGGATTTCTTGCACTACCTCGTAATCACTGATGTTTTTTTTTACCTGTTGAAGTAAACTTGATGGCAGGATTTGTTGTAGGATTGGGAACCAGTAGTTAAATGTATCGTTTGCGGTTGATTCACTCACTCCAAACTGGATACCTAACAATTGAAATGTTGTTAAATGTCGTAAATATATCAAAGTTAAAAGAATTTGCTCTTCTGTTGATAGCTTTACCTTACGACCGCCCCCTTTATTTATGATTCTAACTTTCTTCGCTTCGATGTCCTGTTGCTTTTGGGTATGTAAGGCTATCGCCTGGTTTATTAGTTGTTCTAGTTGCTCATACTTTAGACCAACTAATCGCTGGGTTTCCTGGGAGTTATTTTTAATGTAACCTAATACGTCACTCATGTTCTTGTGGTAAAAAACTTAATTGTATACCCTTCTACCACAGAATGTTTCTATTTTGGAGATATCTAATGAGTAATGAGTAATGAGTAATGAGTAATGAGTAATGAGTAATGAGTAATGAGTAATGACAAATGACAAATGACAAATGACAAATGACAAATGACAAATGACAAATGACAAATGACAAATGACAAATGACAAATGACAAATGACAAATGACAAATGACAAATGACGAAGAAAGCAAGTATCGTTCAATAGCAGCCCTACTTATGCAAGAGTGTCAATATTACCAGCCTTGAGAAAATTTAAACCTAAAAAAATAGCTGCAATGCTACCAGCAACAGAAATTTCACCTTGAGAAATTTTATCTACAACTGATTCTACAGGAATGAATACAACTTCGATTTCTTCTGTATTGTCTAGATTTTGCTCTCCAGCTTTGATGACATTTTTTGCTAAAAACAAATGTATTTGGTTAGTGTCTTTACTAGGTTTATCATAGATGGTTGCGATTTTGCTAATTTGTTGGGCAATATAACCAGTCTCTTCTTGCAGTTCTCTGGTGGCTGCTACTTCCGCACTCTCTTGTGCTGGATCAAAAAGACCAGCTGGTAATTCTAAAAAGAATTCACCTACTGCATGTCTGTATTGTCTGACAAATATAATCTCCTGGCTACTGGTTACAGGTAAGACCATTGCAATATCTGGTTTAATGCTGACAAAATAATCATCTATAATTTTACCATTAGGTAATTCTATTTCATCTTGCCTTACCTGACACCAGCGATGATCCAAGACCATTTTCGATTGCAAAATTTTCCATTTTTTCATGTTTTTCATCAACTAGTACAAGGGGACAAAAATTTGGATAAAAATTTGGACATCCCAGTCTTGAATGTAAAAAAGTATAACAGATGTCTCAAATAATCAAAACTTCGTACTTACACTGTTTTTTGGCTAGACTCTAGATTCAGTAAACTTATGCAAATAAATGGTAAAATATTTACCGTCAATAAGCGGTTCCCTTTGACTATTAGTCGCGGTACAACGGCACAAACGACAAATCTCTGGGTAAGTATTTCCCAGGATGGGATCGAAGGTTGGGGCGAAGCGTCGCCGTTTGGTGTCGGGAATCATCGACAATCAACTGATACCATCAAAGATGCCCTGCAACAAGTCATCCCCATGTTGCAAACATTCCACCCGCTACAGCGGCAGCAAATTGAGCAAGTGTTAAAATTAGCACAGATTCCTTCGTCAGTCAGCGCAGCAATCGATATTGCCTTACATGACTGGCTAGGAAAGCATGTAGGATTACCACTGTGGCAACTCTGGGGACTTGATCGCCAACTAATAGTCCCAACTTCGGTGACAATTGGCATTAATTCTCCTGAAGGTGCTAGGAAGAGGGCGCGGGATTGGCTACAATTTACCGATGTCCGCCTGTTCAAGGTGAAGTTGGGTAGTCCCGATGGTATAGACGCAGATCAAAAAATGCTATTAGCAGTGCAAGAAGAAGCACCTGGTACAGAGTTCTTTGTTGATGCAAACGGGGGTTGGAGTTTAGCAGATGCAAAACAAATGTGTAAAAGGCTTGCTGATTTAGGGATAAAGTATATAGAACAGCCACTGCCACGGGGACAAGAACAAAGTTTAGCCGAACTTAAGGCCCATTCACCCCTGCCTATTTTTGTTGATGAAAGTTGCTTCACCAGTTACGATATTCCCCATCTAGCAAATTACGTGGATGGCATTAATATCAAACTGATGAAATCGGGAGGCTTAACCGAGTCCATGCGGATGGTACATACAGCACGAGCCTATGGATTACAAGTAATGTTCGGCTGCTATTCCGACAGCTCATTAGCCAATACAGCCGCAGCGCAGTTGGCGCCACTAGCTGATTATCTCGATTTAGACAGTCACCTTAATTTAATCGATGACCCCTTCACCGGTGCATCGGTACAAGATGGCAGAGTTTTGCCCAACGATTTACCTGGCTTGGGGGTACAATATAGTGCGTTTGCCGCTTAATCAACGAATAGCTATTCTGCTACATGAAGGAATTACTGGGACTCAAGGCAAAACAGGGCTGTCACTTTTACGCTATAGTGAAGCCCCAATAGTCGCAGTCATCGATCGCGAAGCTGCTGGTAAATCCTTGGAGGAATTAACAGGTATCAAGCGTCATGTGCCGATTGTTCCATCGGTAGGCGCAGCCCTAGAGTATAAGCCGGAAGTCTTAGTTATCGGTATTGCCCCCAAAGGCGGTGTTGTCCCAGATGATTACTGGCCGGAGATTAAAGATGCTCTAGAAGCTGGAATGTCGCTGGTCAATGGTTTGCATATACCATTGGCAAACATACCACAGTTAAATGCACTACTGAAACCGGGACAAATAATTTGGGATGTCCGCAAAGAACCACCTAATTTAGGTGTTGCTAGTGGTTTGGCTCGCACCCTCCCCTGTCGCCGGGTCTTGACAGTGGGCACCGATATGGCTATTGGCAAAATGTCTACTAGTTTAGAACTACATTGGGCTGCGAAACTGCGGGGCTGGCGTTCTAAATTCCTCGCCACAGGTCAAACAGGTGTGATGTTAGAAGGGGATGGTGTCGCCTTAGATGCTGTGCGGGTAGACTTTGCTGCTGGTGCTGTGGAACAGATGGTCATGCGCTATGGGAAAAATTACGACATCCTCCAAATTGAAGGACAAGGTTCACTGCTGCACCCTGGTTCAACAGCCACCCTACCCCTCATCCGTGGTTCCCAACCGACCCAACTCGTACTAGTGCATCGCGCCGGACAAACTCATAACCGCAATAATCCCCATGTACCAATTCCTACCTTACCAGAAGTCATCCATCTTTATGAAACTGTTGCTAGTGCTGGTGGTGCCTTTGCACCAGTACCCGTAGTTGGTATAGCATTGAACACGTATAAATTGAGTGAGGCTGCGGCGTTGGAGGCGATCGCCCAAACCACAGCCGAGACTGGTCTACCCTGTACCGATGTCGTGCGCTTTGGTGCAGGTGTGCTATTGGATGCGGTGATGCGGAGCTAGGTTATAGCTTTTTCTGATCACATGAGGTACATCAGAGCAAGCTCTTCCCTTGCTCTGATTATTTTGGGTGTGGGGAAAAAACCAGCATCTTCATGAATCAAAAGCCAAAATTTTGCGTCACTTCAATTATCAGTACGCCCTATCATATTTTTGGTTGAGGATTATATATGTCATCACAAGCGCTGAAGTTTGTGCTTTTGAGCAGTTTGGGTTTATCCTGCTTTTTCAGCAATTATGTAGCATTAGCCCAGGTTGATTCTTCTGGTGCGGTGGTGGTGCCAACAACAGGCGACCCATCCATCCCCACAAGGCCATCCACACCGACAGGATCATCTACAAACACAACCACTTACCCTACTGCTGACAGTGCGGCGCGGTTTAGCTGTCAGTATACCAATGGTCAGTATACCGTAATGTATCAGCCACAAAGTCAACCAGGTCAATACTTTCCTTGGGCTGCGCCGGCAACTTTGGGTGGTGGTTGGAATCCCCAAAAGCGCTGTGAAACAATCGCCAGTCGCTTGGAATCCTATCGCAGCGATGGACTACAAGAACTTCAGACCTCTGTAGCAAATAACGAAAACATTATCTGTGTCACCACTGAAGCTAACCCAAGCTGTAGAATTGTCTTGACTGTACCTCCGGGGAAAGACCCCTATGTGGTTCGCAATAGCGTATTCCAAAACTTAACTACTGCTGACAGTGGACAGCAAACCATAGCTGTTAACACTTATCGTAGTAGCGATCGCTCAGGAGTAGGCGAAATATACAACTTAGGTCGCTCAATTCTCGGTAGTGGTAGAAATCGGGTCAGTTCATCTAATACTGGCATCAATCTTAAACCTTTCCTCGATCGCAAAGATGGTGGCGATGGTACTGGACTCAAGAACGGCGTCGCCATTCGTTCCGGTGCCAATAGCCAATCCACTGTTCGTCAAAGATCCAATATCAATAGCCCCAATCCTAGACTCGATCCCAATAGATTCCGCCGTTAAAGATCTTAAAGGTTGCCTCTACCGCTATCATTAAATCAGAAACCCATAAACAAATTCCTCAAAGCTGACGTTAGTGAAGGTCAAAAATGGTAATGGTGGTTGTCGTCATTAACACCCTGATGTCAGGGATATTGCTGTACGTGGCTTGGCGAATATGGAAACTGAAACAGCGCATAGGGCGGATAGCAGATAGATTAACCGCCTATGAACGTTGTAGCCATGCCCTGCTGGATCAAGCACCCGAAAATATTTATATTAACCAGCAGAGTCTTTATTACCTGGGGCAAAGAAACCAAGCCCTACAGGTGCAAATCCAACAAGTGCGGCAAATTGTTAGCCTGCTGCTTTTAGGACAGCAAATCTGGCGGCGGTTTGGTAGGACAGGGTTTGTTAAAAAATGAGAAATTGACGCTGGTGATTTTTCTTGTTGAATGTCAGCAAAACAGAGCTAGTCCTAAGTTGACAATTTTATAGACAAAGTTATACATATATTGACAAATATTGAGAAAAATCAAGAGATTTTAGTTGAAAAAATCAAATACTTGATATATAATATTTAAGATATTAAGTATTGAATAAGACTATTGCCGACGCGAAAACCAAGCAATGATAGTGATAGTCTTTTTGAAAATCTTAACCCTTCGGCTTCCCTACGGGACGCTGCGCGAACGCTCAGGGTTAAAGCCAAGCACAGGCGAGGCTTAAGCATTAGAAAGATGGCGTTGGGCTACAGCGTTTAAGTCTACTGTAGCTTGCTTCCCGAAGGGTGGGATAACCGCTCCCATGCTCCCGCTGAAGTAGAAAGTAAAGTCTAGCTTTGTCTAGGTTTTATGTAGCAGCTAGAATACTAAATGTCAATAAATGCAGTAGGATAGGCTCAATCCAAACTAAACACTTGTGGACTTTTTGCAATAGACTTGCCTAGTTGTTCACCCTTGGCACTCCCGAAAGCGAGTGTGGCTGGAATACTCTTTCTCAAGCAGTCGCTAGCGCAGCGTCACGTCCGCTGAAAGCTTCAAGAAGAGAAAGGAAACACAAGGGTAGCAAAAATTGTCAAAGGATCTCCAAAGATGTCTAGTAAATCAAGAGCAAATAAACAATGTCTAACAACCGTTCTGGAGTATTTATTGGCGGTTTAATGCTAGGAGCAACCATCGGTGCTTTGACCAGTTTACTCGTCGCTCCACGCACAGGGCGCGAAACCCGGAAAATTCTGAAAAAATCTGCTGATGCTCTACCAGAATTGGCAGAAGATTTGTCAACAACTGTGCAAATTCAGGCGGACCGTCTCTCTGCAAAAGCACTGAGAAACTGGGATGAGACCTTAGAGCGACTACAAGAAGCGATCGCCGCTGGTATAGATGCTAGTCAGCGATCAAACCAAGTCTTGAAGCGCCAAAATTCTGTAGACAATAGGACTGCTGATTCTCAAAGACCAGAAAACTCTGATTCTCTTCCCCAACATCTAGAACGCTCATAAATGTCATAACCGTGATGGACCCACTGTTTTGGCTGGGACTATCCTTACTCTTAGTCGCCACCAGTCTGACCGCTGTTTTGGTAGCGGCTATACCCGCTCTGCAGGAGTTAGCACGGGCTGCTCGCAGTGCCGAAAAGCTATTTGATACCCTCTCACGCGAGTTACCGCCTACTTTAAATGCTATCCGCACAACTAGCATAGAAATGACTGATTTAACCAATGATGTCAGTGAAGGGGTCAAAAGTGCCGGCAAAGTTGTTCAACAAGTGGATCAAAGCCTAGATAGTGCCAAAAAACAAGCTGAAAATATCCAAGTAGGCACACGCAGTATTTTAGTAGGTGTGAAAGCTGCCTGGAAAACTTTCACCCGCCAAAAATCTCCCAGGCGCACCGTTGAACGTCTCCCAATAACTGAAAAACCACCCCTGACACTCCAAGAACCAGAAGCACTCACACAGGAAAATCGCCGCACAAAAACCCAAGCCATCCCCAGTAATGATGGTTACAGTGATTCTGCTAAGTGGGAAGACAGTTTTGATGATGAGGGTTGACGGTTGACGGTTGTCATTTGTCATTTGTCATTGGTCATTTGTCATTTGTCAATAGTTATGCAGATTGCTTTTGCAGCGCTTCGTAGCTGGGCTGCGATCGAGGGCGAATTCCGCCCAGCGGTACTACATTAAATCGGTTAGATTAGAATAAAGTAAAGAAGTGTAAAGAAGTATCACTTTTCGCGTATTCTTTTAAAAACACTTGTTCACGTTTACCATTGAGATCTTATAAAAACGTCCATGCAGTCTTGTTTTTGGCGACGAATTCTGGTATCTATTGCAGTATTTTTCTTGGCTGGGTCAATGTGGGTCATGCATTCTCCCCCAGCGCTGGCTTATGACAATCCTGAGTTATTACCGGACACATTTACCCCAGTTGTAGACTTAGCTAAATCACTCCCAGAACTACAAGAAGAAAAGCTTGTCAAGGATTTAGCGCAATTTGAAACCGATACTGGTTGGAAACTGCGAGTATTGACCCAATATGACCGCACCCCTGGCCGCGCAGTGATCAATTATTGGGGTTTGGACGATAAAAGCATTCTGCTAGTTGCTGACTCCCGTGGGGGTAACATCCTCAGTTTTAGTGTCGGTGACGCAGTTTATGAACTTTTACCCCGGACTTTCTGGATAGAACTGCAAACTCGCTTCGGGAATTTATACTTTGTCCGAGAACAAGGCGAAGACCAAGCAATTCTCCAAGCCTTAGAATCGGTGAAAGGCTGTTTGCTGAAGGGTGGTTGTAATGTCGTTCCCGGATTACCACGGGAGCAATGGATTCTCACCCTGATTACCTCAGTCATTGGTGGAGTGGTTTGCGGATTTGCAGCTCAACCCCGCACCGATAAACAAGTTTTTGCTTGGCAATGGGCTTTAATTTTCTCACCTTTATGGGGAATTTTGTTTATTGCTTTTGGTATTGGTCCAGTAGTAACGCGCACGAGTGAATGGCTACCTCTAGTTCGCAATATCGCTGGCTTTTTTATGGGTGCTTTAGTTGCTTACCTTTCCCCAGTTTTTGGTCGGCCACCTTCTACTGCTGAGTGAGCAGGTGGAAGTGAGGACAATACTGCGTAGGTTAAGCCCGAAAACCCGCCCAGAACTAAAGTAGGGGCGCAAGGCCTTGCGCCCCTACAGTTATAAAAATAACCCGATAGGCGCAAAACCCTACGTCTTTTAGACTCCGGATGTAGCGCCAACAGCGTGTCGTTAGACAAAGCGAAACTTACTCAGTCGGGGTAGTGTCAAGAGTGAAGATCTGATAAGCTTTGACATACTCCCTGATCTGAAAGTTCAGGGATTCTGGATTCAAACAGCAATAGCAGGCATAGCCCGTCTTACATCACCTAGCCCGACAGACAATGCCCTGCCTGTTGCCACTATTTTACCAAAAAGCCGTCCTAGAAGGACGGGGCTTTAGACCCAGTTTTTTTGGTAAGCTGATATTTGACACTCTCCTGCCTTTAGGCGAGGAGATTCTTTAAAAGGAGATACCAGGAATGGCATTGCTCGTACCACAACTCCCAGAACCGTTTACCCGTATCCCGGTGTCGTGCGATGCGCGGTGTCAATTGCGCCTACTCCCTCCAAGCAGTGCGTAAACTGCCCATTGGGTCTATTTATCGTATGCTTGTTACTCACTCACTTAATTGTCCTTGCTTGTGGGGGCTGGGACTGGAGTACAGAGTACCGAATTACCCATGTAGAGTAACAGCCTTTTAACCAGAACGTCCCGCCACTGGGAGTTTCACCCACCAATTAAGGTCCTAGTGGCTGTGCTGATTATACCATGTAAAGCCGTCCTAGAAGGACGGGGTTTGGGACCCATTTTTCTGATGAGAAGTGCAATGACAATGGAATGGCACCTAACTGATGCTCAAAGTTTGGCAATCATTGATAGTGAAATTGGCGATCATGTCTTTTCACCCGCAGAGTATGAAATTGTGCGCCGGGTGATATACGCGACGGCTGACTTTGAGTATAAGTCTTTAATTCACTTTTCCGAGCGTGCTTTACAGGCGGGGGCTGCAGCATTAGCAGCGCGTACCACTATTATTGTAGATGTGCCGATGGTACAGGTAGGTATTAGCTACGAGATTCAAAGTACTTTTGCTAATCCAATATATTGCAGTATGGAAGCCCTGACGCGCCCCCAAACAGAACAAACTCGTGCCGCATGGGGAATTGAAACTCTAGCCAAGCGTTACCCAGAGGGGATTTTTGTGGTGGGTCAGGCGCAAACAGCATTGACAACACTAGTAGATTTAATTGCGGCTGAAGAAATTCAACCAGCTTTGATCATTGCTACCCCAGTGGGATTTGTGAATGTGGATGCTGCTAAAGAAAGTTTGCAAGATTCTCTGGTTCCACACATTACTATTGACAGTCGCAAAGGTAATGCGGTTGTGGCAGCTGCGATCGTTGATGGTCTGGTAGACTTGGCTTGGCAAGCCTATGGCAAAGATGGGAATAGGGCGAAATGAAAAGAAGTTAGTACTTTGTTAAATGTATGCCGCATCTATCGCTGGCACAAGTATTTGATGCATTAAGCTATTACTGTGATCATCAGAGCGAGATCAACGATTATAGCAACCGCCAAAGTGCTTAGGACATTATAGCGTTTCTCGCCCTAGTGAGGTACATCGGTAAGGGCACGGCAGTGCCGTGCCCCTACATCGCGTGATACAATTTTGTACCTCATCTGAATAGGAAGTGCTATAACTGATGATAAAACCTAGACACAATCAGACTTGTAACCCAGTCCCCAGCGATGCACTGAGCGGTCGTTGTGTCCCCAGTCCCCAGTCCCCTGCTATATATCGAACGTAACCGAATTCCCGATCAGTTGATTGACCCTTTAGTGAGAGATTTATGAACAACTTGTTCATCAATAATCCTCTTCCCGACGCCGACGCCTACGGGGTCTATCGTCTTGGTCATCACGCAAGCGACGACTTACTTCATTGAAGAAATCTTGCCTTACATAGGGATAATCGCTAACCCATAAATCACGAGTGGGAATGTAAAGATCACTGAATTGTTCAATTCTACTCAAATCTGGACTATTTGACATCACCACCATTTCGGCAATTTGACCCCGTGCAATGACTTTGTAGGCTGAACGCAGTGGGGCTTCAAACTCAATAGTAAAACCCGTGTCATCTCCTACTTCTAAGTTAATCCGTTTTTCGCGGTTTTCGACAATTACCAAATCCCCTTTATTGTTAACCGTTTCCTGTTTACCTATCAACTGGTCTGTGATCCACCAATCGAGTATTCGACCTCTAAAAAAGCCGCTGTACTTGTAACGGCGGCATTTTGCATTCCGCAGACTTGCTTGAAATACTGGATACCACAGCCAGTAAAAAGCGCCCATCATCGCCAGCACAAATACTATCAGGTCTAACTCAATTTTGAAGAAGGTTTTTACAAGCAGAATCACAACTATGGCGACTACAGAAATCAATATCCGCTGGATAAAATAGGAAAACTTACCCCAATAGTACTTGTACTGGGGACCAGTGGCAATTAGGGGGATGATTTGCTCGAATTTTTGGCGAGTCAGTGGGACTAACATGAGTGCTGCGTGCTGAGTTTTCAGTTTAGAGTATCTTTTCTAATCCATATACTAACGACTTTAGCTGTAAGACTTTGCGAATTGCTAGTAACACTCCTGGCATATAGCAGGCGCGATCGCTCGTATCATGGCGTAAAGTATAGATTTGACCCGCTGCGCCAAAAATCACTTCTTGATGGGCTATCAGTCCCGGTAGGCGCACGCTGTGAATCCGAATTCCTTCGTCGGCGAGGCTACCTCTTGCACCTGGGATTTTTTCGGTTTCTTCTACCAACTGTGGGTTAAATGTTTTACCCAATTCAGCCAGTAGTTCAGCGGTTTGAATCGCTGTACCGCTTGGTGCATCAGCTTTTTGGTTGTGATGCAGTTCAATAATTTCCACGTGATCAAAATATTGGGATGCTGTGACGGCTGCTTGCTGCAGTAGCACTATCCCAATCGAGAAGTTAGGAATAATTAGACAGCCTGTGCTAGCTTTATCAGCAAAGTCTGCCAAATTTTGAATTTGTTCGGGACTTAATCCTGTGGTGCCAACAACCGGACGAATCCCGTAGGCGATCGCACTGCGAATATTATCATAAATTGAATCTGGGTGGGTAAAATCTACCATCACTCCCGCAGGTGCGTTTCTATCCCCAGCCACATAGCCGAGCATCGGTTCTAATTGATTAGTAATTGGGAT
This sequence comes from Gloeotrichia echinulata CP02, assembly GCA_038087035.1. NCBI lineage: Bacteria > Bacillati > Cyanobacteriota > Cyanophyceae > Nostocales > Gloeotrichiaceae > Gloeotrichia > Gloeotrichia echinulata. The sequence continues at coordinate 177,302 of CP051187.1, read as the reverse complement.
TTCCAGAGGTTCGCTTAAACCAGCCAATTCTCCGGCGTCTTTACCTTGATGTTCTTCATTGCGGTCTATTGCACCCACTAGGTTTAAATCTGGTGCTTGTGCTACTGCTTTGACCACCTCGCGGCCCATTTTACCAGCAGCACCGTTAACAATCACTGGGATTGGAGCTTGATTCATAATAATAGTTCTAGCCGAATTTTATTAAATCACAAACGAATTGTATAACGCAATTCGCCCGATTCTGTCGGCTACTGGCTCCTTAGACCCCTCAATTTATCAGCCTGGGTCAATCAAACACTGGCGACCAAATATCAGCGATCGCCACTTCCCAACCAGGAATTAAATCTGGAAGTTTCAACACATCACCATCCCGTAATATCTCTGTTTCACCAGTACGGTAAACTTCGATAGTTCTAGTTTTGGGGTCAATTAAAATTCCGATTTGAGTACCAAGGCTGATAAACTCCTGAATTTTTTGACGCAGTTTATCTAAGGAATCGGTTTTAGACCTAACCTCCACAACTAAATCGGGAACCAATTCTGCATAATCTTCTGTGGAACGTTTGAGCTTCTCTGCTCGCACAAATGATACATCAGGAGCGCGTAAATCTGTGTTAGGCAATCTGAAGCCTGCACTGGAACCAACTACACGTCCCAGCTTACGTGGTCTTACCCAATTCCGCAACAAGGATGCAAACTCCGTTCCTACTTCTTGGGACTCATAACCTGATGGACTCATGACAACTATATTCCCCTCAACCAATTCCATGCGATAGTCAGGATAAGCTGCCTGCATTTGCTCCAGGTCTTGAACAGTTAAAGACATAAGGACTCCTGAAACATCTGAATCTATCTTGCCATTTCTGGCAAAAATGTTGTGTTCATGGAATAAATTCAGATCTGAGTATTTTTTCCTAATCCGAGTTTAACATAAAAGAGCCAGAGAACTTACTCTCTGGCTCTGGACAACAGACAAAAGAACAATTACAGGAAAGACAATTTGATTGAGCAAAAACCTAGATTCTACCGATGTGATGCAGTCCTAAAACAACGCCAACACCTAAGATGTGACCAAAGGCTGTAGTTGCTAATAAGGCTGGTAAACCAAAACCACCAAATAAATTGGCTGAGGGTAGAGCAGGTCCGACGCTGGGATATTTGATACTAGACTTGCCAAAGGCAATAGCCACGATGTTGCAGAGAATGATAATTATCCCAGTTGTGGGACTCCACTCTAGGGGTGCGGTTGCAGCAGCGAGTAAGGTTGAAGTCAGCACCTGATTTGCTCCTGAAATTTATTGATTATGGAAAACAACATGTAAGTTTCTTATCAATAAATGGCGTGAAAAAGCATCATTTTGCATTAATATTTAACATCCTTGTTCATAATTCTTAATATATTTAAGTAAAGGATAGAAAGGCGCAGCGTTCCGGGAGGGTAGCAAGAATTTCACCCATTGAAGGGGTGAAAGTGTCATACTCAAAGTGATACCGATTATTTCCTGCTGCTGTTATGTCTTCTTCTCTCAATTCCTTACCACCAGCCCTGGCAAAAATCGTTCAACGCTTCCAACGGGCTTCTGACCCTAAACGACGGTATGAACAGCTAATTTGGTATGCTCAGAAACTCAAAGATTTCCCAGAATCTGATAAATTACCGGAAAATAAAGTTCCAGGTTGTGTTTCTCAAGTTTATGTCACAGCAGCACTAGATGATGGCAAAGTTTCCTATGAGGGCGATTCTGATTCGCAGTTAACTAAAGGATTAGTAGGGCTATTGATCGAAGGATTAAATGGACTAACACCCACTGAGATTATACAACTAACTCCAGATTTTATTCAAGAAACTGGATTAAATGTTAGCCTCACACCTTCCCGTGCTAATGGATTTTACAACATTTTTAAAACCATGCAAAGAAAGGCGCTGGAATGTAAGTTATAGCGGTTCAGGTACAATCGACCACCCCCAACCCCCTAAGCGCAAGGGAGTAGGGGGCTATAATCTACACCGATAAATCCGAGGGGTTCCAACTTACTGCGTAAGTTCATTCAAATAGATACAGCTAGATACAGCAGATTGCAGGTAAATGAGGTACAGATATTACAACCCACATTCCGCACCCTAGGGTGTAACATAGTATATTTACTTAAAATATTCCATTTTTACAGCTATAAATTATGCATCATAAACATGCTTTATCCGTTAAAATAAGGGAAAATTAGTATATTATGCTACTTGACTTCTCGATAAAAAACAGTAAAATACGATTGTGACCGTTGAGGGTGCGGAATGTGGGTTACAATGATTTTCAGGTAAATAGACCACGCTTTTGGGGCGCAAGGCCTAGATCCCCTACAAGGATCTGTGGTTCAAAGAAATGAAAATTGCTGTAAGTAAGATATTCTGCCAGTGGTTTGATAGTAGTACAAGCCCTCGAATGCAATAATTTAAGTAAATACACTATGATTTATAACTTAAATAAGTTCTAAGCTATACATAAACCTTGAATGGTGCTAAAAATGTCATATTTGCCCCCACAGTGTCAAAATTTAAAAGAACAAGTTGAGTTGATATTACAACTTTTACAGCAAGAAACCAGCTTGCGTTCCCATGACGTTATACCTGTGCAAACTTCTCTGAGTAAAGCAATTTCGCCAAGATTTGAAATTGTGTTTGCGGGCGCATTTAGTGCAGGTAAGTCTATGTTAATTAATGCGTTGTTAGAAAGGGAATTGCTATACAGCGCCGAAGGACACGCTACGGGTACAGAATGCAAGATTGAGTATGCAAAAGCAGATAAAGAATGTGTCGTTTTGACGTTTTTAAGTGAAGTAGAAATTCGAGAACAAGCTGTATCTTTGTGCCAACAACTAGGATTTAACACAGTAGCAAATATCAATCAACCGGATGTGATTAATTTGCTGATACAAGGTTGTACAGCTATTATTGAGCAGGAGGGTGGGGAGAATAAATCGGAAAGGGCGAAACAAGCAAAGGCATTAATATTATTGATTGAAGGATATGTGGCAAACCGTCAACATATTCATACGGTAAATAATGCCATATATTCGATGGAGCAATTTAATTTTTCTAATCTTAAAGAAGCGGCTGGATATGCGCGTCGTGGTAGCAATAGTGCTGTTTTAAAACGAATTGAATATTACTGTAATCATCCTCTATTGCAAGATGGTAATGTTATTATCGACACGCCAGGAATTGATGCGCCAGTAGAGAAGGATGCACAACTAACTTACGCCAAAATTCAAGATGCTGATACTTCGGCGGTGGTGTGTGTGCTAAAACCTGCTGCTGCGGGTGAGATGACTAAGGAAGAAACGCAACTTTTAGAAACAATGCGGGGAAATGCGGGAATACGCAATCGCGTTTTTTATATCTTTAACCGCATCGATGAAACTTGGTATAATACTCAGCTAAGGCAACGTTTGGATAATTTGATTAGTGGACAGTTTCGCGATAGTAACAGGGTTTATAAAACCAGTGGTTTACTAGGATTTTACGGTAGCCAAATTAAACAGACAAGTGGGCGCGATCGCTTTGGTTTGGATTCTCTATTTACTGAAAGTGTCAAGGCTTTGGATGCTAGGGAAGAAACGCCGCAATTTGTGAATGAGTTTAATCGCTACTGCGCCAATTCTGGTAAGTTGTCGCCAAGTAAGTTTCGCATTTCTGTGAATAGCTTTGAAACTCCCAATGAGAACTATGTCCGAATTTTAGCGGAACAAGGAACGCCGTTAATTGAGCAGCTAATTCAAGATAGTGGAATTGACGAATTTAGAACAGCTATTACTCGTTACCTGACTGAAGAGAAGCGTCCGCAACTTTTCAAGAATCTCGCCGATGATTTGGGAGATATTTGTATTAAACTGAAAAAACATTATCAGACATTACAGCGAGATTTAGAAAGTCAACCGCAAGAAATTGCGACGATGAAGGCGCAAGAGTTACAACGCCTCAACCAGCAACTACAACAAGTTGGTAAAGACTTTAGTCAGCATATGACAGAAGAAGTTAACCGCATCATTAATAATGAGTGTGATGCATTTGAAGCAGATTTTCGGCAATTACAATCAAGAATGATTCGTCGTTTAGATGAGTTATTAGATACCTTTTCTGTAGGTGAAGCTTATCGACGTGCAACTCTCAGCCATCCTCGCAACGCGACTGCGCCTTTAATTGCCATTTTAGTTGAGGCGTTTTATTATTTATCAAATCAGTTGGAAGATATTTTAGTAGCGTCTTCTGTGGAAATAATTGCTAATCTATTTCAGCAATTAATGGAAAGTATTCGTAAAACCGAATACTATCGCCAGTTATATCGCTTATTAGGTAATGATAGCGGCCTTGAACAACAGTTAAAAGCACTAGAAAAACAAGTTTCTCATGCTCTAGTGAATGCAGGTAGAGTAGAGTGCGATCGCTTTGTCAGAGAAAGTCCGAGATTTTATGATGAAGGCACTTTTTCAATATATCAGTTTCGCCAGACTTTACAGCAAACTTCTCAAGGTTACGACTGCGACAGTATGGTAGAAGCCGAACCCGCAATTAGACAGTTATTGAAATTAGATTTTGAGCCAAAAGTTTCCCAAACAATTCGCAAAAGCTTTCGCCAAACCATCAACCAAATCCTCAAAACTCAGTTATTACCAATGGCGAACCAGCAAGGCGATGAAATTTTGCAGCAGTATCCCCACGCACGTGCTTATTTAGAAACAACTCTAGAACAAGAAGCCGAAGAGAAAATTGTGAATAATCGGCGATTGTTAAATACAGTTGAACAAAAAATTGAGGCGTATAATTCAGCAGTTACCAATATAAATAGCTGTTTACAACTGATGCAGTTATATGACCATTTGCTACCTGTAATTGATAATGGTGAAGTTCTTGATAGCAGGTTTGTTAATAACGGTTTTGTGATCTCAGATGGTTTATTAGATAGTGTAGCAGAGGTTTAGACGCCAATTACAAAACATAGATGTGTGTTCATCTGTGATGATAAATAAAGTTCAGTAGGTTGGGAACCCAACCGATAGGGCTTCAGTTTTTTGGCGCTGTCTAGTGACAAATTATATTGACAGCGAATACAATTGTTGATTACAGCAGTTTTCAGGCTAATAGACTACGCGGTAGGGGTTTAGCAATGCTAAACCCCTACAAAGAATGTGGGTTAAATCGATAAAAATTGCTGTAAGTGTAGGATACGTACCTCTATTAAAAAATCGGCGTTGCACATTTATGGGATGAAAATATTACGCATGACGCGAAGCGGCTTCCCGCACTTAAGGCGCAAAGGAAAATTTATGAATAAAAATTTACAAAAATCTCGCGAAATAAGTGAGAGAATAGCAACAATAAGATGGTATGTAAATTAAAAATTATGACGAATAATATCGTTGACAGAATCCAGAAATTTAACCAAGGACGTAACCCAGAAATACTTAAACTCAAGTACAAGGCAATGCGTCATGATATTTTTAGCTTTTATCGCGGAACTTGTCACCTATTTTATGAAGACTTCCCCAAAAAGTCATCATTAAATGCAGCACCACCAGTGTGGATTTGTGGAGACTTGCATGTAGAAAACTTTGGCAGTTATAAAGGTGATAATCGATTAGTTTATTTTGATATCAACGATTTTGACGAAGCAGTTATTGCTCCTTGTACCTGGGATATAGCCCGGTTCATTACCAGTATTATCGTTGGTGCATCCACCCTGAAAGTGAATGAATCAGAGTCAGTAAATTTGTGCAATAAATTTCTAGATACCTACACCAATACCTTAGCACAAGGACAAGCTAGGAATGTGGAAAAGGAAACTTCTCAAGGCTTAGTTAAGGATTTATTAGAAAGTTTAAAGAAACGCGATCGCCCAGAATTTTTAGATAAGCGTACAGAAGAAAAGAAAGGTAAGCGTCGCTTAATTATTGATGAAAAACGTGTCAAAGAAGCCACGGAAGCAGAACAACAAAAAGTCAAAAAATTACTGGCTATTTGGCAAAAATCTACAAAGCAAGAAAATGCAGATTTTTTCAAAGTGTTAGATGTGCAGCAACGTATAGCAGGTACTGGGAGTTTAGGACTAGAACGTTATGTAATTTTGGTTGAAGGTAAAGGTTCACCTGATGGTAATTATTTATTAGATTTCAAGCAAGCACAAAATAGCTCATTACAGCCTTATTTAACTCTGCCTCAGCCCCTGTGGCAAAGTCAAGCTGCTCGACAGGTAGCTATCCAACAACGGGTACAAGGAACACCACCGGCGCTTTTAGGGGCGATAGTCGAAGGGACTCAATCTTATCTGCTACGGGAATTACAGCCAGAACAAGACAAAGTAAATCTGCAATCAGCGGATGGTAAAGTGGGACGTTTAGAAAAATTGATGCAGACAATGGGTCAAGTTACAGCCTGGGATCAATTACGCAGTGGTGGTAGACAAGGTTCGGCGATCGCCGATGATTTAATTAAGTTTGCTCATTCCCCTGATTGGCATCATCAAATTCTGGACTATGCACGCAGTTACTCTACCCAAATACAACTAGATTATCAGGAATTTAGTCAAAATTCATGAATAAAACTCCTAGAATTCGCATCCCTCCCGAAGTGAAAAAATATGTCTTCGAGCGGGATAAATGCCAATGTCAAAGTTGTGGTAAAACTACATTAGAAACCAACCTGACTATCGACCATATCATTCCCCTTTCCCGTGGTGGTCAAAATGATATCAGCAATCTCCAAACCCTCTGTAGCACCTGTAATCAGAAAAAAAACAACGACCTTGACCCCCGCTTCCGGCGTCATTTTGATCGGTAAATAAGTCGGCGCGAAAAAACAAAACTATGATTTTCACCCAATAACCACAGATCTTCGTAGGGGCGCAAGGCCTTGCGCCCCTACACCTCATCGAGGGACGCCAAAAACGCTGATTGAATTATCAATTACTCCCGAACCGCTGGAAGATTACCGTTCGCGGAGCGTCCCGTAGGGAAATAATTTTTAGCTCACGCATTCGCGGAGCGTCTCGTAGAGAAGGCGCAAAGGCGCAAAGGCGCATTCGCGGAGCGTCTGTCTTCGACACGCTACGCGAACGTAGAGAAGAAGGAAAATTATAGGTAATCTTAGACCGGGAAGGGAGTAGTTTAACTCAAGCGCTGACGCAACCACAAAGCCAGTAAAGGCAATGCTAACTTATAACCTTGCTCGGCACCATAAATTAAGCCTTTGTGCTGCAATCCACTCAAAGCACCTTGTAGGCTACCACCACGAGAAAGACCATGTTTTTGAATATATTCTTTGCTTTGAGGTCTTTCTGTAGGATCGAGAGCTAAACACTCTAATAAGTGTACTTGGTTGGGGGGGAGCAACATCAGTAATGACTCAAAGGTGATAGATAAATCTTTGAGTAATCCTTCAATTGCTTGCTCTACTTCTTGCTCAGTAATTAACCCATCAGCATAGGATAAAGTTTGCAGACGGCGAATTAATGCCATTGCATCGCCAATGTGTCCCTGTACTGCATCTAAAAATATTTGTAATGCTTTGGAACGGGAATCAAATTTTAGTTCATATTGATGCAACATCTCTCTTGCCCACAATGCTAAAACATCTCTGACTAAGGGAGGTAACTGCAAAGTTTCGACCGGAGAGTTAGTTTCATCTATATGATTAATTGTCTCGGCAATCGTCGCGATGACGACATAACTAACCTGAGTTTTCTCTTTGATTTTTCGCCTAAATGTCATTTCCCACAAACTATTGCGATCCCAAGAGCGAATGTGGGGGAAACTCTGTAAAATCAGCACCACGCGCTGATGCAAATCCACAGCTATGATTTGTGGTAATTCTAGCAATATTTCAAAGGCTTGCCATAGCTGCTTTTGGTCGAGGGAACGCAACAATTTTAGTTTACCTTCTGGATGAAAGACAAAAAACTCACTTGCAGTTTTGCTCACCCAGTTTTGCAGTTTGACGGGTTCCCAATTTTGGCTAATCGCCTCCGCCAGCAATTGTACAAATCGTTCCCCATCTATGGCACGAATACAGTCTATCTCCAGAGCGATCGCGCCGACTTCTTGAGCTGCGCCTCTGACTAGGGTACGCCGCCCACTACCAGGAACTCCCGTAATCAGCAAATCCCCATCTTGAGCCAGAACTTCGACAACGTGCTGAAATTCCCCCGAACGCCCAATTAATTGTAAAGGAGTAGACAAATCCAAATTTACCCGCCTTTCGCTTTTGATTTCAACCCTAACCGTAAGGGTCAGCATACTCACTTCCATGATCACTCAGCAAGTATTGAGGATAACTATGATATACATAATTTATTTCTTAGTGCAATTAGTTATTTAACACCAAAAATTAGTGTTATATAATTAATAACACTTTATGAAAGGGAATAAATAGTTATGGCGACTGCTGTATCTACCACCGCGCCAGAAGATAAGCAGCTGACTGTTTGGCATAGCTTAGAGACTTCCGAAGCGATCGCGCAGTTGCAAAGTGACGCTGAGTATGGCTTGAGTACCGCTACAGCCAAACGTCGGTTAACGGAAATCGGGGCGAATGAACTAACTGCAAAAAAAACCAAGCCTTGGTGGTTGAAGTTTCTGCTGCAATTTAACCAACCACTGCTGATTATTTTGTTGTGTGCGGGTTTAGTCAAAGCTGTCACTGGTAGTTTTGTGAATGCGGGAGTAATTTGGGGTGTCACAACTACCAACGCCATAATTGGATTTATCCAGGAATCGAAAGCCGAAAGTGCGATCGCCGCCCTCGCCAAAGCCATCACTACAGAAGCTACTGTCATCCGCGATGGTCAAAAATTACGCATTCCTTCGGGCGAATTAGTGCCTGGAGATATTGTATTGCTAACCTCTGGCGATAAAGTCCCAGCAGATTTACGGTTAATTCAAGTACGGAATTTACAAATAGATGAATCTGCCCTGACTGGGGAATCTGTAGCAGTAGAAAAAAACCTCAAAATTTTAAAGTCAGATGCAGGTTTAGCAGAGCGAAAAAACATGGCTTATGCCGGTGGTTTCGTCACCTTTGGCCAAGCTACAGGTATCGTAATTGCCACAGGGAACGCCACGGAGACAGGGCGCATATCCCAGTTAATGGAGCAACACACCGATATATCCACCCCTTTAACCCGAAAATTTGATAAATTCAGCCAGAGTTGGCTATATATGGTGCTAGGCTTGGCTACCCTCTGCTTTGTGGTGGGATTAAGCTTTAGAGGGTTTCAAGAAGCCTTAGAAGCGGCGGTGGCTTTAACAGTGAGTGCGATTCCTGAAGGTTTACCAGCAGTAGTGACAGTTACCCTGGCAATCGGTGTTTCCCGCATGGCACGACGCAACGCCATTATCCGCAAATTGCCGGCGGTGGAAACCTTGGGGAGTGCAACTGTGATTTGTTCCGATAAAACCGGGACTTTGACAGAAAACCAGATGACAGTACAGGCTATCTATGCAGGAGGACATCAATACACTGTCACTGGGATAGGCTACACACCAGATGGGGAAATTTTGATAGATGACAAACCAGTAGACTTGAACAGTGATAAGGGTTTGCAAGAATGCTTGATAGCCGGAATACTCTGCAACGATTCCCAGTTAGAAAAGAAAAATGGTAGGTGGGTGGTAATGGGAGATCCCACCGAAGGCGCATTAATTGCATCTGCGAACAAAGCCGGTTTCAGCCAGCCTACCTTAGCCCAGCAAATGCCTAAACTAGATGGGATACCCTTTGAGTCAGACTTTCAGTACATGGCGACTTTACACGGCACAGCCAAGGGTAATACAATTTACGTCAAGGGTTCTGTAGAGGCAATTCTGCAGCGCTGTAGCCTGATGTTGAATACTCATGGACAACCCCGCCCGCTAGATTGTGTAGAAACATTAAAGCAAACCAGCATCGAGCGGGAAGTAAATATTATGGCACGGCAGGGCTTACGGGTCTTAGCTTTGGCGAAAAAGCCCGTTAGCGATGAGCAAAATACGGTAGATCATCCAGATATTGCCACAGGATTAATTTTCTTAGGCTTGCAGGGGATGATTGATCCGCCGCGTGAGAGTGCAATTAAAGCGGTGGAAGCCTGTCAAGCAGCGGGAATTCAGGTAAAAATGATTACAGGAGACCATGCGGTAACTGCACAGGCGATCGCCCGCCGGATGGGAATCAATAAAAATGGCTCAGTTCTAGCCTTCACAGGTGCAGAACTAGCGCACATGGATAAAACAGAACTCGCCCAAGTTGCAGAGGAAGGTGTCGTATTTGCCCGCGTCGCCCCCGAACAAAAGCTACGTTTAGTCGAAGCCTTGCAATCTAAAGGCGAAATCGTCGCCATGACTGGCGATGGTGTCAACGATGCACCCGCCTTAAAACAAGCAGATATCGGCATTGCAATGGGTGGTGCAGGTACTGAAGTTGCCAAAGAGGCAGCAGATATGCTGCTCACAGACGATAATTTTGCTTCCATTGAAGCCGCTGTGGAAGAAGGAAGGGCAGTTTATAAGAACCTATTGAAGGCAATTTGCTTTATTTTGCCCGTCAACGGTGGGGAATCGATGACGATTTTGATTAGTACATTATTGGCTAGAGATTTGCCGATTTTGTCTTTACAAGTGCTGTGGTTGAATATGTTGAACTCTATCACCATGACAGTGCCTTTAGCATTTGAGCCTAAAGGACAAAACGTCATGCAACAAGCACCGCGAAATCCCCATGAGCCGTTGCTTGCTGGTAGTAGATTAGGACGAATTTTGGCAATTTCTTTGTTTAACTGGATTGTGATATTTGGGGTATTTGAATATATCCGCCAAACAACAGGTAATATTGATTTAGCGCGGACAATGGCGATTAATTCCTTAATTGCTGGGCGAATATTTTATCTGTTGAGCATTAGTCAATTAATCCCGAATTTAATTGCCAAGATGGACGGGACAATTCAAGAAAATGTGGATATTCCAGCTATTGGCTTTGGGATTTTAGGGGCGATTCTTTTGCAAATATTGTTTGCTCATGTGCCGTTGATTAATGAAGTGTTTGAAACGGCGCCATTGACTTTACAGCAGTGGTTATTCTGTTTGGGTGTGGGTTCACCGATGATTATCTGGGCGACAGTTGTTAATAAGTTCGATCCGCCGAATTAAGGTTCTTGCGTACTTACAGCCATTTTCAGGTAAATAGACCACGCTTTTGGGGCGCAAGGCCTTGCGCCCCTACAGAGTGCATGAGTGTAGTGTTTGTGGATATTTCCAGGACAGAGATATTGCTGCTGCCGAAGTTATGCTTTATTGGTTGAAAGGAATTCTACCGGGATTGGGAACCAGTCTCGTAGGCGCTGATCTTGCTAGCTGCTATCATAGGCGGATAATGATTATCATCAACTTGCCTTGAGATTATGATCTCTGCTGAAACATCAAATTCCGTCCCTGTAACCGTTTTAACTGGTTATCTCGGTGCAGGTAAAACCACCCTACTCAATCACATCCTCACCTACGAACACGGCAAAAAAGTAGCTGTGATCGTTAATGAATTTGGGGAAGTGGGTATTGATAATCAATTGGTTATCGATGCAGATGAAGAAATATTTGAAATGAATAACGGCTGTATCTGCTGTACAGTGCGCGGGGACTTGATTCGCATCATCGGTAACTTGATGAAGCGGCGTGATAAATTTGACCATCTAGTCATTGAAACCACGGGATTAGCTGACCCTGCGCCAGTGATTCAGACATTCTTTGTCGATGAAGATATGCAAAACCAACTGTCTTTAGATGCAGTGGTAACGGTTGTAGATGCCAAGCATATCTGGCAGCATTGGGATGCAGATGAAGCCCAAGAACAAATTGCTTTTGCTGATGTAATTTTACTCAATAAAACAGATTTAGTCACCCCAGATGTATTAGAAGAGTTAGAGCAACGGATTCGGGGGATGAATGCGATCGCCAAAATCTACCGTACTCGCAACTCTGAACTAGAAATGGATGCTTTACTGGGTGTAGGCGCCTTTGACTTAGACCGCGCTTTAGAAATTGACCCCAATTTTTTAGGCGAAGATGCTCATGTACATGATGAAAGCGTCCATTCTGTGGCTTTTGTCGAACCTGGCGCAATCGATGGAGACAAATTAAACGATTGGCTATCGGAATTACTACGTACCCAAGGGACAGATATCTTCCGCATGAAAGGCATTTTAAATATTGCTGGGGAAGATAATCGATTTGTATTCCAAGGAGTACACATGATATTTGATGGTAGACCAGATCGCCCTTGGAAACCCAACGAAACACCTAAAAACGAACTCGTCTTCATCGGTCGCAATCTTGATGAAGTCAAACTTAAACAAGATTTTCTCGCCTGTCTAGCTTAAAGGGAGGTCGGGACCTTGGGAGATAGGAGGATGAGGAGGATGGGGATGTTGAATAATTTTTCCCTACTTCCTGATCCCCCAGTCCCTAGTCCCGCGATTTCAAACTATTTGTTTAGCCGGATAAATTTTTAGATACCCCTAAATCCACACGATATGATACCAGCTGTAGGGGCACGGCAATGCCGTGCCCCTACGCGAAATCTACATCTACATGTGTCAGCGTTTTAGTAGTATTGTATAAGACTTTGAAATCGCGGGACTAGTCCCCCAGTCCCCAATCCCCAATCCCCAGTCCCCAGCGATGCACTGAGCTTGCCGAAGTGTCCCCAATCCCCAGCGATGCACTGAGCTTGCCGAAGTGTCCCCAATCCCCAATCCCCCACTCACACATGAACTCAACAACCAACAAATCCCAGGAATTTGAAGAACACTATTCAGCAAAGCTATCAGATTACGTCACGGCGATCGCTTGGTCGCCTGATGGTACAACTTTAGCTGCGACTTCTGCTGCTGGGGAAGTTGTGCTGTGGCAAAATGGCGACTTAGCCACTTTGCAAACTGGTCATGGACAATCAGTAGATGGCGTTGCTTTTTCCCCAGATGGGAGATTTTTAGCCATTGGGGGACAGGATGGACGGGTAAAAATTTGGCGAGAAACAGAATTAATTAGCACCTTGGAAAATACCCCTGCTTGGGTTGACAAGTTAGCTTGGAGTCTTACCAGTAACCAACTGGCTTTTAGTTTGGGGCGTTATGTCCAAGTATGGGATGCTGATAGCTGTGAGGTTTTAGTTACCCTAAATTTTGAAAACTCCTCAGTATTGGGGATTGATTGGCGTCCAGATGGAAAGTATCTAGCGATTAGTGGTTATCAGGGAGTCAAGATTTGGAACACTCAAGACTGGGATGAAGAACCATACATTCTATCTATGCCTACGGTCAGTGTAGCGATGGCTTGGTCTGGCGATGGCAGATTCCTGGCTTCTGGTAATATGGATCGCAGTGTCACTGTTTTAGAATGGGATAACCCCGACCCTTGGGTAATGCGTGGCTTCCCTGGTAAAATTCGCCAACTAGCATGGTCAGAAGCTACCACCGAACTAGGTGCGCCGATTTTAGCATCTTCCAGCGTTGAAGGTATTGTGGTTTGGCAAAAGCTAGAAGATGATTCCTTGGGATGGGAAGCACGAGTGTTAACTAATCATGTGGATGTGATTTCGGCGATCGCCTTTGCACCCCAAAGTTTCCTTCTCGCTTCCACTGCTGCTGATGGCTGGTTATGTTTGTGGAAGGAATCTCAGGAACTATGCCAAATTCTCACAGGTGCATCAGGGGGGTTTTCCTCCCTAGCTTGGCATCCCCAAGGTAAGCTACTTGCTGCAGGCGGGGAGCAAGGCGAATTAATTATTTGGTCAAAACTTTCATTAGAAGTCGGCGGTTTATCCATCCCCAGGTGTCTGTAGAGGGACAGCCGCCCGCCGACTTTGTGGCGGGTTTTGGCATTGGGCATTGGGCATAGGGCATAGGGCATAGGGCATTGGTGAATCTTTGCTATGCCCCATGCCTAATGGACTATGCCCCTATAGGCGACGATATAATTTGTCAGGTATAGCAACCGCCAAAGTGCTTAGGACATTAACTGATGATAAAACCTAGACACAATCAGACTTGTAACCCAGTCCCCAGCGATGCACTGAGCGGTCGTTGTGTCCCCAGTCCCCAGTCCCCTGCTATATCCAACTGAGAACCGCTATAGGTTGAAAGTAGGCAATAAATTGGCTATGCTATATCACCAGAACTATTTAAGTGTCATCATGGATTTAGCAAAACTAATTTTGCTCGCTTGCCCTGTATTTCTAGCATCTATGCTATGGCTAGTTAATCCCGCCCAGGCTTCTAGTCTCAAGTCGGGATTTTCTACACAAATCATCACCGTAGCATCTGTACAAGAAATTCCCCAATTGACAATGCCAAAATTACATCAAGCATCTGATCCGCTGATAGCTCATCTTGGTTGCAATTGCGGTAATTGTGTTCAGTCTAAATTTCAAATGCTGCAAGGTAAGTTACCATCTGCTAGATTTTAATTAAATTTAACTTATGAGTTATCAAGACACAGGATTACTGTGTCTTTATTGCCTCGGACGATGCACCACCGACAGACGAGTAGAATGTTCCGTCGCTCCACAGTCGAGATCCCCAAAATCTACGCTGTTTCAAATCTTTAAAAGTATTAAATATATGCACAGCAGAGATTGATTTCATTACTTTGGGCAAAATATGATGTGGTAGCCAAGGCAGTGTTTGGCGTGTGAACTAGAAAGTATTTTCATTTTTAGAGTATATTGCTTAACTATATAAAGTTTCTGATATACTCATTTTACACCCAATTTGGCCTGTAATTAAATGCCCAGCCAAAGCAACGGAGTGGCTCTCTAATGAAGCGTACTGTTAGTATCCCAGTTGATTTACCATCTACAAGGTTCCTGCCTTTGATGAATCAGTGTGCAGAAATTTTTAATGCTCATATTGACTGGGCATTAGCTAACAGTAGCTACAACAAAAATAAGGCACACAAGCAACTGTATCATTTACTAAGAATACAGTATACGAGTGTTCCTTCTGCGTTATTGCAAACAGTCAGGGACAATGCTTTACAAGCAATTAAAGCCACTAAATTCCAGCGCCTTCCCAGAAAAAAACCAACATCAGGATTGAGGTATGATCAGCGCACTATGACATTGCGTGGACATCAGTTAACCTTGTCCTGTATTGGTAAGCGAGTTAAATTAATCCTAGAAATTCCTGATTATTTCAAACAAGTTTTTGAGACTTGGGAATTTAGAGGTGCAACTTTAACTTATTCAAAGCTTTCAAAACAGTTCTGGGTTCGACTGGTTTTTGAATCACAGAATCCGCCAGAAATTACTGGGGGAATTCAGGGAATTGACCAGGGGCTTTACCATCAAGCAGTAACTTCTGACGGACAATTTTTCTCCAGTTCCCAAATTAGAAATACTCAAAGACGTTACTTATTCAATCGTCGTCAGCTCCAACAAAAAGGCACTCGTAGCGCTAAACTTCGCCTCAAGGCGATGTCTGGACGCGAGCAGCGGTTCATGAAGGACACGAACCATTGTGTAAGTAAAAAGCTAGCTAACCAACCAGATATAGCGGTTTTTGTGCTGGAAGACTTGTCTAGCATTCGTACCCAACGACGCGGTAAGAAAATGAATAAATGGTTGGGTAGTTGGGCATTTTACCAACAAGAGCAGTTCTTAGCTTACAAAGCAGAAGCTTTAGGGAAACGAGTGGTACACCAAGACCCTCGGTACACTTCCCAAAAGTGCAATGTTTGTCAGCATATTAAAAGAACAAACCGCCATAAGTCTAAGTTCCATTGCAAAAACTGTGGACACCAAACTCACGCGGATCTCAATGCTTCTAGAAATGTCCGTGATGACTATATTCTCTCCTCTACCTACCGGTCTTTGGAGCAGGGGTCAGTCAATACCCCGTATGTTTCAGGAAATTCTGTTTCCTAGTTACAAGCCCCATCCCATCGTGGGTGGAGCAGTTGACTAATTGTAAATTAAAAACCTAATTGCGATTGCTATAAGTAAGTAGGCAGAAATAACCTGAACTATGTTAAGAAAAGTAAACAAGCCTGAAATCCTTGCCAATGACCAATGACAAAGGACAAATGACGACCCTCGACCGTACGTTTCAATAGCCGACCTACTTAGACAGATAGTTTGTAAAATCGTCTAAATCCCATCTTGCCAAATATGCCAACACCACAGCTACAATTGCCTTAGATTAACAACTTGGTTGGCAAAAAATTCCGTATGAGCAAAACCCGCCATCATTACCACACTTCAGATAGAGGTAATGGATGATGTCAAAAAAATCACGATCAAATTATTTTTTAAGTGCTGCTATTGTCGCCCTTAGCATTGGATTTGTTGGCTGTGGAAATCAAGCACAAAAAACTTCATTTACGCAGACTAAAAGGGTAAATATTAATCTTCCCCAGGTCGTAGCAACTACAAGCGTACTGTGTGATTTAACTAAACAGGTAGCTGGGAAAACAATTAACCTCACCTGCTTGATTCCCCCTGGTAAAGACCCCCACCTTTATGAACCCACACCCTTAGATAGCCAAGCCATCGAGCGAGCTAATTTAATTCTTTATAATGGCTATAATTTTGAACCAGGTTTAATCGAAATAATTAAATCAACTAAGAGTTCTGCACCTAAAATAGCCGTTGGTCAACTTGCGGTTCCTAAACCACAACAATTTCAACAAAATGGCAAAAGAGTAATTGATCCTCATCTTTGGCACGATGCTAAAAATGCTATCAGAATGGTGGATGTAATTAACAGCAACCTAGGAAAATTAGCACCCAGTAATGCTAAAGCTTATAACGGTAAGGCGAAAAAAATCAAAAATGAACTGACAAAATTGGATAGCTGGGTCAAGGCCAGAATTGCCACTATTCCTAGCAATCAAAGCAAATTAGTTACCAGTCATGATGGACTAGGTTATTATGCCAATGCCTATGGTATATCATTGGCAGGGTCTTTGCAAGGTATTAGCACAGAACAAAAACCCACAGATCGGCGAATCAAAAATTTGGTGATAGATATCGAACAGACGAAAGTCCCAACAATTTTTGCGGAAAATATCGTTAATCCAAAGTTGATTCAGTCTGTAGCTAAACAAGCAAATGTCAAAGTATCACAAAGAGAACTTTATGTTGATGGGATTGGAGAACCCGGAAGTGAGGGGGGAACATATCAGAAAATGATGGTTTCCAATACCCGTACAATTGTCGAAGGATTGGGTGGAACTTACCTGATATTTGCACCGAGACAGAAGTAATATAGTAGGCTGACGGTGTTACGCTGGCTCTTGCGTGTATAGCGTGCTTAATTATTAATGAAAGTCGATTAAATTGCTTTAATAACAAGGCTTATAGGCGTTTATAATTTGATTTTTAGTAACAGTAGCTCAAATACAAAAAATAATGGCTTTTATCGGAGCCAGGCAAGGGTTTCAAACTTATTTTTTAACAAATTCAGCACGCTAAGTACGCAAGAACCGATTTGGCAGTCAAACTGCTCACACATCCACTCGATAATGTCAAACCCGAATCTTGCAAGTCTGTCTTTGTGGGCAACCACAATAACTCTGATATCGCCTTGCAGAACTCGTCCCAAAAGGGCGATGAGTCCTTTCCTCCTAAGATTAAGTCCTCCTCCCACTTCCTTAACGACTTCAGCGCCGGGATAGAGCGCTGATAATCGCTCAACTTGTCTATCAAGGTCTGCCTTTTGTGGTCTGGTAGAGACGCGAGCATAGATAACAGTGGCGCGTCCTCCATCTGGCTCTGACTCTTTCTTGATGAATGATTCGATGTCGTAGCGTCTTTGTCCTGACGGGGTTTTGACCGCTTTGATTTTCCCCTCTTCTTCCCATCGTCTGAGGGTTCTAAGGCAAACTCCCAGAGTGTTAGCTGCTTCATTAGGTTTTACATATTTAGTCATGTCACTATTATGCAGGGATATGTATCACTTGTTAAGCTTTGTCCACTAAGTTGGTGATTAGAGGTATAGCGATCGCCTGATTCACCCACCAGATAAATTACAAGCGATCGCCTTTTGCTTAAGAATCATCTCTACCTTTGACATTAGAATCCTGAGCGGATATCCCCAGAGCAGCTAGCTCTCCTGCAGTAATATACTTAATATCAAAATTATAACGCAATATCAACACTTCCAGCCCATACATTAAATACAATGCTCACCAAGTGCTTAAAGTGGGGATTATGGGGGAGAATCTCTACAACCAAGCATCAACTAAGCAGTTACACAAGATGTTCACCTGATGCTTGAAGCGAGAGCCATATCTGACGTGTTCGCTCAACTGGAAGAATTTTGGCTCTTCCGTACAAAGCGCGTGCTGAATTTATTAAATAATCAGCTTGAAACCCTACCTGAGATACGATAATAGCCATTATTTTCTGTATTTTTGGTCAAATTGATAAAAATTAAATCATGAACGCCTGTAAGTCTTAATTTAAAAGCAAATTTATAGACTTTAATTAATAATTAAGCACGCGCTTTGTACGCAAGAACCAAAAACCGCAGAAACGTTTGTAGCATCAATACTCAGCAAGACAGGACGAAAAACACGCCAAAAATTAGCCGCACAAGTAAAAAGAGAATCCATCAAAGTTGTACGCAAACAGCCAAGTAGGATGTATGTTCTTGAAAAAAAAATCGTTCTTCACAGTAATGAGCAAAGATGGAACTTGCACCCACATTAGAGGTATCCGATATTTTTTAACGTACTCTTTTCAGCCGTCGGAGCGCACGTAATGCCCTCTGGTCGCGAGCCGCGTTCCTATTTCCGCCACTTTTCTAAGGTTTATTGTAATCCAAGGTCAAGCAGATGACTGGAGTTAGAGTGAAAATGTAATTTTATTTAAACTAATGAAAAAGCTGTTATTTGGTTTGTCGTTCGTAGTATCTTGCGTTTCATTGTTGATGATTTCTACAGCCTCAAAAGCCAATGCGCCAGCACCAGTTCCCGGAATTGATAGATTAAAACAGAATGTGGTGAAGTCATTTTTACAGCAGGCAAATGACCCCAAATCATCATTTCACAAGAAATTAGTACAATTAAATCTTGAAAAGACAGATGGGAGAAATCAAAACGGAGTCTTGCCAAAGACTTTCGGAGGGTCAATCAAGATTGATGAACCAGTAGAGGCGGTTGTGCAAGCAGGTTCGGAAAAATATTAAGTTTGTTGGGTTAGTCTCAAAGAAGGCTGCGCCGACGTTGTTTAACTGAACCGTATTGGGTTAAAAATCCTCATCCACGGAGCGGAGTTTTTTATCAAGTTCTGGTGACATACGCAAATTAAACTAGGCTAAGTAGTACAGAATACTTAGTTTCAGCAGATTTTTTGCGATTATGGATATGGGAATCATATTTGATTTTGGCAAAAATCTAAGTCATCGGTTGACCAAGCCAATTTTAGATTTTAGATTTTAGATTTAATCCAAAATTCAAAATCCAAAATCCAAAATCTGTTGACCGGAGGCGCTGCGCTCTTAACCAGCACAACAGCTACTTTATGTCAATGCTGGGAAACCTCTGCCGTTAGTAAACGTCACCAGAGTAACGAGTGTACAACTTTTTTCTGAGGGACATCTACAAAAAAGACCATCAAGGTCAAATCCTACAACTAACTCCGTCCCCAGTTGGGTGGAGTTTTAGGGAATTCCCAATGCTCCAAACAACCAACCCCTCTAGTACTCTGTCAAGATAAAAATGATGGACTGTAGTGCGGGCATCTTGCCCGCGTGAGCGAGACGCTCACACTACCAAAAATCCCTCAAAACAAAATTGACAGACTACTAGGGTGGTGGCGAGATACTTCTGTAGTGTGGCCAGAGTCGTCTAAAAAAGGGTCGAGATTTGGGTAAGATGAAGGAGCTATCTTTTGTGCATAGCAGATACTGAGAGAGCCTATTTCTCATACCCTTTGGAGATATCTCTGATGCTGACTTTAAAAATCGCGGTTTATATTGTTGTTGCCTTCTTTGTAGGTATATTCGTTTTCGGATTTTTGTCGAACGATCCTGCTCGTAACCCCGGACGCCGGGATTTAGAGTAAAAGGGCGACCATTAATCCGCTGACGACGCCGGAAGGCCCAAGACACCAGAAGCCCTCCCGGCTACTTGCTGCAAGTAGGCAGAATTTAGAAGTCGGAAGGGATACAAGTGTATTCGTCCTTCCGGCTATTAATTTGGCTATTTGTTAGCTTGCTTGTCTTGAAATATGCTTCATCCAGTTTTACCGCCTGCACCCCTTCCCATTCTAGAACCCTTACCAACTGGAAACTTGATCTCATCTGCTGATGAGCAAAAGGCTGGTTCAGTTGTAGTAAATCAGACTAAAGCCCACCAGACAAAAGACAAGTCCAATCAGCAACGGGAAATATCACAATTTCCGACTGCAAAAGACAAGCAAAATTCTCTGCCTCGAGCAACTCCAATCAATGCTAATCAGCATAACTTAGTAGTTGCCCAAACCCGATCAGCACCCAATCCGCCAGAAACTTTCCCACCGGAATTTTCTCCCCTGACGGGGGCTACAAGTGCTGAACTTTTGGGACAGGGATTGGTAATTGGTTATCCGATGCAGCATAAAGGCGATAGTCAAGATGCGCCTGCTACAATGGGTATACAAATTTCTGAGCAAATTACTACCACACAGAGTAACAGCAAAAACTTATTCCCGCCACCGCTATTCTTGACTCAACAATTAGCTCCACAAAAACAGCCAAGTGATAGTCAAGCAGGAGAATCTTCGCAGAGTATTAATCCCCCTACCGCAACATCTCAAAATAGACTGAATTCTCAACCATTACAGAATACTATACAGTTTAAATCTCGCAGTCCAACACCAGCATCATCAACGCCAAGGACGATAGAATTTTCGCCTCCCAGTCAACCAACTCTTAATAATAGCACAAATCAGCCACAAAGTCAATCATCTACACCTACCAGACAGAGAACTGTGGAAGTAATTTCTGATAAGCAGGTGTATGACGAGAAACGGCGGGTTGTCACCGCTGAAGGTAATGTGGTGGTACGATTTGATGGGGCGGTGGTGGATGCCGATCGCCTACAAGTAAATTTGGACAACTTGATTGCTGTAGGTCAGGGTAATGTAGCCTTGACAAGGGGCGATCAGGTACTGCGGGGAGAACGTTTTACCTATAACTT
Source organism: Gloeotrichia echinulata CP02 (assembly GCA_038087035.1). Taxonomy (NCBI): domain Bacteria; kingdom Bacillati; phylum Cyanobacteriota; class Cyanophyceae; order Nostocales; family Gloeotrichiaceae; genus Gloeotrichia; species Gloeotrichia echinulata. The sequence continues at coordinate 156,107 of CP051187.1, read as the reverse complement.
TATTCAAGATAGTGGCGAACTGTTCAATGGTAGGGGAGAAGTTAACATAGCCTCAACCCAAACAGATTTCGCTTTTTTACCCACGGATGTCACAGCGGGTGGAGTAGCAAAACGCCCAGCGAGCGATCGCATTACAGCGAATCAGCCCCTTGCTAATGTCACCAGTCCCGGCGGGATTGAGTTTAACATTGGTGGTAGCTCAGGTGCAAGCAACGTCCCACCACCAAAATCGGGGGGTACAGTCAACCGCGTACGCTTTGAAGCAGAACGAATTGAATTCTATCCACGAGGTTGGCAAGCAAAGGATGTTACCATCACTAATGACCCATTCTCACCCCCAGAACTACAGTTCCGGGCTGCTAAAGTCACCTTAACCCAGGAGACACCCTTAGTAGACAACCTCACAGCAGAGAAATCGCGTCTGGTTTTTGACCAAAATGTTGGTATCGGTATTCCTCGCAATCAGCAGAGACTTGACCGTCGGCAGCGTAGTACTCCATTCATAGTTGACTTCGGCTATGATGGGGATCTGCGGGGTGGTTTATTTATTGAACGTAGCTTTGACGCCATCAATACAGAACAGACAAGCTGGACCGTCACTCCCCAATTTTTCATTCAAAAAGCTGTGCAGGATGGTACTGGTAACTTAACAGATCTATTTGGGCTGAAAACCAAGCTGAATGTAGTTTTGAATCCCAAGGCTGTAGTCCAAGGATTTGGGGAAATAACTACTCTCGACTTTAACAAACTCGAAGACAACCTCAAAGCAAGTTTGCGCTTACGCCAGACATTAGGAGAGCGTCTTCCCCATACATTAAATTTAGAATATAGCTACCGAGATCGCCTCTACAACGGTACCCTAGGTTTTCAAACCGTCCAGAGTAGTTTTGGTGGTGTCATTAGCTCACCGGTGATTCCCTTGGGTAACAGCGGAATCAACCTCAGTTATCAGGGAGGCGCTCAGTATATTAATGCTAACACTGATCGCCCCGATTTACTACAACCAAATCGCAAAAATGATCGCATCTCACTAACTCGCTTCCAAGGTAGCGCTGCTCTTAGTGGCGGCGTGTTACTATGGCAAGGAAAACCATTACCGCCTACAGCCACCGCAGGATTACGATACTCACCTAGACCAGTGGTACCTTATTTGCGGGCGATCGCAGGTGTTACGGGTACTACTAGCTATTATACTAATGGTGATGATCAAAGCACTCTGATTGGGACAGTGGGATTAGAAGGGCAGATTGGACATTTTTCTCGCCCTTATTTAGACTATACTGCCTGGAATATCAGTTATTCTCAAGGCTTCAAGAGCGGATTATCTCCCTTCTTATTTGATCGCGCTGTTGATACTAAAGTCCTGACTGCTGGGATTACACAGCAAATTTATGGACCGTTTCGTTTAGGTCTGCAAACCTCAGTCAATTTAGATAGTGGTAGAGCAAGTAGCACCGATTATATTTTGGAATATAACCGCCGTACCTATGGAATCACCTTGCGTTACAATCCAGTATTGGAATTAGGTGCTTTTAGCTTCCGTATTAGTGACTTTAATTGGAGTGGTGGTACTGATCCATTTTCTGATGAACAAGTTAAGCCAGTTGTCGGTGGTGTGCGTCAAGATCTATGAACTACAGTCAAGGGTCTAGGGTCAACATTGTGAATTTAATGGCAAAATTATCGTGAATTTCGTACCCACGCCAACTGTACTATTAACAGTAATTTTACCCTTGTGAGCATCGACGCACCTTTTAACGATGACTAATCCTAGTCCGTTACCCTTGATTGATTGAACATTAGAGGCGCGATAAAATGATTCAAATAGTCGAATCTGATCTACTTCTGGAATACCTATTCCTTGATCTTGAATCTGAAAAGTTGCTACTCCGTTGAGATAATCACAGGTGAGGTCAAAGTGAATTGTTTCACATTTGAGAGAATACTTAACGGCATTGGACAGTAAATTTACAAACATGTAATGTAATAATCGTTCATCCATTTCAGCGTCTGTGCGATCGCTATGACAGGTAAAAAGGATTTGATGCGAACTACTTTCACCACCAGAAAACTCATTAATTAGCTCTCGACAAAATTGTTCCAAGTTGAGTAAAACAGGGTTATATACAATTTTTCCCGCCTCAGACTGACCCATGAACAGCACATCTTCCATGAGATTTTTCATCGATTGGACTGCGGATTGAATTCGCTTGATGTAGGTTTTTCTTTTTAATGTTGTTAAATTTTCGCCTTGAATGTCTATGAGTTCAATTGCGGTTTGAATCACAGTTAAAGGATTACGGAACTCATGAGAGACGGTAGAGATAAATAGAGATTTGAGATGATTGACTTCTTGCTCTTTCTCCAAAGCTTTCTGGAGTAATTTTTTTTCACGTCTGTCGCTGATATCCCAGAAAACAACTACGGTACCAGTTATCTGATTCGGTCTTCGTATCAGTGGTGAAACAGTATTCCCGATGGGAACTCTGTTTCCGTCCTTGGTAATCAAAGCGGTGAAATCCCCTAACTTCACTACCTGTCGCTCCTGTAGGACTTTGGCTACTGGGTTTTCTAATGGAGTATTTGTAACTTCATCGACAAGTTGAAAAATTGTCGAGATCTCACTGTTAAGAGCTTGTTCTTTATTCCAGCCAGTTAGTGACTCAGCTGATGGATTAATAAATGTCACAATTCCCCGGTTATCAGTAGCGATTACAGCATCGCTCATTGAGTTTAACAGAGTTGCTAGCTGATCCCGATTTGAGCGCAGATCAAGTTCTAGTTGGTGTTTTAACAGACCTATTTCTATAGATATTTGTAAATCTTTGATCGTAAATGGTTTGACAACATATCCAAAAGGTTGGGTGATTTTGGCGCGGTTTAAAGTGTGGTCATCGCCATAAGCCGTGATAAAAATTACAGGGATGTCTAAACTGTCGCGAATATAACTCGCAGCTGCAATACCATCCATCTCCCCTTTTAGGATAATATCCATTAATACGATTTCTGGTTTGATTTCTGCTGCTTTAGTAATCGCAATTTGTCCAGAAGCAGCCGTACCTGTAACAATATACCCTAGTTGATTGAGTTGACTAGCAATACTTCTAGCCACAATCACTTCATTTTCAACAACTAAAACTCTCACTGACTCCATTGGATATTTACTGCTCTCAAGTTAAGTAGGGAAATGTAATCTTGAAAAATGTTCCGTGATGGTTTTGTACAGTAATCGAGCCTTCTAGTTGTTCAGTGACCAAGTCATGAACTAACGAGAGACCTAAAGAAGTAGTATTACTACAATCGAAATCATTTGGTAGACCAATGCCATTGTCTTGGATTGTCATTTCAATCAAATGATTTCGATGATGTAACCCAATAATAATACTGCATCCTTGGCAGTTAGTAAAAGCATGTTTGATGGCATTTGATATTAATTCATTAATAATCAGCCCACAAGCAAGGGCTTGGTCAATATTTAAAGTGTTTGTCAAAGATGGTCATCAAGCAAATAATACTATCCTAGTAGCACTTGTAACAGAATATTGTAAGTTTTTGCAACATGAGCTATAACCCTCATGAGGTAATTTACCGAGGACAAATTGGCATAATTGCCGAAAATTCTGTATTTTTACCAGGAAATACTTTTATAATTAGAGGGGTGAAGTCAAACCCAATTTCGTAAATCTTTCCCAGGGAGTGAACCGCCGTCAGTTCTTGGTGCGTTCAGTGGTGACTGGTGGTGGTATTATGGCGACAAACTTGTTGTCCAAATCAGGGTTAGCACAAACACCAGCGCTGGTCATATCCGAGAAACTACGTCCAAGCATACCCTATGGTGTCGCCAGTGGCGATATTAGCGGTAATCGGGCGGTGATTTGGAGTCGCTGCGATCGCCAAGCCAGGATGATTGTAGAATACTCGACTAGCGAATCATTCCGCAATCTCCGCCGTGTGCATGGACCCATCGCAGGCGAAAACACTGACTTCACAGCACGGGTAAATCTTGCTGGTTTACCACAGGGTCAGCAGATATTCTATCGAGTTTTATTCCAGGATCTGGCTGATACAAATATTTACAGCATCCCCACCATTGGTCATTTGAAAACTGCACCCCCAGGCGATCGCGATATTTTCTTTGCTTGGTCAGGAGACACCGCTGGTCAAGGTTGGGGTATAAACCCGCTGATAAGTGATTTAATTGGTACGGGCGCAAGGCCTTGCGCCCCTACAGATTATCGATGTGTTGCAAAGATTGTTGGAATTAGTATTAGTTTTTATCTTGGTCGTCCCAATGTGGTGATATATAGAGCCGCTTCATCAGCAGGAATACCCAAAACTTCATTTACTCGGTTATCAAAAAAGCCACCGATACCGCTAACGCCCAAATTCAGGTAAATAGCCGCCAAATTCAGCCGTTGTCCCAAATGTCCGGCATCCATATGTAAATAACGATAAACGCGATCGCCGTATTGGGCAATAGCGGATTTTAAGTCTGCTGTATGGAAAAGTACCGCTCCTGCATCCCTTCCTAAATCTTGCTGTAAGCAGAGGAAATGTAACTCTCGCCGAAAATTTTTAAACCTAATTTGTCGTAATTCTTGCGCTTTTGGTGCGTAATAATAACAGCCAGCCTCCAGTCCTTTAACCCCACTGACAGCAATAAATGTTTCAATTAAATTCAGGTCAAAATAATCTGGAGCAATATCTAAATTTTGGTGAATGTAATTTTGGGGTTGGTAGGTAAAATCGAGTAAGGCTTTGAGTTCATCGAAAGTTAAATCTTCACCACTGTAAGCGCGGGTAGAACGTCGCTTATGCATAGTCATGTTCAGTCCCGCCAGATTTTCTCCCCAGTTAATCGGGGTGGTAGCGGTGGGAATTTTGAGACAGAAGGGGAAATTATATTTATCCTCCAAAGATTTGTCTTGTTTCACCGCTGGTAAATTGAGGTTACCAGTTGTACCAGGTTGAATTTGCGTGTGTAGATGGAAATATTTGAGCAATTCGCCATCGGGGATATGAGGATAACTGGTTTCGGTAGCGGAAGGTAAAGCAGTTCGTCCCACAGGTAAATTTTGCTGGATATCTAACAAGTCTGCCAGAGGTAGAACAGCGATCGCCCCTTCTTGTTGCGGATCGATATAAAGTAGATCATTGACGGCTTCATCCACAAAGCCACCGATTAAGTGCGGGCGATAATCATTAATCGCACCAGCTAACTCGATATTACCCAAAAGGTGTCCCGAATCCAGAAAAATCCGACGGTAAGCCCGGTCTTCATACCGCCACGCAGAACGATAGAATATCGCAGTGATAATAATCGCCAGATGAGTACTTTCTAGAGACGGATGCCAGAAACAACTACTTTGCAAATTTTGCCAAACATCACTTTCCCAATAATGCATCAGGGAATGGTTCCGACATTGATAATTATACAGTCCCGGAGCCAACAACCGCGTACCACGGGACACCACATAAACTTCCGCCGGGTACAAACCCCCAGCACTGGGAGCAGATCGTAAATAGACAGTATTACCCATAGAAGGGATTCTCGCCGTTAATCCATAACTGCGAAACAGTAGCCGCGACAGTCTCAGCCACCATTGATTTTCTGGATGATTAGCTAAAGCCTCTGGGTTTTCTTGGATGTACGGCTTGAGATCAATAGTAGAGCCAATTTTGTATTCTTTAAATGGCACTGGCTGTTTAGCCCAGTCTATCTTCTGATTTTTTGAAGAAATAGTGTCAGGGTCGTATTTAGTACGTTCGTGGTAGTGTTGAGCAATTGATTGGTGTAGTTCTGGCATAGTCATTTCAATACCCTTGGGACATCCTATTTCTTGATCTTGGCATTCCTTAGCCCCATGATTTCGTGTTAGTTAGTACAGTATTTTGACTTAAAATGTGGTACTGAATCAGCGCAGTTGACTTTTGACGGTTGACGGTTGATGGTTCCCCCTTTCCCACTGTCCCCGTCAACAATTTAAGGGCTTTTTGACCAATTACACCTGGCTGAATTTTTATAGCAGGGGACTGGGGACTGGGGACTCAATACTGCTCGGTTAAGCCCAAAAACCTTAAAGAGCGTAGGTTGGGTTGAGGAACGTAGCTTGCTTGCCGTAGGCTAACCCAACATTTGGCGGGCTTTGTTGGGTTTGCGGTGAGCCTCAACCCAACCTACAATTTTCCAAAACCTACGCAGTATTGAGTGGGGACTGGGTTACAAGTCTGATTGTGTCTAGGTTTTATCATCAGTTAATGTCCTAAGCACTTTGGCGGTTGCTATAAAACAACCTCTAATACCAATTCCAAAAATCTTGGCAACACATCGATAATCTGTAGGGGCGCAAGGCCTTGCGCCCCTACTTTCACTGTCCCATTCTTTTTTCCAATTGGTATAATTTTCTTAATTCCCCTGCAGCGGCGCATTTAAGATTTTCTCAATGCGATCGCGTGTTTCTAGTAGGTGAGCTTTGGTATACTCATCGTCTGAACTGACATCTGCTAGTTTGTCGCGCAATTGCCTTAACTTATACCAAGCTAAAGTCCGTGCATCTTCGGGAACCGCTTCTTTTCGTAATACCATACCAGTCAAGATTGCCAGATATTGACGCTGTAAGCCTCGCCGCAGACTAGAGATTTTCCAAGATTGGCTTTTAGGTTTTAGCACTTCTGTCCAGATACCATTTTGCAATGTATTAAATAGCTCTGGCAAACTCAGTGCTTTTTCTGGCTGACTTTTAAGTTCAATGTCCTTGAGACGGGAGAGGCGATCGCCTGAGAGTAAATCCAGCAATACGGCACTCTGGAGGAACAACACCAAGTCATGAATGGGATAATCTAAACGTCCCACCTGCGGAGAACTACCCCAATGATACCAACGGGAAGGTGCTAATTTATTCAGCAGTTCTGGCGAAAAATCCAGTGCATCTTCGGCGAACACATACTTTTGCAGCGTCTCTAAAGCTTGTCGTTGTTGTTCTACAGGCACTGCTTCAAATGGTAATCGATTTTGACGATTCTTCGATGATACTTCGCTTGCACCGAGTCTGTAAAACGACTGTCCACCAATGTACTTTGAGGTATAAAAAATATTCTGGAAATAGTTACCTAAGACGTTGCTAAATCGATTGCTTAAATCACTATAACTCTCTCCATCTATTGGATAACGTTTATTGAGGCGGTCAAACATCACACGGGAATTATCTAGCTGCCATCGGGAATAAACTAGTATATTATTGCTATTGTCCCAAGCATTGGCAGTAGGGTCAAGGTCGTACCTGTCCTCATCTGTAGAATAACTCAACTCAGGCTTATAGGATTGTCCCGCAATTTCCGCCAAAACTGGCTTTTCTCCTAGGGGAGTTGTCGCCGGAATTGGTGTGTAACCATATTTAATCGCCCAATCATCATAGGGTCCGACCATGCTGGGAAAATAATCTCCCTGCTTTGTTCCTTGGGGGGCGATATTCGGTGGAATGTAATCCATCACCGAAGTTGTCAGACCTTTGGTACTGGTGATAGCCTTATCGTTCATCTCCTCTGGAGCTAACAAAGTGCTACCACGGAAATTGTGGCGTAAACCCAGGGTATGCCCTACTTCGTGAGCAATAATTAAACGTAATTGTTGATGGATATACTCTTTTAATTGGTCTGGAGTGGGCGTGGTGTCTTGCAAAAGTGCGATCGCCATTGAACCGAAGACAAACTGATTAGCAGCTTCCATTCCATAGCATAAATCGTTCTCACTTGCCAATTTAGACAAACTTCTTAATAATCCTTTTGCTGGCTGTGGTTGAGAATTACTATTAGCTTTTGTCGGTAAACCATTAGCGCAAAGCATATCACTTTCCATCAACGCTGATAAAGAAGTGTGGCTTTGGGTTTGATTGGGTTGGACAAGTTGACGATACTCATTCTTGAGGACACGTACAAAGCTACCGTCTACCAAAATATCTGCATCCAAAATTTCCCCAGTCAAAGGGTTAACACGAGATGGTCCCCTAGCAAAAAATCCATCGATAGTGTTAATCCAGCGAATAGTATTATAGCGGATATCTGCCGGGTGCCAATCAGCATTGTCCGGCATTTGGCGCACTTCAATTGCATCTTTGAATCCGGCCTGCAAAAAGGCTTTGTTCCACATCAAAACCCCTTCTTTAATTGCATCGCGGTATTCATAGGGGACAGCATTATCAATCCAAAAGACAATCGGTTTTTTGGGGGGAGATATCGCGGCTGTCGGGTCTTGTTTTTCTAAATTCCAGCGATTGATATAGCGGACAAAAGGATCGCCGCGATCATCTTTAGATAAATCTTGGTAAGCGGTGATAAAATAGCCAATGCGTTCATCAGCCAGACGCGATTTAAAATTGTTTTGCGGGAGTTCAGATAAACTGTAGTGGACCCGCAGAGTAAACCCACGATTATCAGCCAAAGACTCAAACTTCTTTGCCTCAGTATCAAGACTGCTAGCGCCACTGGTGAAATTTAAAACTGACTCAATTTCTAAGTTTTGGGGAAATACTTTCGCATTGCCAAAATATGATTGGTCTGTGCTTCCAGGAATTCCTAAACTCAAAGATAAGCCAGCTAAATCTGTCAGCAGCAAATCACCCAAATCGATGAGAACCGTTTTACGTTCCGCATTAATGCTTTTAATGGGAATAGTGTAGAGAACAGAGTCACTAAACGACCTAGCTAGCGATCGCACTTGGGGATCTCCTTCCCGGGTGCGAAAATTAACATTCCGAACAGTAAAGTGCAAGTTATTATCTACACGTTTGAAATAAAATAAAAAATCCTGCAAAGGCATACCACTGTAAATACCCCGTTCGCCAATCCCCGACTCTAAAGTAGACGTAGCCAGGTAATTTTTATTTAGCTGTTCTGGCTTAATTTCTAAATAAATTTTATTCTTCTGCTTATGGCGATAAAGGGTAAATATTCCCTGTGATTTTTCCGTATCTTTGACCACCTCATCAAAGGACTCTAACTCATCCTTTTTCTCTGGTTTTACTTTCGGCTTAGTTGGGAGTTTTTCAGCTTGCAAAAATGGTTGTTGTCCTGCTTGTTGAGGTTCTTGGATCTTCCACTTAAAAGGTTGTCGCTGTGCTTGTTGATTTTGATTAATTACCCACACTTGTGAGGTAGATTCCTGCACAGTACCCACCTTGTTTGCAGTAGCGCTGCTAGGAAGCCGACCACCGAACTTACCCGCAGATTCCGCGATATTTGTACTCGCACGAACCATATCTGCTTTTGGCGTAGGTAAATACTCAGTATTTACCCCATTCTCTGTCAGTGACTTGGCGTTAGCCGTTGCCATTCCGAACAACAAACCATGTAACAAAATTAAATAAAAACTTAATCTATTCATCATATCAACCCTTGAACACAATCTAAATATGTGGGTCAGCGGAAATAACCCATAGTGGAGTCGTCATTAGTCATTAGTCATTGGTCATTGGTCATTAGTCATTAGTCATTAGTCATTACTCATTACTCATTACTCATTACTCATTACTCATTACTCTTTGTCATTAGTCATTTGTCCCCAATCCCCAATCCCCAATCCCCAGCGATGCACTGAGCCGGTCGTTGTGTCCCCAATCCCCAGTCCCCAGCGATGCACTGAGCCGGTCGTTGTGTCCCCAGTCCCCAATCCCCAGTCCCTATTTTCAAACTAGGTGCTTGATATCTAGCAGCGAAGTTTTCAATTGAGTTATTATTACCATTTTTAGTTTGGTTGCACCTTTTTACTGTAGTATTTTTGCTAACAATTGCGTTTGTAGCAAAATCTACGTATCATTTTTACCATAAACTAGTAAAAATGCTGTTATTTGAGTATAAAGTTTATCAAAAATCACAAGGATACTGAAAAATGAAAAACTATTCAATCTGACATTTTAAGTTCACAGACAAAAAAAGTGCGAGCCTCCTGGAAGTTAGGGATAACCAATATGTCTTTTTGGGGATATCAATCATATTTTATACTAAAAAAATTATGGGTAAGAAGTAACTAGGGAAGCAAAAGTCTGGAAATTTTCTCGATCATCTAGATGGTTTACTAGTCGCAAAGGATACAGTGCATGACGCGATTTCTTTATATCTGGAAGCTTTTGAGAAATTATGTGAGGGGTGCATGGTTAGGAGAAAACGCAAAAATAACATCTTTGGAAACCACAGCAATTTTGCCGCTAGGAAATATTATTCAAGACGGAGATAATCATAGAAATACTCAGGATTATTTGCAGAAATCTTTATTATCGTCAGAACTGCAAAAAAGCCTTGAAGAATGGACTAAACCAGGGACTGGTTTGGTATTTAATTTAGAAGAAAGACAACTGCATGAGGAAATTTACGATTTACTGGGGAATGGAGCGCTGACAGCAGAAATAGTCACACAAGTAATGGATTTGCTGATTGCTAGCCACAAATTTCGCCCAGTGTTGCTATTTCAGCGCCTAGAAGATTTTTATCGTCGCTGGTGTCGCGGAGAATTTATTGATGCTATACCTGGTGATAACTTGCCTCAGAAAAAAATGATGAATATGATAGCACAAAATGTGGCATTTGGACTGAGGCAGATAGATGTATATACAGGATTGAATGTACTGATTTTACTATTAGAGTTACATCGCTACGCGCAACAGCGAGAGGAACTTCAACCACAAATTACCTTTTACCCCTCAACTTCACCAGATACAGACAACTTTTTCACATCTCAACTGCTGCGGATCATCAACTATAGCGACGCCATTGAAATTGGCAATTTTAGTAATATAGTTGGAGAATTTCTCAAAGGCGGTAACTTTCGGGGTACTTATTTAGGAGATGCTAACCTCACAGGTGCTAACTTTAGTGGTGCCGACCTAAGTGGGGCTTACCTAGGGGATGCCAACCTTACAGGTGCCAACTTCACTGGTGCCAACCTCACAGGAGTCAACTTTGGTGATGCTAACCTCAGTGGTGCCAACCTCAGAGGTGCTAACCTTTGTAGTGCCGACCTCAGCAGCGCCAACTTCAGTGGTGCCAACCTCAGCAGTACAGACCTTAGTCGCGCCCATCTCCAGGATGCAGACCTCAGCAGCGCCAACCTCAGCAATGCTAACCTCTGTGGTGCCGATCTCAACAGCGCCCATCTCAGGGATGCAGACCTCAGCCGCGCCGACCTCAATAACGCCGTCCTCTTTGGCGCCAACCTCAGCGAAGCCAACCTCAGCTGCGTCAACCTTAGCCATGCAGACCTTTGTCGCGCCGACCTCAGTGGTGCAAACCTGAGTAATGCTATCCTCAACGGCACCAACCTCAGCGACACCATTCTCTTTAGTACCAACCTCAGCAAAGCCATCCTCATCGCCGCAGACCTCAGCTATGCCAAACTCAACGGAGCCAAACTCAACAACGCCAAACTCGACAGCGCAATGTTCTTAGGCGCTGACCTCAGCGGCGTAGACCTCACCGGAGTTACCCTCAACCAGGCCGACCTCACCGGCGTAATTCTTAACGACGCCGACCTCAGCGGCGCCGACCTCAGCAACGCCATCCTCAACGGTACCGACCTCAGCGGTAGCAACCTCAACAGTGCCAACCTCAGCGGTAGTAACCTCAGCGGCGCTCTTCTCAATGGTGCAGATCTCAGCTACACCAACCTCCGCTACGCCATTCTCGGCGGTGCAGACCTCAGCGCAGCCAACCTAGACAAAATGACTTGGGCTGAAGAACAGCAATGGGAAGATGTGCGCGGCTTAGAGACAGCGGTGAATGTGCCACAAGCCTTAAAGCTGCAGTTGGGACTGAGTTAGGAGTAATGAGTTAGGAGTAATGAGTTAGGAGTAATGAGTAATGAGTAATGAGTAATGAGTAATGAGTAATGAGTAATGAGTTAGGAGTAATGAGTTAGGAGTAATGAGTAATGAGTTAGGAGTTAGGAGTTAGGAGTTTGGAGTTACAGGAATCAAAAAAATCTCAGTGGGCATAGCCCTACCTACTATAGAAGTTTGGAGTGGGGGAAATGACAAATGACCAATGACCAATGACCAATGACAAATGACCAATGACCAATGACAAATGACAAATGACAAATGACAAATGACAACTAACAAAAGAATGAAAAAGCATTTATCACAAACCTGGAACCAATTTCGGAATTTATTCTCTGTTGAAGAAAGTCTCAATACAACAATTGAAAGTGGCAAGGCGGTTGTAAAAGCGGCTAAAACTTTTAAAGAACAAGGTGCGAGTATAGAAGCATTAAAATTTCTGTTACAAAATTCATCTTCATTATTAGATGTTTTATGTTCGCCGTTGGCACTAGTAGTGGGTAGGGGATTGCATTTTGTTCCAATGAGCATCGCTTTGCTGAAGTTGTCGCGGGAAATGACTCAGGAAGAACCTACTCTTGAGACTTGGGCATTGATCATTAGCCAAGCAGCTTATTTAGAAAGTGTCCAAGAAATTTTATTGTTATACCCAACTGTGAATTGGGATGCTAATTTAAATATTACTGAAGCAGTCAAAAAGCAATTGCAAAGGCTGAGTAACTTAGAATTAGATGAGCAAGAAGCCAAAAATGTTATTCTCTGTTTCCATGAATCCAAATTAGCCAGGGAATTTAATCAAGTATTATCCCTACGGTTGCAAGCGACAAAATTTGGTTACAATTCTATTCATCGCTTGACACAACGAATAGCTGCGAATACCCATCGCTATATAATCCAAGCCTGTATCAATTCAGGGGATATCTTGAATCTACCTCTACCAGCTTACGGTGATTGGCTGCAGGAAGACGAGAAATTTCAAAGTATAGATAAATACTTAAACGATTATATTAATCAATTACCGCGAGAAAGGGTTTTTGAAGAAAAGTTTGCTTTCAAAGATATTTATGTACCACTAAAAGCCAGGGAAGTAGACGTAAATGGTCAGGAAAAATGGGAGGCTTTTGATTTAAAGACCTGGGCAGAAAAAATTATTTATGACGAAACCCCCAATAAGCAACGTCAAGTAATGTTTATCCAAGCAGGCCCTGGTAAAGGTAAAAGCGTCTTTTGTCGGATGTTTGCTGCTTGGGTAAGTCGGAATGTGCATCCAGTGTGGACGCCAATTTTGATTAAATTACGGGATATCAAGACCTTTGAAAATAACTTTGAAGCTACTCTCAAAACAGCAGTAGATAGAAGTTTTGCTACTAGTATTCATGGTTGGTTAAATGATAAAAATACCCGGTTTTTATTTTTACTTGATGGCTTTGATGAATTGCTATTAGAACGCAAAACTAGTGAAGGTTTAAAAGATTTTCTCAAACAAGTAGGCGCATTTCAAGAACGGTGTCAACAGAATCCTGAAAAAGGACATCAGGTGTTGATTACTGGTCGCACCCTGGCATTACAAGGCATTGAACGCCTGATGCCTGATAATTTAGACCGCGTAGAAATTCAGCTGATGGATGATGAAATTCAACAGTATTGGTTTGCTAAATGGTCAGATTTAATTGGTGTAGATAAAACTTCAGAATTTCAGCAGTTTTTGCAAAATAAAAACTGTCCAGACCGAGTGCGGCAATTATCACAAGAACCCCTATTACTGTATTTATTAGCCGCCATGCATCGGGATGGTGAAATTACAGGAGATATGTTCAATAATGCTAAAGGTACTAAAGCGAAAATCCTGATTTATCAAAAGTCATTAGATTGGGTACTCACAAAACAACGTCCAGCATCTCTCAATCGAGAAATAGCAGAACTAGAGATAGAACATTTACGGCAAATTCTCAAAGAAGCGGGGTTATGTGTAATTCAGTCTGGTGGGCAAATTGCTGCAGTGGCGATGATTGAAGAACGCCTGAAAGATCATAAAACCGCTGAAACTTTAATTGCTAAAGCGAGAAATAGCCAAGAAGAAAATCCTTTGAGACAAGCATTGGCTACTTTTTACCTCAAACAAGCCGCTAATAGTCAAGAAGGTTACGTTGAGTTTAACCATAAAAGTTTTGGGGAATTTTTATGTGCAGATAAACTCAAAGAACATCTCGAAGACTGGACACAACCAGGAAATAGAGGTAGAGAATTTAATATCGAAACCAAGCAGATGGACGAGCAAATTTATGACCTGCTTGGTTACGGAGGATTAACGCCGGAAATTATCGAATATCTGCTGGAATTGCTCAACCAAAGTCAGGATTTTCGCCCTGTACAACTATTTAAAAGGTTACAATATTTCTATCGTCGCTGGTGCAATGGAGAATTTATTGATGCAGTGACAATAACCTTACCACTCATCAAAGCACAGCAATTGCAAAAGCATGGAATTCGCCTAACTCAGCGTCAAGTGGATATTTATGCTGGGTTGAATGTCATGATTTTGCTGTTAGAATTGCACCGCTATTCTCAAGAGAAAAATGAGTTTCAGCAACAAATAATCTTCTATCCATCTCGTTCCATTAAAGGAACATTATCTTGGTCAGACCAACTACTCCGCATCATTAATTATAGTGATTGTATGCAGCGAGGCAACTTTAATAGTGTAGTTGGACAATTCCTCAGCAGCGTCAACCTCAGCGGTGCGGACCTCAGCGTCGCCTACCTCAGCAGCGCCAACCTCAGCAACGCCAACCTCAGCGACGCCGACCTCACAGGTGCAAACCTCAGCCGTGCAAACCTTAGCCGTGTAAACCTCAGCGTCGCCAACCTCAACCGCGCCGACCTCAACGGCGCCGACCTCACAGGTGCAAACCTCAGCGGTGCAAATCTCAGCGGCGCCGACCTCAACGGCGTCTACCTGAATCGTGCTAGCCTCAGCGGTGCATATCTCAGCCGCGCCAACCTCAGCCGCGCCAACCTGAGTACGGCTAACTTCAGCGGTGCAGATCTCAGTCGCGCCAACCTTAGCGGCGCCAACCTCAACCGCGCCGACCTCAGTGGTGCCGACCTCAGCGATACCAACCTCAGCGGTGCAGACCTCAGTGGTGCAGACCTGAGCGGCGCCAGTCTCAACTTCGCCAACCTCAGCCGCGCCAACCTCAGCGGCGCCAACCTCAACCACGTCAACCTCAGCGGTGCTAACTTTAGCCGTACTCAACTCAGTGACGAATTTTTCCAAGATATTCAGTGGGATGAAGAGACAAACTGGGGAGATGTGCAAGGTTTGGAGACAGCAATTAGTGTCCCAGCGGTTTTAAAGCAACAATTAGGCGTCAGTTGAGTGATGGGGTGGTGGGGATGCAATACTGCGTAGGATTTGCAGGGGAGGCAGGGGAAGCAGGGGAGGCAAAACTCAACGCCAGCCTCCATTTCTCCCCCTGCTCCAAGAGCTTGCCTCAACCAAGAAATTCCAAAACCTACGCAGTATTGGGTGGGGATGGCGAGAAATTACAGCAATTTTTATTTTTTCGTACCACAGATCCCCGTAGGGGCGCAAGGCCTTGCGCCCCAAAAGCGTGGTCTATTTACAAGAAGGTGCTGTAAAATAAATTTTTGAAATTATTTTTGATGTTTGAGAATTTTTTGAGCTATTTCAATTGCTTGACTAAGTACAGGATTGCACAAGTTCCTGACTAACTAACTAAGTTGGTGGGAATTAACCAAACTATATTATAAAACGTAAATATGCCCCAAATTCTTACCAATGAGAAATGACGACCAACGTCAGTAGAGTTTATTTGCGCTCACATACTTATAACCAGGTATTTATTTGCTGCTCTGTTTTATTTAAAAATTGTATAAATACAACTTAAATTGACAATGTAACTTATTTTTAATTCTGGTATATCTTAAATCTGAATTATGTTGACTTTATTCTTCTCTTAATCTTCCAGTGAAACTATCTTTATTACCGCTTTAGTTCTCTGATGCTGCTCTTGTGAAAGTGCAATCCAAAATCCATGTTCTAAATACTTCAAGTAGATAGCAGAATTCAGATGTTCTCGCCTTAGTATTTGTACGTAAGTATTCTGGTGTTTCATTTCTCAGAGTAAGCCATGATTTCTTCTTGGTGAAGGAATTTAATGAGAGAACTGGAATAGCTGGTAAAAAACTAAATCCAAATCGATAGAAATATCCTAAATATGGCAATTCAGAACGGAAGAACAACAGCCGCTGCTTACGTCAATACCCTTCCTGATGGCGCACAGTATAGAATTGAGCCTTTGTTGACTGTAGGGGATGAAGTGCCCTTATTGACCAACACATTTGGCACTACTGAAGCGCCCAAGGTTGATGCTGTTAAAAAATATGCTTTCACCGGCATTCCTGATGGTACGGGAGCAAAACAAGTTACCGTTGATGGCAAGACCTACAACTATGTGTGGGTGAATCACGAACTTGGTGCTTCTACCGCTACAGATATTTCCACCACTGCTGCTGGTGAAAAAATCACTGGTGCGCGAGTATCCCTGTATGTGTTTGACGAAAACTGGAAAGTAATTGGTGGTAAAAACCTCATCGACACCGCCATAGACAGTACAGGTACTTACACCTTAAACACAACCACTGGTCTGTATACCAATGCAGCCACCGGAAAAACCCTAACCTTCAGCCGTTTTTGTTCAGCATATCTGGCTGAGTATGGTTTCGTAGATAGTAACGGGAAAGAAGTACCTGTTTTCTTTGCACCAGAAGAAGGCGGTAATACTAGTCGTGGTTGGGCTGTTACCCCAGATGGTAAAGCGTTTGCAATTGATGGTTTAGGTCGCTACTCCCAAGAAAACGTCGTTGCTGCTTCCCAGTATCGCGCCACCAACTCAGATAAAACCGTACTGTTCTCCACAGAAGATTTTGCAGACGGGGAAGTGTACATGTGGGTGGGAACGCAAAGCGTAGACGACCCCAACGGCTTTAAAAACGGTGATTTGTACGTTCTTAAAGTTGACGGTGCAGACTTTGAAGGACAAGTTACCGAAGGTGCCAAAAAAGCGGCTACTTGGACAAAAGTAGATAAGTCAGTTGTCTTCAACGCTGATAATACACCCAAAGCCACAGGTGCTGATCTGAGTACTTTTGTCAATAGTGCAGGCAAATCAACCAGCTTCCAGCGCCTAGAAGATTTTGCAGAAGACCCAAAGAATCCTGGAACCTTCTATTTTGTTACCACTGGGACAAAAAATAAACAGGGTCAAGGTTCAGCCGCAGGTGAAGCGGCTACGCCTGCAGAAGCAGAAAACCCCTATGGTAGACTGTATCGCTTTAGTTTAAATGCCTCTGACCCCACTGCTGCCATCAATAACTTTGAATTAGTGTTGACTGGTGGCCCTGGTAAAGGTAATAGCTACGACAACATCGTCGTTGATAAATCTGGCAAAATCCTGATTCAAGAAGACCAAACTTCCTTTGGTGGCGACTTGATGAAGGCGGAAAACCGAGAAGCTTCTATCTATTCTTTTGACCCCGCTACCAAAGACATCAAACGTCTGTTTGCTATCGATGAAAATGCTGCGGGTACTCAGTTCAACAAACCTGATGTCAAGGGTGAGTGGGAAAGTTCTGGGATTATTGAAATTCCTTCCCCATCGGTCCCAGGTGCTAGTGCTTACCTGTTTGATGTCCAGGCTGCTACTGTAGTTAATCCTGCTGGTTCTACTACGGTTCTCAACGGTAATCATGTTGCGGGTGGACAGTTGTTGATTGCTACACCTGTACCCACAGTTGAGTTAGTCGGCTTTGCTTCTTTACCTGCTGATACCTATGCTGAGGGACCAAAATCTGGTCAAGGTATTTCCGCTAATGGTAGAACAGGGCCGTTCCCCGGACAGCCAGTACAAGGACTTAGCGGTGTACAATTCGCTAATGCTAATTCTTTCTACTTCCTCTCAGATAACGGTTACGGTGCTAAAGACAATAGTGCAGATTTCTTGCTGCGGATCAATCGTCTAGACCCGAATTTTAAGGGCACAGAAAATGGCGATGGCTCTGTTAAAGTTTTAGACTACATTCAACTGTCTGACCCCAACAAAAAAGTTCCTTTCAAAATTACTAATGAAGGAACTACAGACAGATTCTTGACTGGTGCTGACTTTGATGTCGAGTCATTTGTCATTGATAAAGACGGTTCCATCTGGGTTGGTGAAGAGTTTGGCCCTTACTTGCTGCATTTTGATGCCACTGGTAAGTTATTAGAAGCTCCCATTGCGACACCTGACACCTTCAAAACTCTAGATGGTAAAGCACCTAAAGTTCTTGGTCATAGAGGTGCTAGTGGCTTCCGTCCAGAGCATACATTAGCCTCTTATCAACTGGCAATTGAGCAAGGTGCTGACTTTATTGAGCCTGACTTAGTTGTCACCAAAGATGGTGTGCTAATTGCTCGTCACGAACCTGCTTTAGCAATATTAAACGCTGATGGCACTGTAAATACTGGTAATACAACCACAAACGTTGCTACAATTGCTAAATTTGCCGATCGCAAGAAAACGGTAAACTTAGATGGCACCCAAGTTACAGGTTGGTTTGCTGAAGATTTCACCTTAGCGGAAATCAAAGAATTACGGGCGATAGAACGTCTACCTTTCCGCACCGAGTCCCAGACATTCAATGGTCAATTTGAGATTCCTACTCTCACAGAAATCATTAACTTAGTTAAGAGCGAGGAAGCTAAGACAGGTAAAAAGATTGGTATCTACCCTGAAACCAAGCATCCCACCTATACTCTCAACGAAGCCACTTATGTAGGCACAACTACTAAGATTAACCGCAATCTGGGTCAGATTCTCATCGATACCCTGAAGGCAAATAACTTCACCGATCCCAGTCGCGTCTTCATCCAGTCCTTTGAAGTAGGGAACCTCAAAGAACTGCATGATACCATCATGCCAGCCGCAGGGGTCGATCTCCCACTTGTGCAACTCTTTGATGCTGATGGTATTGAACTCAACGGTAAGCTCATTGAAAATCAGCCCTATGACTTTGTAGTCAGTGGCGACAAACGCACCTATGGCGATTTGCGGACTCCCCAAGGTTTGGCTGAAGTTGCTAAATACGCTGATGGTATTGGCCCTTGGAAGCGGATGATTGTTAGCGTCAAAGGTACTGATGCTAATAATGATGGTAAGGCAGATGATGTCAATGGTGATGGCGCAGTCAATGATGCTGACAGGACAACCTTAGCTCCCACTACTCTAGTTCAAGACGCTCACAATGCAGGGTTACAGGTTCACCCCTACACCTTCCGCAATGAAGAACGCTATCTCGCGGCCGATTATAAAGGTAAGCCAGAGTTAGAGTACCAACAATTCATTCAACTGGGTGTTGATGCATTCTTTACTGACTTCCCAATTACTGGAGATCAAGTTAGAGATCAACTCAGTAATCCTCAGTTCAATATAGTACGCTCTCCACAAAACCCCGATGTGCTTGCAGGAACTGCTTTTGCTAACCTACCTCGCTCTCAAGGTTTTGAAGGTGGTGCAATTAACGCCAGCAAAACCAAGCTTTACATGCTCCTAGAGGGCACTGTTCAAGGCGATACTGCTGGTGCTTTGCGGATTAATGAATTTGACATTGCTAGCAGCAAATACACTGACAAGAAACTTTACTACAAGTTGGATAATCCCTCCAATGCCATTGGT
Source organism: Gloeotrichia echinulata CP02 (assembly GCA_038087035.1). Lineage (NCBI taxonomy): Bacteria > Bacillati > Cyanobacteriota > Cyanophyceae > Nostocales > Gloeotrichiaceae > Gloeotrichia > Gloeotrichia echinulata. The sequence goes on along the minus strand of CP051187.1, from coordinate 136,546 downwards.
GACCTCGCAGTTATTAATGATAATGAGTACCTAGTCATTGAGCGGGATAACAATCAAGGGGCTGCAGCTAAATTCAAGCGTATCTACAAGATTGACTTGTCGAAGACAGATGCTAAGGGCTATGTAGCCAAAGAAGAAGTCGCCGACTTGCTAAACATCAAAGACCCCAATGACCTCAATGGGGATGGTAAGACCACCTTTGACTTCCCATTTGTCACAATTGAAAATGTCTTGGTTGTTGACAAAAATACCATTTTGGTAGCTAATGACAACAACTATCCTTTCTCAGTTGGTCGTCCCCCAGCAATAGACAACAACGAAATTATTCAGTTGAAGCTGGAGAAACCCCTTAACCTTGCTCCTGGTTTAGGTCAACCCAAAGCTGAAGAAATTAAGTTTGGGTCTACTGGTAGCGATAACATTACCGTTCCGTCGAGTCAAACCTTATCCACAGGTGACGGCGCAGATACAGTTGAATCTACTCAATCTAACACCACAATCAATGCCGGCAACGGTGATGATACGGTGTATGTCGCTAGTGACTCTTCCGTTTTTGGCGGCGAAGGTAACGATACAGCCATTATTGGTGCAAATGGTCCTGCTGGCAACACTAATCTTGATGGTGGTAATGGTAATGATAGCCTGAAAGTAGTCGAAGCCAAGCCAGGTAATAATCTGTTTGGGGCTGCTGGTGATGACAACCTCCAAGTAGTTGAGGGTTCTGGTCAATCGCTGTATGGTGGTTCCGGTAAAGACTCTCTGCGTAGTGGTGGTAACAATAACCGTCTCTACGGTGGTTCTGGCGATGACAAACTTTACTCCAATATCAATGACAAGCTGTCGGGTGGTGACGGTGATGATGTATTGTTTGCTGGTGCTGGTGGTGGAAACCGCTTAACTGGTGGCGCTGGTGTTGACCAATTCTGGATTGCAAATGCGAGTCTACCAACCAGCAAAAATATTGTCACTGACTTCACTGTAGGACTTGACTTGATTGGAATTGGTGGTATTGGTACAGCTACTAAGTTCAGTGACTTGACACTGGTGCAACAAGGTAGTGATACTTTGGTGAGATCTGGAACTACTGAGTTGGTTTCATTGGTGGGTATTACATCTACTACGTTGACTGCTAACAACTTCACTTTCGCTTAGATAACTGATATCAAATCCGGTTACGGTCACACAAAGGGGCACAGCAGTGCTGTGCCCCTACAAATATATGGATATATTTATAGTGCCCATTACCACTAAAAAAAATAACAGTACGTTGAAAAAATCTTTGCAAGGCGATGCAATCGTATTGTGAGGCGATGCAATAGGATTGTGAGGCGATGCAATAGGATTGTGAGGCGATGCAATAGGATTGTGAGGCGATGCAATCGTATTGTGAGGCGATGCAATTGTATGGCGCAATACAGGGATGTTAGACTGGAATGCAATATGTCGTAGGGGCACGGCATCCACAATCTTTTGGTATATACAGTAATATTATCGACGCCGTGCCCCTACTTGAACGTACTTGTTTTATTTAAAAATTGTATAAATAAAACAAGGTAACTCATTTTTCATTTTGGTATATCTTAAATCGGGATAATTTTAACTTTATTGTTTTATTAATCTTCAAATGAAAATATGTTGATGATGTCTGAACCTAAATTCGTCAACAATTAAACATAAGGAAATTATTCGTTATGGCAAAGAATACCATTATCATGATTGGCGACGGAATGGGCTGGCAAATGGCTCGTGCTGCTGCAATCTACAAGCAAATTCAAAATGGTAAAACTGGCGATACATTAAATGATTTTTACACCGCAGGTAAAGGTACAGGACTGAATTTTCAGACCCTAACAGGCTATGGTCTAGCAACCACCTACGGAACAACTATTGCTGGCAGTAATGGAATTTACAACACTAGTAACTCAGCACTGTTAGCACAATCAGTGACAACCCCAACAGGTTCGCCAGCAGTTCGTCCTGGCTTCCAATTTGACCCAACTTTTAACCCTGGGATCAATCAAAATGGTGGTGCAAATGCTAACAATGGTGTCAAGGGTAATCTCGTAGGCTACGATCCAGTTCTTGGTGGTGTCAATCCTTGGACTCCTGGTACTGACAAGGAGTACATTAAAAACGCCCACCCTACTACAAAAAAACTACAAATAACAAATAACAAATGACAAATGACAAATGACAAATGACAATAAAGCTATGAGAACAGATTGGTTCCCTACTCCAATATGGCACTTTTCTGTTGATGATTGTGAGGCTCTTAATCAGAGACTACTGGAATTAATCCAGGCTGAATATGCTCAAGATAAACAAGGACTAAAAATGTCCAATGTCCTTGGCTGGCATAGTCTGGACAATCTCAATCAGCGAGATGATTTTCAAGACTTAATGAAAATTATCATGAATAATACTTTGGAAGTAGCTAATTTTCTGAAATGGGATTTAAATCAGGTATTTGTTACCATTAATAACTGTTGGGCAATGGTTAATGGTAAATTTGCTTCTAACTCAGTTCATGACCACCCCAATTCATTATTAAGCGGTGTTTACTATGTTAGGTCGCCTCAAGATTGCGGAGGTCTATTTTTTCGTGATTCCAGAGTTAATGCACATCGGATTTTACCACCATATTTAGAATTCACGCCTTGGACGATGCCGAGTGTCACTTACAAACCTGTGGAGGGAACTATGATTATATTTCCCAGTTGGCTGATGCATGGTGTAGAACCTAATCTGAGTGATGACCTAAGAGTCAGCATTAGTTTCAATATTGGTGTTAAACAAAGACGATAAATATAATTTAGCGAGAGTTAAAGATTATTCTTAATTTTTCGATAACCTTTTGATAATTTTTTATTATTAAGCTTATGCTTTGATACTATTTGGTATTTTCTGAAAAGCTTGAATAATTTTTCCTTCTTATATTAAAATTGGGAAAATTTAAATTCATGCGTCAGCTATCTATAAAATTGTTAATCGACCTGGTTTAAATGAGAAATAATCAGCCTTTTGAAAAGTTCATTAAATGTAAAATTTGAGATGCCACAAATGATATCAAGCTTGAATAATAGTAAAGAGACAACGCTCTCCGGGGCGTAAGCCCTTGCGCCCCGGAGCGGACTTGTGGTTATTGGATAAAAATTGCTTCAAGTATGAGAAACAGCGTGCATCCAAAGATATGAATTCATGGACAAGTTTACATAATCTACAATCTACATCTAGGAGAACGCATAATTATGGTTATTAACGGCACTGCAAGTTCAGATGAGTTAGAAGCCAAACAGAATGACCAGGTATTTGGTCTGGAGGGAGATGACATTCTGGACGCCTCCAATGGTCAAGGAAATAATTTGCTTGATGGTGGTTCTGGTAACGATAAGCTTTTGGCCAACAATAACGATACCTTAAAAGGCGGTGCTGGAGAAGATAATTTATATGCTGTAGGTAGTTCAGGTGGTAACACCCTTGAAGGTGGAGAAAATAACGATCAACTTTTCGTAGTCGAGGGTAACAATAACAACCTCGATGGTGGAACTGGAGACGATCAGCTGACTGTTTCAGGTGGAAATGGTTACAACACTCTAGTTGGTGGATTGGGTAATGATCGACTAAATGTATCCAACCCAACAGGGAATAACATCGTTTCTGGTAACGAAGGTGATGATATTCTGATTGGGGGATTAGCTAGCGATCAGTTATTTGGCGGCGCTGGTGATGATATTCTGTTTGGTGGTGTAAAAGGAAGCCAACTAACAGGCGGTACTGGAGCAGACCGCTTTTATATTGGTAGTGCAGGCGTTACGGAAGTAGCTGTTGAAGTATTAGATTTTACGAAAGGTCAAGATAAAGTTGTAATTGCTGCTATCCCGGAAGTCCAGGGTTTTGCCAATCTGATATTAGAGCAGACGGGGGCTGATACAACCGTTAAAGCCAATATAGGTGGTAGTGTTAAGGCATTAGGAATATTAAAAAATATCCAAGCCAATACTATCACAGCAAATGACTTCAACTTTATAGTTCCCATTTTCTCAATTGCTAACGCTTCTGCTGTTGAAGGAAATGCGATCGCTTTCACCATCACCCGCACAGGGGATGCTCAAGCTGACCAAACTGTTAATGTATCCACAGCGATAAATACAGACGACACAGCCAGCAACACTGATTTTACGACAAAAACCGAAACTATCACCTTTAAACAGGGCGAAACTCAGAAAACCTTCACAGTACAGACAACTCAAGACGCGGTGTTTGAAAGTGATGAAACTTTTAGCGTCAGTTTGAGTAATCCTACAAATGGGGCGATTATTGATTCGACGAAAGGGACAGCGAAGGGGACAATTACCAACGATGACCTAGCGCCAATATTTGCGATCGCTTCATCCTCTGCTGTTGAAGGAAATGCGATCGCTTTCACCATCACCCGCACAGGGGATGCTCAAGCTGACCAAACTGTTAATGTATCCACAGCGATAAATACAGGAGATACAGCCAGCAACACTGATTTTACGACAAAAACCGAAACTATCACCTTTAAACAGGGAGAAACTCAGAAAACCTTCACAGTACAGACAACTCAAGACGCGGTGTTTGAAAGTGATGAAACTTTTAGCGTCAGTTTGAGTAATCCTACAAATGGGGCGATTATTGATTCGACGAAAGGGACAGCGAAAGGGACAATTACCAACGATGACCTAGCGCCTGTATTTGCGATCGCTTCGTCTTCTGCTGTTGAAGGAAATGCGATTAATTTCACCATCACCCGCACAGGGGATGCTCAAGCTGACCAAACTGTTAATGTATCCACAGCGATAAATACAGGGGATACAGCCAGTGACACTGATTTGACAACAAAAACCGACGAAACTATCACCTTTAAACAGGGCGAAACTCAGAAAACCTTTACAGTACAGACAACTCAAGACGCGGTGTTTGAAAGTGATGAAACTTTTAGCGTCAGTTTGAGTAATCCTACAAATGGGGCGATTATTAGTTCTACTAATGGTACAGCCAAGGGGACAATCACCAACGATGACCCAGCGCCTGTATTTGCGATCGCTTCATCCTCAGCAAATGAAGGAAATGGGATTAATTTTACCATCACCCGCACAATTGATATTCAGAGTGAGCAAAGCATAACTGTATCCACAGCGATAAATACAGGGGATACAGCCAGTGACACTGATTTTACGACAAAAACCGAAACTATCACCTTTAAACAGGGCGAAACTCAGAAAACCTTCACAGTACAGACAACTCAAGACGCGGTGTTTGAAAGTGATGAAACTTTTAGCGTCAGTTTGAGTAATCCTACAAATGGGGCGATTATTGATTCGACGAAAGGGACAGCGAAGGGGACAATCACCAACGATGACCCAGCGCCTGTATTTGCGATCGCTTCATCCTCTGCTGTTGAAGGAAATGCGATCGCTTTCACCATCACCCGCACAGGGGATGCTCAAGCTGACCAAACTGTTAATGTATCCACAGCGATAAATACAGGAGATACAGCCAGCAACACTGATTTTACGACAAAAACCGAAACTATCACCTTTAAACAGGGAGAAACTCAGAAAACCTTCACAGTACAGACAACTCAAGACGCGGTGTTTGAAAGTGATGAAACTTTTAGCGTCAGTTTGAGTAATCCTACAAATGGGGCGATTATTGATTCGACGAAAGGGACAGCGAAAGGGACAATTACCAACGATGACCTAGCGCCTGTATTTGCGATCGCTTCGTCTTCTGCTGTTGAAGGAAATGCGATTAATTTCACCATCACCCGCACAGGGGATGCTCAAGCTGACCAAACTGTTAATGTATCCACAGCGATAAATACAGGGGATACAGCCAGTGACACTGATTTGACAACAAAAACCGACGAAACTATCACCTTTAAACAGGGAGAAACTCAGAAAACCTTCACAGTACAGACAACTCAAGATGCGCTGTTGGAAAGTGATGAAACTTTTAGCGTCAGTTTGAGTAATCCTACAAATGGGGCGATTATTGATCCGACGAAAGGGACAGCGAAGGGGACAATTACCAACGATGACCCAGCGCCTGTATTTGCGATCGCTTCGTCTTCTGCTGTTGAAGGAAATGGGATTAATTTTACCATCACCCGCACAATTGATATTCAGAGTGAGCAAAGCATAACTGTATCCACAGCGATAAATACAGGGGATACAGCCAGTGACACTGATTTTACGACAAAAACCGAAACTATCACCTTTAAATCGGGCGAAACTGAGAAAACCTTCACAGTACAGACAACTCAAGACGCGCTGTTGGAAAGTGATGAAACTTTTAGCGTCAGTTTGAGTAATCCTACAAATGGGGCGATTATTGATTCGACGAAAGGGACAGCGAAGGGGACAATCACCAACGATGACCCAGCGCCAATATTTGCGATCGCTTCATCCTCAGCAAATGAAGGAAATGCGATCGCTTTCACCATCACCCGCACAGGGGATGCTCAAGCTGACCAAACTGTTAATGTATCCACAGCGATAAATACAGACGACACAGCCAGCAACACTGATTTTACGACAAAAACCGAAACTATCACCTTTAAACAGGGCGAAACTCAGAAAACCTTCACAGTACAGACAACTCAAGACGCGGTGTTTGAAAGTGATGAAACTTTTAGCGTCAGTTTGAGTAATCCTACAAATGGGGCGATTATTGATTCGACGAAAGGGACAGCGAAAGGGACAATTACCAACGATGACCTAGCGCCTGTATTTGCGATCGCTTCGTCTTCTGCTGTGGAAGGAAATGCGATCGCTTTCACCATCACCCGCACAGGGGATGCTCAAGCTGACCAAACTGTCACTGTATCCACAGCGATAAATACAGACGACACAGCAAGCGACAATGACTTTAAGGCTAAAACCGAAACTATCACCTTTAAACAGGGAGAAACTCAGAAAACCTTTACAGTTGAGACAACTCAAGATGATAAGTATGAAAAAGATGAGTTGTTCACTGTCGCTTTGACTAATCCCACAAATGGAGCGATTATTAGTTCTACTAATGGTACAGCCAAGGGGACAATCAACAACGATGATATCCCAATGGCGAAAAATCCTGATAACGATATCTTTACGCTCAAAGGTATTGATAAAGCGAGGCTCAAAGTCACTCTGACAGGTCAAAGTTCTAACCTGGTGAATGAACTGGGTGTATTTACCGTTGATGATACTAGTGGTAAGATTGGGAGCGATCGCGCCGCATATGTAAAAGAAAATTTGGCAAAAGCGCAGATAATTTTCTCGACTATTGCCAATGTTCCCAATGGTTTTGATACCAACAATCTTACACGTGTGTTGGAATTTGATGGCGATGTCAAAAACCTGCGATTCTATTTAGTCAGAAACAGCACAACAGAATCTGTAGTGCGGGGACAAACCTCAACTACAGAGGTATTGTTTGGTGATGCTTCAGTACAAAAGTTTACAAGCTTGGGTGCTGATAGCTATTCCCTAGCTTGGGAGGATGGCTCTGGTAATAGTACTGACTTTAAAGATCTGGTTGTCAAGCTAGAATCAACAAATGATCCGTTACCTCTGGGTACAAAGCTCCAAGGAAGTGCAGATGGGTCAGAAGTCATTGATTTACGGAACCAGACAAAAGAAGTAACAGCTAGCTTTACAGTTTACAGAGAGGCTGCTTACAACAACTTAGTGGGATTTTATCAAGTAGACGATGCAACTGGACGTATTGGCACCCTCAATCCTGGTGACGCTGGTTATGCTCAAGCAGCTGTAGGTAAGCGTGTTGTGGACATTGACCTGAGAGTTAGCAACCAACAAATTGCTACCTTTGCTGACAAAAAATTCTCACCAGGTGCGATATTTGCGCCCTTTATCATCACCAATGGAGTGACAGTAGATCAAGTTCTCAATGGACAAGTCAGCCAAATTTACTTTGCTTACATTGGAGCCAACTCAGACAAGGTTGATCATGTCCGCCTGTTAGGGAATAATATCTTTGGCTTTGAAGATCTACCAGGTGGTGGTGACAGAGATTTCAACGATGTGATTGTAAAAGTCGATTTGCAATAGGTTTACTTAAAAAACCATGACTGGCTCGTAGGTAGTACCACTACCCCTACAAGAAAGGTTAGCTAATAGTGGTATTAGCTAACCTTTCCGACTATTTAGCCCTATTAGAGCAGAATTATAGGACTTTATTTAGTATTCTGTTGAATTATTTTACAAATCTAAGTATATGTAGAATGGGCATGGCCCACTACATCTAGGTTTTGCTGGGCATTGCCTAGCTTCGGTTTATTTCAAAAATGAAATGTTAGTTCTATATCAACCATGATATAGCAAAATACTATACTATGGTAAGTAGTATTCCCCAATAATTTATGTAAGCTTTTAGGCTAATAATAGATAAGATGTCATCAAAGGTTTTTTTGTAACCTATTATTCATTAGCGATCAGCAAAAAACCGTAAATAAACTGATTAACCAACCTCGATATGACTTATACGAAAAGCGCTGTTCAGGACTTTCTCACGACTCTAGAAGGGATGGAGCAATTACCTACCCAAGCAATTGATACTTTATCACAACAATTACAAGCATTACGGTACCGCATAGGTCAGAAAATTATCGGTAAAGAGGATATTCCTGAACGAGTCACAATAATTTATCAGGGACAAGTGCGTTTGTTAGGATACGATCCGCAAACACAAATCCCAATCACCTTGAAATTGCTGCAACCAGGGGAAATTCTGGGCGAAATTGGCTTGTTGCGCCAGGTAGGTTGCGAAACAGCGATCGCCTCTACAGAAGTGATATGTTTAACCTTAAGCGCGGCTGAATATCTCCGTCTGTTGTCTTCATATCCAGCTTTTGCGAATGTTAGGCAAAACCGCGCTCATGCGGTGGAAGTGTTCGATGTCCTAGGTGTAGAACTGGCAAAGCAAGCTTTAGCCAATGGTAATCTCAAAGAACTGGTAGAACAAGCTTTACCAGAGGCGCAGGTACATTACCTCCCATCGGGAAGAACTCCCGCGAAGGAACTGGATAGCAATTACATGTGGTTTGTGAGTGGTGGGGGTACTGTCACGAATTTCTCCCCTAATTCACGTTTAAATTTACAGGAGGGAGGAGAGGTCATCCATGTGGGGAAAAATCCAGCCAGGTTGATTGGTTTATCCCCCTCGGCTTTGTCATTTGGCGATCACCATCAGGTATCTTTGGCGATCATCGATACTCCAGCCCAAAGTCCAGACGAAGTGGAAATTCCCTACGCATCCGACGAAGAATTTCCCCGCGCCGCATCCAAACAGCCAAAAAATCAACAAAAATATCAAAAATACCCATTTTTTGGCGGTAAAGGGGAATTAAATTCCACCTTCGCCTGTTACCAAATGCTGACAAAGCACTTGGGAATCCCCTTTCGTCGGGAAGTGGTACGTCGCATCTTAAATGAGCAAATAAAACGCCAAGGTAGTATATCATTTCAACTTTGTGCTTACCTATCAGAGTTAATTGGACTCAAGTCTCATTTGGTAGATATACCCGTCGCTTCATTGACGCGGATTCCCACACCGGCATTGATTCGCTATCGTGATAATTATGCAGTTTTATATGCAATAGATGCGAGTACTGCGGTTGTGGGTGTACCATCACGAGGGATTATCCGGTGCAAACCCGCTGAACTGGTGGAGCAATTTGAATTTGATGAGAACAATCAACTGAGGATATTGCTAGTTTCTGCAACCAAAGAAACACCCCAAGAACGCTTCGGGTTGCAGTGGTTTCTACCCTATGTATCACGTCATCGCCGAGTTCTAATAGAAGTATTTATTGCTTCCTTTTTTGTCCAATTAGCAGCCTTGGCAAACCCGCTAGTTGTTCAATTAATTATCGATAAAGTCATCGTTCAAAATAGTATTAATACCCTGAATGTTTTGGGGGTGTTGTTACTAGCAGTTGGTATATTTGAAGCAATACTTACAACATTGCGGACTTATTTATTTGTTGATACTACAAACCGGATAGATATGGGTTTGGGGTCACAAATTATTGACCACTTACTACGGCTACCACTACGTTATTTTGAACGCCGTCCTGTAGGTGAACTGTCCACACGCATCAACGAGTTAGAAAATATCCGCCAGTTTCTGACAGGTACGGCGTTAACAGTGGGTTTAGATGCGGTATTTTCGGTGGTTTATATCATCGTTATGCTGTTCTATAGCTGGCAACTTACCTTGGTAGGTTTAGGAACAATTCCCATCTTTATCATTATCACCTTAATTGCCTCTCCCACTGTGAGTAGACAATTACGCGCCAAAGCCGAACGCAACTCCGAAACTCAATCTTATTTAGTTGAGGTGATGTCGGGGATTCAAACAGTAAAAGCCCAAAGTATTGAATTGCGATCGCGCTTTTCTTGGCAAGAACGTTATGCTCGCTATGTAGCAGCAGGCTTTAAAACAGTTGTCACTTCTACCCTCGCCAATTCTACCAGCGACTTTCTCAACAAACTCAGTAGCTTGCTGGTGTTGTGGGTAGGAGCTTATCTGGTACTAAAACAAGAATTAACCCTAGGGGAATTAATTGCTTTTAGAATTATCTCAGGTTACGTCACAGGTCCAATATTGCGCTTGGCTAAAATTTGGCAAAACTTCCAAGAAACAGCCTTATCTCTAGAACGTTTAAGTGATATTGTCGATACACCACAAGAAGGAGAAACCGACCGCGATAATATTCCCTTACCTGCAATTCTCGGCGCAGTGAAATATGAAAATGTTTCCTTCCGATTTGCAACTAGTGGACCACTACAACTTTCCAGCGTCAATCTCGAAATCCCTTCAGGAAAATTTGTCGGGATTGTGGGACAAAGTGGATCTGGTAAAAGTACTATGATGAAATTACTGCTCAGGCTTTATGATACAGAAGCTGGCAGGATTTTAATTGATGGTTACGATATTTCTAAAGTAGAACTTTATTCCCTACGGCGACAAATTGGCGTAGTTCCCCAAGATCCACTGCTATTTGATGGCACTGTACAGGAAAATATCGCCCTGACAAATCCAGATGCGACAACAGAGGAAATTATCATCGCTGCGCGGATTGCTGTTGCACATGACTTTATCATGAACTTGCCCAACGGTTACAATACGCGAGTTGGTGAACGGGGTGCGGGACTTTCGGGGGGACAACGCCAAAGAATTGCGATCGCTCGTTCGATTTTACAACGACCAAAATTATTAGTTTTAGACGAAGCGACTAGCGCTTTAGATTACCCCACAGAGCGACAAGTCTGTCTCAATTTAGCCCAGGATTTCCAAGGAAGTACAGTATTTTTCATTACTCACAGACTCAACACTGTGAGTCATGCAGATGTCATCGTTGTTATGGACGGTGGGAGAATTATAGAACAAGGAAGTCATCAAGAATTAATGGCTGCTAAAGGTCATTATTACTACCTATATCATCAACAAGAAGTCAACTTGTAACTGTTAGTAGTTGCGCTAATACCGCTCCCTTCATCAAGAGCGCTAAAGCGCAACTACAAACCATTTAACTGTTCACTGATTCTTTATCCAAAATACAAAATTGCTATGACTCAACTAAATGGAAATAGCTTCAATGGCAACAATGGTAACGCCAAGCAAGATAATAGAGCTAATTCAGATTCACGAGTTGCACTGGCGACTACATCCCCTAAAGGGAGTTTAGTTAACTTAAAAGATGATAACTTCGAGCAAGCTGTTGTCTTGCGTCAATCTCCAGTTTGGTCGCGCACCATCATGGTGACATTGATGATATTAGCCTGTTTTGGGATTACTTGGGCTTATCTTGCTAAAATCGAGCAAGTAGTACCAGCGACTGGTCAATTAAAGCCAGAAGGAACGGTTAAAGATGTTCAAGCTCCTGTGAGTGGAGTTGTGACAGCTGTTTATGTTAAAGATGGACAAGTAGTAAAACCAGGGGATTTGCTGCTGACTTTTAATTCCGTCGCTACCCTTGCAGAATTAAACTCTTTAAATAAGATTCGTGCTGCATTAATTCGCGAAAACGATATTTATCGCCGATTGATGGGAGCTACTTCTGCTCAAGCTACTGAAATAGAATTTTTGCGTGGTAACTTGTCACAAGAAGCTGCATTTTTGTTGAAAAATCGAGCAGCAATAGTTGCAGAAAATGACTTATTGCGTACTCAATTAAAAAATTCTGGTACAGATACTGCACTAGGAAATGATGAACAACAACGCTTGAGAATTGCTAAAACAGAATTAGATTCTCGTGCGGCCGCAGCCCAATTAGAAGTCGAAAAAATTAAGAAACAACTCACTCAAACCCAAGTAAAACGGGCTGATACTCAATCAAGTTTAGCCATCCAGCAGAGAATTTTGAATAAACTGCAAATCTTGGCGGAAGAAGGTGGTATTTCTCAGCTTCAGTATCTCAACCAACAACAACAAGTCCAAAATCTTCAAGCAGAAATAGCTCAATTATTTGAGGAAGAAAAACGTCTCAATTTTGATATCGAAAAAGGGCGACAACAATTAACGAATACGGTAGCTGGTTCTGATAAAACTATTTTGGATAAAATCGCTGATAATAAACAGCGTCTTGCCCAAATTGATAGCCAATTCATGAAAATTATCCTGGATAATGAACAGCGTTTAGCAGATACCACTAGCAAAATTGCTCAAACGCAGTTGAATATCAAGTACCAAGAACTCCGCGCTCCTGTAGGGGGAACTATTTTCGATTTACAGGCCAAAAACCCTGGATTTGTGGCTAACCCCACAGAAAAAGTGATGCAAATTGTCCCCAGTGAAAACTTCATTGCTGAAGTATTTATTACTAACAAAGATATTGGCTTCGTTCGCAAAGATATGAAAGTCGATGTCAGAATCGATTCTTTTCCTTACAGTGAGTTTGGCGATATTAAAGGCGAAGTAATCAGCATTGGGTCTGACGCCTTACCACCAGATCAAACACATCAATTTTATCGATTTCCTGCGCGTATTCGCTTGGATAAACAATATTTAATCATTAAGGATAAAAAGGTCTTTTTGCAGTCGGGTATGTCACTCAGTGCTAATATTAAAGTCCGTGAAGAACGAACGGTAATTAGTCTATTTACTGAGTTGTTTACGAAACAAGTTGAAAGTCTCAAAGAGGTGCGCTAAAATACTTGTCATTGGTCATTGGTCATTGGTCATTTGTCATTTGTCATTGGTCATTTGTCATTGGTCATTTGTCATTGGTCATTTGTCATTGGTCATTTGTCATTGGTCATTGGTCATTGGTCATTGGTCATTTGTCATTGGTCATTTGTCATTTGTCATTGGTCATTTGTCATTGGTCATTTGTCATTTGTCATTGGTCATTTGTCATTTGTCATTTGTCATTTGTCATTTGTCATTTGTAAGGGTTTTGAGTATATTTGCGTTTCGTAATTTCGCTTGATTCTGACAGACTTACGTTGTCTGAGGCGATAGGGAGGGGCACAGTATTGCTGTGCCCCTACTGCGTTATAATGTAGGTAATGATAATTTAGATGGGCAATGCCAAGCCTACAAATACTAAAATATTAGTTATCAGCTATACAAAATTTGGGGAAATTTAGCAGTATATTGATACCAGAAAAATGAGATTGACAACTCATTTATAGTTGAGATTAAATACTCAAATTTATGTCAGAAGAACCAACAAAATCGGCTCTTCCGTACAAAGCGCGTGCTGAATTTATTAAATAATCAGCTTGAAACCCTGCCTGAGATACGATAATAGCCATTATTTTCTGTATTTTTGGTCAAATTGATAAAAATTAAATCATGAACGCCTGTAAGTCTTAATTTAAAAGCAAATTTATAGACTTTAATTAATAATTAAGCACGCGCTTTGTACGCAAGAACCGAATTAGATCGGCGAGCAGATACTATTGAGCGTGATATTTTGGAGATTAAAAATATTTTGTCCTATCATTACAACCAAAAGTCTTTGCGGGATGACGATTAAGATTTTTTACCCTGTGGGGATTCTTCCTAGGGGCAAGGTATTTCCGTACCCCTAGGAGGAATGGGAAATTAACTAGACAACCACAGATGGTTTTTGCTCAAAGTAAGCTTGCAAAATCCTTTCTGCTATTTGACGACTAGTTAAACCTAATTCAGCTTTAGATTCATCTGGTGTCGCATGGTCTACTAACACATCTGGAATCCCGATGCGCTTGACAGGAACGACAACATCTGCATCTAATAGAGCTTCGGCGACTGCAGAACCAAAGCCACCCATGACACAGCCTTCTTCTAAAGTGACGACGCGCCCAATTTTCTTAGCCAATGGCAAAATCAATTCCGTATCCAAGGGTTTAGCAAAACGGGCATTGATCACAGTGGCTTCAATACCGTGTTCGCTGAGAATTTCAGCAGCTTGCATACTTGGATACACCATTGTGCCATAGCCAAGAATTAGCACATCATCGCCGTTGCGAAGAATTTCCCCTTTGCCGATTTCCAGAGGTTCCCAGCCTTCTTCCATCAGCGGGACGCCGTAGCCATTGCCACGAGGGAAACGCATAGCGATTGGTCCTGTGGTATGTTCAACACCAGTGACAATCATCCGTTGCAGTTCTGCCTCGTCTTTGGGTGCCATCAGTACTAAGTTAGGAATGCAACGCAAATAAGCGATGTCATACATACCCTGGTGGGTGGGTCCATCAGCACCAACAATTCCCGCCCTGTCTAAGCAGAAGAACACGGGCAGCTTTTGAATGCAGACATCGTGAATAATTTGGTCGTAGGCACGTTGCAGGAACGTAGAATAGATGGCGGCGACGGGGCGCATACCTTCACAAGCCAGTCCAGCCGCCAAAGTGACAGCGTGTTGTTCGGCAATACCGACATCAATATATTGATTGGGTAGTTTTGCTTGTAGTTTATCTAAACCTGTACCCGTGGCCATTGCTGCGGTAATTCCCACAATTTTGGGGTTTTGTTCAGCGAGTTTTACTAGGGTGTGGGCAAAGACTTTAGCATAAGCCGGTGGTTTGGGTTTGCTGGAAGGAATCGCTTTACCAGTTGTCAAATTGAAGGGGTTTTGGGCATGGTAGCCTACTTGGTCTTTTTCAGCAATTTCATAGCCTTTACCCTTGACTGTCACCACATGCACTAACACAGGCCCTTGTATTTGATGTGCCTGTTGGAAAGTGGTAATCAATTCCTCAAGATTATGTCCATCGACTGGGCCCATGTAGGTAAAGCCCAGTTCTTCAAAAACCGCGCCGACTTTCGGAACCGCTAAACGCTTCATTCCTTCTTTGATGCGTCCGAGTTCGGGAGACAGGGATTCACCCACGAAAGGAATTTGCTTGAACTGTTCCTCAAAATTATCTTTGAAAAATTGCACCGGTGGACTGAGGCGCATTTTGTTGAGGTAGCGAGGAATTGCACCAACGTTAGGAGAGATAGACATCTCATTGTCGTTGAGAACAACCAACAGGTTAGTTTTGGGCATATGTCCCGCATGGTTGATGGCTTCTAAGGCCATACCCCCAGTTAAAGCCCCATCACCAATGACGGCGACGGCTTTAAATTTTTCCCCTTGCAAATCTCGCGCTAAAGCCATACCCAAAGCGGCGGAGATACTGGTGGAAGCATGTCCGGCACCAAAGTGATCGAACTTGTTTTCACCCCGCTTGAGATAACCGGCTACTCCATCTTTCTGTCTGAGGGTATGGAAATCGCTGTAGCGTCCGGTAATTAGTTTGTGGGGATAAGCTTGGTGTCCTACATCCCAAATAACTTTATCCCGATCTAAGTCCAGTGTCTGGTAAAGCCCTAAGGTTAACTCTACAACACCCAAGCCAGGTCCGAGGTGCCCTCCAGTTGCAGCTACCGTTTGCAGGTGTTTATCTCGAATTTGACGGGCAATTTGTTGCAGCTGGCGAATCGATAAGCCGTGCAACTGATTGGGATGGGTGATTTCACTCAGATGCATATTATAGGGTTTTCCTCTCTAATCTCTACTTCTGGTATTTCTGATTTTCCCACAGCCGGGTTATCTATAGAATCATCAGGTGTTGCATTAAGTTACAAAAAAACAATAAGTTTATGCTCCTCCTTGAGTCCTAAATTAACAATCTCCGGGTAAAAAATCAAATTTAGGCATTGTTTATTACAAGTAATAAAGTATTTTTTCTAGCATGTGTATAAATGATACAATACTTGGGAAGTCGGCAGAACCCAATAACCGTAATATTTATGCTCGCTTAAAGTCTCTCCCCTTATAGGGGAGAGGTTGATAGTATAGTTTGCGACTTTTTAAACAACCTCTAACGGGAATTTGGATCATTTGGCGCAACTGGAACTTCTGGCGTCTCCGCTTGCTTTTTTTGTCGTTGCAAATACTTACTTAATACATAAGCCATATCGCCACGAGTCATAGGAAGTAATGGGGAAATGTTCTTTTGAGCATCTGTATTGATAAATCCTTCGCTAATTACGGTGGCGATCGCTTTTCTCGCCCAAATCGGAATAGAACCCGCATCTGGATAGGGAGCAAGAATTTCATTGACAGTTTTATCGGTAAACTGAAATACACCATAAGCTTGAGCAAAAATTGCCAAGGCTTCGGCTTTTGTTACCCGTTGATTAGGAAAAAACATATTGCCTCGATAGCCTTTCATAATATCAGTTCTCAGAACTATTTCAATATCCTTGAATGCCCAGTGAGATAATGGTACATCTGATGGTGATATTAAAGTTACATTTGGGGCAGGTTGGCGTTTTTCTAGGTTAAATGCTTTTACCAAAATTACGGCTAGTTCTGCACGATTGATCAAGCGTTCTGGATAAAAATTGCCATCAGAAAAGTTGCTCATTAACTTGGCGTCAATTACCTTTTGAATAGACTCAGGTGATATTGCCACATTACTTTCTGGTACTTGAGCTTGAACAACTATCGGCAAGCTTTGGATCAGTAATGCTACACAAAGAGTACCTAGTAAATGCTTCATAATTTTCACTGGTTTTATTTTGCTATTCTCCATGTACTAATATTATGTTCCTACCGTGACATCTCCTACACTGATGCAACGCATACAGTGTAGGCTTCCAAGACAATCCGGCTATCGCTTAGGAGGCTCTTGGCTTTAAGAACGGAATGCCCTACCGCCCTATTTTTTATATTGATTGCAGCATTATGGTCACGGTCAAGACTGCATCCGCAATGTGGGCAGTTGTGCCATCTTTCGTGTAGCTTTTTAGGTACTTTTGCGCCACAATTAGAGCAATCTTGGGATGTGTTCTTGGGATTAACAGGTATTACCAACAAACCAGCATTTTCGGCTTTGTTTGTTAGTATTGATAAAAAGTTGCCCCAACCAGCATCATGTACAGATTTAGAAATTCTAGACTTTGAAATTCCTTTGATGTTTAAATCTTCATGTGCAATTACGTCATATTTTTTCAGTAAGTTGTTAGCAGTTTTAAAGTGGAAGTCTTTGCGCTTGTCAGCAACTTTTTTATGCTGTCTACCCAATTTTTTAACAGCTTTTTGTCTACGATTACTACCTTTTTTACGTCGTGAAACACGCTTTTGGATAACTCTCAAACGTTTCTGCGCTTTGCGATAGTGTTGAGGAATAGCTACTGTTTCACCATCAGCAGTCGTCAAAAACTCTTTTAATCCCATGTCAATACCAGTTATAGACTCTGGGTTAAAGTCAGGTTTAATTGTAGGAACTGTACTATCTTCCAAGCTGAGGGACACATAATAACCATCAGCTTTTTTAGTTACAGAAGCGGTTTTGATTTTCAAGCCATCTGGGATAGGTCGATGAACAATAACTTTCACGTCCCCTATCTTTGACAACGTAATTTTGTTGTTAACAAAATTACATTGCTTAAATTGTGCGTAAGTAAAAGTCTTATATTGACCTTTACCCTTGAATCTAGGTCTACCAGACTTTTTGCCATTAACGTCACCCTTTAACCATCTGTCAAAAGCTAATTCAACTCTTTTAGGAACTTCCTGTAACACTTGAGAGTGAATTTCTTTGTACCAAGGTCTATCAACTTTCAGTTGAACCAAAGATGCTTTTTGATTGTAGTATAATGGTTGTTCCTTTAACTCTGGTAAGTGACAAATTAATGGGCATCCATCAATAGGACAGCGATTCATTTCATACCAGTCGAATCTTTGTGCCAATAAATAATTATACTGACAACGCAACATTTCCAAGGTTTTATCAATCTTTTCTGCTTGTTCTCTATTTGGCTTGATTTTGTACTGGTATGATATTTTCATTACTTTACCCTTAGTTTCGACCTGTCTATGATATTAACATAAATGTAACGACGTTGTGCTGGCATTTATGAAAAATAAAACATTGAATTTAAGGATATCTGAGCGCAGATTGAATAAACTACGGTTATATGCGAGTCAGAACGATAAAACCATGACTCATATAATTGAAGACTTTATAGACTCGCTCAAAGTTAAAAATGGTGATTCCGCACTTCGTGCCGCTTCTCTACGAGCGCCGAAGGCTACGCTAACATCGACCCCACTCCCTAATCAACCTAGCGGTTGATAGTGGTCGGAGGTCAATTCGTCATCACCCCGCCATTCATCCCACGCTCCCCTTCGGGTGAGTCGTGGGGCTTCTGTCGGTTCAAGCTAAATAGGAACATTGCATCCCACTCATGGCTAAAATGACCCAGATTAATGTAACAAAGTTGCCAGGTTTTGAAAAAAAAATAAGTAGGTGGGCACAAATAAAATTCACAGGCGTTGGTCGTCATTTGTCATTTTTTATTGGTGAGCCACGTTGCTGCTTTGGTAAGCGCAAAAACTCACAGCCAGGCTTTTAGACTCCAAAAAGTAAAATTTTGGCGTTCCCGTAGGGGATTTTAAGTTTTCGATTGCTAATGATGTAGTATAGTCTGCGGTGATAGTGCCATCTATATAGTCCATATTTCAGGAGTTTTGAGAATGACCCTAGCAGCAGACCCCGTTAAGTTGATGAAGCAAGAAGTTGGCAAAGCAGCCGCAGCCCTGGTCAAATCGGGTTCGATTGTCGGGTTGGGTACGGGGTCAACCACGGCGTATACAATTCAATTTCTCGGAGAACGCCTCGCGTCTGGCGAACTCAAAGATATCGTTGGTGTTCCCACTTCGTTTCAGTCGGAAGTATTGGCAAAACAATACGGCGTCCCTCTCACCACCTTAGACGCAATTGACCATATCGATATTGCCATTGATGGCGCGGATGAAGTTGATCCCCAAAAGAATTTGATTAAAGGTGGCGGTGCAGCACATACCCGCGAAAAAGTAGTAGACTATCTCGCGAATCAATTTATTGTTGTGGTCGATAGCGGTAAGTTAGTAGAGCGCTTGGGTTCTAGTTTCCCTGTACCCGTTGAAGTGATCCCAATGGCAATTACTCCCGTCACTAATGCCATTATCCAACTGGGTGGGAAACCAGAACTGCGTATGGGTGTGAAAAAAGCCGGCCCAGTTATCACCGACCAAGGTAACTTTGTCTTAGATGTCAGATTTGACTCTATTGACGACCCTGTAAACCTAGAAAAAACACTGAATAATATTCCTGGTGTACTAGAAAATGGTATTTTCGTCAACTGTGCCGATTTAGTTTTAATTGGTGAGGTTAAAGACGGTCAACCCCTAGTGCGACAAATATAAGCGATGAGGGGGCGCAAGGCCTTTTGTAGGGGCGCAAGGCCTTGGGCCCCTACCAGGGCTGGGGGAGTAGCGGTGCATTATTTTCGATAAGCTAAATACAAGAAATAAAAATAAGTACTTCATAAATCATTGATGCTATACAGACGATTTGGACGCACAGAATTACAGATCCCGGTGTTTTCCTGCGGCGGTATGCGATACCAGTACAAATGGCAGGATGTTCCCCAGTCGGAAATTCCGGCGGACAACCAGGAAAACCTGGAAGCCACTATTCGCCGGGCTATTGAAGTGGGGATGAATCACATTGAAACTGCCCGTGCTTATGGAACCTCGGAAATGCAGTTGGGGAGCATATTACCAAAATTTCAGCGCGACAAGTTGATTGTGCAGACGAAAGTTGAGCCTATGGCTGATGCACAAGAATTCCGGCGGACATTTGAAAAATCGCTGCGAAATCTCCAACTAGATTATGTTGACCTGTTAGGGATACACGGTATTAACCATCCTGAGTCCTTTGACTATACTATGCGTCCTGGTGGTTGTCTGGAGGTGGCGCAACAGTTGCAAGCTGAGGGTAAAGTTAGATTTATCGGCTTTTCTACCCACGGACCGACAGATATAATTGTGCAGGCAATTAATACTAATAAATTCGATTACGTCAACCTGCATTGGTATTACATTAATCAATGGAATTGGGCAGCAATTGAAGCCTCTGTTCGCCATGATATGGGCGTATTTATTATTAGTCCCTCGGATAAAGGAGGGATGCTGTATAAACCACCAGAAAAATTAGTCAATCTTTGCGCCCCATTGAGTCCGATGGTGTTTAATGACTTGTTTTGTTTGAGTCATTCTCAAGTACATACCCTGAGCGTGGGAGCAGCAAAACCACAAGATTTTGATGAACACCTGAAAACTTTAGAATTGTTGGATGACTCCGCAGAAATTTTACCGCCAATTTTGGCACGGTTGGAGTCAGAAGCCATAGCTACTTTAGGAGAAGACTGGGTAAAAACCTGGGATAGGAATTTGCCTAATTGGGAACAAACCCCTGGTGAGGTGAATATACGGGTCATTTTGTGGCTATGGAATTTAGCGATCGCCTACGATTTAGTAGACTATGCCAAAATGCGCTACAACCTGCTAGGTCATGGTAATCACTGGTTTCCTGGCAACAAAGCCGACCGCATAGAGATACTCGATTTACGGCAATGTCTTACCCACAGTCCCCACGCTGATAAAATTCCCGAAATTTTGAAACAAGCACATCAAATGTTAGCAGCAGAAGCAGTGCAACGGTTATCTCAGTCCTCTTGAACCAAATTAAAGGAGTAAGGAGTAAGGAGTAATGAGTAATGAGTAAGGAGTAATGAGTAAGGAGTAATGAGTAAGGAGTAAGGAGTAAGGAGTAATGAGTAATGAGTGGATTATTTTTTATTTTTCTTTCAACTTGTTGATTGAATTTGTTAATATCTTAATAATTCTTTCATTACTTATTAGTAACTCATTACTCATTACTCATTACTCATTACTCTTGCTAATTAGCGTCTGCTGACTGATTGACCATTGGGACGACAAGTACCTTATCAACGCGATTTCCATCCATATCCATGACTTCCAAACGCATACCTTGCCATTCAAAATGATCTGCGGCGGCGGGGATACGACCGAGATGGGTGATCACAAAACCACCCAAGGTTTGATAGCTACCCCGTTCATCGGATTCTAACTCTGACTGCTCGAAAAGTTCCAAAAACTCTTCGACGGGAAGCATCCCATCCAAAAGCCAGGAACCATCTTCCCGTTGCACAGCTTGTGGGTTTTCCTGTCCATCAGCAGAGGGAACATCACCAACTATTTCGCTCATGACATCGTTAAGAGTGACTAAACCTTGAATCACGCCATATTCATCGACTACCAGGGCCATGTGAGTGATGGTTTGTTTGAATAATTCCAAAACTTTCAAACCACGAGTACTTTCTGGTACAAATACAGGCTGTCGCAATCCCACGGTCAAGTCTAGGGTTTGACTTCGGAAACTCCGGGCTAATAAGTCGGTAACAGGAATCACACCCAGTACATTGTCAAGTCCCCCCTGACAAACAGGATAGCGAGAATAGGCACTATCAACCATTTTCTGGCGGTTTTCTTCTGGGGGGTCTTCCAAGTCAAGCCAGACAATATCTGGACGGGGTGTCATAAAAGAACTGACGGGGCGATCGCCTAGGCGAAAGATTCGCTCGACCATATCCTGTTCAGCTTCTTCAAAGGTTCCCGCCTCGGTGCCTTGCTCAATTAAGATTTTAATTTCTTCTTCGGTGACTTGGGGTTCGGAGGAGGGTGTAATGCCTAATACTCGCAGCACCATTTCTGTTGAAGCACTTAAGAGATAAACTACAGGAGAAGCTAGTGCCGCCAAAGCTCGCATAGGAATTGCTACAATCGCTGCAATCCTTTCGGGATTGTTTAATGCCAGTCGCTTGGGTACCAGTTCGCCGACAATTAGTGAAAAATAGGTGATCACCAAAACCACCACCCCGAAAGATATCGGTTCACTATAAACTGTCAAAAAAGGAACTAGGTTCACATACTCCTCTAGTCTTTTGGCAATTGTGGCTCCACCAAAAACACCATTGAGGATATTAATGAGCGTAATTCCCACCTGAACGATGGATAGGAAATTATTCGGAGACTCAGCTAGTTTTAATGCTACCCGCGCATTGACATCGCCTTGATTACCTAACTGCTGTAACCTGACCTTCCGCGCCGAGACGATAGCCATCTCAGACATAGAAAACAATCCGTTGGCAATAATGAGTACAAAAATGGTAAAAATCTCAAAAGTGATGGAAGACATGTTTAAAATTGCCGCGATTGACAGCGAACGTAGCTTAACTCTTAGTATCTAATATTAAAGGTGCTTTGATAAACGCTATGAGTATACATAAATTCGTAGTCATAATACTTGAGTTGACTCGTGGTTAAAAATTATTCTTTCACACCAAGAATTCACATGGCTGTCAACAATAATTTTAACGTGACGCGGAAGTATCCACTCTCAGAGCATGTTTGAAAAGTTCTCGGCGAATGACTGTGATATTTTTTTTCGCGCGGGTTGTCATCGCGCAGCGTGTCGCAGACAAGAGTCAAAAGTCAAAAAACCAGGACTTTTGACCCTCCGAATTTTAGATTTTGGATTTTGGATTTTGGATTTTAGATTTTTTGGGGTACGAGCAAGACCCCTAGTACTCTGTCAAGATAAAAATGATGGACTGTAGTGCGGGCATCTTGCCCGCGTGAGCGAGACGCTCACACTACCAAAAATCCCTCAAAACAAAATTGACAGACTACTAGTGGGCCGAACAGATCCAAAATCCTCGAGCAAGGTACCCTTGCGATAGCGCAGCGTTAGCGTTCGGGCACCGTCTCGTAGAGAGGCACGAGCGTCTGCCCTGAGCTTGCCGAAGGGTGGTCGGGGTCAATCCAAAATCCAAAATTGGTTGACATGTGTGCCCGCAGAGTAAGTCCTGCTAACTTTCCTTAATTTTCAACAAGAGTAGAATTAGACATCCGCTATCTGGTATCGTTATCTTATATGCTACTAGCATTTAAAGCACAACTCAAAGTTAACAAACTCCAAAGCCTGTTATTTGCCAAAGATGCAGGCTTCGCCAGACACGCATGGAATCAAGAGTAGTTCACAATAGTTGATATCAACAGCTTCTAGACTTTAGCTTCTAGACTTTTCCCTTACGACCTCAACTTGTAGTAGAATTTATGGCATTTTCTTCCATTGTGCGTGCGTTGGCGCGATCGCCCCTGACCACAGAATTCCTGTCTAAGCTCAATCGACAACAAGATTTGCGGTTAAATGGTATTCCCCGCCTCCCCAAAGGCTTGGTGGCTTCAGCCTTGGCGCAAAAATCAGAAAGGAATTTGTTTGTGGTCTGCGCTACTCTGGAGGAAGCCGGACGTGCTTATGCTCAGTTAGAGGCGATGGGATGGCACACAGTACATTTTTACCCCACCTCTGAGGCGTCCCCCTACGAACCCTTTGATCCCGAAACCGAAATGACTTGGGGACAGATGCAAGTGTTAGCGGATTTGATCATCGGGGACTGGGGACACTTCGGCAAGCTCAGTGCATCGCTGGAGACACTTCGGCAAGCTCAGTGCATCGCTGGGGACACTTCGGCAAGCTCAGTGCATCGCTGGGGAAATCCCACACCGAAGCGATCCTTGGCGATTGTCGCCACTACTGGGGCGCTACAACCACACCTACCACCGTTAGCAGCTTTTATACCTTTTTGCCTGACCCTGAAGCGGGGGATGGAATTCGATTTGAATACCTTCAGTACTAAGATAGCGACTTTGGGGTATGAACGGGTGCCGTTAGTGGAAACAGAAGGCCAGTGGAGTCGGCGTGGTGATATTGTGGATGTGTTTCCTGTGGCGTCTGAGTTGCCAGTCAGGCTGGAATGGTTTGGCGACGAAATCGAGCAAATCCGAGAATTTGATCCCGCTACTCAACGTTCTGCCCTAGACAAAATTAACCAAATTATCCTTACTCCCACTAGCTTTACTCCCATTATCCAGGAAGCACTCAAAGATAGTGATCAGTTACAGGTATTGAATGCTGAGTTAAATTCTGAGTCAGCACTTTTAGAAGGTAGTCGGCGATTTTTGGGGTTAGCTTTTGAAAAACCAGCATCTGTGTTAGACTACTTAAGTGCAAATACACTGGTTGTCATTGATGAGCCTGAACAGTGTCATGCACACAGCGAGCGCTGGGTGGAAAATGCCGAAGAACAATGGTCAGGGGGGCATTGGGGAGTCAGTGCGGTCTTGGGGTCTGCCCAAGTGAAGCAACTGCCGTCATTGGGTACTGGGCATGGGGAAGAGTCTGAGCAATTACCAATTAGGAATGACCAATTACCGAAAATTCATCAGTCCTTTGATGATTGTTTAGCTGCAGCGGGAAATTTCCTCAAGTTATATTTATCAGAACTATCTGAAGAAAATAGTGGGACTAATCTGGCGAGTAGACCTGTTCCCATCACACCACACCAATTTGCCAAACTGGCCCAGACATTGCGCCAAGAACGCGATCGCAATTTTTCGGTCTGGCTGATTTCGGCTCAACCAACACGTTCTGTGTCCCTATTGCAAGAACACGATTGCCCAGTCCAGTTTATCCCCAATCCCCGTGATTACCTAGCGATTGAAAAGTTACAAATAAATCATACACCAATAGCACTGAAATATTCGGGACTGGCGGAACTCGAAGGCTTTATTCTGCCTACCTATCGAATTGTTGTCGTCACTGACCGCGAATTTTATGGACAGCACTCCCTTGCTAGTCCCAGCTATATTCGCAAGCGTCGCCAAGCTGCTTCTAAGCAAGTTGACCCCAATAAACTGCGTCCAGGAGATTATGTGGTTCACCGCAGCCACGGGATTGGGAAATTTGTTAAACTAGAAAGTTTAACTATTAATGAAGAAACCCGTGATTATTTGGTCGTACAATATGCAGACGGGTTATTGAGAGTCGCTGCAGACCAAGTAGGTTCTTTATCTCGGTTCCGCACTACGGGAGATAAAGCACCAGAACTGCATAAAATGAGCGGCAAAGCTTGGGAGAATACCAAGAGCAAAGTCCGCAAAGCCATCAAGAAATTGGCTGTTGACTTGCTAAAATTGTATGCAGCGCGATCGCAACAAGAAGGTTTTAGCTATCCCCAGGATATGCCTTGGCAAGAGGAAATGGAAGATTCTTTCCCCTACCAAGCCACTACAGACCAGCTCAAAGCTGTGCAAGATGTCAAACGGGATATGGAAAGCGATCGCCCAATGGATCGTTTAGTCTGTGGTGATGTCGGTTTCGGTAAAACGGAAGTAGCTATTCGCGCCATTTTCAAAGCTGTTACTGCTGGTAAACAAGTCGCCTTGCTTGCGCCTACCACCATCCTCACCCAACAACATTACCACACCCTTAAAGAACGCTTTGCCCCCTACCCGGTAAATGTCGGCTTACTTAACCGCTTCCGCACTGCTGAAGAACGCCGTGATATTCAAAAGCGGCTGGCGACTGGTGAATTAGATGTAGTGGTTGGCACACACCAACTTTTAGGTAAAGGCGTCAGCTTCCGCGATTTAGGACTGTTGGTAGTGGATGAAGAACAACGATTTGGCGTCAACCAAAAAGAAAAAATTAAAAGCCTGAAAACTCAAGTAGACGTACTAACCCTTTCCGCTACTCCCATTCCCCGCACCTTGTACATGTCCCTATCCGGGATTCGGGAAATGAGTTTAATTACCACACCACCCCCATCCCGGCGTCCCATTAAAACCCATCTGGCACAGATGAGTCCAGAAACCATCCGCAGCGCCATTCGTCAAGAATTAGACAGAGGCGGTCAAGTATTTTATGTAGTTCCACGGGTGGAAGGCATTGAAGAAACCACCGCCAAATTGCGCGAAGTTGTACCATCAGCTAGAATTGCCGTTGGCCATGGTCAAATGGATGAAGGACAATTAGAATCAACTATGCTCACCTTCAACAATGGTGATGCAGATATCCTGGTTTGTACCACAATAATTGAATCTGGTTTAGACATTCCGCGAGTTAACACCATATTAATCGAAGATGCCCACCGTTTTGGGTTAGCACAATTATATCAATTACGCGGTCGTGTAGGACGTGCAGGCATCCAAGCCCACGCCTGGTTATTTTACCCCGAACAACGGGTGTTATCAGATGCCGCACGGCAGCGATTACGCGCCATTCAGGAATTTACTCAGTTGGGTTCAGGATATCAACTGGCGATGCGTGATATGGAAATTCGGGGTGTAGGTAACTTGCTAGGTGCAGAACAATCGGGTCAAATGGATGCGATTGGTTTTGATTTGTATATGGAAATGTTAGAAGAATCAATTCGGGAAATTCGCGGACAGGAAATACCCAAAGTTAACGATACCCAAATTGACCTTAATCTCACAGCATTTATTCCGTCAGATTACATTATTGACATCGATCAAAAGATGAGTGCTTACCGTGCGGTAGCAGCAGCAAAATCGAAAGAAGAATTAACACAGATCGCCGCAGATTGGAGCGATCGCTATGGTGCAATTCCCGCACCAGCTAGTCAATTATTGCGGGTCATGGAACTGAAACAGTTAGGGAAAAAGTTAGGATTTAGTCGCATTAAACCAGAAAATAAACAGCATGTGATTTTAGAAACGCCAATGGAAGAACCAGCGTGGAATTTATTAGCAGGTAATTTAACCGAAAGTTTGCGATCGCGCTTTGTTTATTCTCCTGGGAAAGTGACGGTGCGGGGTTTAGCAGTTTTAAAAGCAGATAAACAATTGCAAAGTTTGCTGGATGCTTTTGGCAAAATGGAGGGGGCGATTGTCGAGCCAGCTGTTGTTTGATTGATAGTTCAACTAAACCCGCAAGGAGTCCCACACCGTAATCTTCTCTACGAGACGCTGCGCGAATGATTCGGTGTCGGGAGGAATTGCGGGCTTGTTTTGTCGCGTCCTGTGACCATTTTCTGGTCACTGAGCGTAGCCGAAGTGTTGCACAGCAAGAAGAGGGAGGAGGACAGTGAGAAAACAAGCCATCTTTTATGCTTTTACACATAGCTTTGTACTCCGTTTGATAAGTTGAACTTTTGCTGGGCTGAATTGCCCAATTCTGCGCCAGTTGTGGTCATACACAGAAACATTTTTAGTTTTTGGAGTCTGCGTATAGCCACCAATCCAGCCAATATAAAATTTACCCGCCTTTTCAGCTTTCACTAAGTCACCAGAACGTATTTCCTCAAAAATCTAGGGTTTTCTACATGATTACCATGAGAATCTGAGTATAAAAATTCTAGACCAACATCTAAGCCTATTTCACCATCAGCAATTCTAGATTCAGATTTAACATCAGTATCAATACAGAATTGGCAATAGTAACCATCAGCTTTTTTGAGTAATCTAACACGCTTAATTAGCTGAATTGGGTAAGTTTGGATATCCCATTTACCAAGTAGTTTAACTTCACCGATACCTTTTTTATCAGTGAATGTTATGCATCTTTTAACTTGGTTTAATGACCAACCGCTAGTTTTGTATTCCACAGAACGGTTATCTTTTTGAAACCTGGGATAACCCTTTTTACCTGCTACTTTCTTTTTGCAATTCTGGTAAAACCTGTCAATGGCTATCCATGCTCTTTCAGTAGCAGATTGACAAGCCATTGAGTTTAATTCCTCAACAAATTTAAATTCTTTCCGTAATGCTGTTGAGTAATTATTTAAAGCAATTTTATTAACCTTAGCTTCCTTTGGTGCATCCATCCAATAGCGTATAGCTTTATTTTTGATGAATTGAGTTGTACGGATAGCTTCATTAATTGCATCATATTGATGCTTTTTAGCTTTGACTTTGTACTCTAAAACTAGCATTACTTAATCACCTTCTTGATGATCTTCCTAACTGTATATATGATAGCATGATTATGTACATATCAGCTACATATATGCAAAAAAAGCAATTACATATACTTTTAAGCAAACGCAGAATTAATAAGCTACGCTTATTAGCGGTGGAAAAAGATAAAACTATGACTCAAATCATACAATGAAGAATTGATTGATTCTTTACCTGAACCAAAAAGAAAAAATCACGGTGAATAAATTCACCCTTGGCGCTACATCCGGAGTCTAAAAGACACAGGGTTTTGCGCCTATCGGGTTATTTTTATAATCTTGCACCGGTTCGGGAGTAGTCGAGGGAATTTTATTTTTATTTGAAAAGATAAAATAGTTCATCGCACAGGAAAAAATTACTGGTAATAATGTTAAATTTTGTAAAATTGAAGTCTTCAAGACTAGAAACCTGATATTCAAATAGCTAAACTAACAGACAGTGCATCTTTACTGTTAATTACTAAAATGTAGATATGGCCTGATAGCCTCGATGATCCCAGTACAACTTATCCTTAAAAACTTCCTCAGTTACCGTGATGCAACTTTAGATTTTCGCGGTCTGCATACAGCTTGTATTTGTGGTGCCAATGGTGCAGGTAAGTCTTCCCTTCTGGAAGCGATTACTTGGGCTATTTGGGGTGAAAGCCGCGCTGCTACTGAAGATGATGTGATCCATTCTGGGTCTAAAGAAGTTCGGGTGGATTTCACTTTTGAAAGTAATCAGCAAAAATATCGGGTGATTCGCACTCGTGTTCGCAGTGGAACTGGCGCCCTGGAATTTCAAATCGAAACACCTTCTGGGTTTCGTCCACTAACTGGTAAAGGGGTCAGGGCGACACAAGATTTAATTCAAGAACACATCAAGCTAGATTATGATACTTTTATTAATTCTGCCTACCTACGTCAAGGTCGTGCAGATGAATTCATGCTGAAGCGACCGAATGAACGTAAGGAAATTTTGGCCGAGTTGTTGAAACTCAATCAGTATGATGAGTTGGAAGAAAAGGCCAAGGAATCGTCACGTCAGTTTAAAATCCGGGCTGAAGAACTAGAGCGTTCTTTGGAATCGGTTAAAACTCAGCTACAACAACGTGAGATTACCATAACCCAAACCGGAGAATTAGAAGCTGAACTCAACCAACTGCAACAGTTACAAGCTGTTGATAATATTCAACTGCAAAATTTACAAGTTGTCCAACACCAGCGACAAACAAAAATAGAACAACTGCATTTTGTTAGACAACAATATCAAAATCTCACCCAAGATTGCGATCGCCTCCACCAAGAACACTCAGCGGTTAAGAGTCAGCTATCAGGTTTAGAAGCAATATTACATCAGGAAGCTGAAATTAAAGCTGGATATCTCGAATATCAAAGCCTGCAATCTCAAGAAGAAGCCTTTGCTGCTAAATTTGAAGCATACAGCCGCGCTCAACAGTCTCGCCAACAACTGCAACAACAGCTTACCAAAGAAATTTACCAAATCGAACGGCAACTGCAACAAGCCCAAGCCCAACTGGAAGCTTTAGAGCAACAAGAGCGAGAAATTCAGCAAACACTCACCAAATCAGGGGAAGTAGAAGCCGGTTTAGCACAACTAGCAACAGCCCGTCAGCGGGTGGCTCATTTAGATGAATTGCAAATGCGCGTCAGTCCCTTATTGCAACAACGAGCAACTTTACAAAGTCAACTAGATCGCTATCATGCTGGTATAGTAGCACGACTTGAACAACTGCAAGCGACAGAAAATCAACTCCAACGCGCCTCACGCCGCCAACCGCAGCTACAACAAGCGGTGATGGATGTGGCAGTGCAAATCGAAGAATTGGACAAAAAACGGGTTTATTTGCAACGAGTCCAGGAAAAAGGACATGAAAGGCGTAATTTTATCGAACGTCTCCAAGCTCATCAGCGGGACTATGAAAAACAAATCGCCGAACTAGAGCAAAAACTGCAAATGCTCCAGAACCCCAATGCGCTTTGTCCATTGTGTGAGCGTCCCCTCGATGAACATCACTGGAATCGGGTGGTAGAAAAAACCGATACTGAGTTACAGGATACTCAAGGGCAATTTTGGGTAGTCCGCGAACAGATGGCTGTATCAGATAGAGAAATTCAGGTACTGAGGCAAGAATACCGCGATATTTCTCAACAATTGGCAAGTTATGATAAATTACGCGAACAGCGGGGACAGTTAGCCGCACAGTTGGAAGCGACAAGCGATGTCCAACAACAGCTACAACAAATTGCAACCGAAAAGGAGCATTTAGAGCGATCGCTCCAAGCTGGTAATTATGCGACTGACAAGCAAAGCGAACTGCAGCAGTTAGACCAGTATCTGCAACAATTAAATTATAATGAGAAAGACCATGCCCTCGCTCGTAGTGAAGTTGAGCGTTGGCGATGGGCAGAAATTAAACTCCAGCAGATTAAAGATGCTAGCAAGCGCCAAGCTGTACTAGCAGCCCGAAAACCAGAACTTATAGCCACAATTGCCCAATTACAAGCCAGAATCCAGCATCAGCAAACTGATTCTGATAGCTCCCAGCAAATCGCTGCTCTCGAACGTCACATTGAGGAAATTGGTTACAGTTCCCAACAGCACAATAACCTGCGGATAGCTGTACGTCAAGGACAATCTTGGCAATTACGCTATCAACAGCTATTATCAGCCCAGCAACAGTATCCCCAACTGCAGACGAGATTACAAGAGTTAGAGTCTGCGAAAAACACCAGATTGACTGAGCGAGAAACACTCAAAACCCATATCGACACCATTAGCCAACAGCTAGAAGAAACCGGAAACCCAACTACCCAACTTCAAGCCTTAGAGCAGCAACTAGCTATACGCAGACGCCAACTCGACGAGAAAATCTCGAAGCTGGGGCGTTTACAACAGCTAGCACACCAGCTAGAAACACTGCAAATTCAGTTTTCTCAACAGCAGCAGCAATTGCAATCCTGCAAACATCAACACCGTGTTTATCAGGAATTAGTCCAGGCATTCGGTAAAAATGGCATCCAAGCACTGATGATTGAAAATGTGTTACCGCAACTGGAAGCCGAGACAAATCAACTACTTTCGCGATTGAGTGCCAATCAGCTACATGTTCAATTTATTACCCAAAGAGCGGGACGCAATGGCAAATCAAGCAAGAAAAATGTCAAACTGATAGACACCTTGGATATTTTAATTGCTGACGCCAGAGGGACACGAGCTTATGAAACATACTCTGGTGGAGAAGCCTTTAGAATTAACTTTGCCATCCGTCTGGCCTTAGCGAAATTATTGGCACAGCGAGCGGGTGCGGCCTTGCAATTATTGATTATCGATGAAGGCTTTGGGACTCAAGACGCCGAAGGGTGCGATCGCTTGATTGCGTCCATAAATGCGATCGCCTCCGATTTCGCCTGCATCCTCACCGTCACCCACATGCCCCACCTTAAAGAAGCCTTCCAAGCTCGAATTGAAGTCAATAAAAACCAGCAAGGTTCGCAGTTACGTTTATTGATTTAACAAAATTTAGCCAAAAGTCCCCACTATCAAATCAGGTAATAACCTTGTAGGGGCGCAAGGCCTTGCGCCCCTACCGCCCTTGCGCCCCTACCGCCTGGTCGATTGCAAGAGTGCCCTTCATCGAATTTATTATATAATAATAAAAATATATAATTTTTCACTATTTTTCAGGAATCTTAAATAATTATAAAATTATCAGGATTAAAAAATCCGTGGTTTAAGATAAAAGCTTTAGGAAATATAAATTATCATCATCCAGGATTTTTCATAAAAGAAGGAAATTGATCAACCACAACATAATGTTTAGTTGCTCACCAATTTTAAATTAGTGAGGCATATTTTTCGCGACTTCAATTAAGCATCAAGCACAAGCGTCAAAAACATTGGAGCAGAAATAATAATTGCTCTACCAATCTTGTGTTGGAGATTTATGTATCTGTCAAATGTCAGCTTATGTGATGCTTACCTATCCTCAGTACCGAAAACCAATCCAAAATCCAAAACCTAAAATTGGCACGGTCAAGAACTTCAAGTAGCTGTTATTATTTTTTGGAGTTCGCTAATAGCCCATGTCCACAAGCAGTAGTACAATGCGAATAGTGGTAATAAATAGAGATGTTAGCCTACAATAGATGAACAGCTAAAATCATTATTTGAGCTCAAAAAGGCTATAATCAAAACAGCACTATCTTAATAAAAAATTAAACTCAATCAATTTATTCAAGATGAACTTGAAAAATATACGCAGACAACAAATATCCACTATATACTCTAGCAGAGACTATCATGATACTATTATTGATGGTTGTATTATTTACCTGCTTAGGAGCGAAAATAATTGCTTTCATGCTAACAAATTTATGCGTGTTAAAAGGTAGCGATATACCAACAACCAAACAGACAATTATTGAATTTGTCTCTAAAAATGATCGACAAGAAAACATCAAAACTAGCAACTTTATCCAAGAAGTTACTCGTAATTCTAGCGCTCGCTATCTAACTGCATTGCACAGAGAGATAGCCGAACGTAAGCGTCTGCAAATAGAACTTGAAAAATCCCTGGCTTTGCAACGAGCAACACTCGAAGCGATTACCGACGGTATATTAGTCGTAGATAGTGAAGGTAAGGTTACAGACTTTAATCAAAAGTTACTCCAGATGTGGCGTATCCCGCAATCTCTGATGGCGTCAGGGAATTGTCGAGAAATGCTGAAAGTAGCGATGAAAGAGTTAGTTTGTCCGAGACAATATCTTGGTATTGTGCGAAAATTACGCCTGAACCCAGGCGCAACAATTTGTGAAGCGATCGCATTTAAAGATGGCAGAGTACTTGAATGTTACTCTCAACCGCATTGCATTGATTGCAACATCGTTGGAAGAATCTGGAGTTTTCGGGATGTCACCGCTGTTAAGTTACCAGCCACTATCGACTATCAACCTTTCCACGACCCTTTGACCAATTTACCTAACCGAGTGCTATTCAACGAGCGACTTTCTGAGTCGTTAGTACAAGCACATCAAAATGGCGGTAAATTAGCTGTGTGTTTTTTAGACTTAGACCGTTTCAAAACCATCAACCATACACTAGGTCATAGCGTTGGAGATCAATTACTGCAAAGTATTGCTCAACGCCTGATTAAATGTCTGCGAGGTAGTGATACCATTGCTCGTTGGGGAGGTGACGAATTCACCTTAATTTTGCCAGAAATTAGCGTTCTTATGGATGTAGCCCATATACAAGAACGCATATTGACAGCTTTAAAACCGGGATTTCATATAGAAAATCACCACTTGCATATCAGCGCCAGTATTGGTATTGCGCTCTATCCTATGCATGGTGAAGATCCAGAAACCCTGATGAAACATGCCGAAGCTGCATTACATAGCGTCAAGTCACAAGGACGCAATAACTATCAGTTTTATCACTCAACTATAAATTCTCAAGCTTCAGAATTATTACTTTTGGAAAATAGTTTACACCATGCTTTAGAGCGCCAAGAATTAGAGGTTTATTACCAACCACAAGTTAATAGTACCACGGGTGAAATTACAAAAATTGAAGCTTTACTGCGTTGGCGACACGCTGAACTAGGTGTAATTCCTCCAGAAAAGTTTATCCCGCTAGCAGAAGAAACCGGACTAATTGTACCCATTGGGGAATGGGTTTTAAGAACTGCCTGCGCTCAAAATAAAGCTTGGCAGGATGTCTTGGGTATTCGATCACTAACGGTAGCTGTTAACCTTTCTGCACGACAATTTCAGCAAAAAAACTTAGTCAATATGGTAGCACAGGTATTGTCAAAAACCAAATTAAATCCCCATTGTTTGGAGCTAGAAATTACCGAAAGTGCTGCTATGCAAAATCTTGATTTAACTAAAACAACTTTAAGCAAATTAAATAACATGGGTGTCTCAATTTCCATAGACGATTTTGGTACGGGATATAGTTCTTTGAGTTATCTCAAAAATTTTCCCATCCACAGCCTAAAAATTGATCGCTCTTTTGTCCGAGATTTGACTAGTGACACTAATAATGCGGCGATTACAACTGCGATCATAGCCTTAGCCCGTGGACTTAATCTAGCAGTTGTCGCCGAAGGAGTGGAAACAGAAGAACAGTGTAATATATTACGAATTCTCCAATGTGAAGTCATGCAAGGTTATCTTTTCAGTCGCCCCTTATCAGCAGAAGATGCTACAAGGCTACTGAGAAAATTTCAATCTCGCACAGTTAAGTCATCTTGTTTAGTGGCTTAATAAGTTTGGAGTTAGGAATTGGGAGTTACAGCGATTTTCATTCATTTGAACTACAGATTATCGATGTGTTGCAAAGATTTTTTGAATTGGTATTACTTGACTTGTGGCGTCACTTTAAATGTGACAACCCTTAAAAGAATTGCACCCTTGCGTCTAAACCGTAGGAGCGGAGAATTTTTGAGTGCTGTTCTGCAGCGATGCGATCGCCAAATGCGCCAGCATTTACATAATCGCCCAAACCGGATTTATCCACAACAGCATTCGGCATATATTGTCGGACTCTATTGAGAGTATCAGCATTACGAACTGGTACTATGACTACATAGCGATTCTTATCACCACGATTATCCACAGGAGAAGTATTCAATCCTAATGCTTGCCAAGTTTGAGCATCTACAATCCCAGTTGGATTGAGTCGGGAATATTGCTGGAATGAGTACACATATGCCCTAGTGTTTTCATCAAAATTACCATTAGGATTAGCATTAAAGAAGCCTAATTGCAATAATCGCTCTTGGACTGCTCTGACATTCTGACCACTGTCACCGATAGTAAGATAATTTCTGGCTGGTTGTTTAGCATATCGATCTTGCCAGACTTGACGTACTGCTTGTAAAATTTGTGTATCGGCAATTCCATCGGCAGATAGTCGATAATCTCGCTGGAATTGGATCAGAGCATCCCTAGTCATGGCGCCAAAATTACCCGTAGGATTAGCCCTCAAGTATCCCAAATCCCGCAAACGCTCTTGTAATTCTGTTACTTCCTGTGCAGAAAGACTAGGCCTAGAGAGCGCTTGACTTTGAGAACCCATTAGTGCATTCCAAGTTTGTTGATTGGCAATCCCATTGGCTGGTATGCCATAATTTCGCTGGAACGCCATCACCGCATCTCTGGTGATTGTCCCAAAATTTCCTGTGGGATTAGCATTAAAATAGCCTAATTGCTGCAAGCGTTGCTGCAACCTTGTCACTGTAGGGCCATTACTACCTTCAAAGATTACCGGATATTCACCACCTTCGCTGGGATTATTGAAAAATGCTTGTGTGGTGCTGGCTGGAGCAATTCTTGTATTCATCCGCGTTCTCGAAGATTGCTGGGAACGGATGACCGCCTCTTGAGTCTTTGGGCCAT
Organism: Gloeotrichia echinulata CP02; assembly: GCA_038087035.1. Lineage (NCBI taxonomy): Bacteria > Bacillati > Cyanobacteriota > Cyanophyceae > Nostocales > Gloeotrichiaceae > Gloeotrichia > Gloeotrichia echinulata. Next base: position 100,956 of record CP051187.1, on the reverse strand, counting down.
AATAGCCTGTGATGGGGCCGTTAAAATGCCCTGATTTCTGCAACCTTTGTTGTAGTTGGGAGACCGCTGGACCTCTGCTACCCAATCGCAACTCACCGCTGACATTAGCAGTAGAGTTTTGTCTGATATTATTACTTTGGGTTCTAATCTGACAAGCTTGTTGCAAAATTCGTTGACTTCCTGTCCCCACAACCCCATCAGCGGTTAGCCTATTAGCTTGCTGAAAGCTAATGACCGCCTGCTGAGTTAAGGAACCAAACTTACCGGTAACTGGACCACGGAAATAGCCTAATTTGCTTAAACATCTCTGGATATATGTAACTCCAGGGCCATTATTTCCTATTTTCTCAATTGCTAAAGCCTGTCCAGCTAAACTCAGCAGCGACATCGTTAATGCTACAGACAATAAACGCATAGCTGCAGCACTAGACAGTTTTTTTCTCTGCCAAAATTTAAAATTAACTCCCAGAGGAACAACCTCGATGCTTTCAGATTCCTCATAGACTGAGGCAAGATGAAGATAACCAAGTGCTTCCATAATTTTTACAAGTTTTTGGTGTTTAAAAATTCTTCAATTTGTTGACATCGCCAATTGATATCACAAATGTATAATTCTTTTCTGGTACGGAGACGAAATATTTTTCACTAGGGGCGCAAAGCCTTGCGCCCCTACTAAGCATAAATAAAACTCGAAACCAGCAAATAGTGTTTTGGTGAAACAGCTATCTACTATTGATTTCCATTTGTTGGTGCAAGTTAATATACATAACAATATACCACTTTTTTTGCTAATAGTTGTATTATTTATTTTATATCCCAGTAAAAAAAATAAAATATCTGTAAATAATTTTACTTTTTGGTGGAGGCGGAGCCTCCTGATATGCATTCCCAGTCAAAGACTGGGAACGAGGTACAATGAGGTACGAACGAGGTACGAACGATGTACGACGAGGTAACGCAGGTTATTGTTGTTGCGGTGGCTTTTCTGGCTGTTGTGCGTCGTTTTGTTGTTCAGAGCGTTCGGTATTGCCGGCTTTGACCCAACCTTCTTGATTTGTACCTTCGACGCGAATTTTTTGCCAGGCTTTATCGTCGCTTTCTTCCAAGATGATAATTTTTTGATTAAAGGCGACGCCACCAACACGTTGAGCATCTTGTTTTGGTTCGGCTCGCAAACCCAAGCCTTCAGCCCAACTCACACGACCTTGGTAAGCTCCCGGTGGTAATGACTTTGGTGATTCTGTTGTTGTGGGGGATGGAGTGGGGGTGGGAGTCGCAGAAGCTTTAGGTGTAGAGGTGGGTGTAGGTTGCGACGGCTTTTGTGTTGGCGCGTTGGTTTTGGTTGGGGGATTATCGTTGACAAAAACAGGTTTGGGAGGGGCGATAGCGGTGCGATTTATGAAATAGAGTGCAACTACAACACCGCCACCGATTAAGATGGCGATCGCCATTAAAAACCCCAGTATAAATTTTAGTAAGCCAGAAACCATAGTAATACCTCAGTCGCGAAAAAAATTATAAGTTAGGTGTTAGGTGTTAGGAGTGCAAAATTATAACTTCTAACTTATAACTCATAAGAGGACTAAAGTCCGCACTACACTCAGCACTCAAATTTTGTCGGGTGCGTCACAATACTGCTCGGTTAAGGAATTTCTTGGTTGAGGCAAGCAGGGGGAGAAATGGAGGCAGGGGAAGAGTTTTGCCTCCCTTGCTTCCCCTGCCTCCATTTCTCCCCTGCTTATCGGAGCAGTATTGGGGTGCGTCAGATGTCAAAAATCTGTTCGATTCTCATGAAAAACTCAAATCTGACGCACCCTATTACTATTGATTGCGCTTGAGGCGATCGCTCAAGGGGCTATGTTTCGATGCTAACCGCGCCCTTCCAGCAGCAGCCCATTCTTGTAGTTGCTGGATTTGCTCGACGGCGGTCCGCGCTAGGGGAATAATCTGGCTGGCTGCTTCTAAAATGTCGTCGTTAGTAAAGTCGCGATTTTGACTAAACCCTATATGCATCGCTTCAATCAATGTTTGCTCAATCTCGGCTCCGGAAAAATCGGGGGTTTCGTATGCTAATCTGTCAATTTCATAATTTTTTAAGTTATGGGGGCGCAGTCGGGATAAATGGACGTTAAAAATTGCTTTTCTTTCTTCTTGGGTGGGTAAACCGACAAAGAAAATCTCGTCAAATCTTCCTTTACGCAGCATTTCTGGCGGTAAGGCTTGGATGTCGTTGGCGGTAGCGACGACAAACACGGGTGAGGTTTTTTCGGCTAACCAGGTAATAAATGTGCCAAATACCCGGCTAGTGGTGCCCGCATCTCCTTTACTACCAAGCCCTGAAAAGGCTTTATCTATTTCATCAATCCACAATACACAAGGGGCGAGGGCTTCGGCTACCTGGATCATTTGACGGGTGCGGGATTCTGATTCGCCGACCAAACCACCGAATAATCGCCCGACATCCAGGCGTAATAATGGTAAATGCCAATGATGAGCGATCGCCTTTGCTGTTAAAGATTTCCCCGTTCCCTGTATCCCCACCAACATTAAACCACGGGGATGGGGTAATCCATACTGCCGCGCTCGTTCTGTAAATGAGCCTCCCCGACGTAGTAGCCAATCTTTGAGGTTATCTAACCCACCAATATCAGAAATTTGCTCAGTGGCGGGGTAAAAGTCGAGGATTTGGGTTTGGCGGATAGTTTGACGTTTTTCTTCAAGAACTAAATCCACGTCTTCTGGTAGCAATTCGCCGTGGGTGGCGATGGCCTTGGCTAAGACGCGGCGAATCCTTTCCAGCGACAGCCCTTGACAAGAGCGCACTAAGTCATCTAGAATTTTTGCTGAAAGAGAGTTACTCGTAGCTTGCAGCAAACGTTCCACCTCCGTTTTAATTTCTGCTGCGGCGGGTAAGGGAAACTCCACCACCGTCAGCACTTCGGTTAAATCGTCAGGAATCGCAATCCGGGGCGAAAGTAAGACAATATTTTTCGGTTGAGACTTGAGCAGTCGGGACAAATTGCGGAGTTTGCGAGCGATCGCCACATCATCTAAAAAGCGATGATAATCTCGCAGAATCAACACCGCCGGCGCAGATGCTGATAATTTTTCCACAAATTCCAAAGCTTGTAGGGGGTTACGACGACCAAACCCCGCATCATTTGGGTTTCCCTGATAGCCATCGACAAAATCCCAAGTATACACAGGACGATTACCCTGATTTGCTGCTTCTTCCCGAATAGCTGCTTCTACCCGTTCCTCTTCATATGTGGGAATATAAATCAAGGGATAGCGGGCACGTAATAGCAGTTTAAACTCATCACGGAAGTCCATAAGTAGCTGTTAGTGGTTATTTGTTAAAAGATAAATCATTACACCAATTTTCACTCAATTGAACCACAGATCTGCGTAGGGTCCCACGGCTTGCGCCCTCACCCGGTAATCTATTTACCTGAAAAAAGCTACAATTACAGTTTTGCGTAAAATCGTAGCGGTTTCAAACCCAGAGGGATGCTGGTACAGAGGAATTTAATTTTTTGTAAATTTTTAAGTCTTACCACTTGTGAGAATACCTTTCTGTTCATAAATTGGGCGGATAATTTCTCTTAAAGACGGTAAATGTCTCGCAAATAATAACGCTCCCAAAATACAAACTATCCCATCAATCATTAATGTATTAGCAGCACCAATTTGATTCGCTACAAGCCCTCCCCATAAATTACCCAAAGGCACCATTCCTAAAAATGACATTCCGTATAAGCTCATGACTCGTCCGCGTTTGTCATCTTCTACAATTGTTTGTAAAATTGTGTTGCTAGAGGCGATTTGCAGAATTGTTCCCAACCCTACGAACAACATTGTGAATAACGACAATGGTAAAAAGTGGGATAAAGAAAGCCCTATTAACCCCATCCCTAAACTTATTGGCGCCCATGACAACAATTTACCTAGTCCTAATACTGTTTGTCGCGTCACTAAATAAATTCCCCCCATCAAAGCTCCAACACCCGATGCAGCCATCAAAAACCCTAATGTTTCTGGTCCACTTTTCAGAATTTCTTTCACAAAAATTGGTAAAATTACAGTATATTGCATTCCCATAAAACTCACTAACGCTGATAGCAACAAAATTGCTTTAATTGGTGTAAACCCAAAGGCATACACAAATCCCTCTTTGATTTTTTGCCAGACATTACCCTGAGTTACTGGGATTTTTGTATGTTTAATTTTCATTGCCAATAAAGCAATGAGAACAGCAATATAACTCAAACCATCTAACAGAAAACAGTAACCTACTCCGATACTCGCTATCAATAAACCCCCAATCGCTGGACCAATTAATCGCGCACCATTGATCATCGTTGAATTGATAGCGATCGCATTGGCTAAATCTTCTCTTTTTTCGATCATTTCTGGGACAAATGCTTGTCGTGCAGGTCCATCTAATGCATTAATCAATCCTTGGAATAAACTTAAGGCGATGATGTGCCACACTTCAATTACACCAGTCAGCGTCAACACTGCTAGTGCTAATGACTGAATCATCGCTAAAATTTGTGTACCTATTAAAGTACGATAACGAGAAAACCGATCTACAAACACCCCACCAAAAGGAGCTAGAAAAAAGCTCGGAATTTGACTAGTAAATCCCACAACCCCCAGCATTAAAGCTGAATTTGTGATGTGATAAACTAACCAAATTGTCGCCAATTGTGTCATCCACGTCCCAATTAAAGAAATACCTTGTCCAGCAAAATACAGACGGTAATTTCGTGACCTTAATGCAGGTAAAAGCAACGGTTTTTGGTTGATTTTGATATTCATAAATAAAGCCCTTAAATAAAGTTCTCTCTCTCTGCGTCTCTGCGTGAAACAAATCATCTATTTAGAAGCCCTATTATTTTTTTTGATCAATCTTTTTTCGTAATTTGTTTAGCACCCGTAATATTTTGACAAAAAAATATTAATCGCGCTTCACCCAATTGGATGATCATCAGATCCACTTAAGAGAGGTTGGCGATCGCCCGATTCAGGAGTTGCGAAAATAGCTCACATTCAGCAGCGGAAATACCAAACATCGCCATATCACGCAATTGGGCCGCAATTGGTGGTAAGATTTTTTCTAGTTCCTTCCCCGCATCCGTTAGCCAGATGCGCCAGATACGGCGATCATGAACATCCCGTTCACGACGTACCAAACCGCGTTCTTCCATCCGATCTAGAACGCCAGTTAAAGTACCTCCCACCTGCTGGAGTTTGTCTCCAATGCTGGAAGTAGGTAAACCATCTTCTTGCCACAAACAACATAACACCAACCAGTGAAATGGCGTCAATCCAAAGGGTTCTAGCTTTTCAGTAAACTTGCGTCCGAATAGCTGTGATAGCAATTTGATTCTATAGCCCAGGTTGTATGGTGCTAAAACTTGCTGCCACGACTCTAAAATTTCGGCATCATTAGGTGTAGAAACCATTTAGGCAACTATTTAGTGTACGTAACATTTTATCTAGATAACTTAGTTTTAGCAATAGATGCGCTTCATCTTTCTTAAAATACGTAAAGCACTACCTAAATTTGGCACAAATTTAGGAAAACCTTGAAAAAGACAGAGATTTATGATATATAAACCAAATCAACGGCTGAAGCTAGATGATACAGACGATCAGCAGTTTTATGCCTATCCGCGCTTCGTCACCCATGTTGATGAAAGCTTTATTCAACAGCTAACAGATTTATATAGCCAGCGACTCAAACCCAACACCCGCATTTTAGATATGATGAGCAGCTGGGTGTCCCATCTACCAGAAGAGATGGAATTTGGACATATTGAGGGACACGGACTCAACGCCGAGGAACTAGGACGGAATCCCCGGTTAAATCATTACTTTGTGCAAAATATCAACGAAAATCCCCAGCTACCCTTGCAGGATCAAGATTTTGATGCCGTTCTCAACTGTGTTTCAGTACAATATATACAGTATCCAGAGGCGATATTTTCCGAAATCCATCGCATCCTGAAACCTGGTGGTGTTGCCATTATCAGCTTTTCTAATCGGATGTTTTTTCAAAAGGCGATTCAAGCTTGGCGCGATGCTTCAGAAGCAACTAGAGTGGAATTAGTCAAACGCTACTTTGCTTCAGTACCAGGATTTACGACCGCAGAGGTAATTGTCAATCGATCAACAGCACCCTATTTTCTTCAATGGTTGGGCGCTAGCGGCTCAGATCCATTTTATGCTGTCATCGCTTACCGCAGTTAAGTTGGGAGTAATGAGTAAGGAGTAAGGAGTAAGGAGTAATGAGTAATGAGTAAGGAGTAATGAGTAAGGAGTAAGGAGTAAGGAGTAAGGAGTAAGGAGTAAGGAGTAATGAGTAATGAGTAATGAGTAATGAGTAATGAGTAATGAGTAATGAGTAATGAGTGAGGAGTGAGGAGTTAGGAGATGAGGGATTACTGAAAAATTATTATTCCCCCCAGTCCCCAGTCCCCAGCGATGCACTGAGCGGTCGTTGTGTCCCCAGTCCCCAGTTCCCAGCGATGCACTGAGCGGTCGTTGTGTCCCCAGTCCCCAGCGATGCACTGAGCGGTCGTTGTGTCCCCAGTTCCCAGTCCCCAGAAGTAGGAAAAATCTGTAACTCAAGACACAGAAAAATTACCAAAAAGTAAAATTTTGGGTCAAAAACCACATAAGGGCTGATAATTGCCTCAAAGCTCAAATACAAGGAGAAGCTAAATATGACTTTCCCCCGTGGGCGTAGAATTTTGGTTGCTTTGTTGCTGTCAGTGTTGCTAATGGTAACATCATGTGCTTCAAAAGCCCCGAGTCGTTTTGACCAGGTACAACAGGAAAGTAGTCGGCAAAAAAGCGGTCAATCCGTTGCTAAAGATGCGACTCAAGGTAGCAAATTGAACAAATTCTTCCCGTCGGGGGGGGATGGCTACCAAAGGGTGTACACTCAAGAGAAAAAAGGCTTTTCGGAAGCAAACTTGAAAAAAGATGGGAAAGTTCTAGCCGTATTGTCTATTTCTGATACCACAAGCACACCGGGATCTGCGGCCAAATTCTCCAATAGCACCAAAAAAATTGCAGGTTATCAAGCGGTAGAAGTAGGGAATACGCAAACTGCGATTTTGGTGGGTAAGTTTCAGGTAAAAGCATTGTCCCGCTCTCCGTCATTTACAGCGAGCGATCGCGCCAGTTGGATCGAGAAATTTAATCTTGATGGTCTAGCTCAATTGAAATGAGTTTAATTGCAAACATTAAATCACGCAAACCCTAAAGGAAGGACATTTTTATGAGCAAACCGATTTTTCAATTAGTTGATGAACTACCAACTAGTAACTTAACTGTTTCTATGTTGAACGCCCTGGATTTTGTCGCTCCTGGTGAATGGCAAAATACAGTTGGCTTTGTCAACACTATTAAGACAGTAACTGGCGAAACCGACGAAGCCCTAATTCAGCAAATTGGCGAACGAGCAATTTATCTTTTTAATGATAAATCCCAAGGCTACCAAACAGCTTTGTGGCTCTATCAAACCGTTGACGGTACAGATAAAGCACTTGGCGCAGCGGCTTTAGCTAATAAGGTAGGAGAGAAAATACCCCTGTTAGGTTTCTTAAACTCTATCACTCCCAAACCAGACAAAGCTCAAAGCATTGACCTAACTTTGAAAGTAGTAGCTGAGGTAGTAGCCTTTTGCCAAATTAACGGTCTTCCTGGTGACAGTATTGGCGATTTTGTGGCTTCTTTGGGTGAATATGGTGGTGAGTCACTGATTCGGATGGTGGCTTTAATTTGCGTTGATGGTTTGATCCCCCTCGGGCCAGATTTCATCCTCAAAGCCTTATCTGGAATTAGTCAAACAAGTCCACACGAGTTAAATCAAAACACCACTTTCCAAAGTATCAAAAATACAATTCCTGGCGGAGGTGACTCAGGTAAACTCGACTTTATCGGACAAAGCTTTGATTCAGTTAAAGGTTGGATGAATAATATTGTCGTTTCCAATGATTTAACGCCACAAAAAGTTGTTGGTAATTTGCAAAGTTTTATAGAATTTTCTGATGACAAGTTAGACTACCTCGGAGCCTTCCTGGATGTGGCGACCAATTACTATGAACATACAGGGACACAAACTTTAGCACGTCGCTTGATTGAACGTGCTGTAGCTGAGATTTAGCTTAACCCGGCAAAAGCCCCACACCATACCCGAAGTTGGTGTGGGATGAATGACGGGATAAAAACGAGACGCCCTCTAATCTGTTTTACCTGCGGTAAAAAACAATTAGAGGGCTGTTGAGTTTTTATCAATATCTTGAGATAGGTAATCACTTCTTGCTATTGTATTCAGTGACGACAAAGCCTAAAATGCTGGTCTAACATAGTACCTTCTCCCAAAGGGAGAGGCTGCGCCAAGAAAACTGAAAATATGGGGTTTTATAGGGAAATGCAACCGTGTATGCGTTGCTGCCTCCTGTAAGTAAAATTTTCAAGGAAACTAGTTTGAACTTGGAATTTTTTAAGACCAAGAGTGGGGCAGGGCACGTACCTCACTATAAAATGCTGTGGTGGGAAAAATGGAGTACCACTAAAGAAGTTCCTGATATCCTTAACAGGACTCGGAAGCCTACACCACATTGCTTGCAATTGGTGTAGGAGTGTCACACAATCCGCGTTACCCCTCCCCTAGGGCGTGTTTTCAAACTATTTGTTTAGCCGGATAAATTTTTAGATACCTCTAAATCCACACGATATGATACCAGCTGTAGGGGCACGGCAATGCCGTGCCCCTACGCGAAATCTATATGTATCAGCGTTTTTGTAGTATTATATGAGACTTTGAAAACACGCCCTAGCCCCTCCCCGCAAGCGAGGAGGGGAATCACAACTCCGCGAAAAAAATATGACAGTTGCGTAAGTCATAATAAACAGGGCTATTTCATTCTCATCTAGCCCGCCTCAGAATGAATTCTGAGTCTAATAGCTAAAGTCGTCTAAAGACGACTGAGAAAAGGTTATAGTCCGTTTTAACGGACTTTAGCTATTAGCCCTACACTTCAGTGTAGGGCGGTTTATGTCTAGGCTGAAATAGCCCTGCATAATAAATATTAAACCGCCAAAAACCGTTGAATCACATCCTGACTGAGTTCATCAGTTGAACCAGAAGCAACAATACCGCCTTTTTGCATAGCGTAATAGTAATCGGCCTGACGGACAAAGTGTAAATGTTGCTCTACCAATAACACAGAAATACCTGTAGTTTCGACGATGCGACGCACTGCGGCTTCAATTTCTAAGATGATTGAGGGTTGAATACCTTCGGTTGGTTCATCTAACACGAGTAATTGAGGTTGTCCCATTAAAGCACGGGCGATCGCTAGTTGTTGTTGCTGTCCACCACTTAAATCACCACCCATGCGCGAAAGCATTTTTTTCAACACGGGGAATAAGCTAAAAATTTCTTCGGTAATTTCTGCTTTTTTGGGCTGATGCTTTCTAGCTTCTAATCCCAACAGCAGATTTTCTTTTACTGTCAAGCGAGGGATAATTTCTCGTCCTTGGGGAACATAACCAATACCGATTTTTGCCCTTTGATCTGGGGATTTTGAGTTAATTAATTCCCCTGCAAAGTCAATTGTACCACTGCGGGGTTTGAGTAACCCCATAATTGTTTTAAGTAGGGTTGTTTTACCTACACCATTGCGTCCAATTAGGCACACCATTTGTCCAGATGGTACAGTTAAATCTACGTTGCGGAGAATATGGCTTTCACCGTAGTAAACGTTAAGGTGAGAGATGTTTAGCATAATTTGTTATTTGTCATTTGTCATTTGTCATTTGTCATTTGTCATTACTCATAACTCATTACTCATAACTCATTACTCATTACTCATTACTCATTACTCATTACTCATTACTCATTACTCATTACTCATAACTCATAACTCATAACTCATAACTCATAACTCATAACTCATAACTCATTACTCATTACTCATAACTCATAACTCATAACTCATTACTCATAACTCATTACTCATAACTCATTACTCATAACTCATAACTCATAACTCATTACTCATTACTCATTACTCATTACTCATTACTCATTACTCTTTGTCATTGGTCATCCCCCCAATCCCCAATCCCTATTCACTGTGTCCTAGATATACTTCGATGACGCGGGGGTCATTTTGGATTTGCTCAAAATTGCCTTCACAGAGTACAGTACCTTCATGTAATACTGTGACTTTTCTGGCAATTTGGCGGACAAATTCCATATCATGTTCAATGACTAAAATTGAATGACTTTGGGCTAGGGTTAAAAGTAGTTCGCCGATATTATAGGTTTCTTCATCTGTTAAACCTGCGACTGGTTCATCAACAAGTAATAAATCAGGGGACTGTGCTACTAACATTCCAATTTCTAAACGTTGCTTTTCTCCGTGGGATAACAAAGCTGCTGGAATGTCTGCTTTAAGAGTTAAACCAATCGTTTCTAATAAACCTTTAATGCTATTTTTTTCAGCCCGATGGGAACGTCCAAACAAGGTAGAAAAAACATTTTTATTGCGGTTACTGGTAATTTCCAGATTTTCTCGTGGCGTTAGATTAAGATAAACTCTCGGTGTTTGAAATTTGCGCCCAATACCCAGGCGTGCAATTTGATGCTCAGGTAAAGAACCCAGGTTTTTTCCTTTGAATAGGACTCGCCCAATAGTTGGTTGGACTTTACCCGTAATCACATCCAAAAATGTGGTTTTACCAGCACCATTGGGACCAATTACTACTCGTAACTCTCCCACATCCATATTAAAGTTAAGTTGGTTTAGAGCTTTAAAACCATCAAAACTCACAGTTACATTTTCAGTTTCCAAGATTTTGGCGTTCATGTTCCACTTCAGGGTCTTCTTCTAAACTGGGATATGTAGCAATTTCTTTAGTGCGGTGAAAAATAGGAATGTTTTGATTACGCAACCATCCAACCAAACCATCAGGTAGCACTGTCACAACAATTAAAAATAGTGCCCCTTGGAAAAATAGCCAGATTTCGGCAAATTGTTCGCTTAAAAAAGCGCGGGCATAATTAACTAATAAAGTACCAACAATTGCGCCGATTAATGTAGCGCGTCCCCCCACAGCTACCCAAATCACCATTTCAATCGAAAAAGCAATATCCATTGCCCTGGGTGACACAGAACCACTTTGGAGGGTGTAAAATGCTCCTGCTATACCTGCGATCGCACCCGAAACAGCAAACACCAAAGTTTTATAATCTGTAGGGTCATAGCCAGAAAATCTGACCCGACTTTCATCATCACGAATTGCGATTAACAAGCGTCCAAAACGTCCACTTGTCAACCAGCGACAAACCCCATAGGTAGCGGCGAGAAACACTACCGTCAGAGTGTAGAAAACCAATTTTGTTTTCCCATCACTAACAGTTGCACCAAAAAATGTGGTGAAATCTATTAATCCATTAGTACCATTAAAAAACTGTTGTTGACCATTAAAAAAATTGAAAAATACAATAATTGCAGCTTGAGTCAAAATCGAAAAATAAACCCCCTTAATGCGATTGCGAAATACCAAATATCCTAAAATTCCAGCTAATAAAGCCGGAATCATCACCACAGCCACCATTGCTATCGGAAAAGAATAGAAAGGTCGCCAAAACCAGGGAAGTTCCGTCACCCCATAAAGTCCCATAAAATCAGGTAATTCACCAGGGGGAACTTGCAACTTCAAATACATAGCAATTGCATATCCACCCAAACCAAAGAAAATACCATGTCCCAAACTCAACAACCCAGTGTAACCCCAAATCAAATCAATCCCCAAAGCCACAATCGCCAGCGACAAAAATCGCCCCAACAAATTCAGACGAAACTCAGACAACACCAAAGGCATAATCAATATAAGGATAAGTGCGATCGCCAGCACCACCCCAACCTCAATCAATATCAACCTAACCCCTTTCCTACTCATTCTTAACTTTGCGTCCTTCGCGTCTTCGCGGTTCATTAAAATCCCCTCCACCCACAAAGATCCAAAGTCAAAAAGACCGACCCTAGACCCTCATCAAGCATCAACACTACGACCCTTTTGCGGAAAAATTCCCGCAGGCTTCCATTGTAAAAATACAATAATCAGCACAAATACCATCACCTTAGCCATACTTGTTGTTGCAAAAAAAATAAAGAAATCAGCCAAAGGCTTAACAGGAGTCAACAACAAAGCCAGAGTACCAGAACCAACTAAAAAGTTAGCTGTACCAATTCCCAAAGCAGCGACAATAGTACCTGCTAAATTACCCACACCACCGACAACCACCACCATAAACGTGTCAATAATATAATTTTGACCCGTATTTGGTCCAACAGAACCGAGTAAACTAATCGCACATCCAGCCACACCAGCCAAACCAGAACCCAGCGCAAAAGTGATAGCATCAACTTTCTGAGTTGGGATACCTAAACAAGCACTCATACTGCGGTTTTGCGTCACAGCCCGAATTCTTAAGCCCCAGATAGAACGCTGTAAAAATAAATAAATTCCAACTACACAAATTATCGTTAAAGCAATAATAAATAACCTAGCAAAAGGTAATTGCACACCACCTAAAGATATACCAGATTGTAACCAAGTCGGAGCCGTTACATCCACATTTTGAGCGCCAAACCAAGGTTTAGTTACTGCTAGCTGATAAGTTTGACTCAATAAATTGCCCGTGACAATTGTCATCCCCAGTGATAAAAATAATATCACCGACACAACCCAGTTACGAATTCTCTCCATATTCGTGCGGGAATTTAACAACCATAAACTCCCAAAAAACAACACAGAAAACAACACTAAGCCAATTACCAATACCCAATTCACACTCCTGACAAACTGCTGAAAAATCAAACTTACTCCCCAAGTTGCGAGGAGAGTTTCTAAGGGGCGTCCATAGAGGTAACGAATCACACCTCTTTCGAGAAGCAATCCGATAGCCGCCGTGAAAATAAAAGCGATGATTAAAGCCAAAAATATATAAACTTCAAACCAAATCCCCCCCAATTGCTTACAACCATTTTGCACAACAAATGTTGTATAAGCACCAAACATCATCAATTCGCCATGCGCCATATTAATTACGCCCATCAAGCCAAATATAATGGCTAGTCCCAACGCAGCAATTAATAAGACAGAACCGATACTAATACCATTAAAGACAGCATCCAAGAAACCTGTTAACACTTTTCTCTCCCACAGCTATCAGCTTGTTATTGTTAGTCATTGGTCAGTTGTCATTGGTCAGTTGTCAGTTGTTATTTGTCTTTTACTAATGACCAATGACTAATGACTAATGACCAATGACTAATGGCTTAGACCTTTTTGTACTTACCACCTTTAGCTGGATCTGACCAATCGCAAGCAAATCCCTTAGTTTCTTTCACAAATTGATTCCAAGGAATAGGCTCAACTGGTGCGGGTGAAGCATAGATAATATCAAACAAACCATCATCCCTTACTTGACCAATCCGCACAACTTTGGATAGGTGATGATTGACATTTAGCGTAACTTTTCCTTCCGGTGCATCGATAGTTTGACCATAGGCTGCACTCCGCACCTTGGCTATGTCAGTAGTACCTGCTTTTTCTACAGATTGTTTCCACAAATAAACTGCGATATATGCAGCTTCCATCGGGTCATTTGTTACCCGATCTGCACCATATTCTTTCTTAAACGCTTCGACGAATTTCTTGTTAGCTGGTGTATCTACTGTTTGGAAGTAGTTCCAAGCTGCGTAGTGTCCTTTGAGATACTGAACACCAATAGCCTTAACTTCTTCTTCGGCAATACTTACAGACATAGAAGGATATTTATCTGGTGTTAAACCAGCACCTTTCAATTGTTTGAAGAAAGCCACATTGCTATCACCATTTAAAGTGTTGTAAATAACTCCGCCATTGGGCAAAGCTTGCTTAATTTTAGTGATGATTGCTGTAACTTCTGTGTTACCTAATGGTAAATAATCTTCACCTACTGTTTTGCCACCTAAAGCTTCTAATTGAGCTTTAATAATGGTGTTAGCAGTCCGGGGGAAAACGTAATCTGAGCCTACCAAAAAGAATTCCTTACCCTTATTTTTGAGTAGCCAATCTACAGATGGTTCGATTTGTTGATTTGGCGCTGCACCTGTGTAGAAAATGTTTTTAGAACACTCTTGACCTTCATACTGTACGGGATACCAAAGCTGATGGTCTTTACTCTCAAAAACTGGCTTAACATTTTTGCGGCTAGCAGAAGTCCAACAACCAAAAACGACAGTCACTTTATCTTGATCAATCAACTTGGTTGCTTTTTCTCTAAAGGTATCCCAGTTAGAAGCGCCATCTTCGACTATTGCTTCAATTTGTTTACCTAAAATACCACCTGCAGCGTTAATTTCCTTGATGGCTAATTTCTCTGCATCGACAACGCTTTTTTCACTAATAGATAGTGTGCCACTGAGCGAGTGTAAAATACCTACTTTGATAGTCTCACCACTAGCCGCAGTTGTAGGAGAAGCAGCAGGAGACGTTGCTGGACTCTCAGTGGGACTGGGGGAGTTATTCGCACAAGCCTTGAGTAAAATGGTGCTACCGATAGTTGCAGAGGTGTAAATCAAAAACCTACGTCGGTTAAATTGTCTACTCATATCTTTGTTAATTTTCCTCACAATAAATTAGTTAGTCCATCAAAATTGACAAGATGAACCTTTAAACTGTGATATTAGTGTAATACGTAACCAAGAAAAAGTTAATATTTATACAAATTTAAGATTTATAACAAGAAAAGATAAACTTCCCCCAATTAAAATTCAATCCGGTTCAGTTACAGCCATTCTTAGGTAAATAGACCACGCTTTTGGGACGCAAGGTCTTAGAGTAGGGGCGAGTAGGGGCGCAAGGCCTTGCGCCCCTACGAAGATTTGTGGTTCAAATGAATGAAAATTGCTGTAAGCATAAAATTGAATGTTGCGATTAAAAAAGTAATTTAATTTATTTAACCAAGCAGACACGGAATCCTGGGTTGGGTTAGCCTACTGTAAGCCAGCTACATTACTCAAGCAAACCTACTCATGTTATGGTTTTTGCCTCTAATTGAACCGTATTGCAACACACCCTACCTTTTTGCTTGTGCAAATAATTCATTTACAGCGATTTTCAGGTAAATGAACCACATTTTTATATCTCACGCATTCGCGTAGCGTCTCGCAGAGAAGGCGCAAAGGCGCAAAGGAAGAAAGAAATACAGATATCGAGGTGTGGTCTAAATACCTGAAAATGGCTGTAAGTTAAATTTGGTCAAACCAATCTTCACCGCCAGGTAATTTGGCTAAATGATGATCAATAATATCTGCTAACTGTTTAGGCGGATATTCATAAGTTAACTGCAAAAGCTTTTGAGCAAAATCAAGCAATAGTTCTCGATTAAGTCTTTGGGACACTTGACTAGGTTTTAAATTACCTTCAAAAATCTCGGCGCTAGCTGGTCTAATGGCGATTGCTATTGCTTCTTCTAAATATTCTTGCCATTGTTCAGCTTTGATATAGTAAGATTTTTGATTGTCTTTAAGATTTAATTTAGCAATTTGAATAACTGAGTCAGAGATAGAAGCAATCCAAGAGTTAGTTAACCGCTGTTCAATTTGATTTTTCATAAGATGAATAAATAATCTAACTAAAAAAGCTTCGATTTTTCGCAGTGTTCCCTGTTTACTCATCTCTTCTAAATCATCAATAATCTCTAGGGCATCATCATAACGCCCTTCTAAAATGCTTTGTCTTAATTCTATCAATTCTTGTGTCATAGATTTTGGTGAATTTGGAATGGGGATTTAGAGGATGTTTTAAAAGTTATCGGCGAATAGAATTCGCTACTACACAAGCAAAGTCCACCTCCGTGGACT
The DNA here is from genome assembly GCA_038087035.1 of Gloeotrichia echinulata CP02. Classification (NCBI taxonomy): domain Bacteria; kingdom Bacillati; phylum Cyanobacteriota; class Cyanophyceae; order Nostocales; family Gloeotrichiaceae; genus Gloeotrichia; species Gloeotrichia echinulata. The sequence continues at coordinate 85,012 of CP051187.1, read as the reverse complement.
AACACAATATTTTCTCTACGAGCGCCGAAGGCTACGCGTAGCGTCTGTCTGCGACGCCGAAGGCTACGTAGAGAAGGTTTTTCAAACCTGGGTCGGCAGGTTTTGTCTGTGTAGCCGCGTTCACGCAGTGTGCCGCAGGCAATTCTATTCGCCTGGGCTTTTAAAACATCCTCTTAAATCAGTGAACAGTCAACAGTTATCAGTTAAAAGTTTTGGGCGATTAGAAATCGCTACTACACAAGCAAAGTCCACCTCCGTGGACTAATACAAAATCAATATTTTCAACCCAGGTCTCTGGGTTTTGTTTGTGTAGCCGCGATTTCTCATCGCCAGGGCTGGGTGAATTTACACTTCAACTTTGACGCCACGCCAAAAAGCAATATAGCCTTCAATGTTCTTTGCTTTCTCTTTGGTGCTGGGATAGTACCAAGCGGCGTCTTTGTTCACTTGTCCATCTACTTCGATGCTGTAGTAACTAGCTTCGCCTTTCCAGGGACAAGTTGTGTGGGTGTTACTATCTTGGAAATACTGTTTGTTAATCGCTTCTGCTGGAAAGTAATGATTTCCTTCTACGACTACAGTGTTATCACTCTCGGCTAAAACTGCTCCGTTCCAAATTGCTTTTGGCATAAGTGAGTTTGGGAATTAAGTTTACAGATCATATTGTCACATTCTCGTGGGGCATGGGGCATCGGACATGGGGTATGGTGAAGATTCACCAATGCTAGCCTCGTGGACGGAGCTTTTAGCCTCGTGGACGGAGCTTTTAGCCTCGTGGACGGAGCTTTTAGCCTCGTGAGCGGAGCTTTTAGCCTCGTGGACGGAGCTTTTAGCCTCGTGGACGGAGCTTTTAGCCTCGTGGACGGAGCTTTTAGCCTCGTGGACGGAGCTTTTAGCCTCGTGAGCGGAGCTTTTAGCCTCGTGAGCGGAGCTTTTAGCCTCGTGGACGGAGCTTTTAGCCTCGTGGACGGAGCTTTTAGCCTCGTGGACGGAGCTTTTAGCCTCGTGGACGGAGCTTTTAGCTTCAACTCATCCGTCCACGAGGCGGAGTCTCTTATACGCTCCCATGCTCTGCGTGGGAGCGAGACAATGTGGGTTATAAGTGTTAAATTGATTTGTATCCCACATTCCGCACCCTAGGGTGTCACATAGTATAATTACTTAAAATATTCTTTTTTTAAAGCTATAAATTATACCTTGCAAACATGCTTTATCCGTTAATATAAGGTTGTAAGTATATTAGACTACTTTGTTTCCTGATAAAAAACAGTAAAATACGATTGTGACAGTTGAGGGTGCGGAATGTGGGTTGTATATTTACTTAGTTTGGAGTGATTTTATGGACTCCATTACCCTGACAGTTGTTGCTACTGCTATCGACGGTCATAAATCGCTTGCGTCCCTTGATTTTCTTACCTGCATCAAAACCAACGGATTGACTCACCATCGCCGCACTTTTGACACTTTGACTATCAAGCTTATACTGAGAGAGCTTTTTTACCATCCTTCCGACTTTTCAAACAACTTCTGAAATTGATTAGGAGATTTACAGATGAAATATTCCATGAAATTGCTTTGCACAATAATTGGATTGACGTTTTTTTCTGCAACTACAGCACAAGCACAGGCGCAGACAGTTACCACTGTTATTGTAAAAAACCAGCTACAAAAACCTGTGTCACTTGTTAGCACGAATATTTTAGGAACAGCTACCCCTAGTATTCCGAGTAGTATTTTACCCAAAACGAATGCATTTTTTACGATTAGAAATCCATTTACCAACATAGCAAGCATTCACTTCTCTTACAGTGCTGGCACTCAGCAATGTAGGTTTAGTACCTCTTTAACCACCACACCAACCATTGTTGGTACTACGATTCCAAACTGGACAAAGCAAGGAACATCTACGGGTTCTGCATTTGTCAATTGCGATGCCAAAATTACAATTGCAAACCCCAGTAGCCCTTACAATTACACTGTTGAGTTTACACTGCGTTAGATTAGCGGTATCAGTAATTCTGCATTTGAGAAATTGAAAGTAAAGCAGCGAGATGAATATAGTTTCGCTGCTTCTTGAAATATTATCTGAGCTAACCAAAATTCTTTTAGTTCGCTTCTACTCTCAGATAGAACTGTGTAGCTAAAAACTGAATATCTCTCAATACTGCTCGGTTAAGAAAATCGCAAAGCGTGAAACCCTTGTAGAGACGTTACATGTAACGTCTCTACATTCGTTAACCGAGCAGTATTGGAATATCTCTGATGTTCGGATCTATATTTTCTACTACCTCTTAGGTAAAGAGAAAAAAGAAGCTTTTATTCAGGCGTTGGTAACTTTTCATATCAAGCATTTTCCAAGAATTCCCCCTTCAGATAACGTTCGAGTGCATCCGTCACCAACTTATTAAGATTCACCCCCCGTTGTTGGGCAAATAACGCCGCTTGTCGATGAAGTTGACTACCTACACGCACATTAAAACTACCCTTAAACGGCAACTCTGGCTCAATACCTTTTTCCTCACAGAGAGCCAAATAATCATCAATTGCTTCCTCAAAACTAGCCCTCAGACTAGCCACATCTTCCCCGTCAAAACTGATTAAACTGCGGATATATTCCACCTGACCGTAGAATATTTTATCGTCATCACTATAGTGAATAGACCCGAAATAATCCTTGTATTGCATCATGTTACTCATAGCAATTCTTCCCCTTGGAGAATCTCGATAATCTGTTCAATTTGATATCGTTTGAGAATATTTTCAGGATGGGGTTTATGTAACGTAATCATCACTCCCGCTTCATTGATAAAACGCCGTCGAGAACCTCCCGTTTTTCTCGTGCTGACCTCAAAAAACCCAAAACCAGAAAGTTATCGGCGAATAGAATTCGCTACTACACAAGCAAAGTCCACCTCCGTGGACTAACACAATATTTTCTCTACGAGCGCCGAAGGCTACGCGTAGCGTCTGTCTTCGACGCCGAAGGCTACGTAGAGAAGGTTTTTCCAACCTGGGTCGGCAGGTTTTGTCTGTGTAGCCGCGTTCACGCAGTGTGCCGCAGGCAATTCTATTCGCCTGGGCACATCTGCTATACATTATCCCATGTGAGTTAAAATTCTGATATCTTATTAACTACCAATGCAGAACGCCCGAAAAAAGCGATCGCCATGCTTCAGTATCCCAATCTCGAACAAGCGCTTAAATATCACTTTGGTTATGAACGCTTCCGCCCTGGACAACGGCAAATTATCGAAGATGCGCTGCAAAATCGGGATTTAATGGTGGTGATGCCTACGGGTGGGGGTAAGTCTCTGTGCTTTCAATTACCTGCATTGTTGAAAAAAGGCTTAACTGTGGTGGTGTCGCCACTAATAGCTTTGATGCAAGACCAAGTGGAAGCGTTACGAAATAATAATATATCTGCAACGTTTCTTAATAGTAGTCTCAACCCTTATAAGGTGCGATCGCGTGAGGAAGCTATCCTCAACGGTAAAGTTAGATTACTGTACGTCGCTCCTGAACGTCTGCTGAGTGAAAGATTTTTACCCTTACTCGATTTAGTCCATCACCAAATTGGTATTTCTACTTTTGCGATTGATGAAGCGCACTGTGTCTCGGAATGGGGACACGATTTCCGTCCAGAATATCGTCAATTAAAGTCGCTGCGAAAGCGTTACCCGAATGTTCCCACTATCGCCCTCACCGCCACAGCTACAGACCGGGTGCGGAGTGATATCATCCAACAATTGGGATTAAAGCAACCGAGTATCCACATTGCTAGTTTTAATCGCCAAAATCTTTATTATGAAGTTCGTGCTAAAAGTAAATATGCTTACGCTGAGTTATTAGAATTAATTCGCGAGTCGGAAGGTTCAACTATTATTTATTGTTTGACGCGCAAAAAGGTTGATGAACTCACCTTTAAATTGCAAAATGATAAAATAGCTGCTTTGTCCTATCATGCCGGATTAAGTGACGAAGAACGGACAAAAAATCAAACGCGCTTTATTCGCGATGATGTGCGGGTGATGGTAGCCACAATTGCCTTTGGGATGGGAATTAATAAGCCAGATGTGCGCTTAGTAGTTCACTTTGATTTACCCCGAAACTTGGAAAGTTACTATCAAGAATCAGGTCGGGCGGGAAGAGATGGCGAACCCTCACGCTGTACTTTATTTTTTAGTTTTGGTGATATTAAAACCATTGAATGGAGTATTAACCAAAAAACAGATCCGCAAGAACAGTTAATAGCTAAACAACAACTACGTCAAGTAATTGACTACGCCGAAGGGACAGATTGTAGGCGGACAATTCAACTTGGTTATTTTGGCGAACGTTTTCCCGGAAATTGCGGGACATGCGACAATTGTCGTTATCCCAAACCGATGCAAGATTGGACAATTGAAGCCATGAAATTTTTATCTTGTGTGGCGCGTTGTAAAGAAAGATTTGGGATGCTACATATTATTGATGTGTTGCGGGGGGCAAAAAATCAAAAAATTACCCAAAACGAACATGATAAACTTTCTACATACGGCATCGGCAAAGATAGAACTGTAGATGAATGGCGAATGTTAGGGCGATCGCTCTTACATCAAGGCTTGTTAGAACAAACTAGCGATGGTTACTCAGTTTTAAAACTGAACGCCTTAAGTTGGGAAGTCATGCGAAAACAACGCCCAGTCTCGCTAGCGGTTCCTGTGGCGCAAAAAGTGACTTGGGAAGAGGGAAGTGAAAAAGCTGCTGAGGTGGAAATCTTATTACAAAGATTGCGATCGCTGCGTAAACAACTCGCTGACGCACAATCTGTACCACCCTACGTTGTCTTTCAAGATTCCACCTTGAAATTAATGGCTCAGGAACAACCAACAACCCTAGCCGAATTTGCTAAACTTTCGGGCGTTGGTAGTCACAAACTCGCCCAATATGGCGATAAATTCCTCACCGAAATTCGCGCCTACCGTCAAGAACAAGGTTTAGTAGATGCACAAGACTATTCCGCACCTTATCTGGGTATTGGCTTACCTACCGAAACCGAATTGTTTACCTTGCAGTTACATAGACAAGGTTTGAGTGTTAATCAAATTGCTGAAACCAGAAATATTCGCCCAACTACAATTATCCGTCATTTGTCCGATTTAATTGAGAAAAATCAGCCTGTAGACTTAAATCAGTTGGTGACTCTAGAACGCCAACAAAAAATTTGGCAAGTTTTAGAAGTCCTGGGTGATATTTCTTTAACACCAATTCGCGAACAACTAGGCGAAAGTTATACTTATGATGAAATTCGCCTAGTTAGGGGAAAATGGCGCCGAGAGAGTCGTAATAGGTAATATAGGGTTTCCCTACCTACGTAGTGCGGTACACTTATAAAATTAACGGTTCAAGTTTTCCTTGCACTTCTTCAATTAAATCTTCTGGAGCTTTTTCAACAAATTTTACTTTTCTCGCCATCCAATCCAATGTTTTGATCTGGTCTGCCAGCACAACCCCTTGTGTTATCATTCCCGCAAGAAGCGGAACTTCAAAACTAAGACCCTTTCTTTTACTGGTGATTGGACAGGTTAAAATCAAGGAAGCCATTTGATTATATCTAAATGGAGACATAACAAGAACAGGACGGTAGCCAATTTGCTCACGCCCTTGTTGTTGTAGTTCATTATTTAATGTCTCAGCAATATCCTCGTATGACATTCCTGACGCATTGAGAGTAAATACACGTTTAATTGAATCACTCGTAAATTGCTGTGGAGAGCCAAATTCGAGTTTGACAATATCGCCTCTATCGGGAACGTATGAGTTAACTACCAAGCTTCATTCCCCAGAGCATCACCAGTTTCAACCTCTGGATGAAATTTTTCAGGAGTCATACCTTCAAGTAATTCATCAAGCGTATATTTTTTTCTTTTTTTAGGTGTAATCACAATACTGTTACCTGAGACGGTCAAGGTTATATCCGTTCCTTCCGTCAGATGAGCTTGTTCAGCCACAATTTTGGGAATGCGGATGGCTAAACTATTTCCCCACTTGGCAACAACAGCAGTCATATTTATCTCCACATATTTTATTAGAGATCCATACGTCTTCTATGCTCTGAAAAGCCGTTGCTTAACGTATCTACTTTGAAGATACATATTTAATTAGCGGATGTCAACACCCCTAAATAGGCGATTTGTATGGGTGTAGACAATTGCGCCGACAAATTGGAGATTTTTTGACTTAGTACAGCGTTTCATAAATTCGTGGCGTTTTAGTTCGTAGTTGCGTTTTAGTAATAAAATGCAACTACGAACGATAGACTTTATCTTGATTTTGTCACAGACTGGTGGAATCCTATACCTTCAAGTAATTCATCAAGCGTATATTTTTTTCTTTTTTTAGCTTAACCCGGCAGAAGCCCCACACCATACCCGAAGTTGGTGTGGGATGAATGACGGGATAAAAACGAGACGCCCTCTAATTGTTTTTTACCGCAGGTAAAACAGATTAGAGGGCAGTTGAGTTTTTATCAATGTCTTGAGATAGGTAATCACTTCTTGCTATTGTATTCAGTGACGACAAAGCCTAAAATGCTGGTCTAACATAGTACCTTCTCCCAAAGGGAGAGGCTGCGCCAAGAAAACTGAAAATATGGGGTTTTATAGGGAAATGCAACCGTGTATGCGTTGCTGCCTCCTGTAAGTAAAATTTTCAAGGAAACTAGGTTGAACTTGGAATTTTTTTAAGACCAAGAGTGGGGCAGGGCACGTACCTCACTATAAAATGCTGTGGTGGGAAAAATGGAGTACCACTAAAGAAGTTCCTGATATCCTTAACAGGACTCGGAAGCCTACACCACATTGCTTGCAATTGGTGTAGGAGTGTCACGTCTTATGACGCAGCAGAGATTACCCGACCAATCCGCTTGAGAATTTGCAAAACACTGTACAGTTCTCTGGCGGATGCAAACGGGCTGAAGACCCTTGACACGTCGTACTGTGGCGTATTTGTTTGCGTCACTTTCAAAAATAAAATATCGTCGCCATTCGTCACCATACCGAACACAGGTTTATTCGGGTTGGGGTTAGCCATCAGGTAAGCCAGGGCTTGCGGTACAGCTGACCAAACCGAAAGCGTGGTTTTTTTCGACTCTAACACCATAACCCAGAACTGATCTTGCAGCACTAAAACGTCAATCCGTCCGCGCAGTATCTCCTCTCCATCATTCAGCACCAATTCCACGGATGATTCAGCCTTAATCCGAAAAGGAGGATCATAAAACCCGGAGAGTGCAAGAATTGGTGACACCAACAACAACATGACTGTCCCTTCTAGTAAATCAGCAACAGCACGATGATAGAGATACCTGCGCCGCAGGATATCCACAGAAGCTTTTTCCGCTTCTGTAATTTCAGGTAATCCTTCATACCACTCCGTGAAAAACTGCTTATCCTCAACACGGACGAAACCGAATCGATTTTCTGCATCCAATAGAGTGGTAATCGCTTCTGTAATTGCTGCCGTTTGTGTCATTGCTTCTAGGTAGGGGTTGCCATGCTTAATGAGAGCATCTCTTCCATCTTTATTATCCCCGGCGCGTTGCTCCCCTGCCGATAAATTTTCCCGCTTTCATTAGCTAAGTCTATTGGATGCAGCATTATCTCATAGATTTCCCGTAAGGGCACGGCATTGCCGTGCCCCTACCAACGTATTTGTATCATACTTAAAGTGAAACGGTATTAGTCTTGTTTTTTGTTTTCGCTGCTAGAATTATAGATAGAAGCTTAGGCAAGGCAACACAGCCAACGATATTCAACAGCGTTAATAATACTCCATCTATGAAACTCATAGATCATCGCCTCCTTTTGACAATTTATGGTTCTAGTTTTTAGTATTAAACATAATGCTTACCATTGGTTAAGTTACAGATTTTAAATTTCTTTTAGCTCATATAAGTTAAACAAATATAATTAAAAAGTATCTAGATTGGGAAGCCAGTCGCAAAGGTCAGAAACTGACGGATACGACTGGCGTTAGATTAGTGAACTACCTACACCGATTTGGAGTACCAAATACGGTATAGGCTTCTGGTACATTTCGCAATGCTTCCAGAACTTCCTTAGAGGTACTATTAGTAGTAGATTCACCCACTACCGGATTCCCTTTACGGCGTTTTATCGTCGGGAACAGTCCCAGCCCGACGCGCTTAATGTTCACGGCAGAATTAATGTCGCGGTCAACATTAAGCGATTCAATTGGGTCAAAATAATTCCTGATTGAGCAATCAGTAAACACAAACTCATCTCGATAGCTCAATAACATTGATGTGTAAGCAGGATTTACCTTCACTACTACTGCTCCAGCTTTTGAGGCTATGTAGTCCAGAATAGTGAAGAATTGACCAAACGCAGCATCATTCCAGGATTTGTTTAGCCCTGATTTAGCTGACTGTCCATTGGGAATAAACTTTCCATCGTCATCAATTTTTTTCTTGTTCCGTTTAGTTAATCCTCGCAAATTCAAATCTTCGTGATAAAAAACTTTTTTCCCAGTCCTGACTATTGCGTGGGCAGTTTTATAAGCATGGTCTTTACGGGAACGAGCGATACGTTGATGTTGTCTGCCTTCACGTAATGCCAACTTTCTTCTAGGTTTAGAACCTTTTTTCTTAGTCGCTTTTCGCTTTGAAACAGAAGCTAATCGCATCTGATTTTTACGGAACGACTTGACAGAAGATAACTTGGTATTTTCGGAAGTAGCGAGATAGTTGTCTTCAAACAGTACTGCATCCATCCCTAACGAGTTATCCCAAGTCGGAATAACGTCGTCAAGGTTAAATGTTGGTACAGTTGGGTCAAAGAGTGCTATCGTTGCATACCAACCATCAGCTTTACGGGTTAAAAGAATATTTTTTAATTGAAAACCTTGTGGCAATGGTCTGTGCAAACGAATCTTTAACCAACCAGAAAGTTTAGAAGCCCAGATAAATAGCCAGTCTTTTTCTGTCCTCTCAATAGTTATGGCTTGACCTTCTATCTTTAATGTGCGAAACGAAGCAGTATTCTTGAATCTTGGCTTACCACTTTTTTTGCCATTAGAATCACCAGCCAAAAACCTATCAAAGGCAATACCTACCCGCCGAGAAATATCTTGCATTGTCTGAGAGGGTAACTTCGTGTAATCAAGCAATTCGCCTGAATATTTAACTCTCACGAAGTCTTTTTTTAATAATGGGAGTAGTTTTTTCTGACTATAATAATTTGGATTATCTCGAAGCATTAATGGAGGCAAAGAGCATGATATTTGACAGAATTATCCTTGCGGAAACACTGCATAATCACGGTTTTGCTCCCACCAATTAAATCTATCTCCTAGCTGATAATTGTACCAATATCGCCCAATTCTTAACCACTCACTTAGTTGTAGTTTTTGTTTAGTGTCTGGATAAGCGCGGTACTGATAGTTAAGCAGCATAAGGCAATCACCTACTTGGTCGTGTTTAGTATTAACATCTATTACTATAAGGTATTTAGAAGTTAGAGTCAACCATGACCAGTGATAGCGGAGCGTTAGCGAGTACTCGAGCGTCTTATATCTCGCGTGCTAGAGGCGTTTTGGACCTCAGAGCTACTTTAGTGTTAACAACAAAATACCGTAAGCGAGTATTAACAGGACAGATGATTGATAGGTTAGGTGAAATTCTGAAAGACCTGCTTTTAAAATGGGATAGCAGGGTAGTGGATTTTAATGGAGAATCTGACCATGTGCATCTATTGTTTCAGTACACACCTCAAACAGACCTGCCAAAATTCATTAACAATATAAAAACAGTCACAAGTCGTTATTTACGAAAAGAATTTCCTGACAGAGTTAATCAATTTTATTACAAAGATGTTCTCTGGAATGGTTCTTATTTCATAGCATCTTGTGGAGGTGTCACAGTTGAAGCTCTCAAAAAATATGTTGAATCCCAAGACAAGCCAAAATAAAATAACAAGATTATTAATTACTCAACTGCCCTTAGACCGAATCAGCCTACGGCTAATATTGGTCTAAGGGCGTTTCGTAATTAATCGCCTTATATCCCGACACCAAATCCTAAGAGGATTATGGTGCCAGGCTAAGGCGCGAAAGCTAAATGTATTGCGATTTATAACAATCTGACGTGAAATGTGAAATATTGTGAAGGTGAACTAGTAAAGACTGGCTGACAATTACCGATTCCCCAATTTCCACAATATATTTTTCACGCCAGAATGACCAAAGGTCTAGAATCTGGCAATATCATTCAATTCTTAATTGGGAATTTTAGATTTTTGCTTGATTGTTCTATCCAGAATTCCCCAAATAAAATCTACAATAGGTTTGAATTTACCTGTCTATTGTTGTCAAAATCCAAAATTCCCCATCGAGAATCTCAAATTACCATTTCTGCAAGCATTCCTCAATTGGGAGAACATCTACCACAGAAGTGAGGACTGAATTTACAGGATTGGCTGCGAGTATACACGTCAGCCGTACAATAAGGAAAACTAGTGATATGGAATCTGGCTGGTTCTGAAGCCGAACCCTTTAGCGCTCCTTGAGTGAATTTGGTTTTAGTTGCCATAACGATAAATAGAAGCTTGGGGAAAGCCAGACAAGCAACAGTATTTATGATGGTCAATAAGGCCGCATACTTCAATGTTATAGGTAATCACCCCCAGTGATCATAGGTGGTAACAGTTCTAGCTACAAGCACTATTCATCGGACAATCCATTGCTTTTAGCTTATGTAAATCGATATTATCATAAACTTTTGTAAATATAATCGGTAGAATTCCAAAAATGCTATACACACAAAGTGTTGTGTATATTAAGAAAGTTGATTGTCACGTAATAGCAAAATCAGCTCAGAAAATACTCATTTACTATTCGGGATATGTGTTATGTCAAAAACCCAACCTGCATCGATTTATTTATCTAATATCACAGCGCGAGAACGGGAAGCATTAAAGGATTTGGCTGATTACACAACCGTGGATTCACTGCCAGAAATTTGGCCTTTAGCAGCAAAGCGATTCCGTGATACTATTGCCCTGCATAACCCCCATGCTCAATCAGAAGTATTAATTACTTATGCCGAACTAGCAATGCAAATTCAACGATTTGCAGCTGGGTTGCAGGCTTTGGGTGTGAAAGTAGGCGATCGCATCTCCTTAATTGCTGACAACAGTCCTCGATGGTTGATTGCTGACCAAGGAATTATGACAGCTGGTGCTGTGAATGCAGTCCGCAGTTCCCAAGCCGAAAAAGAAGAATTACTCTTTATCATCGCCAATAGCGGTAGTATGGCGCTGGTAGTCGAGGATTTGAAAACGCTCAAAAAATTACGCGATCGCCTGAATGATTTACCCATTCAATCAATTATCTTACTCTCAGATGAACCACCCCCAACAGATGAAACCCTCAAAGTAATCAACTTTAACGAGTTGAGCGAAATTGGTAGCAACCATAAATTTGAGCCAATTAAGCAAAACCGCGATACCCTGGCCACCCTAATTTACACCTCTGGTACCACAGGTAAACCCAAAGGTGTGATGCTTTCTCATGGCAATTTATTACACCAAGTTACAACCCTGGGCACAGTAGTACAACCACAGCAGGGAGACTTTGTACTGAGCATTCTACCTACTTGGCACAGCTACGAACGCAGTGGTGAGTATTTCTTACTTTCGCAAGGTTGTACACAAGTTTACACTAACTTGCGCTCAGTCAAAGGAGATTTGAAAAAATTTAAACCCCATTACATGATCGCGGTACCCCGACTCTGGGAATCGATTTATGAAGGAGTGCAAAAGCAGTTCCGGGAACAACCAGCCAAAAAACAACGCCTGGTTAACTTTTTCCTGAGTGCGAGTGATACATATATCAAAGCACGGCGAATTGTTCAGGGGTTGAGTTTAGATCATATCAATTCCTCAGCTATCGAGCGATTAACCGCAAAAATCCGCGAAACTGTTTTATTCCCTCTCCATGCCTTGGGAGAACGCCTAGTTTATGCTAAAGTCCGGGAAGCTACAGGCGGACGAATCAAGCATGTAATTAGCGGTGGTGGTGCGCTTCCTAGGCACATAGATAGCTTTTTTGAACTGGTTGGGATTAATATTTTGCAAGGTTATGGTTTAACAGAAACAGCGCCTGTCACCAATGCGCGTCGTCCTTGGCGAAATCTCCTCGGTTCATCCGGACAACCAATTCCCGGTACAGAAGTTAAAATCGTAGACCCGGAAACAAGAGTCCCTTTACCAACTCTGAAGCGAGGCTTAGTATTGCTCAGGGGGCCACAAATTATGCAAGGCTATTATCAAAATCCCCAAGCTACAGCAAAAGCCATTGACTCCGAAGGTTGGTTTGATAGCGGTGATTTGGGTTGGGTGACACCACAAAACGACTTGGTATTAACTGGTAGGGCAAAAGATACAATTGTCTTAACCAATGGGGAAAATATCGAGCCGCAACCGATAGAGGATGCGTGTTTGCGATCGCCCTATGTCGATCAGATTATGCTAGTCGGACAAGACCAGCGTAGTATCGGCGCCTTGATAGTACCCAATATCGAAGCTTTGGAAAAATGGGCAGAAACTCAAAATCTGAATTTGAGTATACATAACAACAATGTTACCGCCTTACCCAGCCAAAAAACCGATCTGGAGAGTAAAATAATCCAGGATTTATTTCGCAAAGAATTGAATCGGGAAGTGCAAAATCGTCCAGGCTATCGAGCGGATGACCGTATTGGACCATTCAAACTAATTCTGGAGCCGTTTTCTATTGAAAATGGCTTGATGACGCAAACACTAAAAGTCCGCCGACATATTGTCGCCGAACGCTATCGCGATATTATTGACGGAATGTTTGCCTAATCATTAAATTCCACCTGCAAACTCTAGAGTGAACGTGAAATGTTTATGGATCTCTCCAAACCTCAACAAATGCTTTTGAAGCGCGTCGTTAATGTCAAAGTCATTGTTACTCCTCTGTGGAAAGACGAAATACAACAGCAACTCCAAGCGCAAATTAATCAAACAGATCAACAACTGCAACAATTAGATCTCGAAGGACAAAGAGCAATCACCGCCATTCAAAAGCAGAGTCTGCAACCACCAGGACCCCAGACCCTGCAACAAATTGATAATATCCAACTCCAAGTCAACCAAAAGAAAAGTGAACTACTAGAACAAAAAAATCAATTCCTGCAAAATCTTCAACAAGTACAATATCTAGATTTGGATCAGGAAGTTAACCAATTCCAAATGGAAGGGTTTTTCCGCATCGAAGTCGGTGATAACCTGATTAGTAAAACCCAGGTTGAAATCGTTCTCCGCGATGGCATTGTAGAAGAAATTCGCGGCGACATTTAAGTTTATCATTTGTCAGTAGTCATTGGTAATTTGTCAAATGGGCAATGACCAATGACAATGATTACTGACATTTTTGAGTTAACCTATTTTCACGGCTCCCAGTTTGACATTCTACCTGGGAGCCAGCCCAGACAATTTGCCATACTGGGGGAGAGCTAACTAAGAGCGATCGCCCAAAGGTCGTCATTTCAACTCTGTATTTAATTGCACTATGTTTGTCAGTTCGCTGAAGTTGTGTAATCGTCACCAAGGCTTGATTCCGTTGCGGATAAACTACCTGTACTTTGCGCGACCCTCCCACTGCAGCTATATCATCAAAAGCATTCATCGCCAGGGTCGCCGGATCGCTACCTTGAAGTACAGAAGCAAGACTTTCAAGAGGTATAGTTTGATATAAAGAACGCTCTGGATCTGCGACCGTCTCCTGAGATTGCTGACTGACTTCCAAGTGCTGTAATTCCCCAGTATTACTCTCAACAATTGCTGCAGACGGCTGGCGCTGAATCATATAAACTCCAGCACCAGACGTAGCAAAAATACTGAGTATTAAAATCAGAAAAAATTTCCACTTGACTGACATAAAATTAAACAAAAATTTCCAACAGGTTAATTATCAATCTTGAATTTTCAATTGAAGTTTAACCAATAATTGACTGTGTTTGGGTGAATCATTATGAAAACGATAAAGATATATATAGCAATCCCAGTTCCTCTCCACCGTTAACACTCCCAGAACAGCACACCATACTAACAAACTATTCAGGATTGCTATATATGATATGTAGACACTTGCATCGTCAAGAGGTTCCTGGAAATTACTTAACATTAATTTTCACGTCATAACCACAGACCAAAGTAAGGGCGCAAGGCCTTGCGCCCCTACCCCCTGTCGCAATACAGTTCAGTTAAGGAAAATTGTCGTAGGGGCACGGCACGAGTAAAATTGTCATTAGAAGAAAAGATTTTGGATGCCGTGCCCCTACACTGTATACCATTCGAGCCTAACTGAACTGTATTGCCCCCTGTCGTCCTCACGTAGCAGATAAAATGGGTATTGCTGGTTAGGGTTCTAATTCATTAGGACCTACTCTGGGGGCACATTAATAATCGTAGGGTGCGTGACGCTGCGATAAATATTCTACCCAGTCACAAGACTTGTGGCGTCACGCACCATTCTTTAAATGTAGTCCAAGTAAGTCCTGTTAACTCAATTATGGTGGTGCTGGTAACGACTAAAACCCGGTCCATAGGTGGCTAACAGATTTTGCGGTGAAAGAGCAAATTCAGGCTTACCAGTACAAACAACGGTTTGGTTGAGACAAAGGACGCGATCGCAATGGCGACTAACCATGTCAATATCATGCGATACTTGGAATATTGTCCAACCTTCCTGCTGCTTTAATTCATTCAGCAAGGCATAAAAATCCGCTGTACCTTGCACATCCACCCCGGCAAAGGCTTCATCTAATACCAACAGTTTCCGAGGTGTCACTAAACAGTAAGCTAATAATACCCGCTTGAGTTGACCGCCGCTGAGTGTCCCAATCGCTTGATGGCGGAAATGATAAGCGTCAGTTCGCTGTAACGCTTCTGCTACTGCTGCAGATTTTTCTCGGTTTTGTCTCCACAGTTTGGCAAAAAATAAATCTTCTGTTTTGCCTTTTACCTTTTGCCTTTTACCTTCACCAACCCATCCCAATGCTACCAATTCGCTGGCACAAATCGGAAAACTGCGGTCAAATATGAAGTTTTGTGGCATATAGCCCAACATTTGGCGTAAATTCCCCAACCTTGAAATTGGGCGACCAAACATTTCAATTGTACCAGCACTCCGTCCAATTAAATCTAAAACTGCTTTCACTAAAGTGCTTTTACCCGCACCATTAGGACCGACTATTGCTGTATCTGTTCCTGGTAATAATTCAAAGGAAACATCCCGAATCGCTAGATAATTACCTTGGTATACAGTTAATCCCTCTACTTTTAAAATTGGTGCTGTCTCTCGCTGGTTATTACTCATGGGTGATTGGGGATTGGGAATTGGTGATTGGGGATTGCTGATTGGTGATTGGTGATTGGTGATTGGTGATTGGGACTGACAAATAACAAATGACAAATGACAAATGACAAATGACAAATGACAAATGACAAATGACCAATGACCAATGACCAATGACCAATGACAAATGACCAATGACAAATGACCAATGACAAATGACCAATGACCAATGACCAATGACCAATGACAATCTTATTTACACGCCGTTTCTAGAGTTTGTAAATTAGCTTTCATCGCCTTGAAATAATACTGCGGATCTCTTTCGCCTGTTTCCAAAGAATTTAGTGTCTGCAAATTTAACTTCAAGTCTTGGGAGAGACTTTTGAGTAATTTG
Organism: Gloeotrichia echinulata CP02; assembly: GCA_038087035.1. Taxonomy (NCBI): domain Bacteria; kingdom Bacillati; phylum Cyanobacteriota; class Cyanophyceae; order Nostocales; family Gloeotrichiaceae; genus Gloeotrichia; species Gloeotrichia echinulata. The sequence continues at coordinate 69,237 of CP051187.1, read as the reverse complement.
TTATCTATTCCTGGTTCACTAAACAAAGCTTTAACTTTATATTTTTTCACTGCTTCAATTACATTTTGCACATCCGTCGGCGAAAGTTGATCTTCAGGGATTTCGACTACGGCGACTTGCTTGAGGTTATAGCGTTTGGCTAGATATGGGAATGCATCATGAAAGGTGACAAAGGTGCAATTAGGAGTTTTTTGTAAAATCTGTTGATATTCGCTGTTTAAATTTTCTAATTGTTTGATATAATTTGCTGCGTTCGCCTCATAAGTCGCTTTATTCGTCGGATCAGCGGTAATTAAGCCATCACGAATATTTGTAACTTGCTGTTTTGCCAAAACTGGATCTAGCCAAACGTGAGGATTCCCCGCTTTGTGGTCGTGGTCATGGTCTTTTTCTCCTTTCTCTGTGTTCTCAACGGGTGAAATTTGATTTAAAGCTTGAATACCAAGGCTGGCATCAATTTCTGTTAATTTAGAATTCTGGGCATTTTTCACAGTGTCTTCCAGGAATTCCTCTAACCCCAAACCATTTTTTACCAGTACATTTGCAGTGGCGATCGCCTTCACATTCTCTGGCGTCGTTTGGTAATCATGCACCTCCGTACCTGGTTTAATTAAAATTTCCACATTAGCCGCATCCCCAGCTACGGCTTTGGTAAATAAATATATCGGTAAAAACGTTGTCACTACTTTGGTTTTTCCCGACTGCGGTGATGGCTTAGATACAGCTTCCTGTGCTTGGGGTGACGTTGCGGAAGTTGTGCCCTGATTTGTATTCCCTTGGTTACAGCCAGTAGCCATTGATAACATTACCACCGTTATGAGGGGTAAGATACCCCTTGTCTGTTTGTCTGTGTTACTTCCTCTGTCAGTCCGAATCACAGTTTTTTCTCCTCAAATAAAGTGCTGGCTCTGTATTTGTCAAACTTATGGTTGACAATGAGAATGATTATACATCTCATTATATAATAACTCTCATTCTCAAGCAATAATGGTATTGCCAATCACAACTAAATTGTTTTTCACCAGAGGTATTATGTCGGCAATATAACTTTAGTTAACTAATCATAATTTCTTAATTTTGGTTGTTACAGAACAGCCAAGTAATGGTAATATACTGACAATGCTTGCTAACAAAGTTTCTTTAGCAGCAGTGTGGTATGGTTTCTCGGTTTTAATTTAGTGTGAGGATAAAAATGCATAAGTTCTGGAAATCTTTATTGCTGGCGAGTCCAGCAGTTTGCGGCGCAATGTTACTGGTTAACTCTGCCGCATTTGCAGGGGAAACACCAACGACTTCCCAAATAAATCAACCAGAGGTTGTAGCTAGTCCAGAAACCAAAGTTGAGAATACTCTTCAAGAGAAGGCAATAGGACAAGTTACCTCAGTATCTCAACTATCTGACGTGCAACCTACAGACTGGGCATTCCAAGCGTTGCAATCGTTGGTAGAACGCTATGGTTGTATTGCAGGATATCCCAATAAAACTTTTCGCGGTAATCGGGCGTTGACACGCTATGAGTTTGCGGCTGGTTTGAATGCTTGTCTTGATCGGGTTAACGAATTAATCGCTACCGGCACAGCAGATCTGCTAAATAAACAAGATTTAGCTCAACTGCAAAAGCTACAAGAAGATTTTTCTGCAGAACTAGCAACATTACGCGGTCGCGTAGACGCCCTCGAAGCCAAAACTGCTGAGTTAGAAGCAAATCAGTTCTCCACTACCACCAAACTGCAAGGACAAGTTGTCGCAGTAGTCAGCGATGTCCTCTCAGGCGATAAGGTGAGAGTTAGAGATGGTGATGCCAACATCACAGATAAGAATACAACTCTCGGTGTGCGGGCGCGTGTGGAATTTGCCACCAGCTTCACAGGGCAAGATACACTGTTAACCAGAATCGAAACCAATAATATTGTTAGCCCTAACATAAATACAAGTGAGGGCAACTTTTCTTTCGCCAGTGGTAAAACTGGTGCAGATGCCAACAACAATGCTACCCTAGGTACATTGTCCTATGCATTCCCCTTTGGCAAAGCAACTCGAGTCAAGCTCATTGCCACTGGTGGTGCTGCAGACGACGTAGCCAATACAGTTAACCTGTTTGACGGTGATGGTGCCTTTGGTGCTTTGTCTACCTTTGGTACCCGCAACCCAATTTATAACCAGGTAAATGGTGCAGGTTTGGGCATAACCCAGTATTTTAGTAAGAACTTGTCACTCAATCTAGGCTATTTAGCGGGTTCAGCTAATAACCCTGCTAATGATCCTATTACAGGTGGGAAGGGTTTGTTCAATGGTGGTTACGGTGCCCTAGCACAGCTGAATTTTCAACCAACTGATCGCATTACTGTTGGTTTAACTTACATCAATTCCTACAACCAGAAACTAGGAACAGGTAGTAATTTGGCTACCCTGAGTTCGAGTTTTATACCTGGTGATTTTCGATTCTCCAGCAATTCCTACGGTATTCAAGCATCCGTTGGCGTCAACGATAAAATAGTCTTAGGTGGTTGGGCTGGATACACCACCAGCCGCGCTTTAAAAGCGGTTACCATCGGCGGAAATAGCGCTGGTGGAGATATTGGGGTTTGGAACTATGCTGTTACCCTAGGCTTCCCCGACCTTGGCAAAAAAGGGAACCTCGCAGGTATCATTTTAGGTGTTGAGCCTAAAGTTACTAGTGTCAGCAGTTCTTTGCGGAATATAGGTGTTGCCAAAGACCCAAATACTTCATATCACATTGAAGGTTTCTATCAATACAAACTCAGTGACAATATCACTATCACCCCAGGAGTAATTTGGTTAACAGCACCAAATCATGACGATAGGAGCGATAGTGTCGTGATTGGTGCATTGAGAACCACATTCACCTTCTAATTTTCGCTATATCATAAAAAGGCGCAAAGAACAACTTTGCGTCTTTTTTGTTGAAAGGGTTAATTAACAGTAACTGAAAAGCTAACAATTACTACCAATTAATCACTTATGCTCCGACGCCAAGTCATCTGCTATATTGTCGCAGGGGCACGGCACGAATAAAATTGTCATTAGAAGAAAAAATTTTGGATGCCGTGCCCCTACAGTGTATATCAGAGCCTAACATCCCTGTATTGGTTCAAAGCTGGATTAATGGAGTTCTGAGGCTCAATATTATATCTCAACTAGTCTCATATCCCGCCCAGCACTCAAAGTGCAGGGCTAATAGCTCAAGTCCATTGAAATGGACTGCAATCAATCTCAAGAAATAGTTTAGTCCTCTTGAGAGGACTTGCGCTATTAGCCTGGGATTTCAATCTCAGGCGGGTGATGCAGCCGGTGTAGAATATGTGAACTACTCCTAGTTGCCTACGGCTGAACTAGGAGCTTCTGTAATCACGGGGGAGATTTATCCCAGCGTCACGCACCCTACAATTATTAACAAGGATGGTGCGTGACGCCACAAGTCTTGTGAATGCCTACAATATTTATCCCAGCGTCACGCACCCTACAATTATTACAGCCATTTTCAGGTAAATAGACCACAGGGTAGGGGCGCAAGGCCTTGCGCCCCTAGGAAGATCTGTGGTTCAAATGAATGAAAACCGCTGTAAGGTGGAATCTGCTAACGCTGATTAATCATTAGTCTACTAGGTATTTTTGCATGGTGCTGGATCTTTCCCATTTGCCTTTGGCGTTTCAATTTACTTCTCCAGGACCAATTCTCTGGAGAATAGGGCCAATAACTATCCGCTGGTATGGCTTGTTAATCGCTACAGCTGTATTAATTGGTGTCGGACTTTCTCAATATTTGGCAAAGCGCCGTCATGTTAACCCGGATTTGGTCAGCGATTTGTCAATTTGGCTGGTAATTGGGGCAATTCCCGCAGCCAGATTATATTATGTTTTGTTTGAATGGTCAGAATATGCCCAGCACCCAGATCGGATTATCGCTATTTGGCAAGGGGGTATTGCCATTCATGGAGCGATTTTGGGGGGACTAACTGCGGCGTTAATCTTTGCCAAACTCAAGCAAGTTTCTTTTTGGCAATTGGCAGATTTAGTCGCGCCGGCGCTGATTTTAGGACAGGCCATAGGACGTTGGGGAAATTTCTTCAACTCGGAAGCGTTTGGTGGTCCTACCAATTTACCGTGGAAGCTGTATATTCCCCCAGAACGTCGTCCCTCGGAATTAGCTAATTTTGAATATTTCCATCCCACCTTTCTCTACGAATCTCTGTGGAATTTAATGGTGTTTTCTCTACTCATAACCTTGTTTTTTCGCGGTTTACAGGGAAAGCCACGTCTGAAGGTAGGTACGCTGTTTTTATTTTACTTGGCAGCCTACAGCTGCGGTCGCCTGTGGATCGAAGGTTTGCGTACCGACAGCTTAATGCTCGGACCCCTGCGGATAGCACAACTCGTCAGTTTAACGGGAATTATCTTAGGATTAACGGGATTAATTTGGCTTTATTACGCTAAACGCCCTTTACCCGATGTTGTTTCCTCGCCTAAAAATGGGGAGATGGGATAGGAGTTGGGAGTAATGAGTAATGAGTAAGGAGTAAGGAGTAATGAGTAATGAGTAATGAGTAATGAGTAATGAGTAATGAGTAATGAGTAATGAGTTGGGAGTTAGGAGTTAGGAGTTAGGAGTAATGAGTTAGAACTGACCAATGACAAATGACAAATGACAAATGACCAATGACAAATGACAAATGACCAATGACAAATGACAAATGACCAATGACCAATGACAAATGACCAATGACAAATGACAAATGACCAATGACAAATGACAAATGACCAATGACCAATGACAAATGACAAATGACAAATGACCAATGACAAATGACAAATGACCAATGACCAATGACCAGTGACAAATGACAAATGACCAATGACAAAAATAAAAAATGCCCCAGAGTTATCTCCAGGGCTTAACCAGGGTGCATCTACCATTTATCTCTACGAGAGAAAAATGGTCTATCAGGAAAGTCACTGAGAAAATGCAAAATAAATTTTGGCGGTTGCTCTATCTTGTGTGCTGTTATGCGTGAATTTACAGAAAATTTGTGTTATGCAAAATCGCTAAATCCTCTTGAAGCTGCTGTGTACATTGTCGGGGCTGGCCCTGGCGACCCTGATTTATTAACGGTTAAGGCGCATAAACTGCTGGCTATGGCGGATGTGATTTTATTTGCAGATTCTTTAGTACCGGAACAAATTTTAGATCTTTGTCGAGAAGATGCGGAAATTATTCGGACTGCGAATAAGACTTTAGAAGAGATTCTGCCGATTATGGTTGAACGGGTGCGATCGCACAAATCTGTGGTTCGTCTCCATTCTGGTGATCCTAGTCTCTATAGTGCCATCCACGAGCAAATTAACCTCCTCACAAAGGCAGAAATTCCTTTTGAGGTCATACCCGGTATCAGCGCTTTTCAAGCCGCTGCTGCTAAACTCAAAGTAGAATTGACGGTCCCCGGTTTAGTCCAAACCATCATCCTGACTCGCATCAGCGGACGTACAGAAGTTCCCGCAACTGAAGAATTAACTACCCTGGCCGCCCATCAAGCCAGTCTCTGCTTATATTTGAGTGCGCGTCATGTCAAGGACGCCGAAGGGAAACTACTGGAACACTACCCACCCGAAACCCCAGTGGCGATTTGCTTTCGCGTGGGCTGGCCTGATGAAAAAATTTGCGTTGTCCCCCTCGACCAAATGGCAGATTGTACCCATGAAGAGAATCTGATACGTACCACACTTTATGTAATAAGTCCAGCATTATTGCCAAAAACAGGGCGATCGCGTTTATATCATCCTGAACATAACCATCTATTTCGGTCGTCTCATTATTAGGGCATGGGGTATGGGGTATGGGATAATTACTTCCTCATCTACCTCATCTTCCCCATGTCCCTGGATCATTTGGCCTTGAGAGGTTTGGTTCTGGCGATCGCCTGTATTAACATTTGTGGTAGCCAAGAAACATAATCAGATATTTGCTTTGCTTGACTATACAGTGAAAATAATTTTGCTTCACTCAAGAATGTATATGGTCGGACTACTTTGAGAATTTCGGCAAATTTATCTTCAGTTACAGTTTCAATTGCACCGCTAACAGCATATTTTTGTAAATGTGGAGGTAAGTGCCAGTTAATGTTAGTATCTGGCTGATGTATGAGCGGCTCAACATTTCCCCGCCATGCAACTCCCATGATTTGCATGGTTTGATATACCATTGTGTTCCATCCTTTCTCTTTCAAATAGTCCAATCCTTCCCCGACATCGGGAGAAGCCAAATCATGAAATAAAATTAAAGCATCTGCTTCTGCAAATTGTTCAGCAATAATTGTATCCTTGAGTGGCGCTGGTGCTTCGTGATTACCATCTATAAATATCAATGACCATTTACGTTGAAATTTATTTGCTAATTCTTCGACTTTTTGCGGGCTATATCCTGGTATTAGATTCACAGATTCCTTGACGCCTGCAGACTTCAGCGAGTCGGTGACGCTTTGGCAAAATAATTCTTCCGATAGCATGGGATCAATAACATCTAGCTCCACTCCTCCTAAAGCTAAATGACAAGCTGACCAACCCATCCAACAGCCTATTTCTAAAGCTTTTTTCCCTTTAAATTTTAAAGCTGTATTGTAAAGAATATGCGCTTCATCTCTGCTGACAAATCCTGTACCTTGTCGTCGCTTATCCACATACCAATTATGCCGAATATCCCGCCGCAGGTAAAGCCAAAAAGAATGATATATATTTCCCAAAATCATATTGGGAAAACATGAATCAGGCTGAATAATCGAAAATCCTGGCGAAACATAATCTCCCTCTGGTAATAAGTCGCGTTCTATCACTTTTACTGTTTTTTCCATCATCTGAATATGCGAAATTTGCAGATTTCTGCTGGGGTTGGGGGATCTGAGTGCGTAAGTCCTGTTATCTTCGTGCGATTTGACTATGAGTTTCAGCAGAATACTAGTGATGATTTTAACGGCTCAAGGCGATCGCGCCAACTATTTACAACATATTCCTGTAAACTTTATTTTTGCCGACCTACTGAAAATATGTGAAAGTGTGATGACTACTGATCTCGGTGAGTAGGTGTTTAGTTTACAACAGAAATTAAGTGAGCCACAGTTACAGCCATTTTCAGGTAAATAGACCACGCTTTTGGGGCGCAAGGCCTTGCGCCTCTACGAATATCTGTGGTTATTGGGTGAAAATCGCTGTAAAAAGCTCTGTTCGCTGATTTTGAGTTGTAATTTATTTGTCTGAAAACTTGGCTCTTCCGTACTTAGCGTGCTGAATTTGTTAAAAAATAAGTTTGAAACCCTTGTGTGGCTCCGATAAAAGCCATTATTTTTTGTATTTGAGCTACTGTTACTAAAAATCAAATTATAAACGCCTGTAAGCCTTGTTATTAAAGCAATTTAATCGACTTTCATTAATAATTAAGCACGCTACACACGCAAGAGCCATATTTTACCAGCTAGCTCTTGATGGTTATTTAGCTCCTGTATTTACTGTTTTATCTCGTCGTGGTGTACTTGTTCCCAGTTTGGTGTTTACGCTTCTACTCAGCCTCATCTGTTTGCTTTGGGGAGACGTATCCCGCATAGTCATGGTGACTGATACTAGCTACGTGGTGGCGATGATGTGCCTTCATCTGGGAATGTGGTTACGGCGCAAGCATCCGCAAGTGTTGGCTCCCTGGTGGTCTTTAGGTATTTTCTTTATGGAGGCTGTTGTCTTTTTTATTGGTGGCTGGGCTTGGGGCTGGCAAGATTGGACTGTAGGGGTGCTGTTACCAATCGCTATTATGATTATCGATTTGATGATTCGTCTGATTCCCTGGGGACCATTTCGCCCCCAATGGTGGATAAAAAAACAGTCTCAACAAACCTATAATCCGAAACAAGATTTTGTAGCAACTCAGGTGATAGTTTTGCTGCTATTGGTCTGCATTGCTATGATTATCACATGGCTGCTGAAGGGGATTTTAAGTAATAACCTTAGTGATGCTAGTAAGGATATTTTTGTGGTTTTGCTGGTGGCGATCGCTTTTTTGAGTGTGGCAATTGCTTGTTGGACTAGTTTACCACAGGTTGCAGCTATTGATGAAGCCCGCAAACATGCTGAAAATATTTTTATTACTGCCCTTGATACTGTTGTCGATACTATTTTGGTGGTTGATGAATATGGGATAATTAATCAGGCAAATCCTGCAACAGAGTTATTGTTTGGTATCAAGATATATAATTTGATCGGTTCTTGCGTACTTAGCGTGCTTAATTATCAATTAAAGTCTATAAATTTGCTTTAAAAGTAAGGCTTACAGGCGTTCATAATTTAATTTCTAGCAATATGATATAAAATACAGAAAATAATGGCTATTATCTTAGCTCTGCAAGGGTTTCAATCTGATTATTTAATAAATTCAGCACGCTAAGTACGGAAGAGCCGGATTTACTGGCTTTAGTCAAACTGTACCAAAAAAAATATCCCCAAACTAACAGTGAAATTCAAGCATTGATTAAAGATATTGACCTCGAATTTCTCAGTAATGATTTAGCTAAAATTTTATCTTCGATGAAAGTTGGCTCAGAACGCATCCGCGAAATTGTGCTGACTTTAAGAAATTTCTCTCGTCTAGATGAAGCATGGGGGAATTACGCAATTAGGTTAAAAACTCAAATCCTACTCTGGGCTACTATAGATCCAGCATCAACTTGTGATTTTTTATGTCTGCTACCCCTCAAGTCTCACCCAATCCCGGAAAATTAGAATCGATTCCCCCCCTCCTCGGTGGTTCACTTCCAGAGTTAACCGCTTGGGTACAGCAACAGGGACAACCTGCTTATAGAGGTAAGCAGCTACATGATTGGCTATATCACAAAGGAGTGCGATCGCTGTCTGATATCTCTGTCTTTTCCAAAAATTGGCGTGCTGAAGTTGCAGAAGTCCCCATTGGGCGCTCAACTCTACACTACCGCTCTATGGCGCCCGATGGCACTGTTAAATATCTGCTGCGACTTACAGATGGGCTAATTATTGAAACTGTTGGTATTCCCAGCGACAAGCGTTTAACAGTCTGCGTCTCGACTCAGGTGGGTTGTCCAATGGCCTGTGATTTCTGTGCTACGGGGAAGGGAGGCTACAAACGCAACCTGGGACGCCATGAAATTGTTGATCAGGTGTTGACTGTCTCTGAAGATTTTCAGCAGCGGGTGAGTCATGTAGTATTCATGGGTATGGGTGAACCGTTGCTCAATACTGATCATGTTTTAGCAGCCCTGAAATGTTTAAATCAAGATGTCGGTATTGGACAGCGATCGCTGACTGTCTCTACTGTAGGTATACGCGATCGCATTCATCAACTCGCCCAACATCATTTGCAAATCACTCTCGCGGTCAGTCTCCACGCGCCCAATCAACCACTGCGAGAACAATTGATACCCAGCGCCCATTCTTATCCTTTGGAAGATTTGCTGGCGGAATGTCGGGAATATGTCGAAATCACTGGACGACGTGTAACGTTTGAATATATTCTGCTCGCCGGTGTCAACGATTTGCCACAACATGCATTACAATTGGCAAAATGTCTGCGCGGTTTTCAAAGTCATGTAAATTTGATTCCCTACAACCCCATTGATGAAGTAGACTACAAACGCCCAAACCGTGATCGTATTCAAGCCTTTGTTAACATCCTCAAGCAGCAACAAATTGCTGTAAGTGTCCGCTACTCCCGTGGTTTAGAAGCTGATGCTGCTTGTGGACAATTGAGAACGAGTCAAGAAAATTTATGAGTTATGAATTAGGAGTTAGAAACTCCTAACTCAAATTACTTTCTCGCTTGACACTCTGCGGTCTGTTCTCCCTTGGCGTCTCCCCGAGTGAGAAGACACGCAGATTCTTTAAGACCTGCTTAAAAGGGATAGTCAAATATTCCCCTAGACGCTCAAAACAATTAGCAATAACACAGGTATTGCAATTGCGCTTACTTTTTTTTTGTTTTCCGAGTCCATCACAACGCCAGTTAGGTACGCTCCATGTTTTCCCATTACTTGTTTACCCAGGGTCGCAACTTGTGCGGATGCGAGGTAAATCAGGGGTTACTCCTTACAAAACACTTCAACACGTAGATGGTTATTCCTACTCACAATTTGATTATATCATTTTCCACACTTGTTAAAACAAGCCGTGGCGTGTTTCCTCCACTGTCTAAAGCTAAGTGGCTTCTACACGACCCGTGATTTTTTGTGAATACCTGGCGCATAAGCTTCAATTACTCTACCAGTGCGGGTGCAACTAATCATCAAGTAATCACAAGTTGGGCATTGTGTCCGAGTTATTTCGCTATCAGATATATAATAACGCTCCGCTTTACTACCGCAGTTTGGACAGCAAATTTTTTGTACTATCTGCATTTTAAAACCTCTGATTGTAATGATTTATGGTTGGAAAAAAACAGCAAAATAAACAGGTAAATATCCCGATTAGACAAAACTTAATAAAAAGCCACTATAGTGGGCTAATTATTTAAAATGAAAAATTAACTTTGAAAATGAAAAAATGATACCTGTCATTTATTTTACTAATTTTTTTATTAATTTATACATCTAAAGTATGATGATAAATTAATTTTTGATGTAATCATTCCTTAGATATTTACTGATCCCCATTACTAATGCCTTGAGATAACCTGATTTTTTGTTATACCAAGTTATAAAGCTGTATTGATAGTTAAAAATTAATCTCATAAAAAAACTGTATATTTAGTTACAGAATATTTGTTTTTAATCTTTCCTTAATATTTCTTCGTATCTGATATCGAGCAGAAACTCTGCTACAGGCATTTAATTATATTGAAAAATACAATTTCTTGATTGACGAAAATTCAGCAACGCCAGATTGGAACTGTCTTCTTCTAGGCGATCGCATCCGTGAAGTCCCTTGTGATCCGAAAGCTTTTGGGAAATGTCGCTGCAAATTTTTGAGTTTTTTTTGAGAGAAGGGCTTTTTTTGACGCCGATTTTCTGGTATTCTAAGAGAAAGCTTAATAATGGGGGTATGCTAAAATTTTTAACGCAAGTCACACCCCATTATAATCAACTTCTATTATTATTTCATCTTCCGCGACCAAATATTCCATTTCTCAAAAAAAAATTTTTGGCGTTGGTAAGAGGATGTTTTAAAAGTATTATTAATAACAGCAAAATCTGCTAAACCTAAGCCCCAGCCCTAGTCCCTTGTAGGATAGAAAGATTTATAGTATATTTTGCGACTTTTAAAACATCCTCTTAGACAGGTTCACTAACCCCGTCCTCAAAGAACGGGGATTGGAATAGCCAATTATTCCAACGTAAGAAGTGAATAGCCCTTTGAGACTCAGCTTGGTACAAACTTCCGAATACTTCCCTAGTTCGGACTATCTTTAAAACCGATTGGCTCGGTTGCTTGTAGAAAGGACATCTTAGCTGCGTTGGGCGAAGGGACTTAAACAGGTTTTCTAGTTCCTGGGATTATCTCCACTCAAAAACTAGATCCCGCAAGGGATGATCAAGCCGTCCTTATAGGACGGGGTTTCTACCCAATATTTCGATGAAAATAATCGTAAATTTCTTGAGCCAAAACCGGACCAATTCCCGAAACTTCAGCCAGTTGTGCGGGTGTTGCTTGTCGGATATAATCAACAGAGCGAAAATGCCCCAAAAGTTGCTTTTGTCGATAGTGTCCCAAACCAGGAATTTCATCTAAACGCGATCGCGTCAATTTGTCACTGCGTTGCTGGCGATGGAAACTAACAGCAAATCGGTGTGCTTCATCCCGCAATCTTCGCAATAACTGGACTCCAGGTTGTTCTGAATCAGTTTCTAAAGGTTGAGATTCTCCTGGTAAAAAAATTTCTTCGCGCTGCTTGGCTAAACTAACAACTCGCAAGTCTTCCAACAAATTCATTTCTTGTAAGACGGCGATAACTGATGATAATTGACCTTTACCACCATCAATCATAATTAAATCAGGCCAGTCAGAATTACCAAATCGTGATAATTGTGGATCTTCCCCATACTTGCGGAACCGACGCTGAATAACTTCTGCAAGACTGGCGAAATCATCGGAGTGTCCGGTGGTGACAGTGGGATTTTTAATTTTGTAGTGACGATAGTGTTGTTTGGCGGGTAAACCATCGATAAACACAACTTGAGAAGCTACCGCATTTGACCCTTGAATATGAGAAATATCATAACCTTCGATGCGGTGGGGTAATTCGGGTAAATCGAGAATAGCGGCTAAATCTTGCATGGCTTGGTGATTGCGATCGCCCAATTTTTGCATTCTTTGTAATTCATACTGGGCATTTCGCTCTACCATCTCAATTAATTCTGCCTTAGTTTGTCGTTGGGGAGTTAAAATCGTCACTTTTTTTCCTTTGCGCTGCGTCAAGACATCCGCTAATATTTCCCCATCGACTAATTCATGCTGTACCAAAATTTCTAGAGGAATTTCTACAGCGTCGGCAGTTTGGTAATGTTCTTCTAAAACTCGTTGTAAAATAGCTCCCATTAACCCCTCCTCGTTCCCCCCCGTTAACGGGGGAGATGAAAGGGGGGGTACATTCGCGACAAACGCCAAACGTCCTACCAATTGACCAGCCCGAATCTGGAATAATTGAATGCAGGCGTGTTGTGCGTCAGTTGCCAGGGCGATCGCATCCCGTGAAACTGTATCATTAGGTAGGGAAACCTTTTGATTTGCAGTCAGGGACTGTAAGCCGGTAATTTGATCACGAATCCGCGCTGCTGACTCAAAATTTAGCGCCTCGGCGGCTTTTTCCATCTGTGGAGTCAAGATATCAATCAATTCCTGAGTTCGACCTTGGAAGACCATCGCCACCTTTTGCACGATTTTGCGGTATTCTTCTGGTGAAATCAGCTGTTGACACACACCCGGACAGCGTTCTAAATCATAATTCAAGCATGGACGGTCTTTAAATAATGGTTGGGGTCGTTGTCGCAATGGAAAAATGCGCTTACACAGATGTAAGATTTCTCGTAATAGACCAGAATCTGTATAAGGTCCGTAAAATTTATCTTTTTCTTTGCCTAATTGACGTTTACGGGTGATGAAAATCCGAGGATAGTTCTCTGACCAAGTGATACAGATATAAGGATATTTTTTATCATCCTTCAGCAGTACATTAAAGTAGGGCTGATGCTGCTTAATCAAATTGGCTTCCAACACCAAAGCTTCGGCTTCAGTATCGGTGACGATGAATTCAATTTCTGTCACCTGCTTTACCATTGTGGTAATGCGTTCAGTTTTGTTGTACCCATCCCGGAAATAGGAACGAACACGCGATCGCAATTTACGAGATTTACCTATATATATAATGCGATCATCTCTGTCCCGCATGAAATAGACACCAGGTTCCGGTGGAATTTCGGCTAGACGGCTTTCTAGCTGTTCTGGATCTTTAACCAGTGTTAGTCTCTGAGTAGATTTTGCCACATCTAAGGAAAATGAAAATTGAGATAGTTCCAAATCACATAGTCAAATATAATCAGACATTTGCAATTTAGATACGAAAATTAAAGAATCGGAGTTTGATATGCGTGAAGTTGTTGGAGTTTGGCAGCTACTGCACCATTGGCAATTAACTCTTCTGCCTTAGCTAAACCTGCTCGCATATCTTGACATATACCACTTTGCCACAGGTAAAATCCACCATTCCATAAGGCTGTTTGCTTGAGTTCTCCAGGATTACCTGCCAAAATTGACTGGATATCGGCAAATAATTCTTCAGGAGTACCAAGGGATACATTTTTGGTAGTAAAGCCGTATTCATGAGGCACAAGTAGCCACCGTTCTATATCCTGGGGTGGTTGACATAAGCCAATAATTGCTGTACGATCACGTGGTAAGTCGCAACTACCTTCCAATCCTTTGACGGTTGTCAATTTTGTCATGCCCCTCAGTGCCAAAGCAGTTTGAAACATCCCTTCGGTGGGCGGATGGACAAAGCCGGCAATAATATGAGCATCCCCAGCATAAGGACACCAAATTAGCTCCATTGTTGCCAAGGGGGGACGTTTACCGAGTTGGTCCCGATATTGCCAAATAGTTTGAGTTAAGGGAAAGTGCTGTGGCGTATAAACAAAGCCGATTCCCGTTTGTGCAAACACCTGTTGAGTATTTGCTAGTGGTAAACTAGTCCAATCAACCCCTAAACCTTGCCAAATTTCAACCAAGGGTAGTCCGTATTTAGTAGGTAAGCGATCGCCACCATGCATGACCACTGGTTGTCCAGCAGCAGCTAATAACAAAGCTGTTACCGGGCTAATTGGTGCAGTCCGGGTTCTACCATCATAGGGGATACCAAACACTATCACCGGTCGTCCAGAGGCAATAGGTAGCAATTTAGGACCTAATTCATCGTAAGCATCTAACATTCCCGCTAACTCTTCCCCCGTGGGACGCTTGATGCGATGAGCAATCAAAAAAGCTCCAATTTGCGCTGGTGTCGCTTCACCCAGCAGCATCATCTTCGTAGCTGTAGCTGCTTCTTTTCGGGTTAAATCCTTTGTTGTGTGGTTTCCACTCCCTACCTTCTGCAAAAATTCCCTAAATACATTACTCATTTGTTATTTGTCATTTGTCATTTGTTATTTGTTATTTGTCATTTGTCATTTGTCATTTGTCATTTGTCATTGGTTGTTTGTCATTGGTTGTTTGTTATTTGTTATTTGTTGTTTGTCATTGGTCATTGGTCATTTGTATTTACCAATGACAAATGACATTTATGAAGCAGTTAGCTGCTGATCAAGTTGGAGTGGGATGTATTCCCGCACGAGGTGCCAAAAATGCTGGATGGGGGGAATCTGTAGCCGGTCTTGAGTTGTTACCATCACTACGCGACGAGTCAAGCCCGAACAGTCAGGTGTAGCACTATTACTAGCTAGGGGACGAATCGCCAGAGTAGGGTCAAGACGTGCTTCCACTAAAGCTGAGTGAGGTAACAAAGCTATCAATTCTCCTTGACGCACAACTCCCCGAAAAGCATCTAGGGTATTCACCTCCAAAGCCGCATGGAGTTTAGCTTCCAATCGATCAAATCTCTCTTGGACTAGACGTTGCATCCCATAGCCATCTTTAAAAACCACTTGCGGGTAACGAATTAGTTCTGACCAAGGGATATATTCATATTGGGCTAGGGGATGATTAGCACCAGTCAGGACTTCTATCGGTTCATCATATAGTGTTTCTACTACCATTTCTCTGCCAGTAGTTAAAAAGCGATTATTCATCACAATTGCCAGATCTACCAAGCCATCTTTGAGGACTTTTAAAGCGCGATCGCTACCCAATGATGTCACCCGCAGTTGCACTTGGGGATAATCATGACAAAATTTTTGTAACACTGGTGGCAAGTAAGAAGAACATAGTGAGTGAATGGACGCAATGCAAAGTTCTGGCTGCTTACCTGCCATTAAATCCGCCAATTCATCTGTGGCAATTTGCCACTCTTGGCAAATTTTGCGGACACGGGGTAGCAACCGTTCACCGCCAAGGGTTAACTTAGCGTGAGTTGTTCTATGAAACAATTCTACCCCTAAATACGCTTCCAATGCCTGAATTTGGCGACTGATAGTCGATTGCGTAACAGCACATTTTTTTGCTGCTTGTTGAAAACTGCCGGTTTCTGCGATCGCCAGAAAGGCTTGCAACTGCTCTAGTCGCATCTGTATGTAGCCTGAATTACATTGATGGCTTTCCTTAAGTTAACGGATTTTGCGTTTTAATTTAGTCGAGTTTGTTACAGGTTTTTTTCTCTGCAATATTCTTATCGAAATTTTGGGTGATTAAGTCCTAAACAAATTGTATTCTTTGATACGTTTTTTAAAACATATAAGTAAAATTAATTAATTAGCCAAAAAGGTAAGGCAGCTCTCGCACGAGAACATAATTCTGGTGCTGTGTCGTGGTATTATTCTTCTTGCACTTGGAAAAATTTTCTAAGCTTTTATGAACAAAAGATTACTTAACCACAAATACGCAATCATTCCCCTATTAGGCACTTTAATTGTTAGCAACGGATTTTTCTCCAAAGTATCTGCTCAAAACATTTCTGCTCCAGAGGCTACTGATTCTGTCCCAGTCAGTGTTACCAATCAAGAGTTTCCCCAGTGGGGATATTACACGGTAAGGAGAGATTTTCGCAAATGTGTTTCTCCAATATATTGCAGTTTGCCCTTCTCGGATTACTCCGGGTAAAGTAGCGATTCGGATATTTGTCCATAAATCTACTAACTGTAATTACCAATAATTTTTATCTGTTTCGTGAACAAAGTTGTTCGTCAACTAGATAAAACAAAACTCCGTCGTACTCTGCTCAAAACACGTCAATCAATGCCCAGTGGAGAGTGGAGAGAAAAAAGCGATCGCATTTGCACGCAACTGCAAACCTCTGTTTTGTTTACCGAAGCAAAAACAATACTTAGTTACTTCAGTTTTCGCCAAGAACCAGACCTCAGTCCACTATTGCAAGACACCAAGCACCGTTGGGGATTTCCTCGCTGCGTTGGTAAATCCTTGTGTTGGCATATCTGGACAGATAATGACTCTATAGAAATCGGCGCCTATGGTATTACTGAACCCCATCCCGACACCCCAATCGTAGATCCTGCGGAAGTAGACTTGATTCTCGTCCCTAGTGTCGCTTGCGACTATCAAGGATATCGCTTGGGTTATGGTGGCGGATATTACGATCGCTTGCTCAGTCAAAAAGAGTGGATGACAAAGCCGACTATAGGAATTGTGTTTGATTTTGCCTATTTACCTCAATTACCTCTTCAACCTTGGGATAAACCTTTACAAGCTGTTGTTACCGAACTTGGGTTAACGAACCAATAATCAAAAGTCAAAAAATTTGCAATTTTAGATTTGCAATAAAATTATTGAGTTAATTAATTGAAAAGAATTTTTAAGATTATTTTTTGGCAATGCTGCTGATAGATGTCAACCAAGCTGTAGAATATAAAATTGCCCTACAGATTCATAACCTGTAGGGCAAAGGACAGTTAAGCACTGCTCGTAGTCTGTCTGACGCTTTGTGTTTTGTCCATATTGCGTAATTTTTCTTTATCAAACTTTATGTTTCCAACTCATCGTCCCCGCCGTCTACGTAACCATCCTCAACTACGTCGGATGGTCCGCGAAACTGTTGTCTCAACAAGTGACTTAATTTACCCACTGTTTGCTGTACCAGGGGAGAGAATTGCTAATGAAGTCAGATCTATGCCTGGAGTTTACCAACTTTCGGTAGACAAAATTGTCGAAGAGGCAAAAGAGGTTTATGACTTAGGAATTCCCGCAATTATTCTATTTGGAATTCCTGCCGATAAAGATGTCGATGCTAATGGTGCTTGGCACGATTGTGGTATTGTACAAAAAGCAGCAACGGCTGTCAAACAAGCAGTTCCAGATTTAATTGTGATTGCTGACACTTGTTTGTGTGAGTACACAAGTCACGGTCACTGCGGTTATTTGCAAACCGGCGATTTGACTGGACGGGTTTTAAATGACCCCACTTTGGAATTATTGAAAAAAACAGCAGTTTCTCAAGCCAAAGCCGGTGCTGATATCATCGCCCCTTCAGGGATGATGGATGGCTTTGTCCAAGCAATTCGTGCTGGTTTGGATGAAGCAGGATTCCAAGACACGCCAATTTTGTCCTATGCTGCTAAATATGCTTCGGCTTATTATGGGCCGTTCAGAGATGCAGCAGACTCTACACCGCAATTTGGCGACAGAAGAACTTACCAAATGGACCCAGGTAACGCCCGCGAAGCGATTAAAGAAATTGAATTGGATATCGCCGAAGGTGCTGATATGCTGATGGTCAAGCCAGCTTTAGCCTATATGGATATAATCTGGCGGGTCAAGGAAGCGAGTAATTTACCCGTTGCCGCTTACAATGTTTCTGGTGAATATGCGATGGTCAAAGCTGCAGCACTCAATGGCTGGATTGATGAACAGCGTGTAGTTATGGAAACCTTAACTGCGTTTAAACGCGCTGGTGCTGATTTGATTTTGACCTACCACGCTAAAGATGCGGCGCGGTGGTTGGGTTAAGGTTGGGAATTAACGAGTAAGTCATATTGTATGAAATCTCACGCATTCGCGCAGCGTCCCGTAGGGAAGGCGCGAAGGCGCAAAGGTTTTTCTTTGTGTTTTGGTGTTTGGGCGTGAGATTGTGTCAGTATTTCTGCATCTGAATGAAAAGCGCTATATTGAAATATAAAGACGTTCAATTATGTCCAATTACATATTGCCAAATTGGATATAATCCCACATTAAAAATAGTATCAGCTATGCCTAAAAATAAAGTACATTATTACCAGTCATCGCTATCGCTACTACTAACCATTAGCCTCACGACAATTTTTGCTTTACCTATTAAATCCACACAAGCCGAAACTAACTCAATACCGTCTCGTTCTCAGGTTCCCGTAGAACTCGACTTATTGAACAAGCCAAAAAACTCTGTAATTACAGCCAATACCATTCACCCAGATAAATTGACGATTCCCAGTTTATGGTTTGCTAAAAAAAACTCAGAGGGAAAGCTGTTAGATAACTGGATCGCATATCCAGCTTCTGATAAAGAACCTGCTCGTGTAGATTTGATAGTGAATCAGCAAATTTGGACTTTACTAGATTATTTGGAGCGCTACGACTTTGTAAATCGCTTGGGTACCGCTGCTCGGAACAATAATTACAACCTTCGGGTTTTCAATTATCAAAAAGAATTTTTGGCAGCTTACACTTGTAACTTTAATACAAGTCCAGCATTTTGCACTATCGAGATGAATGCTCAAAATAAATTAGGGTGGCGCCGTTCTCTGTAAGGTGGGGACTGGGGACACTTCGGCAAGCTCAGTGCATCGCTGGGGACACTTCGGCAAGCTCAGTGCATCGCTGGGGACACTTCGGCAAGCTCAGTGCATCGCTGGGGACACTTCGGCAAGCTCAGTGCATCGCTGGGGACTGGGGACTGGGGGTTAATTAACAGTAACTGAAAAGCTAACAATTACTACCAATTAATCACTTATGCTCCGACGCCAAGTCATCTGCTATGAGTAACTACTTTGGCATTTGGCTGTAAAATACAATCATGATACTAGGATTCAAGACACAACTGAAGGTAAACAAACAACAACGTCTACTACTGGCACAACACGCAGGAGTAGCCAGACATGCGTGGAATCAAGGTTTAGCATTATGTCAACAGGTACTCATACATAATCGGACAAACCCTGATGAGAAAATTAAATTTCCTACAGCCATAGATTTACATAAATGGTTAGTAGCAGCAGTTAAATCTACCCATCCTTGGTATTATGAAGTATCAAAATGCGCTCCTCAGTACGCATTAAGATATTTGTCAGATGCCTTTAAATCTTTTTTCAACAAAGTTAAAGGGTTTCCCAACTTCAAGAAAAAAGGTAGAAATGATTCTTTTACATTAGATGGTGCAATTCACATAGACCATAAGAAGATAAGAGTTCCAGTAATTGGGTGGTTGAAAACCTATGAACTTTTACCGTTTGGATATAAACCAAAATCAGTCACAATCAGTAAACAAGCTAACAAGTGGTTTATTTCCTGGAAAATAGCATTAGAAACCAGCAACACCCCTAAAAAGGAAGAATTTGTCGGAGTTGACCTAGGTATAAATCATCTAGCAATATTATCAACAACAGAAGTATTTGAAGGAGCAAAAAGTTATAAAAAGTCTGAGCAAAAACTAGCGAAAATGCAATACTTGAATCGGCATAAACAAGTGGGTTCAAGTAATTATAGAAAAGCCCAAATAAAAATAGCCAGACTACATCAAAAAATAGCCAACATTCGGAAAGACACATTACATAAAATCACCACCTATATCAGCAAAAACCACGCAGTCATAGGGATAGAAGATTTAAATGTATCAGGGATGTTAGCTAATGGTAAGTTGTCTAAAGCTATAGCTGATATGGGTTTTTATGAGTTTCGTCGTCAGTTAGAATACAAAACTCAACTATATGGGAGCAAGTTAGTCATTGTGGATAGATTTTATCCTAGTAGTAAAACTTGCTCTAATTGTGGTGAGAAAAAATCATCTCTGTCACTGTCTCAAAGAGTGTTCCAGTGTGATAACTGCGGTTTTGAGTGTAACAGAGATTTGAATGCTGCTATTAATTTAAGAAAAGAAGCGGTCAGATTGACCGTGTTAGCCTGTGGACTGGATAGTGCCGACACTTCCAGGTTGAAGCAGGAAGAAAAAGCGGACATTTGTTAGCATTTGTTAGCTTTTTTGGATCGGAAAACTTTCTCCCTAATACCTAATCCCTAATCCCTAATCCCTAATCCCTAATCCCTAATCCCTAACTAACTTTGATTTTCGTGAATAAAGACTCGTATTGCTTGACTATCGCAACAGATAAGGGAAGCAAAAATTCACTTTTGTCCAAAACTTCACGATTGCTCAGTAACAGGTTTTGTAATGATTGCTGAATATCAGATGGAACAATATTAGTCGGAATTGGTGAATTACTTTTGGTCAACAGAGAAATTTGTTTAGCAGCGCTTGGTTGCAAACAATAATCAATCCATTGATATGATAGAGGATCTTTGGCAACACCAGCCGGACATACCCATAAATCTGTCCACAATGCTGTTCCTGATTGAGGAATAACTGCAGCCAGTTGGGGATAACGCGCCAGAACAGATACTACATCGTCAGACCAACCAACTGCTAACCAAGTATCTCCGAGGATTAGGGGTTGTAGGTAGGTATTGGAACTGTAGAACTTTACCTGTTGGTTCAATGTTTGTAGTTCCTGTTCCAAGTTGGGAACTTGGTCAAGATTCTCTGTATTATATGATTTTCCTAGCTTCTTTAAAACTAAACCAATCACTTCTCGTGGATGATTTAAGAGGGAAATTTGCGATCGCAGTTCAGTGCGCCACAAATCACTCCAATCTTTTGGCGTCCAACCCAATTTTTCAAACTTGTCACGATTGTAAACTATAACTGTACTACCCCAGCGGTAGGGAGCTGCCCAAACTTTTCCTTGACCATCTAGATTACCTTGGTCGTTGCGCGTTACCAGTTTTTTCCACTTGTCATCTAAAGTAGACCACTGTTTTACCTCCACCGCTTCTAGAGGTTGAATCAGTTTCTGTTCAATTGCTGCTTTTAGCCAGTAATCCCCCAATGTCACTAGGTTTGCTACAGGCGTTTTTTGACCTTGCCCAAATGGTATAAAACGATTCCATCCCTTCTCATCAGTGGCTTTTGGTCGTTGCTGCCAACTTTGTAATTGCTTAAATAAATCCTGTATTTGCTCTGAGGGGGCAAACTTTAAGTCTACCTTTTTTCCCAACCTTTTGTCAAACTCATTAACTACCAGACTAGGTATAGAACCTTTTAATAACTGTACTTTGAGCTGCGTCTGCTTGTTTCCATTACAGCCAATCAGCATCTGTGAAAGTGCTAGTCCACTTGTACTGAGCAAAAAAGACCGTCGATCCATCGATTTTGGACTTGAAAGAACCGCATGTTCAGTATAGCGCTTGAGATTACTCTCATTGAACAAAAATGTTTCGCGCAGTCCCCACCTAAAAATACTATAAAAATATCTACATTTTAGGTGTGGTAAGCTACACATGTATAAAACGCGCAGCAACAATTATTCTTTCATGCTATAATTCTAATAATTAGTTTTTGCGGTACTGTAAAAGCTTTACAGCCGGAGACATAGACCAATTTCACTAATTGTTTATAACGAGTAAAAAGTCATTATATTAATAATACTTTTTACTAGGGTGTATGCGCGGAGCGCAGGCTTCGCCAACGTCAGCGAAAGTTCTAACGACACACTGAGAACGCCAGTAACCCTGGTAACGCTCAAGAAGTATTACAGCTTCTTAGCGCACGAATCCCCATCTATAATCTTTGATTTAGATGGGGTGCGTTCAATCTTGATTAATTCTTTAGGGCATGGGGCATAGGGCATAGGGCATTGGTGAATTTTTCCTGCCCTATGCCCTATGCCCTATGCCCCATGCCCCATGCCCAACCTAAACCCTTGATTTTTCATAACGAGTGCGTAAGTCCTAAGATATATTGCTGATTAATGAATTACGTAACATATTACAAAATAAAATATGAATAATTAAATAATTCATAAGTATGCTTAACATTGCGAGTAAATTGAATACCATAGAATAAACTATGCCATTATGCGGTTGAGGGTATTAAATGGAGCCATTACAGAAGCAAATCCTGACTTTAGGCGAAAAAGTGGATGCCCTCTACCAAGTGATTGAGCGGCTTGATAGCAAAGTATCTGCAGCTTTATCAGAGTCTTCTTTAAACAAAACGCACCCAAGAGATAATTATTTGCCGAATAGCGAAGCTGTGCCCTACGAATTCAAGAGAAATATCAATTTCAATTCACAACTGGAACACAAGGATATTTTGGTAGATGACATTTATGCCGACATAAATCGTCAAGATACAGATAAACACCTAACACCCGCAATTCAAATACAACGACTCACAGCGCAATTAACCGCAGCATACAATCGCATTGCGGCCTTGGAAGAACAATTGCTCCGAGAAAGAATTCATTAATTTCTATAGTTGACATCTACCCCATCCCTAAAGTCCGGGGATTCTAATCCGTTGCCGCTGCAAGGTACCGAAACAATGTAAAATCTAAAATCTAAAATCTAAAATCTAAAATCTAAAATTGGCTTAGTCAACCCTACTCAGCCGATCAAGTTGTGCTTCAATCCCTTGCAAAAGCTGGGATTGCTGCCAATTCAAGCTTATATGTGCAGCGATCCCCGCACCTCCAGCGCCCACACCTTCCTTGACAAAACCCTGCTCATAGGCTTGGAGTTGGGGATAACGAGAATCAGCAAAACTTAGCCCAGTAGCCAGTAGGCAAGGGGTATTCCCCTGATTATTTATGCTGCGGGCTAATTCCACCGTAGCACCAGTGGGGTCTTCTGCCACCCAGCGGGTTGTGCCAACGACGACCTCTTCAGGGCGCCAAGATAAAGCGTAATTGTGAGCGATCGCATTGATTAGAGCATAAACCGCCAGCATTTGCGTCCCACCCGCCAGCAAAACACCACAACTGCGACTAGCAGCGATCGCCATTCCTGCTACCACCACTTGCATCGGATCACCCACCCCAGCTACCAAATGCAGGGGATCAATCGGATTTTGCATTGGGGATAGAAAATCTTTCCCTTCCTCACCCCCTCCGCCCCTCAACTTCTCTAGTCCAGCCTGTACCACCGCCCACTTTTGTTCGTGGTTACAAACAGGATGGCTACTGTTAACTTTTCCTACAGCTTCGATACCTAAGCCTGTTAAAATTGCCAAGGCTGTGGTGGTTCCTCCCACAACACACTCACCTAAAATCACATAGCCCTGTGGAATATTAGCAGCCAGCTGAGAACCCCAAACCAGTCCTTGTTCTAGCAAGTGGTGTACTGTCGCTAATTCCATCGCCGCGCCTAGACTTAAACACCTAGCAGGAGTCCCACCCAAATCAATTGTGGGCACAGCACAGGGGTAAGGTAATCCAGCATTAAATAAATAAACTGGCATTTTCAGCGCCTCAACTACAGCGCGGGAAATCACCACTGGTGAGGCCCCCGCCGCCAGTGGTGGTAGGGGATATACGGGCTTGTGTTCTGCCCCGTAGTATAAAAACTCGGCATCAGCACAAGCAGTAAATTTTCGATCCTCTGGAGTGCGTCCAGCCGCTGAAATTCCTGGGATCAAACCAGTTTCAGTAAATCCTAAAACACAAGCAAATATTGGTAAACGACCGCGATACTTAGCTATCCAGGCTTTACCCTGTGCAATTTGCGTATAAATGCGAATTAAGTCAGTTGTCATTAGTCAGTTGTCAGTTGTCAGTTGTCAATTATCATTAGTCAGTTGTCCAGTTACTAATGACCAATGACCAATGACTACGCTTCATAATCCATTAAAACTTGCACCCAGTGAGGGGGGCGAGAGATGGGATTTCCCAGACGATCTAACAGTAGCCATGCTGCTAGGTGTACGACAAACAGGTAGATAAAGTTGTTGAATACAATCAAAGCGATCGCCCCTAATTGAATCAAAAACACACTGGGACTAGTCAATAATCCCAGCATCAGAAATATCCATTCTGTGATATCTGTTACATAGTTAATCATATAAATCCATAGGTCTTCACCCGATAACACCGAGAGCAACCACACCCGAAAAAATGCCCCCAAAGTCCCCAACAACGTCCCCAAGGTGATAGACACAATCCAGCCTACACGACGATACCATGTCGCCCCCAACAGCACGCCCATGAAAGCGAAGGGCATAACAAACAGCAGACTACGGACAGGTCCCATCAGTACCGCTAATAGTAGCCCAGAGGTGACAGCTGCCATCCAGGCGGCTCGTTTGCCCCAACGCAGGTAAACTAGAGCGATGGGTACGGGAAAAAATATCCGCAAAACCGGCCCCAAAGGAAAGTAAAAGTTAATAAACCAGAGCAAGCTAGCAGTACTGGCTAAAAACGCCGTTTCTACCATCCGCAGGGGTGCATCAACTTTTAGTTGGGGTCGCGCTAACTTCTGTTGTCTATCTACCCATTGATTTTGGGCTATTTGCGATTCAGGGGATGGTTCTTGCTCAGGCTCGTCTGGTAGAGAATTTGAAATGCTCATATTTCACTGAACTCCAAATCAGGACTTACATAACTGGCACATATATTTTCTCTATTGGATATTTTTTTATTTGCAAGTCCCTTGTTAGACGATCATTTTTTCTAGGGCTGACAAATCGGGAATACAAATAATGTCCTGATCCCTTCTAATCAACCCTTTTTTTTCTAGCCTGGTCAAGACTCGTGTAACTGTTTCCCGCGCCAATCCACTCAAGCTACTCAATTCCCGATGAGGTAAATTGGGAATTTCTGTGCCTGTCTGCGCTTTTTTTCCCTGTCCTTCTGCTAAAAACAGTAAAGTATCTGCTACCCGCGACTGACTATCAGATTCCCGCAACCGTAGTCGGCGATTCACTTGGCGCAAGCGTCGTGCCATTAATTGTGACAATCGCATACCAGCCATTGGTTCTGTTTGAAGTAACTTCACAAAATCCTGAGATGGCATACTGCCAATTACAGTGGGGGTTAGAGTAATTACATCAGTAGAGCGAGGTACTTCATCTAGCGCCGCCATTTCCCCAAACAATTCCCCCTTACCAATAATATTCAGCGTTACTTCTTTTCCTTCTAAATTGTATGTACGAATTTTCACCCAACCGTCTACAATAAAATACACAGAACCACCCCAGTCATTTTCCAACAGAATCACTTGGTTGGCTGGGTGAGTGCGAGTTACAAGATGGCTGAGAGCTAGTTCCACAACAATTTCTGGCAAACCTTGAAAAAAGGGAGCAGTGAGCATCCAGGGATGGGCGGGTGGCTGTGGACTATATCGGTCTTCCATTACAACATGTTTTTTCAAGCAGCTGGATTAAAAACAAATACGAGCGCCATCATTATAAGCCTAAGCTATTAAATTAGCTCTTTAAATAGAACAGCGCATTTAACTAACTGGTCTTTCTCGACGAAACGGTCTGCGATCGCGTCTTTGGGGTTGGAAAATGTTTTTTAACCATAAAGACACAAACAGCGTGAAGAAAAACTTTTTTTTTATGTCTACACCTTGAAAGATTTGGTTTAACCTAAATAACAGTTTGGCATAAAACACCATCTTACTGCTATCTCAACTTTAGACATTCTTGGACATATTTCCTGTAGTTGAGATTTCCTAGACTGAATTAGGCGTATGAGTTCCATTAGTTGACACTTCCCTGCCTAAAGGCTAGGGGATTCTACATTCACAGACTCGCCGTTAAACAGCAGGCTTGCGCCAAGGGTTTTCAACGTGCATTTTTATAAAAATTAGTGTCACCTCACCAGTTAGTTTGTGGTTGGACAGTATAACGCTAAGATTTAAATCTTCTATGACTACTTTTACGTATTTTTCTCTATATTAATTATGTAGTTGCCTTATGAGTGACATCCAGCCTAATATCCGACCCAATTTGATGTGTCTTAGCTATACCCAATCTTTATTCTAAATAAGAGCGATAAACTTGTTGGGTCTTGGTTTAGAATTACCATCTATGATGTAGAGTTGTCAATATTTTCCGTAGAGAATATAACACCCGCTGATGTGGCAAATTTATCTTTACCATACATTTTTTCTACCATGAATATATAATATTGTCAATACTTGTCCACAAAATAGCTAATTGAGGATCAGGTTACTGAAAATTTTCAGCTAGGCTGCCGGATTTTTTTCTATGTTTTATGCTAATAAAATTGACATGCTACAACAGAGGTTGTTTGTCAAGAGGGTACAAGACCTGAGAGATCTTAGTATTGGGTGACGATAATCACATGTTATAGCTTCCGTACTAATTGTAAAGTAATTTTCATACCAGTTAACGTACATTTCTCGCTAAGGTATTTTAAAGTGACTTCCCGCGCAGATGAAATTCAAAGACTGATCGCAGACATTGATCACTTACTGGCTAATAGTAGCAAGCGCCGGTCTAGGCTGTTGTCTGGTCAGGGGACTGAAGAAGGCCATGAGGTTTTAGAGAGAATTCGCGATTTCCTTGTCGGTCTAGGAGAAAATGAGCCTGTAGAGAAGGAAGCCGCAAATAAGCCACAGGCACAGCCACTGCGATCGCCGTTGTTGGCAAAATTTGTTGATCAGGCAAATATTCAGTCTTCAATACAGCAAAAGCAACCCGATCAAGAACACAATCCTGTAGTTCTGCCTCAACAATTAAACAGTGAATTTGCGACACTGCTTATGCCCTTGCAAGCAGAATTATCAACGCTGCTGCAAGAAAGGGCAACTCTTGTACAGGAAATCAGACAGTTAGAGCAAAGGCGATTGCACAACTACTCCTTAAGCCAGCAGTTGGCAAATCAAGAGCAGATCATCTCTGAATTTTTACAGGTGCTAATGAGTCGCCTAGTGCCAAATTTAACTCCTCATGTATCACAGAATTTGCCTTCCTCCCCTAGTTCCTTAACAACAAGTAATCAGACCAACCTAGAACCAATCAGTTCCACGACAGCACCTTTTATAGAATCATCAGATTCGACGGAGCGGTTAACACGGTTAGCGACAGACTTGGATCAACGTTTATTGTCACTAGATGGGACTGTAAATGTGGTATTTGAGGCACTACAGCGCAACATTCATACCTATCAGGAGTCCCTATCCCAAGCACTCGCAAGAATGTACAGTCAGGGAGTGCAAGGCGAACAGTTGATGGCCAGCTTTGTGCAAAATTTGACGCAGTATTTGCAGCCACCATCCCTGAGTTCCGAACCATCTTGGCAAGGGGGAGAAAAAAATGTCACACTACCACCATCGCCAACATTGGTCAGCAGTGCGGATACTCGCGAATCAGCGGTACAGCCTCTGACGCCATCTTTAGCGATAATTAATCTAGAGCCACCAGTGGCTAGCACCACACAGGAACTAGATGCAGTGGTTTTACCACACACTACCAGTACTCCTGTCACCCCAACCGAACTACCGCAAAATAGTTTTGAATTAGATGAAGTAGACCAACTTTACGCTAGCTTGTTTGGTACTGACAATGTGATTGATTCCACTGTGGAGGTAGGACAGAATGCTGTCACAAATGAGGTTTTTACCCTCTCTCCATCCGCAGCAGTATTGAATATTGCCGACACTGTAGCAGAATTGCCAACTAATCAAGTCGAAGCAGTGGATTCTCCAGCAGTATTGAATATTGCCGAGACTACAGCAGAATTGCCAACTAATCAAGTCGAAGCAGTGGATTCTCCTGAGATTATGCCCGATCCTTGGATTGAGCAACCAGATGTGGGTCTTGTGCAGCGTAGCAATCTCAACTCACCAACAATACAAGATCCGCCTCTACAACCTACAGATTCATTATCCCAGTCATGGGAGACATTGTTTTTTGATGAAGAGCCAGACCCAGTACCACCGATTAGCTTATCTAATTTGCCACCCCCAGAAGTTCTACCCACGGACAGGTTCCTCAATCAGCCAACGGAGGCGGAAACAATTACAGCACTGACAGACCTATTCCCTGATGTCGGTAGTGACCCGCAACCGGGGGCTATTTCATCTCCCACAGCAGCAACTCCCGCATCAAGATCAGAAGTACTGATTCAAGATGAGGAGGCGGATAGAACTGATCACTATATTCCCGCTTCTGCCAATGAAAATCTACTCTCGCAAACAGAAAATCAGGTGACTACCATACCTGATATTTCTTTAGATGCAGTGCAGTTACAGCAATTGGATCGGGATTTGGCGAATTTTGATGGGTCGCTAAATTCCCCATTACCGCCGATAACGAACTGGGATCGGACTCAGGCTCAGGTTTCTGCTGCGGAACTGTTGACAGAAAATCAACCCTCAGCTTTCGTTTCCACTTCTTTGTCGCCAGTGGAACAAATAACTGAAGAAAAGACAATAGCCACAGATTCTAACCAGCAAAGTTCTTTACTTGACAACAAGCTAAATAATACAGAAGTTTCTGCACCGACTATTCTCGATGCGGTCTGGTATTTAGGAATTGATTTGGGGACAACGGGAATTTCTGCGGTATTGTTAAATCGCTCCACTTTTGTGGTATATCCTATTTATTGGTTAGCACAAAACCAATCAGGAGCTACTTCCTTTCAGCAATCGTTCCGTTTACCAGCAGAGGTTTATCTGCCTACGGCTTCTGTGCCTCATGGCGAACAAATAATTGAGCAAACAGCGCCTATAGATGTTGCTCAGGAAAAAGTTTCTGCACCATCTTCCTCGGCGACAGAGTTAACATCTAATCTTTATTCAGCACAGTTGAAACCCTATTTACAAGTAGCCATCCCCTACAAAAGTACACGCCAAAAATGGGAACCTGTGCTGCAATTTAATGAATTTTCTGCCGGACCGTTAATTTGGGTTGTGCGATCGCTCTCTAAACTGCTGTTGACCCTGAAATCTGATCGTGATAGCACCACTCAAGGTTTAACCGCTGCGGCTGTGGGAATTGCAGAACCAGCTTTTGGTCCGATTATCAATAATATTACAGGTGTGATCTGCACCTGTCCAGCCAACTCGTCAGAACAATATCGCTTTAATGTCCGCGAAGCAATACTTACTAGCAAACTCATTCAGCATCCACAGCAAGTATTTTTTGTTGAGGAGGCGATCGCTAGTTTACTTAGTGTCCTTGATGGTGCTAACAATGAAGCAGTACAATTGAGCGATCGCGACGGTTTGCGTCCTGTAAACACCAGCGAACACCCTTTCGTAGGCAATACCCTCGCCCTGAATATTGGCGCTACCGCCAGCGAAATGGCCTTAGTTGATTTGCCACAGAATCAGGTGCAATTGGCACACAATGATTTCATGCTCCACAGTTTTGCCTATGCTGGTAAGGGCATTGAGCAAGATATTATCTGCCAGCTGCTGTTACCACCAAAATCTCGGCAATCACGTTTTGAACTTCAGGATGATGACAAAACTATTACCACTAACCAGACTGCGCCAGAAGCTACGGGAAGGTATTGGCAACCGAGTATACCCGGTTTAGACCGAATGCGTTGGCATAGTTTGGGATTGGAGGAATTAGAACTACCGCGAGTCGGTGAACCGGATATAACGGCTCGGATTCGCCTCCAGCAGCGTCTAGAAAGCTCCTTGCTGGGACAAGCAGTGCTGGATGCAGCTCTGGCTCTGAAGCTAATTCTACAACACCAAGATTCGTTTACACTGGATTTGGCTGATCAGCGATGGGTTCTGCAGCGGCGAGACTTAGAAAGTCAGGTGTTAGTCCCCTTTGTCCGGCGTCTGAACCGCGAACTTAATAAATTGTTGGTAGCCCGTGGTATACCCACAGAAGCAATTAATCAAGCTATCTTGACTGGTGGGATGGCTGCTATCCCCACAGTGAACCGTTGGTTACGCCAAAAACTCCCCAATGCCAAGATTATTCAAGATTTATATATCGGTGATCACGGCGCTCCTAATTGTAGTCGGGTAGCCTATGGACTAGGAATGCTACCTCTACATCCCCAAGTTTTAGAGGTATCTAGGCAACAGTATACTGACTATTTCCTATTTACAGAATTACTGCGGCTTTTACCAGAGCGAACCCTATCTTTTGGTGAAATTATCCAGTTATTTGAGGGTCGGGGCATCAACACCCGTACTTGTCAGCAACGTCTCATGGCTTTCTTGGAAGGTGAGTTACCTTCAGGTTTAATACCTAATCATTTAGACGCCACAAGGCTTACCCAAAGCTCACGTGAAAATACTGACTACAAGGCGATCGCTTCCGCACCACTTTTTGAAAAACAAGGAAGTCTCACTTATCGTCCCAACTCCCAACAGCTTTTGTATTTGCGTCGCTATCTAGATGCTATCAAAGCTAGTACTCAGCAATCTCTGGAGGAACCATATATGATTAACTTGGCATTAGGAACTTCCAAATAAAAAATTCCACCCACAAGGGCATGGGGCATCAACGAAGAGGCAGGGGGAAGGGGGCTCTTAGCAGAGGGAAATGACCCCTTCCAAGAGCCGTGGAGCGGAGCGGAACATGGGTCTGAGTCCCCCACTTCTGTTAAGTGGTTCTCGTACCCTGCGGGATTGGGCGCAACAGTTGGGGTCGAATCCCTTTCTGTTCCTTCTCCCCTGCTAAGAGATCCCTGCTCCCTTGCCTCTTGTTCAACCATTGGGTTAGGTGATGTTAGACTGGCTATGCCAACAATTGCTGTTTGACTCCAGAATCTCCACCCTAAAAGGGCGGAGAGTATGTCAATGACATGATATTAGGAGTAACCGAGCTTAAGATAGGTAACATTACGGACAAAAGCCTCTGGTAATACCGTGATACATAGGATACATTCCTCGAAAATACCTGTAACTCATCTAGTTTCAGAAAGTTACAGGTATAATTATCTCTCATCAGAGATTAAGTAAATCCCCAATAACATGGTTTTTTTTCATTCCCAGAAAGGATACTAGAAATTTATATTACACGCTTAAATGCAAAGATTTTGTAAAGTTTGCTCTAAGTGTTTTTCTTATTGATAAAAATTATCTATATTAATATTCGTTACTTCATCAGTAAAAACACTAAATTACTGATAAAAAACGCAGTAATAACAACATCCGTCTTATGTATATGTCTACTTTTACTACTGATGCCAAAGGTCGTGTTGTAGATAATCTAGCGTTGTTGAGTTATCTTGGTTCAGTTGAATTTTCACAACAACCCATACACCCTTCAACCTTAAGTAGAACAAAACGATTCATTGATATTCTCGGAGCGATTGTGGGACTGATGATTACAGGTTGGATAGCAATATTTGTAGCGATTGCTACTTTTTTTGTTGATCCAGGCCCAATATTTTATTCCCAAATTCGCTGCGGTTTACACGGACGACCCTTCCGGATCTGGAAGTTCCGTTCGATGATTGTTGATGCTGATAAACGCAAACATCTGGTGAAAAACCAAGCTCAAGGTCACATTTTTAAATCAGTTGATGATCCCCGCATTACTAGTTTGGGTAAGTTCTTGCGGCGCACTAGTTTGGACGAATTACCTCAATTTTGGAATGTCCTGTTGGGCGATATGAGTTTAGTGGGCACCAGGCCGCCCACTCCTGACGAAGTGATATACTACGAGCCACACCATTGGCAAAGATTGCAAGTCAAGCCAGGTATTACTGGAGAATGGCAGGCTAATGGTCGGTCTAGCATCAAAGACTTTGAAACTATAGTTCGTATGGATATTAACTACCAGCGCAAGTGGTCTATCGCTTACGACTTCAGTCTGATTATCAAAACTATCTGGGTTGTGTTTAACAAAAGCGGTGCTTATTAAGTGAAGAGTCAAGAGTCAAGAGTCAGGAGTCAAAAGTCAAAAGTCAAAGGTCAAAAGTCAAAAGTCAAAGCTCAAGAGTCAAAAGTCAAAAGTCCACAGTTAAAACAGAGCCAGTCGAGCGCCTAGGGTCTGCACTATTCCTGTGGACGGTTTTTGGTGCGATTGTCAATAAATAAATGTCGGTGTAAGTCCTGTAGCAAATAGTTGACCAGGAGATTGCACTTTTGACCCTTGATTCTTGACCCTTGACCCTTAACTCTTAACCCTTGACACCACTACCAGTTTCCGTAGGTACAATGTAGCGTTGTAGAAACAGAAATAATAACATAACTGGCGCTATCGAAATTACTGAACCAGCAGCCACTAACCGCCAGTCCAAGGAAAATGTCCCCGCTAGCTTCGCTACTCCCAGGGGAAGAGTATATAAATTTTCATCTTGGATGACAATTAAAGGCCACAGAAAGTCACTCCAAGAACCAATGAAGACGAAAATAGCCAGAGTTACTAGTGCCGGGCTAATTGCTGGTAACATAACATACCACCATAAACCCAACTCTGAGCTACCATCCATCCGGGCTGCTTCTTCTATCTCTTTAGGGACGCCCATAAAAGCTTGTCGCAACAGAAAAATACCAAAGGCAGAAGCTAAACTGGGAAAAATCATTCCTAAATAAGTATTTCTCAAACCCAACTGGACTGTCAAAATATACAGGGGAATCATCACGATCTGAAAGGGAATCATAATTGTCGAAACGATCGCAATAAAAATCCAGTCTCGCCCCACAAAAGAGAGTCGTGCCAAAGGATAAGCAGCTAAAGCACAAAACAGTAGATTCAAACCTACCGTTAAAACTGCAATTAGGGTGCTATTATACATGTACTGTCCAAAGGGTAGTGATTGCCAAACACTAGCGAAATTTTCTAGAGTCGGTTGGCTTGGTAATAATTGCGGCGGCGACTGCAAGATGTTTTCCGTAGGCGATTTTAAGGCGGTACTAATTAACCACAGCAATGGAAACAGCGTCACAAGTGCGATCGCGCCCAAGATGCCATACATTACCAGAATTTGCAGTCGTCTATTTTGGTTTGGTAAATTCATCATCTGCTTAAAGTTACTAATTTTACTTATCGCAACAAGATTAGGACTTACGCGGCGAGGCTATTCGTGAAGATAGGGCATAGGGCATAGGTTAGTTTTTTCTGCCCTATGGCCTATGGCCAACCCAAAACCTTGATTTTTCGGTTTCAAAATTCAAAGATGAAGATTTAATTTTGAAATGCTCCAAAGGGGTTTGTCAATTAGTAATGACTAAACCCCATATCTGCTCCCGAACCGCCAGAAGATTACCTATTTAATTAATCGTACCAGGCGCAAAGGAAACAGAGATCAGAGTTAGAGAGATTTAGGTAATCTTACACTAGCAAGGAAGTAATGCCCAGTTAACAATTACCATTAAGTCTTAAAGGAAACGGAAAATAAACGGATAACGGAAGGGTTGATCTGGATTACCAAAAACGTTAATAATTGCCCAGATTGTTAATCCCCAATGCAATACGTAGCCTATTCCTGCTATTGGCAATAGAACTATTAGTGGTAATATTAACCAACCCGTGAGGAAAAAAATAGCTCCCAGAATTCCACCATAAAACCAGACATTAAAGTGAAAATTGATGGATTCTTTGGCGTTATCTTTGACAACAGGATCATCACTGATGAATAGTACTGCAATAGGTATGCCTACAGATACAACCGTAGTGCTGAAAAAAATGGCTCCATGACTCAGGGCGGATAATAGCTTACGCTTATCGCTGTCGTAGGCGTTATACATTTATGTCTCCCCTTAATTGATGGTTGTTGGCGATATTACGACGCTAACACGTGCTTCGTTGTCTTAAGATTAAAAGACCCACTAGAGTATGAAAACATTAAGTTAAGTTAACTAACAAGCAAACAAATACACTTATGTCAACTGAACTAGAGTCCGATCTTCAGGAAGCAGTTCAACTGCGCCGCAATTTTGCGATTATTTCTCACCCTGACGCTGGTAAAACTACGCTCACAGAAAAGCTCCTATTATACGGAGGTGCAATTCACGAAGCTGGGGCGGTAAAAGCGCGGCGAGCGCAGCGGAAAGCTACTTCTGACTGGATGGCGATGGAACAGCAACGGGGTATTTCTATTACATCTACGGTGTTACAATTTGCCTACCGTAACTGTCAGATAAATTTACTCGACACCCCCGGACACCAAGATTTTAGTGAAGATACCTATCGTACCCTAGCGGCTGCAGATAATGCAGTGATGTTAATTGATGTCGCCAAAGGTCTAGAACCCCAAACGCGAAAACTGTTTGAAGTTTGTAAAATGCGGGGTATCCCGATTTTTACATTTGTGAATAAACTCGACCGTCCCGGAAGAGAACCACTGGATCTTTTGGATGAGATTGAGCAAGAATTGGGATTGCAAACCTATGCAGTCAACTGGCCGATTGGGATGGGCGATCGCTTTAAAGGTGTGTTTGACCGAGACAAACAACAAATACATTTATTTGAACGTAGCGCCCACGGTAGCCGGGAAGCCCGCGACACCATAGTAGACTTGGGTGATGCCAGAATTGAAGAATTACTGGAACAGGAACTTTACCACCAACTGAAAAACGATCTAGAACTATTAGAAGGAGTCGGTCCGGAACTAGATTTGCAGTTGGTACATCAAGGAAAAATGACCCCAGTGTTTTTTGGTAGCGCCATGACCAACTTTGGCGTTGAGTTATTCTTGAAATACTTCCTCGACTACGCTCTCAAACCAGGAAATCATCACAGCAGCGTCGGTGAAGTTCCGCCTACTTACCCAGAGTTTTCTGGGTTCGTTTTCAAACTCCAGGCGAACATGGACCCAAAACACCGCGATCGCGTCGCTTTTATCCGGGTCTGCACTGGTAAGTTTGAAAAAGATATGACGGTGAATCACGCCCGTACAGGTAAAGTCGTCCGTCTGTCTCGTCCGCAAAAACTTTTTGCTCAAGAGAGAGAATCGATTGATGTGGCTTATCCTGGCGATGTGATTGGTTTGAACAATCCCGGCGTGTTTGCGATCGGCGATACCATTTACACGGGACAAAAACTGGAATATGAAGGAATTCCCTATTTCTCCCCAGAACTGTTTGCGACTCTCAGAAACCCTAACCCATCTAAATTCAAGCAATTTCAAAAAGGAATTTCGGAATTGCGCGAAGAAGGTGCTGTACAAATTATGTACTCAACCGATGAAGCCAAGCGCGATCCAATTCTGGCTGCTGTGGGTCAACTGCAATTTGAAGTGGTGCAGTTTCGCTTACAAAATGAGTATGGCGTGGAAACCCTGCTAGAATCGTTGCCCTATAGCGTCGCTCGTTGGGTAGAAGGTGGTTGGGAAGCTTTGAACAAGGTGGGACGTATATTCAACACCACTTCAGTCAAAGACAGCATGGGACGCCCAGTGTTGCTATTCCGTAATGAATGGAATTGTCAACAGTTACAGGGAGACCATCCAGAATTAAAGTTAAGCGCTACCGCGCCAGTATTTTCTAGTCAACAACCAGTTGACGGTTGACATTGGTCATTGGTCATTGGTCATTGGTCATTGGTCATTGGTCATTGGTCATTTGTCATTTGTCATTTGTCATTTGTCATTGGTCATTTGTCATTTGTCATTGGTCATTGGTCATGGGTCATGGGTCATGGGTCATGGGTCATTACTCATTACTCATTACTCATTACTCATTACTCATTACTCATTACTCATTACTCATTACTCATTACTCATTGACATTTGACATTTGACATTTGACATTTGGTCATTTGTCATTGGTCAACCGTCAAACGTTATCAGTCATCAGTTAAAACAGTGGTTGAATCTGTATGCCTTCACATGCCAAAATGTCTTTGGAGGCTGGTTTAGTTGCTCTCAAGCAGGGAAATTATCAAACAGCGATCGCTCATCTCGAACCTGTTGCTAGCAGTCAGGGTAATAGTAACGCTACTTTGCAGGCACAGGTTGGTTTAGTGATGGCTTATGCTCGCAGTGGCGAAGCTCCCAAGGCGATCGCCCTGTGTCAAAATCTGATTGAGAGTCACAATCCGCAAGTGCAAGAGTGGGCACAACGCGCTCTTGAACACTTGACCAAACGCCAAAAACATCATAATACAGCATCAAAATCCGAAAATTTGGCAACTGGATTTGTCCCTTTTGATGATGCACAAAAAAAACCTGTGCCAGTTACTGCTGCATCACCACAGTTGTCACAAGATACCATAGTTACACCCGCAAGTCCTGCTACGGTATCTCATGGTGTCAAAAATAAAACTGAACCAGCTACAACCCCCGTGAGTTCCTCTGCTCTGCCAACAGCCATCTGGCAAAATTTCCGAGATTCAGCACCTACTATTTCTGGTAGTGGCTTGATAGTATCATTAAGTCATCCGCAACCTAAAGCACAGAGCATTTATTGGCGACATGCAGCCAGGGCTAAGGTATGGCAACCGTTGCAAAAGTTTAAGTTACTACCCTTGCGGTTGCTGACTGCTGGAACCTTTATCGCCCTGTTTTGGGTGATCCGAGAAATGGTCAAGTTCGCCTTGGGATTAATTAACCAGACTTTAATCACATTACCATATCTGGAGCCATTACAACTTTTATACCGCGATCCGAGCCAATTTTTGTTACTAATATTAGTCATCGGACTGGCCTTGTCACCCTGGTTACTCGACTGGCTATTGACAAACTTTTATGGTCAACGAGAATTGCCCAAAGAAATCTTAAATGGCTACAGTCGCGAAACCGTGCGGATGCTACAACGTTGTTGTCAACAGCGAGGCTGGCCATTACCCAAACTCCGAATTTTGCCCATCGCTGCACCAGTGGCTTTGACCTATGGTAATTTAGCCCGCAATGCGCGAATTGTCGTCAGTCAGGGGCTATTAGAGCAACTGGCGGATGATGAAATTGCCATAATTTATGCTACCCAGGTAGGGCATATTGTCCACAGAGATTTTGTGGTGATGTCTCTGTTGCTGTTGCTGACACTACCCGTATACAGGCTATATCAGCAAGTGTCGGAGTGGGGGAATCGCAACTCACAAGGAATTTGGCGAATGCCGTTCACAATTTGGGCTATTATTGTTTATGGAGTTTGGTGTTTGCTGAGTGGACCTGGTTTGTGGTTGTCGAGGTTGCGCGTTTACTATAGCGATCGCACCGCAGCCGAAATAACTGGTAATCCCAATGCTCTGACCAGGGCTTTACTCAAAATTGCCATTGGGATTGCTGGTGATATTACCAAACAAGAACACACCAGTTGGCAGTTGGAAAGCTTGAACCTCCTGGCACCTGTAAGTTATCAACAGAGTATCTCTTTGGGTAGTATTGCCGGACATATATCCTTTGAATCGTTCTTGATGTGGGATAATTTCAATCCCTATCGCCGATGGTTTACAATCAACAACAGCCATCCTTTAATCGGCGATCGCATCCAACGTCTGTGCAAAATTGCCCGTCACTGGCATTTAGAACCCGAACTACATCTGACGAATGAACAATCTTTAAAGGGTAAACATCAGTCCTTCTTGTTACAAATGGCTCCCTTTTTAGGTATTCCCCTGGGTTTGGTGTTTGCCGGTCTGATCTGGTTAACTTGGCAAATTGCCTTTGCACTCAAGTTGTTGAACCTAAAATGGATCTACCAAGATTGGTCTTTCGTTACAGGTTGTCTGCTAATTGGTTTGAGCATCGGGATGATCATCCGCATGAATGCTTTATTTCCTGATATCAAACCTGCTACTGTACAAACAGACGATCGCCTACCCAATTTGTTAGCCAACCCATCGGCCATCCCCATAGACAGCATCAATGTGCGTTTTGTTGGTAAACTATTAGGCCGTCAGGGTACTAGCAACTGCCTAGGACAAGACTTAATCCTACAATCCCACATCGGATTAGTGAAATTGCACCACATTCCCGGACTTACACCATCAATCAATCCCCAAGACTGGATAGGTCGCCACATTACCGTCACAGGTTGGTTTCGACGCGGCGCAACCCCCTGGATTGATATCCAAACTTTGCAAACGCAAAATGGTAATACCATTCATAGCGCTCTTCCCATCTGGTCTACCATTTTAGCAGTTGCAGCACAGGCTTGGGGCGCTTACATTTTTCTCACAGGCTAGGTTGGGGATTGGGGTTTGGGGATTGGGGTTTGGGGTTTGGGGTTTGGGTATTGGGTATTGGGGTTTGGCGATTGGGTATTGGGGTGATGACAAATGACCAATGACAAATGACCAATGACCAATGACAAATGACCAATGACCAATGACCAATAACCAATGACAAGGGTCAAACGTAAACAAACATTGCAGATTATTTCGTCTAGTGTTACATTTATTTACACAAACTTTAGCACCGGATATAACTCAGCATCTTAGCTTAGTTAACTTTTTCGGCTGCTTACGCCAACCTATCCTTTTTCTCCTGCCAACACAGCAGCAATTTAACCAGCCACTGGCTGGTTTTTGTTTCCAATATTTGGTGTTGAGAAAAAAAAGTGTTTTATGCTACTATTCAGTCATACTCTTGTCGGAAATGTATGCCCTGAACTAGCTACGTAGAAGATACCGTGATAATGTAAGAAATGGTATTTTATTCTGCACACCAAGGCATAGAAGAAAACATTTACTGTAGTATGCAGTAGGCTATTAAATTTACAATTCTTAGAATTAAGGTGGTATTAACTGAGCGTTTTGTACGCTTTTGGATTAAACAAGCTTGATCCCGACGAAAAACTGTATTGTATAGGTTGACAGTTTGGAGTTAAAAAATTGGTTTATGGCAGTCTTAGTCAATAGCATCTATTTAAAAGCCAAAGCCAAGTAATGTTTTCTGTCCTTGCCATGTTCATTCAACTCTGGAGGTATAGTTCAT
Organism: Gloeotrichia echinulata CP02; assembly: GCA_038087035.1. Lineage (NCBI taxonomy): Bacteria > Bacillati > Cyanobacteriota > Cyanophyceae > Nostocales > Gloeotrichiaceae > Gloeotrichia > Gloeotrichia echinulata. Next base: position 30,267 of record CP051187.1, on the reverse strand, counting down.
GTCCATTCGCCTATACATAGGTAATTTGCCCAAAGAAGAAATAGATCGTCAAGAACTGCAAGCAGTTTTTGCTGCAGAAGGTGATGCTGTCACCACTAAACTAATTAAAGACCGAAAAACAGGCAAATGTCGTGGTTTCGGCTTTCTGACGGTCAACAATGATGAACAAGCAGATGAAATTATTGAAAAGTATAATGGTCTGCTGTTCAAAGAGACGCCCATCAAGTTAGAAAAGGCATTACCTCGCACTAAGGGTGAGGAAAGCGAAGAGCCAACGCCTAAGCCTATCCAACATGTTAGTAGCAATCCGGCTCCTAACATCAATAAAGAAGGTAGTCGTCGTGACAAGGGCGCTAAGAAGTCCCGACGTGGTGGTGGTGGTGGTGGTGGACGGGAAACTACCACTACCTCTGACTCAGATGCTATTCGTCCAGATCCCCGTTGGGCTTCTGAATTAGAAAAGCTTAAGCAGATGCTAGCAGCACAAACCACTAATTAAGCTCTGATGGCGAAACATTAAAAATTAAAAATCAGAAATATTTTTTGATTTTTAATTTTTAATTTTTCAGTATTGTCTAGCTGTTCACAGCGCATTACGCCAGACTAAACGTTTCTGTAGGGTAGTAATCGCAAAGGCTGATTTTTCGTCAACAGTGCGTAAGTTCTACGAATGCAGATTAGACTGAAAAAAAAATAATACATATACTGTTATATATCTTAAAGAGTTATCGTAGCTTCACCCCGGAGAGGACTCGGAAGCCTACACCACATTGCTTGCAATTGGTGTAGGAGTGTCACTAAAACCTATATCCCCTCTGTCGGTTAAACCAGGTTAAACCATCTGAATATTTGACAATGTAAACTATTACTCCTCACCGCAAAATTTCAAATATGCTCAAGCTGTATCATATGTAACAGAACAATATTTAACAAAAAAATAGTATAAAGAGACACATCATAATTTGATTGATAATTAATACTATAAATTTTGGATTTTGCAGATTTATTTTTGAGATTGAATTATAGGTGTTTAATCCTTAATTATTAGAGAATTTATCAGGGGATAATCTAAGTAAAAGTAATTAAAAGAAATAAGCTAAAAATCACTATTATACTACTGTTTTTTAGCTAAAAAATTGATATTAACAGCTATTTTTGGGATTTGAGATGTATAGAAAAATTCCTTAAATAGGGGTTTGTCTATCAAAAGCATTAGTTAGATATAAATATAGCAATTTAAGTATAAAAAAATTAAATATAAATACGTAGTAAAACAGGCTATTTCTGGTAGCAGATGTATAACAATCCTTGGCGGATTAAATTAAAATAAAGATTACACAAAGTTCCTAAAAGATTCAAGTAAAAGTGCTATAGGCAAACTTGGAGCCGCCTGAAACTTTGTATCAATCAGCAACACACAAACTATGAACTCTACCACTGAAAAACGCATTGCTTTGATTTCTGTCCACGGAGATCCCGCGATTGAAATTGGCAAAGAAGAAGCCGGAGGACAAAATGTTTATGTCCGTCAAGTGGGTGAAGCACTAGCCTCTCTAGGATGGCAAGTGGATATGTTTAGTCGGAGAGTGAGCGCTGACCAAGAAACGATTGTACAACATAACTCACGATGTAGAACAATTCGTTTAACAGCAGGTCCAGTGGACTTTGTACCACGGGACAATGGGTTTAAATATCTGCCAGAATTTGTGGAACAGTTACTGAAATTCCAAAGAGAAAATGGCATCACATATCAGTTGGTTCATACCAACTACTGGCTCTCTAGCTGGGTCGGGATGCAGTTAAAGGCAATCCAAGGTAGCAAGCATGTTCATACATACCACTCTTTAGGAGCAGTCAAGTACAATACAATAGAGACGATACCTTTAATAGCCAGTCAACGATTAGAAGTAGAAAAAGAAGTACTAGAGACAGCAGAAAGAATTGTAGCCACAAGTCCGCAAGAAAAGCAACACATGAGGTCGCTAGTTTCCACTAAAGGCAGTATAGATATTATTCCTTGTGGAACAAATATTAGGCACTTTGGTTCTGTGGATCGAGAAACAGCAAGAGATGTGTTGAAAATTGATCCAGAAGCCAAAGTTGTATTATATGTAGGGCGTTTTGATCGGCGCAAAGGGATAGAAACTTTGGTGCGTGCGGTGCGCGAATCAAAGTTACATGATTGTCATAAACTGCACTTAATTATTGGTGGTGGTAGTACCCCAGGAAACAGTGACGGTAAAGAGCGCGATCGCATCGAGCAAATTGTCACAGAATTAGGTATGAGCGACTTTACCATCTTACCTGGTCAGCTGAGTCAAACCGTTCTGCCAAATTACTACGCTGCTGCTGATGTTTGTGTCGTTCCCAGTCACTACGAACCCTTTGGACTAGTAGCAATTGAAGCAATGGCGAGTGGTACACCCGTAGTAGCAAGTGATGTTGGTGGACTGCAATTTACTGTAGTTTCCGAAAAAACCGGTTTATTGGTGCCACCAAAAGATGTAGCTGCGTTTTCCCATGCTATTGACCGCATTCTCAGTAATCCCCAATGGCGAGATGAATTGGGTAAAGCAGCCAGAAAGCACGTCATCCAGCAATTTAGTTGGGATGGTGTAGCATATCATCTCAATGAACTGTATACCCAACTGTTAGAGGAACCCTTGGCGCAACCGTTAGCGCAACCCTTGGAACCAGCAACCAAAGAACCAGCGTTGCTGAGTTAATCAACCTCGCACTAGGGGCGTCAGTCCTTGCGCCCTTGGTGACATAGGATACTGAGTGGCAAAATGGTAGGTATGATCCCTGACAACACGGAAAAATCAGGGTTTTTGGCGTCGTTCCATAATCTTCCGGGGCGCAAAGCCTTGCGCCCCTACCCAATACTGCTCGGTTAAGGAAAATGGTAGGTTGGGTTGAGGCTCTGCGAAACCCAACAAAGCCCCGTCCATGTTGGGTTACTCTTCGAGAAGGCTGCGCCTACGTTCCTCAACCCAACCTACGAATTTTAAGTTTTTTGAGCTTAACCGAGCAGTATTGCGCCCCTACCGACATGGCGAAATGGTAGGTATGACCCCTGACAACACGGGAAAATCAGGGTTTTTGGCGTCGTTCGATAATCTTCCGGGGCGCAAAGCCTTGCGCCCCTACCGACAATTGTCCTGACATAGCCGATAAAATGGGTGTTGTATCAAATCCGGTAGCATCTGAATGATTAAAGAACCGCAGAGGGCGCAGAGTGAGAAAGAGGAATAATTCCGATACAAACGGATTTGATATTACCCCCTATTCGCCCCCTCAAGGCTAATTGTTGTGCAACCAGTTGACTTTACGACCCTGACAGCTACTTGTAGCGAAATCCGCGCTAATTGGCTACCCTCAAGGACAGAACAGGTTTACCAGCGCGATCGCTATACTATTGCAGTGGCGTTACGTACCTTAAAACAGCGGGGTTGGCTAGAGATTTCTTGGCACCCCCAAGCTGCTCGTATTAGTATTGGCGAACCACCACCACGCATACCAGATACTTTCACTTTCAGTCAACAACTCATACACCAGCTTGGCGGTTTAGCGCTGGTGGGAATTGAGGCGATCGCACCGTGGGAACGTGTTGTTGATTTACAATTTGCCCGTCGTCCAGGGGAAAGCCCCCTGTATCATATATATGTGGAAATTATGGGCAAATATAGCAACGTCATTCTCACCGACGCTAGCAATTTAATTATCACCGCAGCCCATCAAGTCAGCCAGCAACAATCTAGTGTCCGACCCATCCAAACCGGACAACCCTATGAAACACCACCCAAACTCACAGGTCCTGTTCCTAATTTGCAAGAATCTCAGGAACGCTGGCAAGAACGGGTAAGCTTAGTACCAGGAAGCATCAAGCGTCAGTTACTCAAAAGTTATAGCGGTTTGAGTGCTGCATTAGTAGAATTAATGGTGCTAGCAGCAAATTTAGCACCAGAAGCCACCACAGATACCCTGAACACTGGCGATTGGGAAAGACTGTTCCAAAAGTGGCAAGAATGGCTGCAAGTCTTGGAATTAGGTAAATTTCACCCAGCTTGGACAGCAGAGGGATACACTGTCATGGGTTGGGGTGGGGTGAAAAATGCGACAAATATCCAAGAATTACTCAACCGCTATTACACCGACGAGCTAAATCAACAGGTATTTTTGCAGTTACGACATCAGCTAAGTCAGAAACTGAATAATATTCTGGTAAAATTACGAAATAAAGGAAAAACCTTTGAAGAACGCTTGCAGCAATCAGATAAAGCGGATGAATATCGCGAAAAAGCTGATTTGTTGATGGCTTACTTGCAAAATTGGGAACCGGGAATGAAAGAAATTACCCTCCCTGACTTTGACACAGGTAAACCAAGAGCGATCGCCCTGCAGCCGGATAAAAATGCTGTACAAAATGCCCAAAGTATGTATAAACAGCATCAAAAATTAAAACGCGCCCGTGCTGCAGTCGAACCCTTACTATTGGAAGTGAATACCGAAATTGCCTATTTAGAACAAGTTGAAGCGGCGATCGCCCAGATTGACAAATACCAAACACCAGAAGATTTGCAAGCCCTCGAAGAAATCCGTGATGAGCTGATTGGACAAAAATATCTCGAAGATCCAGAATACCGCAACCGCAGTGTCAATGAAGCCGCCAGTAGTAATTATCATCGTTCTCGCACCCCCAGCGGCTTTGAATTATTAATCGGTCGCAACAATCGCCAGAATGACCAATTGACATTTCGTGTCGCCGGCGATTATGACCTGTGGTTTCACGCCCAAGAAATTCCCGGAAGCCATGTCCTACTGCGCCTAGAACCGGGTGCTGTTCCCGAAGCATCTGATTTACAATTTGCCGCTAACTTTGCAGCTTACTACAGTCGCGGTCGTCAGAGTGACCAAGTACCAGTAGTTTACACCCAACCAAAGCACGTCTACAAACCCAAAGGAGCCAAACCCGGAATCGCCATTTACAAGCAAGAGCGTATCCTGTGGGGAAAACCGCAGTCAATTAACGGTTGACGGTTGACGGTTGTCATTGGTCATTGGTTATTGGTCATTACTCATTACTCATTACTCATTACTCATTACTCTTTGTCATTTGTCATTTATTGTACAAAAAGCAGTCCTGGAAGCGTAGGACTGAGGGGTCGTTGTGGACTTGGCTCTAGACCCGAATTTTCGGTAAATATCTTGTTTTAGTAAATTTTGCTAAAAAATCTGTGTTGGCTGTTACAATATTAAGAAAAGTTGCCCGTTGCATTTTGGAAGCGCGCAATTTGGATTTTACTCTATTGAGAAGACAACGCGAAAAGACATTTTCCAGACCGGCTGTGGGAGGCTGGTCTTTTTTTTATGGGGGATAGGGCATAGGGCATTGGGCATAGGGCATAGGGCATAGGGCATTGGGGATTGGGGATTGGATTAATTTACTCATTACTCATTACTCATTACTCATTACTCCTTACTATTGGGCATTGGGCATTGGGTATGGGTGACTTTTCTTGCGCTATGCCTAATATACTATGCCCCAATACCCAATCCCCTTGTGGGTGGAGTTTTTTATAGTGAAAAGCCCATCGTTCCCCTCTCCTCAATCCTTAGTCAAAATTTATCAAGACTGGAGACAGGTTTAGATATAATCACGTGAATAACTGTGATGTATCTAAAATTGTGATTGCTGTTTATCCTGGTAGTTTTGACCCTGTTACCTTGGGACACCTTGACATCATTCAACGTGGTTCTCGGCTGTTTAAAACAGTCATTGTCGCCGTATTACGGAATCCTAACAAAACACCGCTGTTTACTGTGCAGCAAAGGCTAGAACAGATTCGTGTAGCTACAGAGCATCTACCAAACGTCGAAGTTGACAGTTTTGATGGTCTAACGGTCAATTATGCCCAAATGCGCCAAGCAGAAGTGCTGATACGGGGCTTAAGAGCAGTTTCCGACTTTGAAATCGAACTACAAATGGCACATACTAATAAAACGCTGTCTACTCAAATAGAAACTGTTTTTCTGGCAACATCAAATGAGTATAGTTTTTTAAGTAGTAGTGTGGTAAAAGAGATTGCAAGGTTTGGTGGCTCTGTCGATCATCTTGTTCCCTCTCACATTGCCCTAGAAATATACCAATGTTACAACCACAACTCTCCTCGAATATCGAACCCAATCTCAACGGAAGTAGTCCCTCCCCTGAAGAATATCCCAATGGAGAGGGAAATTTAGATCTTCAGCAAGAACTCAACCGTCTAGAAGAAATAATTGTCTCTGGTTTGCGGATTCCCCTAACTGGTCGCACCCTTGTAGATGAAGACAAGGTGTTAGAACAGCTTGATTTTATCAGAGTATCTTTGCCAGCGATATTTCAGGAAGCTGCAGTTATTCTCGAACAAAAGGAAGAAATTCTTTTAGAAGCAGAAGAGTATGGACAGCAAGTGGTAGAAGCAGCTCAAGCCAAAAGAGCGCAAATTTTAGCTGAAAGCGATATTATCAGACAGGCAGAGCGAGAAGCCGAACAATTGCGCCGACAAGTGCAACAAGAATGTGAGGGGATGATGCAAGAAACCCTCATAGAAATTGACCGTAAGCGACGTGCTTGTCAGCAAGAATTAGAAGAAATGCGACAAGTGGCGATCGCCCAAGCTCAAGAAATTGAAGATGGCGCTGATGAATACGCTGATAATGTCCTCGAAAATATCGAGCAAGATCTCCAACAGATGTTGCGAATTATCACTAATGGTAGACAAGAATTGCGAGCTGATTTACCACCACAACGTAATTCTTCGCCGCCTAAAAAGAGATAAACTTTTATTTTGCGGCCAGAGTATTTAATTTCTGTTCCCTAAATTTAATCTCAATTGTCATTTGTTATTTATCAGGGTTAAACGTATATTTACCGTTAGTAAAATATAGTATTTCTATTTGATTTTTTACAGCAAATCTTCGTAGGGGCGCAAGGCCTTGCGCCCCTACCCTGTGGTCTATTTACCTGAAAATGGCTGTAAACCATATGTAGGTTGGACAGTATCCACCCTACAATTTTTGCTGTTGTACAAGACGATATTGCTCTACAGCCATTGAACAATTATCTCCGAATTTTTGTGTAAATGTGTCAACATTATCACTGTGTATCAAGCGTCACCAATGAGTATTTTTTGTGTTTTTCAGATAAATTAAACATGTCATAAAGAAGTATTTTTTTTATTCATACGTATATGATGTTGCAAAAAAAACAAATATCTTACTTAAGATAAGAACAGATTTAGTAATTAGGAAAGGAGTTTTGCAATGTTTCTTGCAAAAAAATTAACTATTAGCCTGATTTTAACAAGCTTTACTCTCACAATGAGTATGATACCTACTGTAACTATGGGAGCAAATCGATATAGTAAACTAGCAGAATTACTTATTAATCTATCAAGACGATTGCAAAAAACACCCAGAGAAAAACAATTAGAAATATTGAAGAAAGTACCTACGGCTGTAACTGCTACGGGAGGAGTATTGACTGTTATCAATCACTGGAGTTTAGACTAAAAGCGATATGATAGAACGCAAACCAAATGGAATTAGCGGTTAAAAATATTCGAGAAGTCAGCCTCAAAGCATCCGCAATCTTTAATAATTATGTAGTATGCATGTTTAAAAAATAAAACAATAATGATAATCATGGAAAGGGTGGGAGAGAAACGAGCAATGCTCGTTTCTCTCCCACCCCCCCTTATTTGATTATCATTATCAACACGCTGGAGATTAGATGGGGAATGATCAAGAAAAAAAGGGGAGTCTGATTGAACACAGTCCCCATGAAGGCAGAAGCTGAGATAACGAACTACCATTACTCACCTGCCAATATGAAACGTGCCAGACTTGAAGAGTTTCGTCAATTAGCTTACAAACATTTAGGTAGAGCCAAAGACGCGACATTTGAATTAACAGATGCCATATTGCTGACCCGGAATGTTTACTCCTTAGCCGACTTATCTTTATCACCAGTATTTAGACGCAAGTGGTCAAGTATCTATGAGGCGCTACAAGATAGCCGACCGCAGCGACAGAAATTAATGCAGTTATACATCAAACAAATGCCAGTAGAGGGGCGTCCACTTTTGGCTGGAGATCATACTAACTGGTCGCGTCCGGATGCCGTAACACTGCAAGAGAGAACTTATGAGCATAGTGGCACATCCATAGCAGGAAATAAACCGATTACCATTGGTCAAGGATACAGTACAATTGCTTGGATACCAGAGGATTCCGGTAGTTGGGCATTACCTTTGAGACATGAACGGATCACAAGTGGGGAAAGTCCAATCTCAAAAGCGATTTGGCAACTAAAACAGGTGTGTAAATATTTACCCACCAGAGCGATTTCAGTTTGGGATAGTGAATATGGGTGTGCGCCTTTTGTCTTAAAAACTGCCAGTATTCCCGCAGATATTTTGGTACGATTGCGCTCAAATCTTTGTTTATGGGGTGAGCCTGAAGCTTATTCGGGTAAGGGACGTCCCAAGAAACACGGGTCTAAATTCAAACTTAATGAATCCACGACATGGAGTGATGCAGAATCTGTTTTAGAATTGGATGATCCGAAACTACAACGAGTAAGGGTTAGCCTCTGGAAGAATTTACATTTTCGTAAAGCGGCAGCGCGTCCGATGTTACTCATTAGGGTTGAACGTCTCGACGCACAAGGCAATGAACGAGTGTCCAAACCTTTGTGGTTAGCTTGGGTTGGAGAAGAAATGCCACCACTAGAGGAAGTTTGGTGTCTTTACTTGCGTCGCTTTACCGTTGACCACTGGTATCGTTTTTTGAAACAACGCTTACATTGGACTGCGCCCAAGTTAAGTACTCCTAAGCAGTGTGAGCGCTGGAGTGACCTAATGCCTCTAATGACTTGGGAATTGTGGTTAGCCCGTGATATCGTGACTGATAATCCTTTACCTTGGCAGAAGTCACTCGATAATTTGACTCCTGGACGAGTCGCTCAAGCTATGGGTGGAGTTTTTGCGGTGATTGGTACTCCAGCCCTTCCACCCAAACCTCGCGGAAAGTCCCCTGGTTGGGAAGCAGGAAAAAAGCGCCACCGTAAAAACCGATGCCCGATTGTAAAAAAAACCGTAACACGACCACGTAAAGAGCCATCAGTTGCGGTTTAATACTAAAGATTATTCATAATTTCGCTAAGTCTCTGATTAACTCAGCCCTGCTGGGTCGTTTTGCATAGCTTAGTCTAAACTCCAGTTATCAGGGTTAAACGTATATTTACCGTTAGAAAAATATAGTATTTCTATTTGATTTTTTAAACCATATGTAGGTTGGACAGTACCCACCCTACAATTTTTGCTGTTGTACAAGACGATATTGCTCTACAACCATTGAACAATTATCTCCGAATTTTTGTGTAAATGTGTCAACATTATCGCTATTTATCAAGCGTCACCGATGAGTATTTTTTGTGTTTTTCAGATAAATTAAACATGTCATAACGAAGTATTTTTTTTATTTACAAGTATATGATGTTGCAAAAAAAGACAAAATCACTACTTATAATCAAAATAGATTGAGTGATTAGCAGATGTAAGCGCTTTAGTACAGTATTTTATTCAACCAAGGAAATAAATTCATGGCTTTAGTTGGTTATGGTAATCTTAACACCGGAGAGGTTGAATCTTACACCATAGAATTAAGAGCGGGAATCACTTACAGATTTTATGTTGAGAATGCTATTCCCGGAGTAGATTTAGATATTTATATTGCAGATGCAAACGGAAATATATTAGCAGGAGATGATAGTACAGCTAGTGATGCGATATGTATTTTTACTCCTGGCTGGAGTGCGACATATATTATCGCCATCAAGTCTGCAAGCGGCTCTAGTTCTTATCGTCTATTTATTGATTAATTTATCACCTCTAAGTATCAAGATAGATGTATGCGCTCTACCGGATAAGGATTGGGCGTGAAGATAAATAGCGGAAATATCGAATTATAAACTGAAAAATAAGTAACTACGCAGGTCAAGATAAAGAACGATAAAACCAAGAAACCGGGTTTATTCAAAAAATCCGGTTTCTGACCATTAGCGTTTCACGTTTAATTCTGTTGTTCCACTGAACTGTTGTTAGACTGAATATTAATCTAGCTTGAAAAAGTTGGAAAGAGCAAATATAAAAATGCAAAAAATAGCCTCAACATTACCATAGTTCATCTTTATCCAAAACATCCTTGAGTTTATTTTTCAATTCTCCTTCCTTGTTTAATATATTATTAATTTGAGCATCAATAGCTTGCTCAAGAGCTTGTTTCTTAGCAAAATTCTCTAATGACATAGATATTCCACAAGCCTTTAAAAATCTATCTAATTGATTCCGTTCTTGTTCTGTAATTAAACTTTGGGCTTCTTGGTTGTCAGGATACAAAATAATTTTAATTATTTCTTGAATAAATTTCTTGTTTGATAATCTCATCAGGTTTTCGGAAATTTTATCATGTAGAATTGTTTCTGTATCAATATTTCTTATATCGTCCACATAGATACCATAATTGTTGAGAACAGCTTCTACTTTTTCCCGCTCTGCTGATGTTAATTTATTTCTTTCATCATCTAGTGATTTGATGAAAAAAAATCCCTCCATCAAAAGTAATAAGCCTAACGAAATAGGAATAATAATTTTTGTCCAACGACGACGAGACTCTTTGGTCGTTTCTGTCGGCTCTTGAGGAGAAGTATTAATGATTAGGGGACTTAATTCTTTAATTTTGAGTTTTTCTGAATCATGTGTCAATTGCAAATTATCGGCTATTTTGATATGGGTTTCACCGTGCCAAAAGTCTTTATAATAATTGACAATTGAACTGTGAACCGCTGCAAAATCACCAGATGTAATTATAATCGAGTCTTTGGGTAATATTTCTGGGAAAACAATTCCTTCTATCAGATTAATTTGTCGTCCAACATGATCTGTGAGAATTTTGCTAGATTCTTCACCCAAATCTTTTGTATTGGCATATTTTACCCAAAAAATGAGCGTAAAAGAAAAATTATCAGCTGTGACTTGGCGATAAACTGCAAAGTCATCTTCAGTTAAATCCTCTTCACCTGTGGCTTCATTAAGTAAATAAGATATTTTTTGATCGTAGATAAATTCGGGAACAACTATTAATCGATAATCTAGCTTACGGTTACGACTGATTAAAAAAGGATAAGCTTCTCTGTCAGTATTCATAAATACATATTACTCTAACATTATGCACATCTGATTGTACTATTTTTTCAGGCTGGTGGTGCGTTACGGCTAAAGCCTAACGCACCCTACTGACTAACGCACCGTACTTTTACTGGCGGGAAGAGGGTCTGAGAATAGTGCTATTGGTGTCTTCAAAATCTTCTTTGATTCGTGTTAATGAATCAATCAAAAGGCTATATTCTTTTGAAATTCTAGCATTTTTTAGATATTTATCTTTTGCATCGCTTGTCATAATATCAAGGAATAATGGCGCTATTACTCCTAGCGGTTTAACATTATTAGGTAAAAAATTACCTATTTGATTCTCCTTAAATAATCCTAGAATCTTATACCACAATCCTATCAATCCACCCTGGTTATCTAACTTTTGTTTAGCATCTCTAACAAGATCGAAAAATACATAAGCAAGAGGTACTTCTACCTGATATGGTTCTAAGTTGTATTTTTCGGTTCTGACCATGTTTGTGATACCATCTTGGACTTCAGGTTTAAAAAAACCAAATCCAACTGAACTAACCGGAATTACACGAATAGTTATATTTGGTCGCTTATTAACAAATCCTTTAATTTCACTAATATCCATTAATTTTTCTTTGATATCTTTCCAAGTAAATTCATTTAAATCTTTTATAGAATCCCACTTGGTAATAACAAAGTGTACGGGCACTTTAATATCACGATTATCCATTGTATTTATTATAGAAAATAGATCCTCCTGAACCCATTTCCGCGATTCAGGGGATTTTGGCTCGCGCATATACTTAAGTAGTTTTACCCCATCTAAAAGTCCAAATACAAAATTAGAATTATTAACAAATTCTTCGATTTTTTCATTTTCTTTGTCATTAATATTTTCTTGCCAAGCCGATATATCGTCGCCACGATAATCCATATATTCAAACGTGCAAATACGATATTTATTCTCGTTATTTACGCATAATGTAAATTGATATTTATCAGATGTACGAGTTCCTGTAACATTGCCAGAACTTAATTGAAGGTAGATATTATGAAGTTTATTAGCAGTTTTATTCTCAGTATCAATAAAAAACTTATGCTGACTTTGTAGCTCCCTTAAGCTCTCAAACAAAGTAGCCAAATAAATAGTTTTTCCAGCGCCGGAACCTCCCAGCATGGCTATCTTAATACTAGGTATATTTTTTGTAGAATCTGACATATAATTTACTCCCGCAATTTTTCTAAGTAATTATCAGCAATAAATCCATAGTAATTGTGTGTTTTTTTTGTATATGTTACACGTAATACATACAGGTATAGCTTAATAATTTTTTATTAAATTATTAATTTTCTAATAAAAGAAATTAGTATTTTGACCATAAATAAAATTCCTGTAGAGAATTTTCTCTGTGTTCTCTGCGCCTCTGTGGTTGTTTATTTTATAAAAAAAGGATTTGAGTTTATAGAGTGGGTCAAATTAAACCCCAAGAATCCCTTTAGTCTCATTCCCACAATGAAGATGTTCAAGCTAAGTATTATTTCCGTCGCGGCGATCAAACACTTTGAATGTGGTAATTAGAGAGAGTGCGTCAATCCTACGTTATGACTCGAACACCATTTGACCAATTTTCCAAGCAATTTCTGGAAGAGTTTTTAACATCCTTGGGTGAAGTTATACCCAATTTAGAAGTACCAGGAGAATCGAGATTTGCGGATATTTGGTTTACACCATCACCACAACCAAGTATCAATCCCCAAACCTTGGGTTTGTTGGGAAGAATCGCCAGTACTCCCTGTTTGTTAGAACCCTTTCGCAATCAACCGAAAATTACAGAAATCCGCAATTGCTTGCTGAAACTATTTTTAGTCCAAGCAGACTCACAACGCCAAAAAAGACGGGACGCCGAAAACATTCCCGAATCAGAGCTTCCTTGGTTATGGATTCTCGCATCTTCCGCATCGGATACAATTATTAATGGATTTGGCGCCAGTCGCGATGAAACTTGGCCTGATGGCGTATATTTTTTAGCAACATACTTCAAAACAGCGATCATCGCCATTAATCAATTACCCCGCACAGAAGAAACACTGTGGCTGAGGTTATTGGGTAAAGGAACCACCCAACAGCTTGCGGTGGAAGAAGTGATTGCGATACCAACAGACAATCAACGACGGTTAACAGCGTTAAAATTGTTAGCAAACTGGAAGATTAGTATAGAAGCAAAGGCAGAGATTGATCAAGAAGATAGGGAGTTAATTATGACATTATCCCAGGCATATTTAGAGTGGGAAGAAAAAACCGAACGTCGGGGAATACAGCAAGGACAACGCCTTGTAGTAGAAAATCTGCTGAAAGTTCGTTTTGGTGAGGTGGACGAACAATTAGCGAGTATAATTCCTAACTTACTTGACTTACCAACAGAGGAATATACTCGCTTACTGCTGCAATTTTCTCGTGAGGAGTTGTTAGCGCGGTTTGAAAATCCCCGTGCTTAGGGACTTCCAGATCAAAAAATCTCCAAAATGTAGGGTGCGTCAGTGTGAGAAAACCTAGCTACACCAAGAAATTATTACTACTGACGCACCTTGCTAACTGAAGCTCGTAGGGTGCGTCAGACCTAAAATATTGGCTCTTGCGTGCGTATAGCGTTTCTCGCCCTAGTGAGGTACATCGGTAAGGGCACGGCAGTGCCGTGCCCCTACATCGCGTGATACAATTTTGTACCTCATCTGAATAGGAAGTGCTATAGCGTGCTTAATTATTAATTAAAAAAGTCGACTAAATTGCTTTAATAAGAATGTATAGCCACGGTCAATGTCTAATTCTTGGGTGAGTTCTGCTAAGAGGGATTGACGGAAAATACTTGATTTGATGTTTCACCTATAGCTGTCCCATTATGAATCTCTGACAACCGCTTAGTTAATTCCATATCCCAAGCAGCCTCTACATCATCATCATCAATATCTTCATCTAAAGAATGAATTAAAAAATGGGCAAGTTCAGCACGTTCTTGTGCAGAGAGTTGAGAGAGTTCCTGTTTAAGTTTTTCTGCTGTTTTGGTCATGTTATAGTTTCACCTTTAGACTCTATGCAAACCTAGTTCGCCAAATTATAATTATTTTGATATTTCTTATTTAATCTTACCGCTATTTTCAGCTTCTAGGGTGCGTCAGATTTGATAAATTTGGTGATAAGCACAAGATTATTGACCTCTGACGCACCCTAAACGTTACAAAGTATAGGTGAAATCGTTCACCAACATTCCGGGAACCATAGAACCTCCAAGTTGACGACTTTCATAAGTTCCAACTTCGGGGATAAACTCTTGAAAATTAGTCAAATCGACTAGATTATCTCCCCAGAAGCGATAAAGACTGTCATCAAACCGCAGGTTTTCAATGGGGGCGATAATTTCGCCTTTTTCTACCCAAAAGCAGGCGTAACGGGTCATTCCTGTAATTCGACCAGTGGGGCGATCGCTCCAATTTAAGTAATGTAAATTTGAGACATATAATCCTGTATCCAAACTTGGTAGAATTTGCTCAAATACCAAATTTCCTGGACTCACCTCTGGCGCACGTAAAGACTCTGAACTATTAGCACCATTAGCAGTTTTTTGATATTCTTTTGCAGTACGAGAATTCACCAGAGTATTGACCAAAATACCTTTTTGGATTAAAGGTAATTCTGCTGGTGCGATTTCTCCTAATTGATTAAATCGCGGTACTAACCCCCGCTGAAAGTTTTCTTTTAAACTAAACGCTGGGGAAAGCTGTTTTTCTTGACGTGATAGTGAAGCCAAAGCACTATTACCTTGTTGAATATCAGCTTCACTGATAGCCCCCCAAGAAAGCATACCCAATAAATCAGCAACTGCATCAGGCGCAAAATAAGTTTTATATTGTCCCCGTGGTAATTCTTTAGGAGTGCGAGATAGCAATTCTAATTGCTTTTTCCCTTGGTTTATTTTGGCTAAATAAGCAGATTCATCCCAATCACTACCAGCAAAAGTGCCTTTAACAGCTTGTCCAGTGGGAAGGAATAGAGAATAGTCTAAGGTAAAAGAATCAGTCGCAAACCAGTGTTTTTGTCCCTGAGAATCACCATAGGCTTTAATGACAGTTCCTCCAGCATATAAGCCAGTAAAATCCAATTCAGCAACTAGTTCTAGCAATGTTGGTACTACAGATTCTGCTGTCAACAATTTACCAGAATTTACTTCGCGACTAGTATTAGTTCCTGATGGTAAAACTAGATATGGATCGACAGGTAATAAAATAATTTCATCACGTAGTTCTTGTAAAGCTGTGTATGCTATTTGCCCATCTATTTCCCAATTTCCGATAAACGGAAACTGCCGAAAACTGCTACGCTGATCTTGCATCAAAGTCAATGTAATCCAACCATCAGCCACACAACCAGTTTGTCGCACTTTAGCATGATTGAAGCGCGTAAATTGACTGCGTTCACTGCTCAATTTCACAGTGAAATCTTCACTCGCTGATTTTTTACTGAATAGAGTTTCAATCAGTTGATTAAAGCTGAGTTCTAAAGCCGATATTTCGTTATTTGTCATTGGTCATTGGTCATTTGTCATTGGTCATTGGTCATTTGTCATTTGTCATTTGTCATTGGTCATTTGTCATTGGTCATTTGTCATTGAAACTCCTTACTCCTTATAGCGTTTCTCGCCCTAGTGAGGTACATCGGTAAGGGCACGGCAGTGCCGTGCCCCTACATCGCGTGATACAATTGAGTACCATCACTGAATAGGAAGTGCTATACTCCTAACTCATTACTCCTAACTCCTAACTCCTAACTCATTACTCCTAACTCCTAACTCCTTCAACTCCCACCGCCAAAAACTTCGACGTTAGCAAATTCACAAACGGGTGAACCATGTCCTACGGAAATAGCTTGATTTGGTTCGCCTTTACCACAGTAAGGAGTACCATAGATTTGCCAATTTGCGGCGTCTCCGACTTGAGTTAAGCTGTGCCAAAATTCTGGTGTTGTGGCTCGATAATTAGGATTGCGGAGGGTTTTGGTGAGTTTACCGTTTTCAATTAATTTGGCGTACTCGCAACCAAACTGAAATTTATAACGGCGATCGTCTATTGACCAAGAACGGTTGGATTCCATGTATACACCGTGTTCGATCCCAGCGATGATTTCGTCAAAGGTGGCTATTCCTGGCTCTAAATTTAAATTTGCCATACGGTCAATCGCCGGTCGATTCCAAGAACAAGCACGGGCACAGGCAACACCGTCCACACCTGCTCTGGCTTGACTTTCTAGGCTACCCAAACCGCGCTGTAGTACCCCAGCTTTAATTACATACTCTCGTGTCGCCACAGCGCCTGTATCATCATATCCGTAGCTGGCAAATTCACCAGGCACGGTAGGATCAAAAGTAATGTTCATCAGCGGTGAACCATAGACTAGATTACCAAAATCACCGGTTTTGACAAAGCTACCGCCGGCGTAGTTACGTTCATCTCCCAAAATTCGGTCAATTTCTAAGGGATGTCCCACACTTTCATGGATTTGTAGCATCATTTGGTCTGGTGCTAACACTAAGTTGGTGCGTGTGGTCGGACATTCGTCTGCTGTCAATAGTTCTACAGCCTGTTCGCCCACTTGTCGCACCCGATACCATAAATTATCTCGGTTTAAAAGTTCCCATCCACCTTGGTAGGAGTTGGCATGGGCGCCGTTGTGAGTGCGCTGTTGTACAATGGCTCCATCTTGGGCGATCGCACCATAATGAGTGCCTAAAGACAGAAATTTTTGATAAACTTCTGAGCCATTGCTGCTGATAAACCAAGTCTCTCTCTCGGTCGTGGTGGTGTTGGCTGTGGTTTGGACAATTTTGTCGTCAACTTTCAGCGTTTGACAAATCCGAACCAGTAAATCGTTGATTTCCCCCGGACTGAGTGCATCTAATGGTTCCAGAAAGGGTGAGTTATATTCACCCACGACTTTCGGACGTTGAGTCTCACGGAAGGGATATATCCACCATTCACTAGCAGTAAGTGCCTGTTTATACGCTATTTCCGCAGCAGCTTGCAAGGAATGTAGTTCCAAAGAATTGGTAGCTGCATAACCCAAACAGCCATTTACCAAGACTTCTATCATGGCTCCCACTGTGGAAGATTTGCCGTTGGCTTGGGGTAAGCCATCGCGTACATAACGGCTAGAGGAAGTTTCTTTGACAACTCTAATACCGATCCAATCAGCAGGAATATTGAGATGAGCGATCGCTTTTGTCAGTTCAGACCACATAATTCTAGGGATTGGGGATTGGGGATTGGGGATTGGGGACCTTTAATTCCGGTGCCAACGGGTGCCATCACGGCTATCAATTAATGTAATACCTTGTGCTTGTAATTCATGACGAATGCGATCGCTTTCGGCGAAATTCTTGGTTTGACGTGCTTGTTGTCTTTGTTGAATCAAATCTTCAATTTCTCCATCGCTTAAACCATCATTCACAGAATTTGGGGTTTCTATCTTGGCTTCTAAACCCAAAACTCCAGCTAAAGTTAGGAGTGTATGCCACTGTTGATATAATTCATCGGGTGATGTTTCTGTCTTCCCTTCATGTACTATAATGTTTCCCTCACGGCGGAGTTCTTTGGCTAATTCAAATAGTACTGCTAACCCACCGGGAAAATTAAAGTCATCATTCACAGCTTCTTGAAAGCGTTCAATGTGAGGAGTTGAAGTTTTTTCTTGATTAAGAGTTCCCAGTCCCCAGTCAAGAGTCCCCAGTTCCCAACCGAGTTGTTTACCATGTTGGTAGCCGAATAGTAGACCTTCTTTGAGGGTGTGCCAGCCATTGGTGGCAGCGGCGATCGCTTCATCGGTAAAATCTATCTGCTGGCGATATTGTGCCATGAGTACAAACAATCGCACTGCCATCGGGTCAACGCCTCGATTTAGCAAGTCGCGAATTGTGGTAAAATTGCCCAAGGATTTGGACATTTTCTCCCCATCCACCTTGACCATACCATTGTGCAGCCAGTAGAGTGCTAGGGGTTTACCTGTAACTGCCTCAGATTGGGCAATTTCGTTTTCATGGTGGGGAAAAATTAAGTCAGCGCCGCCAGCATGAATATCTATGGTATCACCCAGGCGATCGCGCACCATTGCCGAGCATTCTATGTGCCATCCTGGACGACCTTGACCCCAAGGCGATTCCCAGGCTGGTTCTTCTGGTTTTGCTCCTTTCCACAAAGCAAAATCAAACGGGTCTTTCTTTTTCTGATATTCTGGGTCTTCAACGTTAACCCGGTCACTTGCACCCGCTTGCATATCTTCTAACTTTCGTCCCGAAAGCTTACCATATTCAGAAAAATGCCGTACAGCATAATATACATCACCGTCGGCGGCGTAAGCAAAGCCTTTGTGTTCCAATTCATGAATCAGCCGTACAATCCCATTCATGGTGTGGGTCGCACGGGGATACTCATCAGCTTCTTTGATTCCTAACCGCCCCATATCCTCAAAATATGCTTTGATATAGCGATCAGCTACAGCTTCCATTGAAGAATGTTCCAGACGCGCTCGATTGAGAATTTTGTCATCAATATCGGTAAAATTCTGAATATAGCGCACTTCATAACCGCTAAACTGGAGGTATCGACGCACTACATCCCAAACGATACAAGCTCTGGCATGACCCAAATGGCAGTAGTCGTAAACCGTCACGCCGCAGTAATACATCTTAACCTTTCCTGGTTCTACTGTTTTAAACGGTTCCTGACGACGGCTGAGGGTATTGTAAATTCTTAGGGTCATAACACAGTAATGTTGAAATTAAGAGATACGCAATAATAGGGTAAAGCAGCTGGGATGACACTCCAGCATCCCTATGCTAGTGTTTTCTGGACGTTCTGCGCTACATTCCGATTTTTTTGTTTTTTTGATCATATTTCTATGCAATCAGCAGTTACCCCTGAATCTCAAGCTATGGATGCGCCAAAACAAGGTTTGCCTGTAACAATAATCACGGGCTTTCTCGGTAGCGGCAAAACGACTTTGCTCAATCATATCTTGACTAATGAGCAAGGTCTCAAGACGGCTGTATTAGTCAATGAATTTGGCGAAATTGGTATCGACAACGAGTTAATTGTTTCCACTGACGAGAACATGGTGGAACTGAATAATGGTTGTATATGCTGCACAATTAATAACGATTTAGTTGATGCGGTCTACAAGGTTTTAGAACGGGAAGAAAAGCTAGATTATTTAGTTGTGGAAACAACTGGACTAGCAGATCCACTACCAGTAGCCTTGACATTTCTCGGCACAGAATTGCGAGATTTAACCCGTCTAGATTCGATTATTACTGTAGTAGATGCAGCGAATTATAGCCTAGATTTATTCAACTCTCAGGCTGCCTACAGTCAAATTGCCTATGGAGATGTTATTATTCTCAACAAAGCGGATTTAGTCGATGAACCCACTTTGCAGGAATTAGAAAGAAAAATTGGGGAAATTAAGGAAGACGCCAGAATTCTCCGCACTATCCGCTCAGAAGTTCCACTCCCCTTAATTTTGAGTGTTGGTCTGTTTGAATCTGACAAGTATTTTGAGACTGAAACAGAAAAACATGACCATCATGACCACGATCATGATCATTCCGCCTGCGGTCATGACCATCACGATCATGACCATCATGACCACGATCATGATCATACCGCCTGCGGTCATGACCATCACGATCATGACCATCATGACCATGATCATTCCGATCATTTAGAAAATGATGGCTTCACCTCGATTTCTTTCCAAAGTGAAAAGCCATTTTCCATTAAGAAATTTCAATATTTTTTAGATAACCAGTTACCTAGTGGAGTCTTCCGCGCCAAAGGGATTATGTGGTTTGAGGAAAGTCCCAAACGTCATATTTTCCACTTATGCGGTAAGCGCTTCACAATGGATGATGATGAGTGGAAAGGTACACCAAAAAACCAGCTAGTGCTGATTGGTCAAAATCTAGAGAAAGAAACTTTGCTGACTCAGCTACAAAACTGCGTCTGTATTCCTTCCACCAGCAGAGGTAAAGGCTTTGGGAAGTAAAAGTTAGTCATTCGTTGACAAGAGTCCAGAGTCAAGGCTCAAGTAGGGGCGCAATCAGTCCACGGTAGGGGCGCAACCAATCCACGGTAAGGGCGCAACGAATCCAGGGTAGGGGCGCAATCAGTCCACGGTAAGGGCGCAAGGCCTTGCGCCCCTACTGGATTTTGACACGGACCTGTAACTTTGCTACTGGAACGTGAATCTGGTTAAGAATTTTTACTTAAATTAAAAATATCCGCAATAGCTAGATTGCTGAGTCGGCAAATAATGAGAGAATATTAAACTAAACATTACAAAACTTTAACTTCACTCATCATGGCGAAAATCCAGTTTTCTAGAGGTATAGACGAAAATGTAACCGCAGACGTGCGCGTGACGCGATCGCGCAGTGGTGAAAGTGGTACAGCAACGTTTATTTTTGTCAATCCTAAAGCTTTGAGTCAAAACAGCACCGAAGAAATTACCGGAATGTACTTGATTGACGAAGAAGGGGAATTAAGCACCCGCGAAGTTAAGGCTAGATTTGTAAACGGTAAACCAGAAGCACTAGAAGCCGTTTACCTGATGAAATCCACCCAAGAATGGGATCGCTTTATGCGCTTCATGGAGCGGTATGCTGAAGAAAATGATCTCGGACTTAGCAAATCTTAAGCAGTTAGGAGTCAAGGGTCAAGAGTCAAGAGTCAAGGGTCAAGGGTCAAGAGTCAAGAGTCAAGAGTCAAGAGTCAAGAGTTAAGGGTCAATATTTGGACTTTGGACTATTGACTTTGGACTATTGACTTGTCTAGGAGTGCAATAACTTACCTATCATGCATCAACCCCATCCAGACGCAGCAGGAATGACGGTAAATTGTGCTGTTGTCACCGTCAGCGATACCCGAACTCCAGAAACAGACAAGAGTGGTCAGCTAATCCAGCAATTACTCTTGAGTGCTAACCATGCTGTAGGAGCCTACACAATTATTAAAGATGAACCAGCACAGATTCAAGAGCAGATAGAACTGCTGGGTAAACGTGCAAATTTAAATGCTGTCATTTTCAATGGTGGCACAGGCATAGCACCAAGGGATACCACCTACGACGCCATTGAGAAATTGCTGGAGAAAACCTTACCGGGATTTGGGGAATTATTTCGCTTTTTAAGTTATCAAGAAATTGGTTCGCGAGCGATCGCCTCTCGCGCTGTTGCTGGTGTTTATCAAAACAAATTAATCTTTTCGCTTCCAGGTTCGAGTAATGCTGTGCGACTGGGTATGGAAAAAATTATAATACCAGAATTGGCGCATTTAGTCAACCAAATACTTTAATTGTCATTGGTCATTTGTCATTGGTCATTTGTCATTGGTCATTTGTCCAGATCCCAACTCCCAAGTCCCAAAGATATAAGCTATCTAACATCTATAGCACTTCCCATGCAGATGAGGTATAAAATACTATTATGCGGTGTAGGGGCACGGCACTGCCGTGCCCCGGAGGGTGTACCTTTGGAATTTTGAATTTTGAATTTTGAGTTCAAAAAAGGTCATGTTGAGGATTTTTTCTGAATTTTATTTAACCAAACTACTAAATCATCTGGGTGAACGACTATCTCACTTCCTAAAGTTTTGATATACATATATCCATCGCTAATAATTAAATCTCTGACTGGATACCATGAATTTCGTCTCTTAATCAGAAGTTCCAAGGGAATTCCTGGTCGTAAAGGATGCTTGCGACATTTCCACCAAGCTCGCCAGAGGAAAACCGATTTGGTACAATGCATTTGATAATTATTGGGTACTTGCCAGTAGTGATAACGATAGCAATTGCGGCTATCCATTTCTCCTATAAGCATAAAACTGTATTCTGCTAATACCTTATTCATCAATTCCCAATAAGATGATTTTGAATTAATGACAAATTCACATATTGTATTAGTCAGTTGGGTGCTGGCAATTACACCTTGTGATTTGGCTATAACTTGGTTACAGTCATACACTGTTTCGGCTGTTAAAGCAGGGTTTGCTAATAAAATTTCTTTTTTATGGATAGAGTGTGCAACAAACTCTCGCATCAAATCTTCATTAGACAACATAACTTTTTGATACTCAATGACTCCTGTAGAAAATAGCCGCAACAAGCTGGAAAGGTGACTAAGAGGTTGTTTGAAAATTTGTTGGCGGTATCTTCGCACTTATTGATCCCCGTAACTGGAATCAAAGCCCCCCTTGCAAAAGGGAGATTTAGGGGTATCTAAAAGTATTTGATACATCACTAAGGACTTTTCAAACATCCTCTAATACCATTTCACCAAAACTCTGATACATATAGATTTCCCGTAAGGGCACGGCAATGCCGTGCCCCTACCAACGTATTTGTATCATACTTAAAGTGAAACGGTATAAGGTGAAGAAGTCGGGGATTTGATAACTCCCCAGTCCCCAATCCCCAATCCCCAATCCCCAATCCCCAATCCCTCCAGATGTGTTTTAGTTTACCTTGTTTGTTGAACAAATGCTCATAAAAAAAACAACTCCCACATCTAATGGGAGTTGTTAATGTATCAATTATTACTGACAAATATCAGAATTAATTGATAGCTATACAAGTTGCAGCCAAAATAGCAGCGATTATATAAAATACTCCAACCACTTGCAATTCTGACCAGCCAGTGAGTTCCAGATGATGGTGTAGGGGTGCCATTTTAAAGAGGCGCTTACCTTTGCCATCGGGACCCTTGGTGGCTTTGTAATAACTTACCTGTGCCATCACTGAAAGGGTTTCTACGAAGAAGATACCGCTGAGGATAAACAGCACTACTAAGCTATTAGTCAACAGGGCTACAGCCGCTAAAGCACCACCCAATGCTAAAGAACCAGTATCACCCATGAACACACGGGCTGGGTTACGGTTATGTGCCACAAACCCTAAGCAACTACCACTTAAAGCAGCACAGAAAACCATTAAACCGGGCGCAGTGGGTGCAATCACGGCACCAAGTGCCAATAAAGCGATCGCCACCGTTCCGCCTGCTAAACCATCAATGCCATCAGTTAAATTAGTCGCATTACTCTCAGCCACAAGGACAAAGCCAGCCAAAGGCCAGAATAGAAACCCTAATGGTAATGAAAAACCCAACAAGGGCAAAGCAATATTTGTAATATTAGAAGGTTGATTAAACATCAGCCACAGACAAAACATTGCTGCAAAAGTGATTTGCAAAGCCAGTTTCATCCGGGGAGAGATCCCTTTATTCGACTTACGGCGTAAAATTTGCCAATCATCGAGCCAGCCGACCAATCCGTAGCTGAGTGTCAAAGCACAAACAGCAACTACTTCCGTAGTCCAATTAGAGAGTACACAGGCAAGAACCACCGCTACAGGGATAAAAAATATACCCCCCATAGTTGGTGTACCTGCCTTTTTCAAATGGGCTTGGGGTCCATCCTCACGGATTATTTGCCCAGCTTTAAGTTCTTGCAGCTTGGGGATAACCAAATAACCCATAAGTGCTGAACTGATAGCCCCCAATAATAATGGCAGAGTGAGGGATGTAGCTTGCCAAGGTAATCTATGGCCTATCGAATCCAAAACTAACGCGCCCACAGTCAATCCACTGGCCAAGCAAGAGGCTAGCCCAATCCCAGAAAAATTTAACCCTTGGTCAGGAGATAATTTAGCGTCCACAGAAATTTCCCTTCACTCCACACTTACAACAACTGAACTACAGGGACAATATCCACCAAGTCCCCTGACTGAACAGGCTAAACTTCGCTGATAGTGATATCGTCGTCATCATCAAGGTCATAATCAGCTATACCGTCATCTCCACCCAGAAATTCTGATATTTCTTCTTCTTCATCCTGAAAATCTGGTTCGTGAACGTCACGCGCTATCAGACGTCCGTTAGATTTGAGCCAGTCCAACAGTGAGGACTCCTGCTTTAAAGGAATAACGGCAGCTCGCTGGTTGCGGGGTTCTTCACGTAACGGTGAATTCAACATATCGACGCACGCACTAAATGTTTATGTAACTAGACATTAAGAGTCTATCACTCGATACGAGATAATTTAGTTATTCATTCAACTCTTTAGATCTAAAATCCGCATTTGGACAAAACTTTTTATTTAATCGCCCGATGGCAGGTTGCAAGGGATTCTTCGTTAGTTGTATGTCCATATACATATGGCATTTATATCGGTTGATAGTGAGTTTGAAACAGATAGTTTTTGAGGTGACAAGCAATGATTGGAAAAGCGGCTCTGATTGAAGCAATCGCTGGTAAAAATCGTGGTTTACTGGCTAGTGCAGCCCAGAAACAGGCTATTTTAGCAGCGATCGCCAATTTAGAAGACTTCAACCCTACACCTCGTCCCCTGGAAGCTACAAA
Organism: Gloeotrichia echinulata CP02; assembly: GCA_038087035.1. Taxonomy (NCBI): domain Bacteria; kingdom Bacillati; phylum Cyanobacteriota; class Cyanophyceae; order Nostocales; family Gloeotrichiaceae; genus Gloeotrichia; species Gloeotrichia echinulata. The sequence continues at coordinate 5,582 of CP051187.1, read as the reverse complement.
CTTGCTCAATGGTGATTGGCGACTAATATACACCACAAGCAAGGCCTTGTTAAACCTAGATCGGCTACCTTTTGGCAAACTGGGCCAAATTTACCAGTGCATTCGGGTAGAAACTACCACGGTTTACAATATCGCTGAGATTTATGGCTTACCTTATCTGGAAGCATTAGTCAGCGTTGCTGCCAACTTTGAGCCAGTTTCCGACCGTCGCGTCCTAGTAAAATTTAAACGCTCTATTATCGGTTTGCAACGCCTACTAGGCTACAATTCTCCAGAAAGTTTCATCCAACAAATCGAAGCTGGTAAAAAATTTACCGGGATTGATGCTGCCATTAACAGCGATCGCCAACCAGGCTGGTTGGATATCACTTATATAGATAGCGATATGCGGATTGGCAGAGGTAACGAAGGTAGTGTCTTTGTACTTACCAAAGCATGAGCTTCTCTTATATTAGTGTTTGCGAACGAAGGTAATCTATCATGTGATTTTTGTCAAGGTGGGTTTGATACCATTTTACTTTCGGAACGTGATCAGGACTTACGCGGCGAGGCTATTTGTGGAGATCGGGCATAGGGCATGGGGCATGGGGCATGGGGCATAGGGCATAGGTTAATTTTTCCCGCCCTATGCCCCATTCCCAACCCAAAGGCGTGATTTTTCATCACGAGTGCGTAAGTCCTATTGATATTGGAAAGACGGGGAATGGGAGAGGGGCGATGAAGACCAATAATGAATGACAACCATCAACTGTGTACCATCAACTGTCAAGTGTCAACTGTCAAATAACTTAACAAAGCTTCTAGGTGAGTCCTTGAGGCTGTAAAGTTAGAACTATTAGCCTTAGAAATTGGCAATTGATAACTAAAAGGGGAAAACTCATGGTTCAACGTGGTTCTAAAGTACGTGTTCTCCGTCCGGAATCCTACTGGTATCGGGATGTAGGAACCGTGGCAACTGTTGACCAAAGCGGTATCAAGTATCCAGTAATTGTCCGCTTTGAGAAAGTAAATTACTCAGGCATTAACACTAATAACTTTGCTGTAGATGAATTACTAGAGGTGGCACCACCACCTGCTAAACCCAAAAAAGGTTAAGCAATTAAGTGGCCAGGGGATTGTTTAACAGTGAACAGTTATCAGTAAACAGTTATCAGTTAAATCCCTGGCGAAACACCACACAAAGAAGGTGGAAGGCGTTGGTGGCGGGTCTAAATCCCCCACTATACGCCGTCAGGACTGATAACTGATAACTGATAACTGATAACTGATTTAATGAGATGATGGAGTTATGGGCGGATGGTGGAGAAATAGTTCTCCGAATCTCCTGACTTCCTCATCTCTTTTGCTGACATTCCCAAAAATATCCAATTGCTTGCTTAATCAGTCTGAATGCCTGAATTGCCTGAAGTAGAAACAGTCCGGCGGGGTCTAAATCAATTGACCCAAAACCTGGAAATTACGGGAGGGGATGTGTTACTTGAACGTACCATCGCCTACCCGGTTTCTGTCGCCGAGTTTGTTCATCAAATTCAAGGGAGTGCTATCACTACTTGGCACCGTCGCGGTAAATATCTCCTCGCAGAACTTACCCCATCTGGGGGGATGCAAAATTCAAAATTCACCCCCTTCTCTTGGCTTGGGGTCCATCTGCGAATGACTGGTCAACTACTGTGGCTACATCGAGATGAACCATTACACAAACACACGCGGGTAAGATTATTCTTTGGGGATGAGCAGGAATTGCGCTTTGTTGACCAGCGGACTTTCGGTCAAATGTGGTTGGTTCCCCCTGGTATGGCTGTGGAAAGTATCATCACAGGTTTAGCAAAACTCGCGCAAGACCCATTTTCACCAGAATTCACAGTGGATTATTTGGCTTTAAAACTGCAAAATCGCCGCCGTCCCATCAAGACAGCACTGCTGGATCAGTCTGTGGTGGCGGGATTAGGTAATATATATGCGGATGAAGCATTGTTCAAAAGTAGAGTGTTACCAGAAACCCTCTGTACAAATTTAGGGCGATCGCAAATTGAAGGTTTGCGAACTGCAATTATTCAAGTCTTAGAAACCAGTATTGAGGCTGGTGGTACTACTTTTAGTAATTTCCTCAATGTCAAGGGCGTTAATGGTAATTATGGTGGTGTTGCTTGGGTATACAACCGCGCTGGTCAACCCTGCCGGGTTTGTGGTAATGTGATTGGGCGAATTAAGTTAGGGGGGCGATCTAGTCATTTTTGCCCCCGGTGTCAGCATTGATTGATTTGCAAAATCTTGATCTTATGATTGGTTAAGGCTTTGCGTTAACCCAACAAGACGACTGAAACACTAATTTCTGAGTTGTACCGGCATAGCTAAATAGGTCATCTTTAACCCACCTAGTGGTGTAAAAATGACTGGGGTAAGGCTTTGATTAAGATGCATTTGAATTTCTGGGGAGGGTAAAGCTTTTAAGCCTTCCATCAAATATTTGACATTAAAGGCTATATCTATATTTTCTCCTGATATTTGGGCAGACATTGACTCTCTACCGCTACCCATTTCTTGAGCTTCACAAGATAAGGTAATTTCCTGGACTGCATTGTCAATGCTAACTTTAACAATATTATTCTTTTGATCGGCTAGTACAGCTATTCGCTCCAAAGTGCTTAAAAATTGTCGCCGATCAATTGTGACTTGTCGCTCAAATTGACGCGGAATCAGTTGGCGATAAGCAGGATATTGTCCTTCTAAAGTGCGGCTAGTCAAGCGTTGATTTTGCCAAGCAAATATTACTTGACCTTGATCAAAAGATAAAGCCACAGGTTCTTCTGAGGAGGAATGATGAGCTAACATCCGCTCTAGTTCCCGTAAGGCTTTGCTGGGTACTGTGACTTCTAGTTGACCACTTCCACCCATAGGGCGTTCGTTAGTTGTTTCCACGACTGCTAAACGATGTCCATCGGTAGCAGCAAATTCCAAGCTGTCGTCTTTAACAGTTAAATGTACTCCTGTCAATACCTGTTTAGTTTCATCACTGCTGGTAGCAAATAATGAACCTCGTAATCCTTCTATTAAGGCTGCGGTTGTCAGCTGAAGTGCTTCTGAATTTTCGATCACCGGTAGTTCAGGAAACTCTTCTGGCCCCATTGCGCGTACTTGATAATATCCACTTTTGGGTGTGAGGGTGACAATTAAACCTTCACTGCGTGACGCTCCGCTAACACCTGTGGAGGTTTCGGCGGCTGATTCATCATCTAGGGTAATTTCTCCCTCTGGCAGCCGAGAAGTGATATCTACAAGTAGTTTAGCAGGAAGGGCGATCGCTCCCCCTTCCCATACCTCAGCATTAAAACTGGTGCGGATACCCAAGCTGAGATCAAAGGCTGTTAAGCTGACCTGGTTAGTTTGTGCATCCGCTTGTAGCAGCACATTAGCCAGCACTGGATGTGTCGGTCTTGACGGTACTGCACGGCTGACGAGTGAGAGATTTGTACTGAGATCGCTTTGGGCGCAAACTAATTTCATCTTAGAACTGTTTAACCACTAGTGACAGAGCGAGGAACTAGCAACGCATTCTCCGGTGTCGTGACTCAAAAAACGTAGTCAATTAAGACGTAGGCTGGTCAGGACGGCTTGCTTGATTTCTCTTACAAGCCTCATGCCTTTAGGCTGAGGTTCCTGACGATTAAATCCAGCTGTGGCGCTTCCCTGAGATCAGAATCTCAGGGCTTCTGCCTCTATTACCTTTGTGAAAGAATATTGTACCACCTTGTTGTTCAACTGCTCACTCCTAACTCCGCGCCTCCTAATCTGTGGAAATTGTGGAAAACTTATCAGCTTTCTGTTTGGTCGATGGTTTAAGACGTGAGTTCCTGTGGAAAACTTGTGGAAAAACTAGAGGGTTTTTCCACAGGGTAATTATACTTATTTGAAGTTTTCCACAGATTTTTACTAATTTTCCACAAGGTATTTAAAGTTTAATCAAGTTTTATATTTGACTTAATATTAGGGCATAGGGCATAGGGAATAGGGCAATACAGTTCAGTTAAGGAAAATTGTCGTAGGGGCACGGCATGAATAAAATTGTCATTAGAAGAAAAGATTTTGGATGCCGTGCCCCTACACTGTATACCATTGGAGTCTAACTGAACTGTATTGGGGCATAGGGAATAGGGAATAGGGCATAGAGAAAGATTTGTTGCCTATTACCTAAGTCCTGATCAAGATGATTTTTGAGAGCGACTATTCATATTGATGCGATCGCTCAGTTGACGTAGGGTTTGAGCTAAAGCGCGATCGCTTTCTTTCATTTGGGTGATTTTATCACAGCTGTAGATCACCGTTGTATGATCTTTACCGCCAAATTCTTCACCAATTCTCGGCAAACTCAGGGATGTATGTTGACGCATTAGATACATACCTATTTGCCGTGCCCAGCTAATTTCTCGTCGTCGTGAGTTGCTTTTAAGGTCTTCGATGGAGACATCAAAGTTATCAGCAACGACTGTCAAAATTATTTCTGGGGTAGCTGCTACTTTCTCATTTGGAGTTTCTAAAATTGGTGTGATACTTTCTACAGTCATGGGTAAACCCCAAATAGAAATATAGGCAAGTGCCCGAATTAAAGCTCCTTCTAATTCGCGAATATTGGAAGTGTAGTTAGAAGCAATATATTCAATTACATCACGGGAAAGTCGGATATTTTCGTATTCGGCTTTTTTCTGTAAAATTGCCATTCTTGTTTCTAAATCTGGAGTTTGAATATCAGCAATTAGCCCCATAGAAAACCGGGAACAAAGACGTTCTTGTAGCCGAGGAATCTGGTTGGGAGGACGGTCTGAAGCGATGACCACTTGTTTGCCTGCTTCATGTAAACTGTTAAAAGTATGAAAAAATTCTTCTTGGGTGTACTCCTTACCCTCGATAAACTGAATATCATCTACTAATAAAACATCTGCGGCGCGATAATGCTCGCGGAAACTTTGCATACTATCCTGACGGATGGCTGTAATTAAATCATTAGTAAACTGCTCAGTTGAAACATAAAATATTTTACAATCATGACAAATTTCCCAACGATAATGACCAATCGCCTGCATAAGATGGGTTTTACCTAAACCGACGCCACCGCATAAAAATAAGGGATTAAATTCTCTACCTGGATATTCTGCGACTGCTAAGGATGCAGCGTGAGCCATCCGATTATTGGCGCCAACTACAAATCGCGAGAAGACATATTTAGAATTTAATTCACTAGTTTTTTGTTTATTTTTGGGTGGAGTTTCAGCCAGACTATTTTGGGCTGGTAATTCCCAAGTAACTTCCCCTTCATTCAAATTAGAAACTTCCTCACCTTGAGCAACGGTAATGTAAATTTCGACGGGATACCCAAGAATATCTTGAACCACATTGGCTATCGTGTTGATGTAATATTTCTGTAACCAATTACGAGCAAAAGGGTTAGGAGTGCAGATGACTAAGCAGTTATTTTCTAACCGCTCTGCATTAGCAGTTTTGATCCAAGTTTCAAAGGTGGGACGAGATAGTTCTAATTGTAAGCGCTGTAGTACTTGAATCCATAAACTGTCTATGGGAATTTCCAT